>JBBQCD010000011.1:0-88295 GCA_038318385.1 Burkholderiales bacterium | reverse complement strand
ATCCAGGACCACCGCGACCAGCGTCATCGAGATCGTCAGGGAGCGCCGGCCGCCGAGCTTGAGGAAGGTGGAGCGGGCGCGCCCGCTGCAGGCCGGGACCTCGATGGCCACCACCAGTTCGTCCGGGCGACAGGCGGTGCGGCGGCTGCCGAGGACGAAATCGGCCACCCCGACACGGCGCTCGCCGACGACGCTGCGCAGCACCACGATCGCATCGAGCGCCATCAGCACCGGGGTGCCGTCGGCCGCGGGCGAGGCATTGCACAGATTGCCGGCGACGGTGCCGGCGTTCTGGATCTGCACGCCGCCGACCTCGCGCGCGGCGAGCTTCAGGCCGTCGAAGAGCGGCGGCAGGTTGGCGCGCAGCACATCCGTCCAGGTCGTGGAGGCGCCGATGGACCAGAACGTGTCGGACCTGACGATGCCGCGCAGTGCCGCGATCCCGGTGATGTCGAGCAGCGGTTGCGACAGCGGCCGGCCGACGTGCGCGGGATAGACGTCGGTGCCGCCGGCCAGCACCGCCCAGCCGCCAGCCGCCAGCAGTGGCAGCGCCTCGTCGAGAGACGCGGGACGTTCGTAGCGAGCAGACACGGGTGAAATTTCCCTTGAGTGGCCTGCAGCAGGGGCCGGCGCAACGAATGAAGTGTTTACTTCATTGCCGGGTCAATCTAACATGGCTTTTTCCGGATTGCAAAGGGCGCGCCGGGTAAACCACCAGGATCCGACCGTTGGCCCAGACCCGCGACGCCGACCAGACCCGGGCCCGCATCCTGAAGGCTGCGCGCAACGAATTCATGCGCCATGGCTACAGCGGCGCCCGCATCGAGCGCATCTCGCGCACTGGCCGCTCCAGCGATCGGATGATCTACTACTACTTCGGTAGCAAGGAAGCGCTCTACCTCGAGGTTCTCGAGGGCGTCTACACCGCGCTCGGCACGGCCGAGAGCAGCCTGTCGCTCGACGAGAGCCGTCCGTTGGAGGCGCTGCGCACGCTGATCGCCTTCACCTGGAACTACTACCTCGATCATCCCGAGTTCGTCGCGTTGCTGAGCAACGAGAACCTGCAACGCGGTCGCCACATCACCAAATCGCTGAAGGTCGCCCAGCTGTCGCGGCCGGTGGTCGACATCCTCGGGCGAGTCCTCGACGAAGGGGCGCGCCAGGGCGTCTTTCGCCCGGGTCTCGACGTCCGCCACGTCTACCTGACGCTGGCTGCGCTCGGCTACTTCTACCTCTCGAACCGATACACCCTGTCGTCCTTCCTCGGCGCCGACCTGATGGAGCGCGCCCGCTGCGAAGCCTGGCTGGCCGAGATCACGCGGGTGATCCTCGCGGCGGTCGCCCCCGATGCCCCGGTTGCGGCAGCATCGCTTACGGCAGCGGAAAATACGCGGCCCCGCCCCCGGCGTCCCTCCCGAAAGACCTGACCCATGGCTGCCTACGAGCCCGAGACCGTCCTGTCGGTCCACCACTGGAACGAATCGCTGTTCACGTTCACGACCACGCGCGGCACCAGCCTGCGGTTCGAGAGCGGACACTTCGTGATGGTCGGCCTCGAGGTCGAAGGCAAGCCGCTGCTGCGCGCCTATTCCATCGCCAGCCCGCACTGGGAGGAGCATCTCGAGTTCTTCAGCATCAAGGTGCCGAACGGTCCGCTGACCTCGCGGCTCCAGCACCTCCAGGTCGGCGACAAGGTCCTGGTCGGGCGCAAGCCCACCGGCACGCTGGTGCTGACCGACCTGCTGCCCGGGCGCAACGTCTACCTGTTCTCGACCGGTACCGGCCTGGCGCCGTTCATGAGCATCATCCGCGACCCCGACACCTACGAGCGCTTCGAGAAGATCGTGCTCGTCCACGGCGTGCGCAAGGTCGACGAGCTCGCCTACGCCGAGCTCATCGCCGAGGACCTGCCGCGGCACGACCACCTCGGCGAGGAGGTCCGCGAGAAGCTCGTCTACTACCCGACGGTGACGCGCGAGCCGTTCCGCAACCAGGGCCGACTGCCGGAACTGATCCGCAACGGCAAGCTGTGCAGCGACATCGGCCTGCCGCAGATCGACCCGGCCCACGACCGGGCGATGATCTGCGGCGGCCCGGCGATGTTGAAAGACATGCGCAGCGTGCTCGACGAGGCCGGCTTCGTCATTTCCGCCGGCATCGGCCAGGCCGGGCACTACGTCATCGAACGCGCCTTCGTCGAGAAGTGAGCCGAAGCCGCCGCGCAGCGGCCGATTGCGGCACCATGGCGGCATGAGCGAGATCGAACTCAAGTACAGCGTCGAACCGGCGCGCGCCGGCGCGGTGGCCGCCGCGCTGGGGCACCTGCCGTTGCAGCGTGCGACGCTCGAGACCCGCTACTTCGACACCCCCGATCACGACCTGGCTCGGGCGCGACTGACGCTGCGGCTGCGCCGTTGCGGCCGCGCCTGGGAGCAAACGCTGAAAGCCGAGGGCGCGAGCGCGGTCGACCGCTTCGAGGAGACGGTGCCGCGGCCGGGCCGCTGGCCGGCGGGCGGGCCGGCCGTCGATCCGGGCCTGCACCGCGACGGCGAGGCCGGCGCGCGGCTCGCATCGGCCCTCCGTGGCGACTTCACGGCCAGCCTGCTGCAGCCGGTCTGCGTGAGCCGGATCCGGCGCCGCAGCGCCGAACTGGAGGTGGACGGAGCGCGAATCGAGATCGCCTTCGACGAAGGGACGATCGAAGCCGCCACGCGGAACGCCGCGGTCTGCGAGGTCGAGTACGAGCTGAAGGCGGGCGATGCCCGCCAGCTGCTGCCGCTGGCCCGCGAGGGCGTCGCCGCGCACGGACTCTGGCTCAGCACATTGTCGAAATTCGAGCGCGGCGACGGGCTCGCCCGCGACCTGCCCCACCCGCCTGCCGCCAAGGCGCGCGCGCCGTGCCTCGATGGGTCGATGAACGATGCCGCGCTGGTTCAGGAAGTGGTTCGCGCCTGCCTCGACCACATCCTGGCGAACGCGAGCATCGTCGCCTCGGGAACCTTCGACGACGAAGCCGTCCACCAGCTGCGCGTCGCGCTGCGACGCCTGCGGACCGCGGCCCGCGAGCTCGGCGCTCTCGACGGGATCGCGAACGGCGAATGGCTCGTCGCCATCACGCACGCGTTCCGGGCGCTCGGCGAATACCGCGACCGCGGGAACGTCGCGGCAGCGTTGAAGGACCGGCTCGTGGCTGCGGGGTCGCCCGAACCGACCGTGCCGGCTGCGCCCGAGGCCGTCCCGGATCCGGTCGCGGTGGTCCGGGACGCGTCGTTCCAGTTCGCACTGCTCGATGTGCTCGCCTGCACACTTGGCGAGCCCGTCGCGATTCCCCAGGCGCCCGGCCGCAAGGACGCCTCCGGATTGCGCAAGCGCGCCGGTGCGCGCCTGGCGAAGCTGCAGGGCGCGCTCGCGCCTGCCGCCAAGGGCTACGTCGAGCTGGACCCGGCGGCTCAGCACCGCGTGCGCAAGCGGCTGAAGCGGCTTCGCTACCTGGCCGAACTGGTCGGCCCGCTGTTTGCGCGCCGCAAGGTCGAGCGCTATCTCGACAGCCTGAAACCGGCACAGGACGCGCTCGGCGTCCACAACGATCTCGCCGTCGGGCTGGTCATGGCCCGCGCCGCGGTCGAGCGGGGCGACGCCGCAGCCTGGTTCAATGTCGGTTGGTTGTCGGCCGAGCGCCGGACGAGCGCGCGCGGCTGCGCCAAGGCCCTGGCCCGTGCGGCCAAGGCGCGTCCATTCTGGTAACGATCCGCCACGGGGCGGCCATGTCCTGCGCGAGTGTCCGGCCGCGAGTGTTCGGCCGCGAGTGTTCGGCCGTCAGACCGCCGCCATCACCGACGCCGCCGCCTCCGCGACCCGTTCGGCTTCGGCCGCTGCCCGCTTGGCCAGCAGCGCACTGCCGGTCCGCGACACCGGCTTACGGCCGATCACTTCGGAGATGTACGCCGCGGCATCGACCAGCCGGTCGAGGTCGACGCCGGTCTCGATGCCGAGGCCGCGCAGCATGAACAGCACGTCCTCGGTGCCGACGTTGCCGGTGGCGCCCTTGGCGTACGGGCAGCCACCGAGACCGGCGACGCTGGCGTCGAAGGTATGGATGCCGAGTTCGAGGCTGGCGTAGACGTTGGCCAGCGCCTGGCCGTAGGTGTCGTGGAAATGGCCGCTGACCTCGTGCAGCGGGAAGTGGCGCAGCGCGCGTTCCATTGCCGCCTGCACCTTGATCGGCGTGCCGACGCCGATGGTGTCGGCGATGCCGACGTGGTCGGTACCGATCTCCTTGAGCAGGACGACGACGCGCTCGACCTCGTCCGGGCTGACCTCGCCCTGGTAGGGGCAACCGACTGCGCACGAGACCGCCGACCGCACCTTGATGCCGGCGGCGTGCGCCGCGGTGACGACGGGTGCGAAGCGCTCGATCGATTCCTCGATCGAGCAGTTGATGTTGCGCTGGCTGAAGGCTTCGGTCGCCGCTGCGAAGATCACGATCTCGTCGGGGCGGGAGGCGAGCGCGGCCTCGAAACCCTTCATGTTCGGCGTCAGCACCGAATAGCGCACGCCGGGTCGGCGCTCGATGGCGGCCATGACGCCGCTGTTGTCGGCCATCTGCGGCACCCATTTGGGGCTGACGAAGCTGGTGACCTCGATCTCGGTCAGGCCGGCGGCCTGCAGGCGGTGGACGAGCTCGACCTTCTGCGCCGTGGTGACCGGCTCCTTCTCGTTCTGCAGGCCATCGCGCGGGCCGACGTCGACGAGGGTGACTCTGGATGGCAGCATGGCGGATCCTCCGTATGGCCGTGGTGGCCGCAACTCAGGACTCTGCCACGAGTCGCAGCAACTCGCCGCCCTCGTCGACCTGGTCCCCGACGGCATAGAGCAGTTCGCCCACCGTGCCGGCGCGCGGCGCACTGATCGTGTGCTCCATCTTCATCGCCTCCATCACCGCCAGCGCCTGGCCGAGCGCGACCTTGTCCCCGGGCTGGGCGAGAAAGGCGATCACCTTCCCCGGCATCGGCGCGGTCAGGCGGCCGCCTTCGACCGCGCCCTCGCCGGCATGGGCGATGGGATCGATCTCGTCGACGACCGCCGAGCCATCGGCCGTGAAGATGCTGACCTTCTGCCCGGTGACATAGACCGTCAATGCGAAGCGGCGTTCGCCGAGGACGACATCGTGCGTGTCCGCATCGCGCGCGACGGTGCTGAAGGACCAGTGCTCGTCGCCGCGGACCAGCCGTTGCACGCCGTTGCGCTGGCGCTCGAGGGTGAAGACGTGGTGGGCGCCGTCGGCCTCGATGTCGAAGCGTCTCAGCGCGCTGCCGTGCAGGCGCCAGCCGTCGCGCCGCGACCAGGGGTCGGCGGCTTCGAGGCGCTGCTCGGCGGCCAGCGCATGGGCGACGACGCCGGCGGCGGCGACCTCCAGCGGAAGGCCCGGCTGCTTGAACAGGCGCTCGCGCTCGCGTTCGATCAGCGCGGTGTCGAGATCGGCCTGGGCGAACGACGGGCTGGCGATGACGCGGCGCAGGAACGCGACATTGGTGTGGATGCCGACGATGTGCGTCGCCGCCAGCGCGGCATCGAGTCGGGCCAGCGCCTGGGCGCGATCCGCGCCCCAGACGATCAGCTTGGCGACCATCGGGTCGTAGTGCGGCGTGATCGTGTCACCCTCGCGCACGCCGCCGTCGATGCGCACCGGGCCGCGCGCGAACTCCACCGCGTCTGGAAGCCGATACACCTCGAGCCGCCCCGTGGCCGGCAGGAAGCCCGCCTCCGGGTTCTCGGCCGAGATCCGCGCCTCGATGGCGTGACCGTCGATGCGCAAGTCTTCCTGCGTCAGCGGCAGCGCCTCGCCGGCGGCGATGCGCAGCTGCCACTCGACCAGATCGAGGCCGGTGATCGCTTCGGTCACCGGGTGCTCGACCTGCAGCCGCGTGTTCATCTCCATGAAGAAGAAGCGCAGGTCGGCCGGTGCCGAGCCGCTCGCCTCGACCGGCTCGGCGATGAACTCGACCGTGCCGGCGCCGACATAGCCGACGGCGCGGGCCGCGGCGACCGCGGCCTCGCCCATCTCGCGTCGCCGCTCGGCGCTGATGCCCGGCGCCGGCGCTTCCTCGAGCACCTTCTGGTGGCGCCGCTGCACCGAGCAGTCGCGTTCGAACAGGAAGACGCAGTGGCCTTGGCTGTCGGCGAAGAGCTGGATCTCGATGTGCCGCGGCCGGGTGACGTAGCGCTCCACCAGGACGGCATCGTCGCCGAAGCTGTTCGTCGCTTCGCGCTTGCAGGAGGCGAGGGCGGCGTCGAAGGCTTCGGCCGCGGCGACGATGCGCATGCCCTTGCCGCCGCCGCCCGCACTCGCCTTGATCAGCACCGGATAGCCGATCCGGGTGGCCTCGCGCTTGAGCAGCGCCGGGTCCTGGTCAACGCCGTGGTAGCCCGGCACCAGCGGCACGCCGGCCTTGTGCATCAGATCCTTGGCGGCAGCCTTCAGGCCCATCGCGCGAATCGCCGCCGGCGGCGGGCCGATGAAGACCAGGCCGGCGTCGGCGCAGGCCTGGGCGAAGTCCTCGTTCTCGCTCAGGAAGCCGTAGCCCGGATGAACGGCTTCGGCGCCGGACGCCAGCGCCGCCGCGACGATGCGATCGGCCCGCAAGTAGCTCTCCTTCGGCGCAGCCGGGCCGATCCGCACCGCCTCGTCGCAAGCCAGGACGTGCTTGGCACGGGCGTCGGCATCGGAATACACCGCGACCGTGCGGATGCCGAGGCGGCGCGCGGTGGCGGCCACCCGGCACGCGATTTCGCCACGGTTGGCGATCAGGATCTTCTTGAACATGGGATGCCAGAGCCTTCAGGAGGTTGCGGCGGCGGCACGCCGCTCGAGCCAATAGCCGATGCCGGCGACGAGAAGGTAGACGACGAGCCCGGCGGCGCCGACAGCGGCGGTCGACGGCGGGGACGGGCCGAACAGGTTCACCAGATGGAAGACAACGAGCACGCCGACGAAGACCCCGAGCGCCCGACCGCCGGCCCGGCGCCAGGCGCTGCGGTCTGCATGCAGCCAGAAGGCCGCACCGATCAGCAGCGCGAGCTCGAGCACCGTCGCCGCGACGATGTGGTTCCACAGGCCGAACCCGACCTTGGCGTGGTCGTCCCACAGCGGCAGGTCGGGCACGTGCACCACCAGGTCGAGCAGCCAGTGCGAGAACACCACCGCGCCGATGACGGTCGCGGGCCACCACGCCGCCGCGCCGTGCGTGCGACGCATCCAGGCGAAGGTCAGCAGCGCCGCGCCGAGCGCCCACAACAGCGCGGCGGGCAGGCTGTGGGTGTAAGGCATGTGGTAGAGGTCGAGCGGATTGGTCGCGGTGTGGCCGGGGACGATGCGCAGGTGCTCGATGCCGGTGAGCACGAAGGCGGCCCAGGCAACGTCGACGAGCTGAGCGGCGAGCAGCAGCGACCACATCGGCAACTCGGGAGCGACGCGCCGGGCGACGAGGCTGGCGCTGTAGTGGCCGACGAACATGCGCGTGCCGCCGCTCCTAGACCGGCTGGCCGACGTCGTCGCGACGGGCGCCGCGCAGCCGTGCCCACAACGCGCGCAGGAAGCGCGCCAGGACGACGATGGTGAACAGCATGGCCAGCGTCGCCAGGGCGATCGCGACGAGCGCCAGCAGCGGATGCGTGAAGGCGAGCCAGAGGGTTGCGGGCACCGTCGCGTCGCCGAGCAGCGACAGGCCGAGGTTGGAGAACGGTTCCGGCGAGGTGTTCGCAGCAGCGCGCGTCGTCGCCTTGGCGACGTGGGCGGTGGCGGCCAGCGAGCCGCCGAGGAGCGCCGCCGCCATCGACCAGCTCGCCTGGTCGGCGCCGAAGACCGCGGCTGCCAGCGCCGCGCCTGCGGGGATGCGCACGACCGTGTGGACCATGTCCCAGAGCGTGTCGAAACCGGGGATCTTGTCGGCGAAGAATTCCAGCGCCAGCATCAGCCCGCTGGCGCCGAGCATCCACGGGCGTTGCAACAGGTGCAGCCCCTCCGGCAGATCGACCCAGCCGAGGTACCCGGCCATGCCCGTGATGAACAGCACCGCATAGAGGCGCAGGCCGCTCGCCCAGCCGAGCGCGGCGGCGATGGCCAGCAACTGCGTGGTGTCGGCGTTCACGGCGCGGCGCTGCGGCGGGTCATGCGTCCGGCAGCAGCCAGGCCGGCTTGCGCTTCTGCAGGAAGCTCTGCACGCCCTCGCGGCCTTCGGCGCTGGCACGGATGTCGGCGATGCGGCGCGCCGTCTCGGCGCGCAACTCCGGGGTCAGCGGCAGGCCGGCGACATCCTGGACGAGGCGCTTGCAGGCGCGCGTGGCCATCGGGCCGTTGGCCTCCAGCGTGGCGACCAGCGCGTCGACTGTCGCGTCGAGAGCGTCGGCCGAGCACCGTTCGTGGACGAAGCCGAGCGCCTGCGCGCGTGCGGCATCGAAACGTTCGGCGGTCGCGAAGTAGCGCCGCGAGGCCTGCTCGCCGAGCGCGCGGATCACGTAGGGGCTGATCGTCGCCGGCAGCAGGCCGAGCCGGGACTCGCTGAGGCAGAAGGTGGCCGCGTCGGCGGCGACGAGGATGTCGCAGACCGCCGCCAGGCCGACGCCGCCGGCATAGCAGTCCCCGTGGATGCGGCCGACGACCGGTACCGGACAGCTGTAGACCGTCGAGAGCATGTCGGCAAGCGCCTGGGCGTCGGCACGGTTCTGCTCCCAGGTGTAGCCGGCCATCGTCTTCATCCAGCCGAGATCGGCGCCGGCGCAGAAGGCCTTGCCGCGACCGCCGAGGACGACGACGCGCAGTGCATCATCGTGCGCAAAGCCTTGGAAGACCCGTGCCAGCTCGGCGATGGAGGTCTCGTTGAAAGCATTGCGCATCTCCGGCCGGTTCAGCCAGACGCGGGCCACCGGTCCGGCGCGCTCGACCTGCAGCACCTCGTTCATGCCTTTGTCTCCCCGCCAGGGCTCTCGTCGCGCGCCTCGGCCTGCAGCATCCAAACCAGATCGAGCTCGGGGCACGGCTGCCCCATCGCGGTCAGCGCCGCGGTCACCTGGCCGCGGTGATGGGTGCCGTGGTTGAAGACGTGCGTGAGCGTCGCCACGAACGGCAGCGACTGCGGCACCCCGCGCGTCGTCACGTAGTCGAGCCGCCCGGCGAAGCGCGCAGGTGCCCATGACCGGATCAACGGCTCCCAGCGTGCCGCGCCGTCGAGCAGGCGGCGCCGCAGGCGGGCGCGATCGGGCTCGAGTTCCGCATCGAGGGCGATCCGGTTCGAGATACCCGTCTCGAAGCGCACGTACCAGAGCTCGTGCTCGGCCACCAGCAGGTGGTTCAGGGTGGCGTGGACGCTGCCGAAGAAGAGCCCGGCAGCGCGCCGGTAGTCGTCGTCCGAGAGGCGGTCGACGTGCTCGTAGAGCCGCGCCGTCGCCCACTCGCCGTAGCGCGCGAGCGTCGAGAAGTGGCTCTGCCAGGAAGGCGGGGGTGCGGCTTCGCGGTCCACGCTAGTACCTCTTGGCGACCTCGTCGAGCATCACCTCGGTGGCGCCGCCGCCGATCGCCAGCACGCGGGCGTCGCGCCAGAGGCGCTCGATGGCGGTGTCGCGCATGTAGCCCATGCCGCCATGGAACTGCTGGCACGACTGCACGACCTCGTTGACGAGCTCGCCGGTCAGCGCCTTGAGCATCGACACTTCCTGCACCACGTCCTGGCCCTGGGTGACGCGCCATGCGCAGTGGTAGGTGAAGGCGCGCGCGGCGCGCGTCTTCGCGTCGAGCATCGCCAGGCGCTGGCGCACGACCTGCTTGTCGAACAGGCTGGCGCCGAAGGCCTGGCGCTCGCGCACGTAGTCCAGCGTCAACCGCAGCGCCTGGGTCGCATGGCCGACGGCCATCGCCGCCAGGGCGATGCGCTCGGTCTGGAAATTCTTCATCACCGAGTAGAAGCCCTTGTTCTCCTCGCCGAGCAAATTGGCGGCCGGGATGCGGCAGTTCTCGAGCACGAGCTCGGCGGTGTCGGACGAAAGCCAGCCCGACTTCTTCAGCGCCCGGCCGACCGAAAAGCCCGGCGTGCCCTTCTCGACGATGAACATCGACATGCCGTGGCGCGCCGTCGTGGTCTTCGCGGCGATGAAGTACAGGTCGGCGTGGACGCCGTTGGTGATGAAGAGCTTGGTGCCGTTCAGCACCCACTGATCGCCGTCGCGGACGGCCCGGGTGCGGATGCCGGCGACGTCGGAGCCGGCACCGGGCTCGGTGATGCCGACCGCAGTCACGGTGCGCCCCGCCACCACGTCGGGCATGTACTTCGCCTTCTGCGCCGGCGTGCCGGCATGGTGCAGGTGCGGGCTCGCCATGTCGGTGTGAACCAGCACGGTGATGATGAAACCGCCAAACGTCGACTGCGACAGCGCCTCGGCGAAGACCAGGTTGGTCAAGGCGTCGGCCTCGGCGCCGCCGTATTCGCTGTCGTACATCAGGCCCAGCATCCCCGCCTCGCCCATCTTGCGCAGGACCTCGCGGGGCGTGCAGCCGGCGTCCTCCCAGGCCAGCGCGTGCGGCTCGACCTCGCGGGTGACGAAACGCGCCACCTGGTCGCGCAGCAACTCGTGTTCCGGGGTCCGGTAGACGTTGTCCATGCCAGCGTCCGAACCGCTCACATCCGGAAGACGCCGAACTTCGGCTCGCCGATCGGCGCGTTCAGGCTCGCCGAGATCGCCAGCGCGAGCACGCGGCGGGTGTCGGCAGGGTCGATGACGCCGTCGTCCCAGAGCCGGGCGCTGGCGAAGTAAGGATGGGCCTGGACCTCGAACTGGTCGAGGATCGGCTGGCGGAACGCGGCCTCCTCGGCTGCGCTCCAGCTGCCGCCACGCGACTCGATGCCGTCGCGCCGCACCGTTGCCAGCACACTGGCCGCCTGCTCACCGCCCATCACGCCGATGCGCGCGTTCGGCCACATCCACAGGAAGCGGGGCGAATAGGCGCGCCCGCACATGCCGTAGTTCCCGGCGCCGAAGGAGCCGCCGATGATGACGGTGAATTTCGGCACCTGCGCGGTCGAGACC
Organism: Burkholderiales bacterium; assembly: GCA_038318385.1. Lineage (GTDB taxonomy): Bacteria > Pseudomonadota > Gammaproteobacteria > Burkholderiales > Burkholderiaceae_C > Schlegelella_A. The sequence goes on along the minus strand of JBBQCD010000011.1, from coordinate 77,219 downwards.
GCGGGCACCATCTTCGCGCCGTGCTTGGCGATGCCCTCGGCCTCGTATTTGCGCCCGACCATGAAGCCGGTGATTTTCTGGAAGAAGACCAGCGGCACCTTGCGCTGGCAGCACAGCTCGATGAAGTGCGCGCCCTTCTGCGCCGACTCGGAGAACAGCACGCCGTTGTTGGCGACGATGCCCACCGGCATGCCCTCGATGTGCGCGAACCCGGTGACCAGCGTCGTGCCGTAGCGCGCCTTGAACTCGTCGAACTCGGAGGCGTCGACGATGCGGGCGATGATCTCGCGGACGTCGTAGGGCTTCCTCGTGTCGATGGGGATGACGCCGTGCAGTTCACGCGCCTCGAAGAGCGGCGGACGCGGCGGGAGGCACTGCATGGCGTGCGCCTTGCGCCAGTTCAGGTTGGCGACGACGGCGCGGGCGAGCGCGAGCGCGTGGGTGTCGTTCTGCGCGAGGTGGTCGGCCACGCCGGAAAGCCGCGTGTGGACGTCGCCGCCGCCGAGATCCTCGGCGCTGACGACCTCGCCGATCGCCGCCTTCACCAGCGGCGGGCCGGCGAGGAAGATCGTGCCCTGATTCCTGACGATGATCGACTCGTCGCTCATCGCCGGCATGTAGGCGCCGCCCGCGGTGCACGAACCCATCACCACCGCGATCTGGGCGATCCCCTGCGCGCTCATGGTGGCCTGGTTGAAGAAGATGCGGCCGAAGTGCTCGCGATCCGGGAAGACATCGTCCTGGTTCGGCAGGTTGGCGCCGCCGGAGTCGACCAGGTAGATGCACGGGAGCCGGTTCTGCTGCGCGATCTCCTGCGCCCGCAGGTGCTTCTTCACCGTCATCGGGTAGTAGGTGCCGCCCTTGACGGTCGCGTCGTTGCACACGACCATGCACTCGACACCCGAGACCCGGCCGATGCCGGCGATCAGGCCGGCGCCCGGAGCGGCGTCGCGCCCGTCCTTCTCGGGGTACATGCCCAGCGCCGCGAGCGGGGCGATCTCCAGGAACGGCGCATCCGGGTCGAGCAGCATCTCGACGCGCTCGCGCGGCGGCAGCTTGCCGCGGGCGACGTGCTTGGCGCGAGCCGCGTCGCCACCTCCCTGTGCGATCTGCAAAAGCTTGACGTGCAGGTCGTCGACGAGCGCCCGCATCGCGACGGCATTGGCCTTGAAATCGTCGGAGCGCGGGGCGAGCTTGGAAGCGAGGGCGGGCATGGTTGACAAGGATAGCGGCGCGACCTGTCAACGGCCGAAGAGTTCGTCCTCGCGCCAGCTGAGCGCCTGCAGGTCGGCGGCGCGCAGCGGGGCTTCGCCGGTCATCGGGAATTCGACGAGCTGCGGCGCGGCGACCGCGGAGGCTGCCAGCATCGCGTGGAGCTGGCCGCGATGGCGCGATGAGCCGCACCGGCTGGCCCTCCGGACGAGCACATCGGCGCCGAGGCTCAGAACGGCCCCTTCTCGAGCCAGCGCTCGATCTGGACACGGCGGTCGTTGCCCCAGAAAGGCTCGCCGTCGACGATGAAGAACGGTGCGCCGAAGACGCCGAGCGCGATCGCCGCGTCGTTGGCCGCCTTCAGACGCGCCTTCCAGCGCGGCTCGCTCCAGACGGCTTCGGCTTCCGCCCCATCGATGCCGAAGGCCTGCGCCAGTTCCTTCAGCGCGGAGACGTCGCTGAGATCGACGCCGCGCGCGAAGTAGGCCCGCAGGCAGTGACGAGCCCAGTGACTGGCACTCACATCGGCGCGCTCCTGCAGCCACCAGAAAATCCGGGCGGCGTTCTGCGTCGGGATCGGAAACTTCTCCGGCATCTTCAACGGCACGCCGGCGAAGCGTGCCGAGCGCTCGAAGTCGAGCAAGGAGTACTCGCGCTTCAGCGGGTGGGCGACGGGACTCTTCAACTCGGCGGCCTGGAAGGTGGCGCCGAGCAGGATCGCCTTCCAGGCGACGGTTCGGCCGTGGCGTGCCGCCAGCGCCTCGATCCACTCGGAGGCGATGTACGAATACGGAGAGGAGAAGTCGAAGTAGAACTCGACCGGCGACGGCGTCATGCGGCCAAGGCTAGCGCAAAGGGTCGACCGGGCGATCGATGGTTTCCCGCAAGGGCCGCGGCTGGCCGACGACGACGTCGGCCGCATCCGGGTACAGACGCGCCAGCGCCGCCGACGCCGCCTCGTCGAAGATGGACTGGAGTTTCGAGGCGAGCACGGGAGTCGCGTCGGCCGCAGGATTGCGCAGGTCCCGGCCCGACCAGAGCGCGGCGAGGGCCTCGCGTCGCGGCACCAGCGCCGCGCCGACGACGTCCTTCCAGTGCGGCGGCGACTCGCCCTCGGCCCAGTTTCCGCGACCGCGTCCGAAATGGGCCACGGCGAGGTAGCGCAGCAGCGCCGCGTCGACCATCGAGTCGAGCGCCTCGGCGTTCCAGGCGACCCAGGACCGGTCGGTGCCGCGCACCAGGTTCACGCCACGAGCGATGCCGGCGGCGCCGAGCGCACCCAGCAGTCCGCCGGTCAGCAGGCCGCCGCCGAGCGTGAGCCCGCCGCTGAGGATGTCGGCCTTCAGCCCGACCGCCGCACCGGTCAGCATCGCGCCCCACACGGCCGCCTGGGTTTCATCGAGCCGCAGGTGCACCGCATAGTGCTCGGCGAGCCGCGTCTGGATCTGCGCTTCGGCGTCGCCGGCGAGGCCATGGAGACCAATCAGTTCGCGTGTCTGAGTCCTCACCTCTCCGGCCAGGCGGGCCGCCAGCGCCTGCTGCGCCAGTGTCGCAGCCGTCTCGGCCTCCTTGCCGATGCCGATCGCCGCACCGAGTTGGCGCAGCCTCGTGCCGAGACTCTGCCCCGAAGGAAGCACCTCGGTGGCCATCGCCAGCCGCGCGAGGCTGCCCGACAGGGCGCCCATCGACGCCACGAAGGTCTGCTTGCGCGTGGCCCGCCAGGCGGCGCTCAGGCGTTCCATCAGCGGTCGTTGCCCGGCGTCGAGAACCTGCTCGATCGAACGCATCAAGGTCGCTTCCTGGACCCAGCAGCGGGCGAAGGCATCGAGCGAGATGACTCCCCGGACCGCGGCGAAGGACGCCAGATGACTGCGCCAGCGCGCCAGCTCGGCGGCCTCCAGGGCCGCCTCGCGCGGCGCCCCGAGCTGGTTCAGCAGCACCAGCACCGGCTTGCCGACCCAGGCGAGCAGCTCCATCTCCGCGACGACATAGGTCGCTCCCTCGGGCTCCTCGGCCGCATTGACGAGGTACAGCATGACGTCGGCTTCTTCGCGCACGTTGCGCAGAGCCTGCTGGCTCGACCAGAACGCCCGGTCGCGCCAGCGGTCCCAGACCTGGCTCATGAACCAGCCGACCGGGTGCTCGGCCTGGCGCAGCCGCTTCACCAGACGCGCGCTGTCGCCGAAACCGGGCGTGTCCCATAGCAAGAGACGCTCTCCCCGGTCAGTCTCTAGCAGGGTATGGACATCGGCGAACTCGGTGACATGCGGCGCATCCCGGACCTCGCCGATGTCCTTGCCGAGGAGCGTGCGAGCCAGCGTCGTCTTGCCGGCGTTGGTGTGCGAGACCAGGCTGAGGGAAATCGCGTTCGCCGCGGCGCTCATCGGCTGGAATCCGGCCCCGATGCAGCGCGTGCGGCGAAGGCCGTTTCGAGCGCGGTGCCGGACACGCCGGCGGCGGTGGCACCGAAATCCACACCCAGCGGGACCAGGCCCAACGGTTCGCCCCATGAACGCCACGCCTCGCGACGCTGCGCAAGTCGTTCCGGCAGGCCGGCGAAGCGCTGGCGGAACGCCGCCTCGTCGACCAGGATCGCCAGCATCCCGCCCGCGGGCAGCGCGGCAAGAAGGCGCTCGACGAAACGGCCGTGATTCTCCGACTCGGGGGTGGCGTTGAGGTCGAACAGGGCCAGGACATGGGTCGTGGCCGGATCGAGGGCGAGCCCGGCATCATCCTCGGCGCCGAACGGTACGGTCGGGGCGAACTGCAGCCCGGCCTTCGGACCGAACGCATCGGCAACCAGCGCTTGCAGGGCGAGGGTGTCCCGCGGCGTCGGCATTCGTCCGTACGGGCAGGCGACGAGTCGCGCCGCGGCGCCGCGGCGCAGCCGCAGCAGGCGCTGGAAGTAGGGCTCGGCCAGCGGCAGCGGAAAGCGCCGCGCCAGCGCCGCCGCGCGCACGCCTACGAACACGGCCAGCATGACCCGCGGCACGACCACGAAGAGCAGCAACGTGAGGGCGATCAGGTGGATCCACGGCGCCGCCGGCGCGCCGCCGGTGTCGCCGAGCGCCGCGCGCAAGCCGGCGAACGCCGCGACATCCGGTAGTGCGATCCCGGCCAGACTCGAGGCCGGCGTGAGCACGCTCGCCACCAAGGCGTGGGCCGCCTCGGGCCCGAGGAACGTGCTTTCCCAGGCCGCGCGATAGTCGAGCACCAGGCCGCGCGCGTACAGGCCGGCGATCAAGCCGAGCGCCAGCGCTGCGGCGCCGGTGTGAAGAACCGTCTCGGCGCGCAGCAGGGAGAGGCGGCCGACGCGCGCAGACCAGAGGGCGACGAAGCGTCGCAACGCGCCGGCGCTGCCTCCGGACGACGCGCGCGGCAGCCGCCGGCGAACCCGCAGCAGTCCCTGCATCGCCCGCACGATCCGCCCGGCAGGGCGTGCCTTGCCGCGCAGCAGCCCGGCCAGCAGCGTCGCCAGCAGGGCCAGGTAGATCACCGCATTCCACGCCAGCACGCCCCACAGCGGCGGCGCCAGCAGGTTGATGCGCTGGGTGCCGCCGATGCTGTCGGCGACGAGGCCGAGGCCGAAGGCGATCAGGGCGACGCCGCCGATCCAGCGCGCGTGCCAGAGCGGATCGGCCCGCCAGCGCGCCGCCAACGGCTCGCGCGGACCCAGGCGCTGGAAGGCATGCCGCGCCCGCTCGATCACGAAGCCGTCGTCGTCGACGTCGGCGCCAATGGCCTCGCGCGCGACCCGGTCGGCCCAGAGGCGGTCCTCATCGGTCCAGCTCGGGCTTCCCGGCTGCGAAGTCTCGAAGGCCTCGAGCAGCGTGACCTCGCGGGCGGCGTGCTCGTTCATGTCCGGCGGGTCCGAGTTGGCGGCAGGCTAGGCCAGCGCCCGGCCGATGAGGATCTTCTGCACGTCGCTGGTGCCTTCGTAGATCTGGCAGACGCGCACGTCGCGGTAGATGCGCTCGACGGGGAAGTCGGCGACATAGCCGTAGCCGCCGTGGATCTGGATCGCCGCGCTGCAGACGCGCTCGGCCATCTCGCTCGCGAAGAGCTTGCCCATCGCCGCCTCCTTCAGGCAGGGTACCCCGGCGTCCTTCAGGCTCGCCGCGTGGTGCACCAGCTGGCGCGCGGCCTCGATCTGCGTGGCCATGTCGGCGAGCCGGAACTGCAAGGCCTGGTGTTCGAAGATCGGCTTGCCGAAGGCCACGCGCTCCTTGGAATAGCGGAGCGCGGCGTCGAAGGCGGCACGCGCCATGCCGATCGACTGGGCACCGATGCCGATGCGTCCACCCTCCAGTCCCGAGAGCGCGATCTTCAGGCCCTGGCCTTCCTCGCCCAGAAGATGCCCGGCAGGGATGCGGCAGTTCTCGAGGCGGATCTGGGCGGTGTCGCTGGCATGCTGGCCGAGCTTGTCCTCGATGCGGTCGACGTGGTAGCCGGCACTCGCCGTCGGCACGATGAAGGCGCTGATGCCCTTCTTGCCCGCGGCCTTGTCGGTGACGGCCATGACGATGGCGACGTCGCCATTCTTGCCGCTGGTGATGAACTGCTTGACGCCGTCGAGCACATAACCGTCGCCATCGCGCGTCGCGGTCGTCTTCAGGCCACCCGCCTCGGAACCGACATGCGGCTCGGTCAGGCAGAACGCACCGAGCATGTCGCCGCGGGCCAGCGGCTTGAGCCAGGCGTCCTTCTGCGCAGCGCTGCCCCAGGCCATCAGGATCGAACAGACCGGACAGTTGTTGACGCTGACGATGGTCGAGGTGGCACCGTCGCCGGCGGCGATCTCCTCGAGGATCACCGCCAGCGCCAGGTAGTCGAGGCCGGCACCGTCCCACTCGGTGGGCACGGCGACGCCGTAGCAGCCGAGATCGGCAAGGGCGCGCAGCTCGGCCTTCGGGAAATGACTGTCGCGATCCCACTTCGCAGCGTGGGGCGCGATCTCAGCCTGCACGTAGTCGCGCACGGCGTCCTGCACGGCCCGGTGGTCGTCGCCCAGTCTCATGCGGTCACCGCGATGCGCAGCAACAGCGTGCCGGTGGCGCTCAGAAGGAGCCCGCGCGCGGAACTGGCGCTGCCCTCGAGCTGGGCGATCCAGCCGTCGAGGCGGTCCTTGCGGTGCAATGCCGTCACGCGCCAGCGCAATTCGATCTCCTCGTCGGCCAGCACCACGGCTCGAAATCGGATGTCGAAACCCATGCCGAGGCCCGAGCGCGCGATGCCGCCGGCGGCGGGTTGCGAAAAGTGGGTCGCGGTCAGGGCCATCAGCAGGCTGCCGACCTGCGTGCCGCTGGCGATCAAACCCGGGTAGCCAGCAGCGCGCGCGACCTCGAGGTCATGGTGCAGCGGATTGCGATCGTCGACGGCGTCCGCGAACGCGCGAATGTCGTCGGTGCCCAGCCGCACGAGCTTGGTGAAGGTCTCGCCGACGTGCGCCGGCAGGGTCGTGGCCGCCGGCTCCTCAGGGCTGGCGCTGCTCACCACGGAATGGTCGCGCCGTCGTGGTTGCGGAAGACGCCGCCCTCGCCGGGCTTCAGTGCGGCGATGACCTCGCGCATGCCCTGAACGCTGGTCTCGACGTCGATGTCGGCGCCCTTCCCGCCCATGTCGGTGCGGACCCAGCCGGGGTGGAAGGCGACGCAGGCGGCGCGGTCGCCGAGCGTCAGCGCCGTGTCCATCAGTACCGAGTTGACAGCCGCCTTCGAGGCCCGGTAGAGCCAGCTCGTGGCGCGGGTCCGGCTGCCGATCGAGCCCATTCGCGACGACAGCACCGCGAGCTTCGCGCCCGGTGCCAGCACATCGGCGAGCTGCGGGATGACGCGCATCGGCCCGAGGACGTTGGTGCGCATAACCGCGTCGAAATTGGCTTGCGCTGGCGGCGACAGCGGCGCGACCAGGTCGCCGGAGATGCCGGCGTTGACGATCGCGATGTCGAAGGCCCCGCCTTCGAGCTGCCAGGCCAGGCCCGCCGCACTGGCGTCGTCGGCGACGTCGAGCGTCAGCGCGGTCGCGCCGAGCGCCACCAGGCGCGCCAGGCCGGCGGCGTCGCGCGCGGTCGCCGTGACGACGGCGCCGTCGGCACGGTACTGGCGGACGAACTCGAGGCCGATGCCGCGAGACGCGCCGATGACGATGACGTTCATCGGCGCGTTTCCCCTGCCTGCAGACCGGGTGCGAAGCTCAAAGCAGTTCGATCGCCACGGCGGTGGCCTCGCCGCCACCGATGCACAGCGCCGCGACGCCGCGCTTCTTCCCGTGCTTGCGCAGCGCGCCCAGCAGGGTGACGACGATGCGCGCGCCGCTGGCGCCGATCGGGTGGCCGAGCGCGACCGCGCCGCCGTGGACGTTGACGATCTCGTGCGGCAGCTTGAACTCGGTCATGGCCGCCATCGTCACCGCGGCGAAGGCCTCGTTGACTTCCCAGAGGTCGACGTCGCCGGCCTTCCAGCCGGCCTTCTTCAGCAGTTTCTCGATCGCCCCGACCGGCGCGGTCGTGAACCAGTTCGGCGCCTGCGCGTGGACCGAATGGCCGACGATGCGTGCGATCGGCGTGACCCCGCGGCTCTTCGCCGTCGACTCGCGCATCAGCACCAGCGCCGCGGCGCCGTCGGAAATGCTCGATGAGGTCGCCGCGGTGATCGTGCCGTCCTTCTTGAAGGCGGCCTTGAGGCCCGGGATCTTGTCGAGCTTGGCCTTGAACGGCTGTTCGTCGAACCTGATCGCGGTCTCGCCGCCCTTGGCCGGAACCATCACCGGCGCCATCTCCCAGTCGAAACTGCCGTCTTCGTTGGCCTTCTTCGCACGCTCCGTGGAGGCGATGGCGAAGCGATCCATCGCCTCGCGGGTGAAGGCGTACTTGGCGACGCACTCCTCCGCGAAGACGCCCATCGCACGGCCGCGCTCGTAGGCGTCCTCGAGGCCGTCGATGGCCATGTGGTCGTACATCGGCGTGGCGCCGTACTTCACGCCCTTGCGCGCGAACATCAGGTGCGGGGCGTTGGTCATGCTTTCCATGCCGCCGGCGACGAGGATCTCGGCCGACCCGGCCTTCAGCATGTCGTGGGCGAACATCATCGCGCGCATGCCCGAGCCGCACATCTTCGACAGCGTGACCGCGCCGGCCGACTGCGGCAGGCCGGCGCCGAGCGCCGCCTGGCGTGCAGGAGCCTGGCCCTGCCCGGCCATCAGGCAGTTGCCCATCAGGACCTCATCGACGGAGTCGCCGGGAACGCCGGCGCGCTCGACCGCGGCCTTGATGGCGACGGCGCCGAGCTGATGCGCGGCGACGCCGCTGAAGTCGCCGAGCAGGCCGCCGATCGGCGTGCGGGCGGCGGAAACGATGACGATGGAATCGCTCATGAAGGGCTCCTCAGAATGAATCAGGGTCGGGCCAATGCGGCCATCGAGCCCACCGGCGCCGGGGCAGCGCCGCGCCGCCGGTGGACGAAGCGGCGTTGCGCCTCGTAGGGAAAGACATCATGCACGTAGCCGGCGAGGATCTCCTCCTTGTGGCCTTGCCAGAAGGCCGCATCGAGCAGGTCGGCGTGGTGACGCATGAAGACCTCGCGGATGGCCGGGTTGCCGAGCAGGAAGGGTTCGAACGTCTCGGGAAAGACGTCCTTCGGGCCGACCCGGTACCAGACCTCGCCCGACATCTCCTCCTCCTCGTTGCGGGCCTGCGGGACCTTGCGGAACGTGCAGTCGGTCAGGTACTCGATCTCGTCGTAGTCGTAGAAGACGACCTTGCCATGGCGGGTGACGCCGAAGTTCTTCCAGAGCATGTCGCCGGGGAAGATGTTGGCCCGCACCATGTCCTTGATGGCGTTGCCGTACTCGATCACCGCGTGCTCCGTCTGCGCCGGGGTGGCGTCCTGCAGGAAGATGTTCAGCGGGGTCATGCGGCGTTCGATGTAGACGTGGCGGATCACCAGGGAGTCCCCGTCGTCCTCGATCAGGCTGGGGCAGAAATGGCGCAGCTCGGCGACGAGCTCGTCCTCGAAGCGCGCCCGCGGGAAGGCGACGTTGCTGTATTCGAGCGTGTCGGCCATGCGCCCGACCCGGTCGTGCTGCTTGACCAGCAGGTACTTCGACTGGATCAGCTCGCGTGTCGTTTCCTTCTGGGCCGGGTAGAAGTCCTTGATCACCTTGAAGACGTAGGGGAAGCTCGGCAGGTCGAACACCAGCATCACCATGCCTTTGATGCCGGGCGCGGTGCGGAACATGTCAGACGAGTGCCGCATGTGCATCAGGAAGTCGCGGTAGAAGAGGTTCTTGCCCTGCTTCTGCAGGCCGAGCGCGCTGTAGATTTCCGAGCGCGGCTTCCTCGGCATCAGCGACCGAAGGAAGTGCACGTAGGCCGACGGCACCTCCATCGCCACCATGAAATAGGCACGGGCGAAGCTGAACAGCAGCAGCAGGTCGTCCTCGCCGAAGAGCACCGTGTCGATGATCAGGCGGCCGTCCTCGGCATGCAGGATCGGCAGCGCGAACGGGGTCTCGTGGTAGCCGTTGATGACCTTGCCGACGACGTAGGCGCCCTTGTTGCGGAAGAACAGCGACGACAGCACCTGGACCTGGAAGTTGGTGCGCATCTGGTACTGCCCGAGCTCGGCGTCGACCGCGGCCTGAACCGCGTCGACGTCCCGTTCCAGGTCGACGAACTCGGACTCGAGCTGGAAGTTGTTGACGATGCGCAGCCACGTCTCGCGCAGCGTCTCGCGCGTCGGGTAGTAGGCGCGGTAGGTCGGCAGCGCCGCCGGTTCGTCGTTCTCGATGTATTCGGTCGAGACCGCCGGGCGCACGAACAGGAAGTCGTTGTGGAAGTAGCTGCGGTGCAGGATCTTCGTCGTCACCGAATTAAAGAACGTTTCGGCGCACTCGGGCTGGTGGTGCTCGACCAGCAGGCCGATGTAGTGCAGCTTGACCTGCTGCCACACGTCCTTCGGCAACGCCTTCGCCTGGTAGTCCCGCTGCAGCCGCTCGGCGGCCTCGTCGACCCGCAGGTCGTAGTACTCGATGCGCTCACGCAGCGCACGCTGCTGGCCGTGCCAGTCCGAGGCCTCGAAACGCTGCTTGGCGGCGGCGCTGGCCTCGCGGAACAAGGTGTAGTGGCGGTCGAAGCCCTGCAGCATCGCCTGGGCGATGTGGAAGGCGCGCAGGTCGGTCAGCGCGGGGGGGAAGGCGGCTTCGGTCATGGCGTCGATGGTGCCGGCCAGTTTACGAAAAGCGATCTGCCTGCAGCGTCCCGGGGAGTCTCCGCGCCGCCGGCTCACCGCCGAGCTTGGCATCGGGCGGCACCGGGGACGGCCGACACCACCGTCTGCGGCGCCCCCGGGCTCACATCGACTCGGCGTAGAGCTCGCGGCCGATCAGCATGCGCCGGATCTCGCTGGTGCCGGCGCCGATCTCGTAGAGCTTGGCGTCGCGCCAGAGGCGTCCCACCGGATACTCGTTGGTGTAGCCGACGCCACCGAGGGCCTGGATCGCCTCGCCCGCCATCCAGGTCGCCTTCTCGGCGGAATAGAGGATCGCGCCGGCGGCGTCCTTGCGCAGCGTGCGCGAGTGGTCGCCGCGGTCGCAGGCCTGGCCGACCGCGTAGACGTAGGCGCGCGACGCCGACCAGGTCGTGTAGAGGTCGGCGATCTTGCCCTGCATCAGCTGGAACTCGCCGATCGACTGGCCGAACTGTTTGCGCTCGTGGACGAACGGCAGCACCGCGTCCATGCAGGCCGCCATGATGCCGAGCGGCCCGCCGGACAGCACCGCGCGCTCGTAGTCGAGGCCGCTCATCAGCACCTTGACGCCACCGCCCTCGGCGCCGAGCACGTTCTCGGCCGGCACGTCGCAATCGGAGAAGAAGACCGGGTAGGTATTGGATCCCCGCATGCCGAGCTTGTCGAGCTTGTTGCCGAAGGACAGTCCCTTGAAGCCCTTCTCGACGATGAAGGCCGTCATGCCGCCGGCGCCCTTGGCCAGGTCGGTCTTGGCGTAGACGATCAGCGTGTCGGCGTCGCCGCCGTTGGTGATCCACATCTTCGAGCCGTTGAGGACGTAGCGGTCGCCCTTGAGGTCGGCGCGCAATTTCATGCTGACGACGTCGGAGCCGGCGTTCGGCTCGCTCATCGCGAGCGCGCCGACGTGTTCGCCCGAGACGAGCTTGGGGAGGTACTTCTTCTTCTGCGCCGCGCTGCCGTTGCGATGCAGCTGGTTGACGGCCAGGTTCGAGTGGGCGCCGTACGACAGGCCGACCGAGGCCGAAGCGCGCGAGACCTCTTCCATCGCGACGATGTGCGCCAGGTAGCCGAGGTCGCTGCCGCCGTACTCCTCCTTCACCGTCATGCCGTGCAGGCCGAGGGCGCCGAGCTTCTTCCAGAGGTCGGCCGGAAACAGGTTGTCGCGGTCGATGTCGGCCGCACGCGGCGCGATCTCCGCATCGGCGAACTGCTGCACCGAGTCGCGCAGCATGCCGATGGTCTCGCCGAGGTCGAAACTGAGGCCGGGAAGATGGGGCATGGCTGTCTCCTGAACGCGTTGCGTACGCCTGCGAGCTTAACGGCGCCGCGTTGCCGCGAGAGTGGCGGCGGCGGCGATGGGCAATCGGCAGTCGGCAGTCGGCAGTCGGCAGTCGGCGGATGGCAGACGGCGGACGGCGGGCGTTAGGAGCGCGACGGCAATGTCGCCGCCCGAGCCCCCACACAGGCGCCGACCGGCGAAGCGAACGCGCCTAGTGGCGCACGTCGGCGCGCCCGACGACGGTCATGATGGTCGCGGTCATCGTCGCGACCAGCTTCCTGGCAGGCTCATCGGGCCCGGACTGGAACGCCCGCGCATCGACGACGCTGATCGTGCGTCCGGCCTTGGTGACCAGCGCCTCGAATCGCAGATCGGGGCCGAGCGCCGGCGCCAGCAGGTTGACCTTGAACTCGATCGTCAGCACCCCGGCATCGGCAGGCATCAACGTGAACGCCGCGTAGCCGCAGGCGGTATCAAGGGCGGTGGCGACGATGCCGGCGTGGACGAAGCCGTGCTGCTGCGCCAGCGAGGCTTGGTGATGCATCGAGACGGTGACCCGGCCGGGACCGACCTCGTCGAGGACGATGCCGAGCGTCGCCATCGCCGGCTGACGCGCAAAGGATGCCCGGCAGCGGAGCTCGAAATCGGGGTCTGCGGGTTTCATGGCGGCATCTCGCTGGATAGGGCGGCGGTGTGATCGATCCGGGCGCTGGGCGGACCCGGCAACGCGGTTCGGCTCTTCGGGCGGAGCCGGACCGCGATCCGCCTCAGTCGAAGGCCGGCAGTGTGTCCGACCGCAACTCGCCGCGCGCCCGCTCGTACTCCGGCACCACCGAGCGCACGACGTCCCAGAAGCGCGGGCTGTGGTTCATCTCGCGCAGGTGCGCCAGCTCGTGGGCGACCACGTAGTCGATCGTCGGCAGCGCGAAATGGATCAGCCGCCAGTTCAGGCGGATCGCCCCGTTCGCATTCGCGCTGCCCCAGCGCGTCTGCGCCGACGACAGCGCGAGGCGGGTGTAGCGCACGCCGAGGCGATCGGCGTAGAGCCGGCAGCGCTCCTCGAAGAGGCGCCGCGCTTGACGCTGCAGCCAGCTCTGCACCGCATCGCGGATCTGCGCCGCGGTGGCGGCCTGACCGAGCGCGACGTGCAGCGTCAGCCGCGCCACGCCGGGCAACGCCTGCGCGTCGGTGTTCAGAACCGTGCCCCCTGGCGCGCCGCTGGCGCGTGGATCGAGGACGACGATCACCGTCTCACCGAGAAACGGGATCGTCGTTCCGTCGCGCCAGTCGATGCGGGACTCCTGCAGCCGGCGTGCCCGCTCCTGCTGCTCGCGCAGCTTCTTCAGGATCCAGTCGCCCTTCTCGACGAGCGCGGCTTCGATCTCGCGCACGCCGACCCAGCGCGGAGCGCTGACGCTGAGCCCTTCGACACCGACGACGAAGCCGATCGTGCGTCGCCGCGCGCGCCTCAGCGCAAAGCCGACGACATGGCCGCCGAGCCGGATCTCGCGCTCGGCCTGCGGATGCCGGAACACCGCGGGTGCGAGGACGCTCTCGAGCGTCGAGGACGACGGGAATACTTCGGCTGCATCGACGACGAACGGGCCCGGCTGCAACTGCCCCGTCGGCAACTCGGGCTCAGGTTGCAGCCGGGCCCGCGGTTCGGGCGGCGGCTCGACCTGCGGCGGCGGCCCTGATGGGGCCTCCGCAGCCTCGAACAACGAACCCTGCGCCGGATTCGAGAACAGCCGGCGCCACCTCATCGGGCGGGACTCGTCAATCCGGCGGCAGCCGCCTCGCCGGCATAGGCCTCGGGATCGAGGCGACGCATCTCTGCCTCGATCCAGGTCTCGACCTCGCGCATCAGCTCGTCCGGCTGCCGACCGGTCGAGGGGATCGGCCGCCCGACGGAGACGTCGATCACGCCCGGGCGCAGGATGAAGCTCTTGCGCGGCCAGCAGCGTGCCGACGTCACCGCGATCGGCAGCACCGGACGCTCGGTCGCGATCGCCAGGCGCGTGCCGCCGCTCTTGTAGGTGCCCTTGCCGCCGCGCGGCGCGCGCGTGCCTTCCGGGAACATGATGACCCAGTGGCCCATCGCCATGAAGCGCCGGCCCTGCTCGGAGACCCGGTTCCAGGCCTCGGTGCGCTTGCTGCGGTCGATGTGGATCATGTCCATGCGCGACATCGCCCAGCCGAAAAATGGAATGTAGAGCAGCTCGCGCTTGAAGACGTAGCACAACGGGTGCGGCATCAACCCCGGGAAGGCCAGCGTCTCCCAGGTCGACTGGTGCTTGGGCAGCAGCACGACCGGTGAATCGGGGAGGTTGTCGAAACCGTGCAGGCGCGCGCGGACGCCGCAGATGACCCGGGCCCCCCAGATCGAGAGGCGCAGCCAGCCGACGCAGCTCCAGTAGATGACGTTGCCGCGGACGAAGACAGACATCAGCACCACCACCGTCGCCCAAGGCACGACGGTCGCGATGAGGAACAGCACGTAGAGCGCCGAGCGCAGGGCGTACCAGGCGCGCATCATTCGAGCCGACCGAAGCCGGAGTCGTGGTGGCCAAGCGCACCGCGCTCGGCGCGCTGGCCCTGGATCTGCCACTCGGCGAATGCCGCGAGATCGTCATGCACCTGCGTGCCGGGCACCTCCCGCTGGAGCTGGCCGAGCTGGTCGTCCGAAAGGTTGGCGGACTTGCCGGTGCGCACGAGGTGCGGGACGCAGCCGGCCGCCACACCGGCCTGCAGATCGCGCAGCGAATCGCCGACCACCGGCACGTCACCGAGCGCCACGCCGTAGCGCTCGCCGATGAGGTTAAACAGCCCCGGCAGGGGCTTGCGACACAGACAACCCTCGCTCGGACCGTGCGGGCAGAAAAAGACCGCATCGACGCGTCCGCCGACATGCGCCAGGGCCTGGTTCATCTTGGTGTGCACCGCGTTGAGCATCGTCGTGTCGAAAAGGCCGCGACCCAGGCCCGACTGGTTCGTCGCGACGACGACGTGCCAACCCGCGTGGTTGAGGCGGGCGATCGCCTCGAGCGAACCCGCGATCGGAATCCACTCTTCCGGCGACTTGACGAAGTCGTCGCGATCCTCGTTGATCGTGCCGTCGCGGTCGAGGATGATCAGCTTGGGCGGCGTCATGCGGCGAGCTTGGCCAGGTCGGCGACGCGGTTCATCGCACGGAACAGCCCCGCGAGCAACGCCAGGCGATTCGCGCGCAGCGCCGGATCGTCCGCATTGACCATGACGCTGTCGAAGAACGCATCGACCGGCGCGCGCAGGGCCGCCAGTTCCCGCAGCGAAGCGGCGTAGTCGCCACTCGCGAAGTGGGCTTGGGCCAGCGGTGCGACGCGCACGAGTGCGCCGTGCAGGGCGATCTCGTCACGTTCGCGCAGCAGGGCGGCATCGACCGCGGCGGGCGCCTGCCCGTCGACCTTCTTCAGGATGTTGCCGACGCGCTTGTTCGCCGCAGCCAGTGCCGCGGACTCCTCGAGGCCCTGGAACGCCCGCACCGCCTCGAGGCGACGCGCCACCTGCTGCAGCGGCGGGCGCTGGCCGATGACCGCATCGACCGTGCGCACGTCGAAGGTGGTGGCGAGCTGGTTGGCGTAGCGCTCGTAGATGAAGGCCTCGACCTGGGGGACAGTGTCGGGCTGGAGTTGGGTGGCGTCGAAGGTCGTGCTCGCGAACTGCAGCAACCCGTGCAGGTCCAACGTCGACCTCGACGGAACGTCGCGGTCGCCGGCCGGCGCGATCGCCTCGGCGATGGCGCCGGCCACGCCCAGCAGCTCGAAGGAACGGATCAGCGTTAGCGCATGGCGGCGCAAGGCGAACGGATCTTTCTCGCCGGTGGGCTTGAGGCCGATGCCCCAGATGCCGACCAGGGTCTCGACCCGGTCGGCCAGCAGCAAGGCCTCGCCGACAAGGTTGATCGCGCCGTCCTGGTCGCCGCGCCGGTTGACATACTGCGCCGCGATGGCGCGCGCCACCGCCGGCGCTTCGCCATCGTGCTGGGCGTAGTAGCCGCCCATGATGCCCTGCAGTTCCGGGAACTCGCCGACCATGTCGGTCAGCAGGTCGGCCTTGGCGAGCTCGGCGGCCCGCTCGGCCTGCGCGACGTCGGCGCCGATGCGTTCGGCGACCCAGCGCGCGATCCGGCGGATGCGGGCGACGCGCGCGCCCTGCGTGCCGAGCTTGCCGTGGTAGACCACCTTGTCGAGCCCGGCGACGCGCGAGGCCAGCGTGCGGCGCCGGTCCTGGTCGAAGAAGAACTTGGCGTCCGCGAGGCGCGGTCGCACGACGCGCTCGTTGCCCTCGATCACCCGGCTCGGGTCTTCCGGCCGGATGTTGCTGACGACGAGGAAGCGCTCCGTCAGGCGCCCGGCCGCGTCGAGCAGCGGAAAGTACTTCTGGTTCGCCTTCATCGTCAGGATCAGGCACTCCGGCGGCACCTCGAGAAACTCGGCCTCGAAGCGACAGAGCAGCACGTGGGGGCGCTCGACCAGCGCCGTCACCTCGTCGAGCAGCGCATCGTCGTCGACCGGAGTCAGACCCTCGCGCTGTGCGGCAGCCGCCAGCTGGCGTGCGATCTCTTCGCGGCGCTCGGCGAAGCTCGCGATGACGGCGCCCTCGTCGCGCAGTTGCGCGGCGTAGCTGTCGGCGTCGCGCAGCTCGATCACCGGCAGCGCGGCCTCGAAGCGGTGACCCTGCGTCGTCCGCCCCGCCTCCAGGCCGAGGGCACGGACCGGCACGACGTCGGCGCCGTGCAGCGCCACCAGGCGGTGCGCGGGCCGCACGAACTGCACGGTGGTCCAGCCGTCGGCGAGCTGGTACTGCATCACCTTCGGGATCGGCAGCTTGGCGAGGGCGTCGTCGAGCGCAAGCTGCAGGCCTTCGGAAAGAGTCTTGCCGGCGATCGTGCTGTCGAGAAACAGCGCCTCCGCCTTGCCCTCGCCCTGGCGCTGCAGCCGCCCGACGGCAGAGCCATCGGCGCCGAGCGCGGCGAGCTTCTTCAGCAGCGCCGGCGTCGGCTCGCCGGCCGCATTCAGACCGACGCTCGAAGGCATCAGCTTGACCCGCTCCGTGCGCTCGGCAGCGCGCGCCTGCACGTCGGGGATCCACGCGGCCAGCCGCCGGGGACTCGCGAAAGCGGTCGGCGCCGTGACCCCGGAACAGAGCTGCTGGCGCGCGAGACCGTCGCCGATGCGCTCGGCGAACGCCGCGCCCAGCGCCTTTAGCGCCTTCGGCGGCAGTTCCTCGACGAAGAGCTCGACGAGCAGGTTGCGGACCGTCATGCGGCCTTCTTCTCGAGCTGGGCGACGACTTCCTCTGCCCAGGCCCGGGGCGCCATCGGGAAGCCGAGGCGCGCCCGGCTGTCGACATAGCTCTGGGCGACGGCGCGGGCGAGGTTGCGGATGCGGCCGATGTAGGCCGCGCGCTCGGTGACGCTGATCGCGCCGCGGGCATCGAGGAGGTTGAAGCTGTGACCGGCCTTGAGCAGCTGTTCGTAGGCCGGCAGCGCCAGGTGCTGCTCCATCAGATGGCGGGACTGCTTCTCGTGAGCACCGAACGCGCCGAGCAGGAATTCGACATCGCTGTGCTCGAAGTTGTAGGTGCTCTGTTCGACCTCGTTCTGGTGATAGACGTCGCCGTAGGTGAGGCCTTCGGTCCAGACCAGGTCGTAGACGCTGTCGACGCCCTGCAGGTACATCGCCAGGCGCTCAAGGCCGTAGGTGATCTCGCCGGTGATCGGCTTGCAGTCGATGCCGCCGACCTGCTGGAAGTAGGTGAACTGCGTCACCTCCATGCCGTTGAGCCAGACCTCCCAGCCCAGGCCCCAGCAGCCGAGCGTCGGGTTCTCCCAGTCGTCCTCGACGAAACGGATGTCGTTGGCTTTCAGGTCGAAGCCGAGCGCTTCGAGCGAGCCGACATAGAGCTCGAGGATGTTTGCCGGCGCCGGCTTCAGCACCACCTGGTACTGGTAATAATGCTGCAGGCGGTTCGGGTTCTGGCCGTAGCGACCGTCCTTCGGTCGCCGGCTCGGCTGCACGTAGGCCGCCTTCCAGGGCTCGGGGCCGAGTGCGCGCAGGAAGGTCGCGGTGTGGCTGGTGCCGGCACCGACTTCCATGTCGTAGGGCTGCAGCAGAGCGCAGCCCTGGGAGGCCCAGTACGACTGCAGGCGCAGGATGATTTGCTGGAAGGTCAGCATGACGCTCGTGGTTGCGTCGCGCGCCGCGACGAGGCGCCCGATCAGCGTTCGATTCTAGGGCGCGTGCCGCCGGCGAGCGCCAGCACGAGGCCCGCACCGAGCAGCCATGCCGGCCAGAGACCGAACGCCGCGGCCCAGCGCGCGAACGGCGTCAGGCCGCGCCGGCCCTCGACGCTGCCGTCGAGCGTGCCCTGCGTGTACGGCGCGAGCGCCGCGGTGACGTGTCCGCGATGGTCGATCACCACGGTCGCACCGGTGTTGGTGGCGCGCAGCATCGGCCGCTGGAACTCGAGCGTGCGCATCCGCGAGATCTGCAGGTGCTGCTCGACGGCGCTGGTCTGGCCGAACCAGGCGATGTTGCTGATGTTGGCGAAGATCGTCGGCGCCTTCGCCGGATCGGCGAAGCGGGCTGCCAGTTCCTCGCCGAACAGGTCCTCATAGCAGATGTTCGGGGCGATGCGTTCGCCGCCGAACGCGAACGACGGCTGGTCGAGCCCGCCCCGGTTGAAGTCGCCGAGCGGGATGTTCATCAGCCGGGTGAACCAGCGAAAGCCCGTCGGGATGAACTCGCCGAACGGCACCAGGTGGTGCTTGTCGTAGCGGTAGTAGCCGTCGGTCAGCCCGGAGGTCGCGGCCGAGATGGCAGCAGCCGAGTTGGTGTAGCCGACCGCCTCGTTGCCGAGCGGCAGTCCGACGATCGCGGCCTGCGCACCCTGATGAAAGTGGTCGAGAAGCGGCTGCCAGTCGGCCGGATCGAGTTGCTCCGGCAGCAGCGGGATGACGGTCTCCGGGGCCACCACCAGCGCGCCGCGCGCCGCCAGCAGCTGCCCCCGGGTCCACGCCATCGTCTCCGGCAGGCGCTCGACCGCGAACTTTTCGTCCTGAGGCACGTTCCCCTGCAGCAGCGTAACGGTCAGGCGGTTGCCGGCCTCGGAGAACTGCGCCAGCCCGGCGACGACACCGCCGCCCAGCACCACTGCCACGCCTCCCGCGGCAATCGTGCCGCCGCGCCAGCCGCGCAGCCACGGCCGGCTCAGCGCGAGCCAGGCCGCCAGCGCCGCGCCGATCCAGCCGATGCCATAGACGCCGACCCACGGGGCATAGCCTGCCAGCGGCGAATCGACCTGGGCGTAGCCGCTGGCAATCCACGGGAATCCGGTGAAGATGACGGCGCGGGCGAGTTCGGCGAGCAGCCAGACCGCCGCGAAGAGCAGCGCATCACGTCCGGCGCGGCCGCTGCGCCAGCGTGCAAAGCCCGCCATCGCCAGTGCGAGATAGGCCGACAACAGGATGCTGAGCAGCGCCACCGCGATCACGGCCATCCATGCCGGCAGGCCGCCGTAACGGTGCAGGCTGACGAAGAGCCACCAGGTCCCGGCGCCGAGCCAGGCGCTGCCGAAGGCCAGACCGAGTGCGGCGGCGCCCAGCGGCGGGCGTCGGCTGGCCCGGTCGGCGAGCAGAGCCGCTGCCAGCAACGGCAATGGCCAGGCCGCGGTCGTCACGAAGGCGCAGGTCTGGAGCGCACCGGCCAGCGCCACAAGCGCGGCGTCGAGCGCCAGCGGCAGGCGCGGGAGGGGGCGGTGCCCGGCCCGCGCCGGGTCGACCGCTGCGTTCAAGCGCCGTCGGAGCCGAGCGCCGCTTCGGGCGCGCGGGTCACCTTGAACCAGCGCACGGCGCCGCCGCGCGTCAGCATGACCGTGAACACCAGCCCGCCGACGACGGCCGCTTCACCGCGTCGCGGCACGTAGCCCATCTCGTGGGCCACGAAGCCGCCGATGGTCTCGAACTCGTCGATCGGGAAGGCGCTGCCGAAGGCATCGTTCACGGCCTCGATCTCGACGTCGCCGGCGACACGCTGGCTGCCGTCGGCGAGCGTGTAGATGCCGGACTCGCCGTCCTTGTCGTCGAATTCGTCCTCGATCTCGCCGACGATCTCCTCGAGCACGTCCTCGATCGTGATCAGGCCGGCGGTCATGCCGAACTCGTCGATGACGATCGCCAGGTGGTTGCGGTTGGCGCGGAAGTCGCGCAGCAGCTCGTTCAGCCCCTTGGACTCGGGCACGAACACCGCCGGGCGCAACAGGGTGCGCAGATTGAGGTCCGGCGAGCGCTGCAGCTTCAGCAGGTCCTTGGCCATGAGGATCCCGATGACGTTCTCGCGCCGGCCCTCGAAGACGGGAAAGCGCGAATGGCCGGCCTCGATCACGCTGTGCAGCAGGTCGTCGTAGGCGGCGTCGATGTCGAGCAGGTCCATCCGCGGCGCAGCGACCATGGCGTCGCCGGCGGTCAGGTCGGCCATCCGTAGCACGCCCTCGAGCATCATCCGCGACTCGGGCGCGATCACCTCCTTGTGCTCGGCATCGGCGAGCGACTCGATCAGCTGCGCGCGCGAGTCGGGACCCGGGGCGACGAGTTCGAGGATCTTCTGGAACAGGCCGCGCCGCTCGCGCAGGGCTTCCGGCCTGTCGCCGGCGCGCACGGAGCGGCTGGATGGAACTTCGGACATTCGGTGCCGGGCGGCGGTGGCGCGGCCCGGGTTGATGAAGGCGGGAAGCTTACCCGATGAGGCCACCCGCAGCGCACTGGCGCGGCTTGACAGTTCTGCTACCTTGAAAGACAGTCGCCGGCCCCCAACTGGGGTCTCCTCCGCTTGCGCAAGGTCCTATTCGCCATGAGCCTCATCCCCGCCACCATCCTCACCGGTTTTCTCGGCTCCGGCAAGACCACATTGCTCAAGCGGGTGCTGACCGAGGCGCATGGCCAGAAGATCGCCGTGATCGAGAACGAGTTCGGCGACGAGAACATCGACAACGAGATCCTCGTCCAGGACAGCAAGGAACAGATCATTCAGTTGAACAACGGCTGCGTCTGCTGCTCCATCCGCGAGGATCTGCGGACCACGCTGGCGGACCTGGCCGAGAAGAAGAGGAAGGGCGAGCTCGACTTCGATCGAGTGGTGATCGAGACCACCGGCCTGGCCGATCCAGGCCCCGTGGCGCAGACCTTCTTCATGGACGACGAGATCGCCGAAAGCTACCTGCTGGACTCGATCCTGACCCTGGTCGACGCCAAGCACGCCGAGGGGCAGCTCGACACCCGCCAGGAGGCGCGCCGCCAGATCGGCTTCGCCGACCAGATCTTCATCAGCAAGACCGACCTCGTTGACGATGCCACCGTCGAGGCCTTGATCCATCGCATCAAGCACATGAATCCGCGCGCGCCGCAGCGCCGCGTCCATTTCGGGGAGGTGCCGCTGGCCGACGTGTTCGACCTCAAGGGCTTCAATCTCAACGCCAAGCTCGACATCGACCCTGACTTCCTCAAGGCCGACGACCACGACCACGACCACGACCACCACGACCACGAGCACGGCGAGCACTGCGACCACCCGCACCACCATGTGCACGACGACGACGTCAAGTCTTTCGTTTTCCGCTCGGATCGCGCGTTCAACGCTGCCAAGCTCGAGGACTTCCTCGGCGCCATCGTCCAGGTCTACGGCCCGAAGATGCTGCGTTACAAAGGCGTTCTCTTCATGAAGGGCACGGACCGCAAGGTCATCTTCCAGGGCGTGCACCAGCTGATGGGCAGCGACGTCGGCCCGAAGTGGGCCCCCGGCGAGAAGAAGAACACGAAGATGGTCTTCATCGGGCTGGACCTGCCGCGCGACGTGTTCCAGCAGGGCCTGGAGCAGTGCCTGGCCTGATCGATCGGGACCTGCTCGAGCGCGGTCGAGCCCGCGGTGCAACAGGCCCGAAATGGCAGCGCCAGACGCCGGTCTGCGTCGCTACAATCCGCGGCGGCGTGAAACCGCGGTCTCTCAGCCGCTCCCTTGTCGTGAGGGTCCATCAACCGCGGTGCCCGGAGACAGCTTGAGAAAAATCATGGCCCAAAAAGCGATCAAGAAGACGCCGGCCGCCAGCAAGAAGGCGGTGGCCAAGAAGACGGCCAAACCCGTCGCCAAGACCGCCCCCAAGACGGCCTCCAGATCGCCCGCCAAGACCGCTGTCAAGACAGCGGCGAAGACCTCCCAGCCGGCCGCCAAGAGCGGCGCGAAGATGACACCGAAGGCGCCCTCCCGGCCCGCCGTCAAGCCCCTGCCCGCTTCGAAATCCGCCAAGGACAAGAGCGTGCCGGCTGGCAAGACGCCGAAGGCCGCAGCGAACCCCCCGGCTGAAAAGGCAAGTCACGCCAAGGCCAGGACGGCGGTCTCCGCCGCCAGCCAACCGCCTGCGGTCGCCAAGAGGCCTAACGGGGTCGAACGGCCCCTCGCCCCGTCCACCGCTGCAGCAGCGCCGAGCCCCGCACCCGCCCCGGCCCCGAAGGTCGGCGGCGAGGCCCCGCCGCCGCCCCGACGCACGGGTCGCGGCGCATCCAAGTACATCGTGGCGCAGGTGCAGATGCCCCTGCCGCCTCCTACCTCCCGATTTGCCGACCGGTTCGCCCCGCCGCGTCCGCCTACCCGACAGATGAACAACCTAGAACTCGACGTCCCGAAGCACGCCCAGAAGTCCGATCCGAAACTCGCCAACGCCTGGAAGTCGAAGTCAGGTCGCGACCTGACCGAGCCCGAGATCCTGGCGATGCCGGAATCGGAGTACATGAACGACAAGCAGCTCGAGTTTTTCCGCGTGACGCTGCAGGCGCTCAAGGACGACCTCCTCAGCAACGCCGGCGAGACCACGGAACATTTGCGCGAAGACACCTCGATCGTCCCCGATCCTGCGGACCGGGCCACCATCGAGGAAGAACATGCGTTGGAACTGCGCACCCGCGATCGGGAGCGCAAGCTGCTGAAGAAGATTTCACAGTCGTTGGCGCGGATCGAATCCGGCGAGTACGGTTTCTGTGACGAAACCGGCGAACCCATCGGATTGGGTCGGCTGATCGCGCGGCCGACCGCTACACTGTCCCTCGAGGCCCAACAGCGGCGTGAACTCAAGCAAAAGATGTTCGGTGACTGAGGCCGGACGGCCGTCCGTCCCCTCGGATTCGTGGCTGGCTGCCGTCCGGGGTTGCCCGAACGCCCCCGAGGCCGGACTCGAATGCCAGTGGTTCGGTCGCGTCGGATCCGACCGGGCAGGCGTCGCCTGATGGGCGGCGGTGCATGACTCGCTGACCGCCCACTCGACATGCCCGAACCCAAAGACACGACGAGCTTCTTTCGCAAGGTGGTCAAGTTCGTGGCCAATCCTTCGACGGAGTGGGCCGAGATCGACTCGCCCCCCGAAGACCAGCGCGAGAACGACTACGCCAAGGGCGAACTGAAGGCGATGATCGAGCGCAAGCGGCGCAACGATTTCGTCCGCAAGCGCGAATTCGACATGCTGCGCAAGGTGCGCCGCGAGGGCCTGACCGGCGAACAGCTCGCGGCACTCGGCGGATCTTCCCGACTCGACGATTCCGAGCCACGCAATCCCGACAGCGGCGCGCGCCAGGACATTGGTGTCAAGGCGAAGATCGACGAGATCGAGCAGCAGATGGTCGGCGACAACTACGCCGCCACCACGCGCCGGGGTCCGGAGTTCTACAACGCCCCCACCGCGCCCGCTCCGCTCGAAGCCCGCCCTCCCACCGCGACCCCACCGCGACCGGCACCGGCGGAGCCGCAAGGCGGGCGGGTCGACGATTTCGTTGCGCCTGAAGCGACCGTGCGCGCGGCGGCGCCTGCGCCAGCCCCCGTTCCGGGCCGCCCGCCAGCTCCGGCCCCAGCCGCCGCGTCCGTCCCAGCACCGCCACCTGCCCGCCCGAGCCCGGCCCCCGTCGCAGCAGCAACGCCCGGCACCGGATCGCTTTCGCTCGTCGACCTGGATGCGGTGCCGGAGGCGCTTTCGAAGGCCTTCGCCACCGTCAGCAACGAGGTGACTCACGATCCCGATCTCGACGAGGCGGTGATCGCCTTCGCCAACGCCGATTTCGAGCAGTGCGAGCAGGCGCTGTTGACGCTGACCGGTGTGGGTGGATCGCGGTCCCAGCATGCCGAGACGTGGCTGGTGCTGTTCGACTTCTACCGCGCTGTCGGCCAGCAGCACAAGTTCGAGAGCCTGGCGCTCGACTACGCGCAACAGTTCGGCTGGTCCGCGCCGCAATGGTTCTCGCTGCCGCGACTCGTCGCCGAGGCGGCCAGCGAAGAGCGGCCCAGCAAGACGCGGGTCGAAGGCCAGGTCGGCTGGGTCTGCCCGGACTATCTCGACGCCGAAGGGGTCGCGAAGCTCTCGTCGCTCGCGCTGCAGATGCCGCTGCCCTGGGTCTTCGACTGGTCGGCGATGAAAGGCATCGACGCGGAGGCCTGCGGGCGCCTGAGCGAGCTGTTCCGCAGCTGGATTCCGCAGGACCTCGACATGCGCTGGATGAGCGGCGAGCGCCTGTTCACGGTGTTGCAGGAAGCCGCCCCGAACGGGGCTCGCGACGCCGATCCCGCCTTCTGGCAGGTGCGTCTCGATGCCCTGCGGATGGCCAACCGCCCCGACCAGTTCGACGAGGGCGCGATCGACTACTGCGTGACCTACGAAGTCTCCCCCCCTTCCTGGGAGGCGGCGCGCTGCACGGTGCGCGTCAGCGGCTCGAACCAAGGAACGACGCAACCGCCGCTCTCGGTCGTGAGCGACGTCGCCACCAGCTTCTTCGAGTCCCAGCTCACCGAGGACGCCAACCTGGTGCAGGTCGGCAGCGTCGAGCTCTCCGGGCAGCTGGTCGGCGACATCGCGATGACCCTCGGCAAGATGAACGCCGAACTCGGTACGGCGACGATCGTCAACGTCTCGTGTGCCCGCCTCATCCGCGTCGACTTCATCGCCGCCGGCGACCTGCTGAACTGGGTGCTCGCCCGGCGCAGCGAGAACCGGGCCGTGAACTTCGTCGACGCCCACCGCATGGTGGCGCTCTTCTTCGGCGCCATGGGCATCAACGAGCACGCCGCTGTGAAGGTTCGCACCGTCTGAGTGCCGCGGCGAGCCCCTTGAAACGGGCGCCGCGACCTTCATCTGGGGCCGATGGATACCTACCACGGCACGACCATCCTCAGCGTGCGCCGCGGCAACACGGTCGCGCTCGGCGGTGACGGCCAGGTGACCCTCGGCAACATCGTCGTCAAGGCGACCGCGCGCAAGGTCAGGAAGCTGCACCACGACCGTGTCCTTGCCGGCTTTGCCGGGGCCACGGCCGACGCCTTCACCCTGTTCGAGCGCTTCGAGGCCAAGCTCGAGAAGCACCAGGGCAACCTCACTCGGGCGGCGATCGAGCTCACCAAGGACTGGCGCACCGACCGGGTCCTGCGCAAGCTCGAAGCCATGCTGGCGGTCGCGGACCGCGAAACCTCCCTGATCATCACCGGCAACGGCGACGTGCTCGAGCCGGAATACGGCATCGTCGCGATCGGTTCCGGCGGCTCCTACGCGAGCGCGGCGGCGCGCGCCCTGGTCCAGCACACCGAACTGGCGCCCGCCGACATCGTCAAGAAGTCGCTCGAGATCGCCGGCGACCTGTGCATCTACACGAACCAGAACCATGTCATCGAAACCCTTGACTGAAAGCGCCGGGCGCGAACTGTCGGCCAAGCCGTTTCCGACGAGCGCGATGACGCCGCAGGAAATCGTCTCCGAACTCGATCGTCACATCGTCGGCCAGAAGGCCGCGAAGCGCGCCGTCGCCATCGCGATGCGCAACCGCTGGCGGCGCCAGCAGGTCGACGAGTCGATGCGCGCCGAGATCACGCCGAAGAACATCCTGATGATCGGCCCGACGGGCGTCGGCAAGACCGAGATCGCGCGGCGACTGGCGCGCCTGGCCGATGCGCCGTTCATCAAGATCGAGGCGACCAAGTTCACCGAAGTCGGCTATGTCGGCAAGGACGTCGACTCGATCATCCGCGACCTGGTCGACATGGCGGTCAAGCAGGAGCGCGAGGACGCGATGCGCCGTCAGCGCAGCCGCGCCGAGGACGCAGCAGAAGACCGCGTCCTCGACATCCTCGTGCCGGGCGCGCGCGCCGAGTTCGGCATCGCGCAGTCGGCCACGCCCGACAACACCGCACGCCAGGTGATGCGCAAGCGCCTGCGCGAAGGCACGCTCGACGACAAGGAGATCGAGATCGAGGTCGCCGATCCGAAGCCCGGGCTCGAGATCATGGGACCGCCCGGCATGGAAGAGATGACCGAGCAGCTGCGCGGCATGTTCGCCAACCTCGGCGCGCCCAAGCGCAAGGCGAGGAAGCTGCGCATCGCCGAGGCGCGCAAGCTTCTCGTCGACGAGGAAGCGGGCAAGCTCGTCAACGACGACGAGGTGAAGACCCGGGCGCTCGCCAACGCCGAGCAGAACGGCATCGTCTTCCTCGACGAGATCGACAAGGTGACCTCGCGCTCCGAATCGAGCGGCGCCGCGGAGGTTTCGCGCCAGGGCGTGCAGCGCGACCTGCTGCCGCTGGTCGAAGGAACCACGGTCAACACCAAGTACGGGATGGTCAAGACGGATCACATCCTGTTCATTGCCTCCGGGGCCTTCCACCTCAGCAAGCCGAGCGACCTCATCCCCGAGTTGCAGGGCCGGTTTCCGATCCGCGTCGAGCTCGGCTCGCTCAGCGTGGAGGACTTCGAGGCGATCCTGACGCAGACCCATGCCAGCCTGGTCAAGCAGTACACCCTGCTTCTCGCGACGGAAGGCGTGCAGCTCGAGTTCCAGCCCGACGCGATCCGGCGCATCGCGCAGATCGCCTTCGAGGTCAACGAGCGCACCGAAAACATCGGCGCGCGCCGCCTCTCGACCGTGATGGAGCGGCTGCTGGACGAGATCAGCTTCGACGCGCCGAATCGCGACGGGCACAGCGTCGCGATCGACGCGGCGATGGTCAACGAGCGGCTGGCGGAGCTGGCCCGCGACGAGGACCTGTCCCGCTACATCCTCTGAACGGGCGACGGCTACAGCGCGAGGCGGCGTGACTGCAGTTGCAAGAGGCCGTCGAAGATCAGCGTGTCGACCGTTTCGAACGCGAGGTCGGTGATCGGTGCGAGCTTCACCGCCGCGCCACCCGTCATCAAGAGCACCGGCGACTGCCCGGTGTGCGCCTGAAGCTTGCGGTGCATGCGTTCGATCGCCCCGGCGATGGCTTCGGCGCCGCCGCTCATCAACGCGTCGCTGGTGTTGGTCGGGAAGTCGACCACTTCGCCGGTCGGCGCCTTCAGTCCGGCGGTTCCCATCTCGAGCGCACGCAGCATCAGGCCGAAGCCCGGGAGGATCAGTCCGCCGATGAAGCGTCCGGTGTGGTCGAGGCTGTCCACCGTCACCGCCGTGCCGACCATGACGACCAGCACCGGCCGTGGCCCGCCGTGCGCGACCACGCGGTTCCAGGCGCCGACCAGGGCGACCCAGCGGTCCACCCCGAGACGGTTCGGATGCTCGTAGCCGTTGCTGACACCGCAGGCGTGCGCCGAGGAAACGACCCAGCTCGGCGCCAGGTCCCAGAGTTCGAGCTGCTCTTCGGTGCGGCGCCGCACGCCCTCGCCAGCGACGACGCACCCGAGCATGCTCGTCGGCGGCGCCAGGTTCTTCCATTCGTTCTCGGCCAGCTGGTCGATGGTCTCGAGGAAGACGGCGCCGTGGTTGAGCAGCCTGGCGCCCGGCAGGGGCGACGCGTACTGCGCCCACTTGAGCCGCGTGTTGCCGATGTCGATGGCCAGAAAACTCATGCCGTGCGCCACACCTCGTCGATCGTCGTCACCTAGGCGTGCCGTCACGCCGCCTGGCGCTGCCCGGCTTCGTCGTTGATCATGCGGGCGAGCGTGCGCCGGAAGTGCGCCAGCGGCGCATCGGCGGCCACTGCCATCATCCGGAACTCCGGATCGGCGTCGAGCACCAGTTGCTGCCCTTCGATGATGCTCTTGTCCTCGAGAAATCCCTCGATGAGGCTCTGGTGCAGCGACTCCGAGATCCAGCTCTCGTCGCCTTCGAAATTGTTGAGGTAGTTCCAGAAGAAATGCGTGGAACGCCGGGTCTCGGGTGTCATGAACTGGCAGTTGCGGTATTCCCGTGCGCCCGCGAAGTTGCCCTTGTCGGCCCCGTTGCCGGCGGGCGCGAACAGCGATTCGAGCATGAAGATCCCGGGGATCTCCATATGACCGATGTTGCGCCGGTCGACCTTGTCCTGCGGATTCGGGATCACCTTGCGATGGAACGGCGGCGGCTCGGCGTTCATGTGCCAGCGCTCGACCCGAAAGCCCCGCGGCAGACGTTCGACCGCGACCGGCTTGGTCACGAACGCGTACTCCTCGGAGCCACCCAACGTCTTCGTGTGCACGAAGGCGAGGTGCGCGAAGTCGCTGAGGTTGTCGACGATCAGCAGCCAGTTGGCCTGGTAGTGCATGTAGTCGGGCACGCCCTTCCATGCCGGATCGTCGAGGTACGGGAAGTCGAGGATCGTCGCGGGGTCGGCCCTGGCGGGGTCGCCCGGCCAGAACCAGATCAGCCCCTGGCGCTCGACGACGGGGTAGCTGCGCACCCCGAGCTTGGCCGGAATCACGTCCTGCCCCGGGATCTGCACGCAGCGCCCGCCCGCATCGAACTTGAGCCCGTGATAGAGGCAGCGCACGCAATCGCCCTCCCGACGCCCGTTCGACAGCAACGCGCCGCGGTGGCAACAGCGGTTGTCGAGCGCGACCGCAACGCCGCTTTCCCCGCGATACAGCAGCACCGGCTGCTCGAGCAGGGTGCGTCCGATCAGCTTGCCCTGGTCGAGTTCGCTGGCCCAGGCGGCCATGTACCAGCAATCCTTGAGGAACATCTTCTCGTCTCCCTTCACGCCCCGCCCGATGCGGGGCGAGGCCGGCGGCGCCATCGGCTGCCCGAGCTTACTAGACGGGCGCCAGTCCGCAGCGCGGGCGGCGCCTGCGCGCAGACGACGTCGGATACCGCGATCAGGTCGTCTTCGCGCCGCTTTCGACGAGCTGGCAACCGTTGATGCGCCAACCGACGCGCTCCAGGCGCTGCAGGCGATAGATCGCGAGCCACACGCGACCGCTCGCATCGCCGAAGTGCACGCCCTGGATGACCTCGTCGCCGGCGACTTCGGGAATCAAGAAGGCGACCGACGCCGGACGGTAGACGACGGGATAACTGGCGCGGACCATCGCGAGAAAACGGTCGGGCGTCCCGAACATCGTGCGGATCGCGGGACCCGCATAGGAGAAGGCCCGCGCGGCGTCGTCGGCGGCGAATGCGTCGAGCTGAGCCTGCACCACCGCGCGCACCTCGCGAGCGTCGGCCGCAGGCACGGTGGGCGCGGCCTGGACGGCGGCACCCATGGCGAACAGAAGCAGCAGCGTCAGCCAAAGACGGTTCAAATCGATCTCCCCTTGCCCAGGCGCCATCATGCTGCAAAGCGGGCGAGTCGGTATCGCGGCGCCTGTCCATCCTGCGCCCCAAGAACACGCCCGAAACCCCGGCCGAGCCGTCATCGCCCGATGCGGTGAAGGGGTGATAAAACGAAAGTGCCGCACGATCGCCGATGGCCATCATGACGAGACCGTGCTCGTACACTTCGAGATTGACGCACGCGTCAATCACCCCGCGGAGAGCACTTGGCAAAATCCAAACGCCCCAGCCTCGAGGACTATCAATACAGCGCGGCGCTGCCGAGCGGCGCGACGTCCGTCGCAGCGTCGAACCGGTCCGGATCCCGAGCATTCGACCTGTCGCGTTACGATCCGAGCGCCAAGCCTTTCTCCAGCGGTGACAAGGCCGACGACAAGCTCGCGGTCGACGCCCTCGCCGCGGAACTCGACGGGCTGCAGGAACTGTTCTACGCCGATCGCCGCTACAAGCTGCTGGTGATCCTGCAAGGGACCGACACCAGCGGCAAGGATGGAACCATCCGCGGCGTCTTCGGCCAGATGAGCGCGCTCGGCGTGCGCACCATCGGCTGGAAAGCGCCCTCCGAGGAGGAGCGCGCGCACGATTACCTCTGGCGCATCCACCGCAGCGTTCCCGGTTCCGGCGAGATCGTCCTGTTCAATCGCAGCCAGTACGAGGACGTGCTGGTCCCGGTCGTCAACGGCCTGATCAAGGCCGAGGAGACGCGCCGGCGCTATGCCCAGATCAATGCCTTCGAGCGCCTGCTGGCCGAGAACGGCACGGTGATCGTCAAGTTCCTGTTGATGATCTCCAAGGACGAACAGCGCCAGCGGCTGCAGGAGCGGATCGACGATCCGAACAAGCACTGGAAGTTTGCCGCCGGCGACCTCGCAGTGCGCAAGCACTGGGACGCATACCAGAAGGCCTACGGTGACGCGGTGGCCGCCACCGGCACCACCTGGGCGCCGTGGACCCTGGTGCCGGCCGATTCGAAGACCCACCGCAACCTGATGGTCGCCACGGTGATGAAGAAGACCCTGCAGGGTCTGGATCTGCGCTTCCCGCCGGGCGATCCGTCGCTCGACGGCCTGCGCGTCGAATAGAAGTGCCGCGACCGCGGAGACGACCATGACCGACCTGTCCGCCGAATACAAGGCCCTGGCCGATTACCGGCCGACGAACAAGGTGCGCTTCGTCACCGCCGCATCGCTGTTCGACGGCCACGACGCCGCCATCAACATCATGCGGCGCATCCTCCAGGGCATGGGCACCGAGGTCATCCACCTCGGTCACAACCGTTCCGTCGACGAGGTCGTCACCGCCGCGCTGCAGGAGGACGCGCAGGGCATCGCCATCAGTTCCTACCAGGGCGGCCACGTCGAGTACTTCAAGTACATGGTCGACATGCTCAGGCTCCGCGGCGGCGAGCACATCCAGGTGTTCGGCGGGGGCGGCGGCGTGATCGTTCCCGCTGAGATCGGCGAGCTGCAGGACTACGGTGTCAGCCGCATCTACAGCCCCGAGGACGGCCAGCGCATGGGCCTGGCCGGGATGATCGGCGAGATGGTGATGCGCTGCGACCACGACCTGTCGCGCTACGCGCCGATCCGCCTGGCCGCGATCGCCGGCGACGCCGACGACGACCCGGCCGCAAACACACCGGAGACCATCGAGCGCCGCTGGCGCGACCTCGCCCGGCTGATCACGGCGCTGGAGAACGGCGCCGTCGACCCCGCCTTCAAGGCCGAGCTGCACGCCGCCGCCGCGCAGCGCAAGACGCCGGTGCTCGGCATCACCGGCACCGGCGGGGCCGGCAAGTCGAGCCTCACCGACGAACTGATCCGGCGCCTGCGCCTGGACCAGGGCGACCGCCTGCGGATCGCGGTGATCTCGATCGACCCCAGCCGCCGCAAGAGCGGCGGCGCGCTCCTCGGCGACCGCATCCGCATGAACGCGATCGGCCCGTGGCCCAAACCGGCCGGCGCGGACGGCGTCGCCGACGCCGGCAGCCGCGTCTTCATGCGCTCGCTGGCGACGCGCGACTTCGGCAGCGAGGTCAGCCAGGCGCTGCCGGACGTGCTCGCCGCCTGCAAGTGCACAGGCTTCGACCTCATCGTCGTCGAGACCTCCGGCATCGGCCAGGGCGACGCCGCGATCGTTCCACTCGTCGACGTGCCGATGTACGTGATGACCCCCGAGTTCGGCGCCGCCAGCCAGCTCGAGAAGATCGACATGCTCGACTTCGCCGAGTTCATCGCCATCAACAAGTTCGACCGCAAGGGCGCGGCCGATGCGTTGCGCGACGTCGCCAAGCAGGTGCAGCGGAACCGGGAAGCCTGGAAGACGAGCCCCGAGGAGATGCCGGTCTTCGGCACGATGGCCAGCCGCTTCAACGACGATGGCGTGACCGCGCTGTACCAGGCACTGCTGCCGCGCCTCGGCGGACTCGGCCTGGCGGTCGTCGCAGGTTCGTTGCCGGACGTGCAGACGCGGCACAGCACGCACCAGGTCGCGATCGTCCCGGGCGGGCGCGCGCGCTACCTCGCGGACATCGCCGACACCGTGCGCGGCTACAAGCTGCGCGCCCGCACCCAGGCGCGCACCGCCCGCGAGGTCCAGCAGCTGCGTGCGGCGGCGACGATGCTCAAGGTCGACAAACCCGACAAGGCGCGCGCCGCAGAGGCGGCCGACGACCTCGCCGCGCAGCGCGAGGCCCTGCTCGATGCCGACGCCAAGCAGCTGCTGGGCATGTGGCCGGAGATGCAGCGTGCCTACTCGGGGGACGAATACGTCGTGCGCATACGCGGCAAGGAGTTGCGCACCGCCCTGACCCACACCACGCTGTCCGGCAGCAAGATTCGCAAGGTCGCGCTGCCCGGCTACGAGGATGCCGGCGAGATCCTGAAGTGGCTGATGCTCGACAACGTGCCCGGGAGCTTCCCGTACACCGCCGGCACCTTCGCGTTCAAGCGGGAAGGCGAGGATCCGACCCGCATGTTCGCGGGCGAGGGTGACGCCTTTCGGACCAACACCCGCTTCAAGCTTCTGTCGGCGGGCATGCCGGCCAAGCGGCTGTCGACCGCCTTCGACTCGGTGACGCTCTACGGCCACGATCCCGACCGTCAGCCCGACATCTACGGCAAGGTCGGCAACTCCGGCGTCTCGATCGCCACGCTCGACGACATGAAGGTGCTGTACGGCGGCTTCGACCTCACGGACCCGGCGACTTCCGTGTCCATGACGATCAACGGCCCCGCGCCGACCATCCTGGCGATGTTCCTGAACACCGCGATCGACCAGAACCTGGAGCGCTTCAGGTCCGACAACGGCCGCGCGCCGACCGCCGGCGAGGCGCAGAAGATCCGCGCCTGGGTGCTCGAGAACGTCCGCGGCACGGTCCAGGCCGACATCCTCAAGGAAGACCAGGGCCAGAACACCTGCATCTTCTCGACCGAGTTCTCGCTGAAGGTGATGGGCGACATCGCCGAGTATTTCGTCCACCACCGCGTGCGCAACTTCTACTCGGTCTCGATCTCGGGCTACCACATCGCCGAGGCCGGCGCGAACCCGCTGTCGCAGCTCGCCTTCACGCTGTCGAACGGCTTCACCTTCGTCGAGGCCTACCTCACGCGCGGGATGCATGTAGACGATTTCGCGCCGAACCTGTCGTTCTTCTTCAGCAATGGCATGGACCCGGAGTACACGGTGCTCGGGCGCGTCGCGCGGCGCATCTGGGCCGTGGCCATGCGCGACCGCTACGGCGCCAACGAGCGCAGCCAGAAGCTGAAGTACCACGTCCAGACCTCGGGCCGCAGCCTGCATGCGCAGGAGATCCAGTTCAACGACATCCGCACGACGCTGCAGGCGCTGATCGCGATCTACGACAACTGCAATTCGCTGCACACCAACGCCTACGACGAAGCGATCACCACGCCTACCGAGGAGAGCGTGCGCCGGGCGATGGCGATCCAGCTGATCATCAACCGCGAGTGGGGCCTGGCGAAGAACGAGAACCCGAACCAGGGCGCCTTCATCATCGACGAACTGACGGAGCTCGTCGAGGAAGCGGTGCTGAAGGAGTTCGAGCGCATCGCCGAGCGCGGCGGCGTGCTCGGCGCGATGGAGACCGGCTTCCAGCGGGGCCAGATCCAGGAAGAGTCGATGCACTACGAGATGCGCAAGCACACCGGCGAGTACCCCATCGTCGGCGTCAACACCTTCCGCAACCCGCAGGCCGACCCGGCGCCGCAGGCCCTCGAGCTGGCGCGCTCAACCGAGGCCGAGAAAGTCTCGCAGCTCGATCGTCTCGCCGATTTCCACGCCCGCCACGCCTCCGAATCGCCGGCGATGCTGCGGCGCCTGCAGGCCGCGGTGATCGAGAACCGCAACGTCTTCGAGGTCCTGATCGACGCGGTGCGTTGCTGCTCGCTCGGCCAGATCACGAGCGCGCTGTTCGAGGTCGGCGGGCAGTACCGGCGCAGCATGTAGGAGCCGAATGGGACCCCTGACCGGCCTGCGCGTCCTCGAGTTCGAAGCCATCGGCCCCGCGCCTTTCGGCGCGATGATGCTCGCCGACATGGGCGCCGACGTGCTGCTGGTCGATCGCCCCGAGGACCCGGAGCTGGGTCTTCGGCGCGAGCGCCGCAGCGACGTGATGCTGCGGGGTCGACGCTCGGTGACGCTCGACCTGAAGTCGGCGCCCTGCGTAGAGGCCGCGCGTCTGCTCGCCGACCGGGCCGACGTCGTCGTCGAGGGTTTCCGGCCCGGCGTGATGGAGCGCCTGGGACTCGGACCCGACGTGCTGCTCCAACGCAACCCGCGCCTGGTCTATGGGCGCATGACCGGCTGGGGTCAGGACGGCCCGCTGGCGGACCGCGCCGGCCACGACATCAACTACATCGCCCTGACCGGCGCACTGCACGCCATCGGCCGGGCCGGGCAGGCGCCGGTGCCGCCGCTCAATCTCGTCGGCGACTTCGGGGGCGGCGGCATGATGCTCGCCTTCGGCATCGCCTGCGCCGTCATCGAGGCACGCGCCTCCGGTCGCGGGCAGGTGGTCGACACCGCGATGGTCGACGGCGCCGCGCTGCTGTCGACGATGTTCGCGGGCCTGCTGGCCAACGGAAGCTGGACCGAGGAGCGCGGCCAGAACATCCTCGACAGCGGAGCGCCCTGGTACGACACCTACCCGACCCGCGACGGCAAGTTCGTCGCCATCGGCGCGATCGAGCCCAAGTTCTACCGCGAGCTGCTGCAGCGCCTCGACCTCGGCGACGCCGATCTGCCGGCGCAGCACGAGCGCAGGCGCTGGCCCGAATTGCGTGCGGCCTTCGCCGAAGCCTTCGCCGCCAAGACGCGCGACGAATGGTGCCGCGTCTTCGAGGGTGCGGACGCCTGCTTCGCGCCGGTGCTGACGTTCTCCGAGGCCCGTGCCGAGCCGCACGCGCTGGCGCGCAACGCCTACCAGCGCATCGGCGACATCGACCAGCCGGCCGTGGCCCCGCGCTTCGCGCGCACCCCCGGCGCGACTCGAGGCGCCCCGCCGGAGCGCGGCGCAGGCGGCCGCGAAGCGCTGGCGGCGTGGGGCTTCGACGGCCCCGCGATCGGCCACCTGCAGGAACTCGGACTGGGGCTGGGACCGGGCCTCGACGGCGCCGGCGCGGCGGGGACCGCATGAGCATCGTCCTCGTCCGCCACGGCGAGACCCTGCTGAACGCGGCGCGGACGCTGCAACCCGCGGACACCCCCCTCGGTCCCCGCGGGCTTGCCCAGGCGGCCGCGGCGGCGCGGCGGCTGGGCGCCAGCGGCGGGGTGCGGGCCGTCATCAGCAGCGACCTGTCGCGCGCCCTGCAGACCGCCCAGACCATCGCCGCCGCCTGCGGCCTGCCGGTCGCGATCGAGCCGCTCTTGCGGGAGCGCGATTTCGGCGACCTCCGCGGTCAGCCCTACGACAGTCTCGGCTTCGATCCCCTCGCGATGATCGAGGCGCCGCCCGGTGGCGAATCGGCAGCGGCCTTCCGGGAGCGCGTGGCGCTCGCGTTCGCCCGCATCGTCGCCCTGCGCGCGACGCTCGACGGCGACCTGGCCGTGGTCACCCATGGCCTCCTGATCCACGCACTCCTGGAACGCCACGCGCAATTCGGTGCCGGCTTCGCACTGCCGGGACGCCTCGGCAACACGTCGGTCACGGTCCTCGGCGCCGAGCCGCCTCATGGCGTGACGCTGCTCGACTGCACCAAGCACCTCGCCGGGGTCGCTGCCGACGACGCGCGCAGCCTCGCCGGCGCCTGAACGCGACGTCGCCGGGCACGCCGAGACGTGACCGCAACGAGCGCGACGGCAGCGGCGGCTAGCCGCGCAGCGCCCAGCGGCCGTCTGTCTCGTCGACGGCGGCGTCGCTGCGCAGCTTCAGGACATGCGCCTTGAGCGAACGCATCGCCATCGCGTGCAATCGCGGTGGCACGTCGTCGTAGACGACAGGCAGAAGCGCCTCGAGGGTCGCCGGGCCGAGGCGGCGCAGCGCCGCGACCACCTTGGCCTCGCGCTTCAGGCGGTGGGCGACGATCCATTCGATCGCCCGCTTCGGCTCGGCCATCAGGAAGCCGTGTCCGGGGGCCAGCCATTCGAGATCCTCGTCGAGCAGAGCGCGCAACGAATCGACATAGGCCGCCATGTCGCCATCCGGCGGGTTGATGACGACGGTCGATGCCTGCATCACATGGTCGCCGGTGAAGAGCGTCTTCTCCTCCTCCAGCAGGTAGCAGATGTGGTTCGAGGCGTGGCCGGGCGTGTGGATTGCGCGCAGCGTCGTCCCGCCAGGCAACGCATGTCGCTCGCCACCCTCGAGCACGACATCGGGCTCGAAACTCGCGTCCTGCCATTCACGGTGCGCAGCGACGCGGCCATGGACGCGCGCCCCGGTCGCCGTCTTCAGCGCGACGGTGGCCGGCGAGTGGTCGTTGTGGGTGTGGGTCGCGAAGATCCAGCGAATGGGACCCGGCGCAGCGTCGAGGACGGCCTGGACATGGACGGGGTCGAGCGGACCGGGGTCGATGACGGCCCACTCGTTCTCGGCGCCGCCGCCGACCAGGTAGGTGTTCGTGCCGGGCCCGGTCATCATGCTGCCGTTGTTGGCGCTGACGCGGATCACGCGCGGCGACAGGCGCACCGGCACGCCCGGGTTGATGTCGCAGGCCTGCGTGCCGCTGCCTTGCGGATCGATGCGCCCGAGTTCCGCGTACGCAGGCTCCTCGGGCACGACCGGTCGCGGACCGTCGCGGCCGATGCCGATGCGCGGCACGGTCTGCCGGACCTCGCGCCCCGAGCCGGCCCACTCCAGAAGGGCGGCGACGCTCGCGTGGCGGCCGACGAGTTCGAGCGTCTTTTGCGTCGGCGTCAGCAGCTTCAGGGCCGCGCTCTCGTGCAGCGCGTCGACCGGTCGCAGCCAGCGCTGCTCGACCATCTCGGTGCCGTCGTGCACCGCGATCTGCTCGCGCGGCGCGACGGCCAGGAAGAAACGGGTGTCGAAACGCTTCGGGCGCCCGAGCGGTGTGACCCAGTGGCTGAGGTAGATCAGGCGCTCGGCGGCGAGGCTGAGCCTGAACTCCGCGCACAGATCGGCCAGGGTGCGTTCGCCGCGATGCAGCGCGGCGCGCCACGGCGCCAGGCGCGCGGCCTCGGCAGCGTCGGGCTCGAACAGCCGCCCGCTGGTGTCGTTGGCGAAGAGCAGGCCCGATTCCTCGAAGCACTCGCGCACCGCGGTGACGTAGTAGTCGAGACCGCCTTCGGCCACGCCGAGGCGCTGGCTCGCGGCCCGGTCGTCGAGACCCCCGCAGCAGCCTTGTCCCGCACGGTCGCCCGGATCGACCAGCCCGCCCGGGAAGACCCAGGCGCCGCTGTTGTGGTCACCGCGTTCGGCCCGACGCGACAACAGGACCTCGAAACCTTCAGCGCCGTCCCGAACCACGAGCAGCGTTGCGGAATGTCGCGGCGGCCGGTCGGAAGAAGTGGCATTGGAAGCTGGCGGAACAACGTCGTGGGCAGGCATCGGGAACCGATCGGGGCGGAGGCATCCGCCAGTTTGGCACGCGCCGGCCCGGCTTGCGCCGCTTCCGCCCCCGCCCCTGCGCGCGGCGTCGTCTTACGCCGCCTGACGCGACCTTCCCGACAGCGGTTCAGGTGCGCGGCCTATGTCTCGAGACCCGGCTGGCGGCCATGATGAATTCACGTGGGCGATACGACCCGCCACCCCCAAAACCGGCGAATCCTCGCCTTCAGGAGAATGCAAATGCTTCATTACGCCGTCGTCTTCCTGGTGATCGCCTTGATCGCCGCCGTGCTCGGCTTCGGCGGCATCGCTGCCGGCGCCGCCGGGATCGCCAAGATCCTGTTCGTGGTCTTCGTCATCCTCGCCGTCGCTACGTTCCTGTTCGGCCGAAACAGGCGATAGTCCGTCGCGCAGGTCGGTCGCTGCCAGCAGCGCTTCGACCCGCGGCCGGGCCGACCGGTCCGGATCAGGGCGTGGACCCCGAAAGTCTTTCGAGCAACGCCATCGCCGCAGCCGGCGCGCGCTCCTTGGCGCCGCTGATGAAGAACAGGAAGACATCGCGCGGGGCCTTCGGGGCCGCAGTCGATTCGACCTTCGGCACCCCGCCGGGCTCGTCGCCCACGGCCCAGGATTGCGCGCCCGCCGCCCACCCATCCAGCGCCTCCACGGGATAGCCTGTCGAGAGTTCGGCCTGCGTGCGCATCAACCGAGCGTAGACAAAATCACCCGTCAGGTCGGCGAACGACGGATACTCATCGCTGTCGGCGAACACCGTTGCGACCTTGTACCGGCGTGCCAGCGCCAGGTACTCGGCCGTCATGAAGCTCGGGTGGCGCACATCCATGACGTGGCGCAACCCGATGCCGCCGACGCGGGCAGGCAGCAGCTTGAGGAAGGCCTCGAAATCGTCCGGCTCGAAACGCTTGGTCGGCATGAACTGCCAGACCAGCGGTCCGAGCTTGTCGCCAAGCTCGGCCAGGCCACTGTTGACGAAGCGGTTGACCGACTCGCCCGCTTCACCGAGCACGCGCTGGTTGGTGGCATAACGCGAGGCCTTGGCGCTGAAGACAAAGCCGGCCGGCGTTTCCTCCCGCCACTTCGCAAAGCTCGCGGGCGATTGGGTCCGATAGTAGGTTCCGTTGATCTCGATGGCGGTCAGCTGGCGCGAGGCGTACTCCAGCTCGCGGGTCTGCGCCAGTCCCTTCGGGAAGAAGTTGTCGCGCCACGGGGCGAAGGTCCAGCCGCCGACACCGACTCGGATCCTGGAAGCTGCCTTCGCCATGGATGCTCCTGCTCAGAGGCGCCGCACTCCGCCGTTGTCGATGCGGACCCGGTCGCCGACGTGAAGATTGCCGATGTGACTCTGGTCGATGGTGCGCGAGCGGCCGTCGTCGAGACGGATGTGAACGTGATAACCGGCGACACCTTCGCGGTGGTTGCGCTCGAGATTATTGCCCGCGACGGCGCCGCCGACCGCACCGATCGCAGTCGCGGCGGTTCCGCCGATCACCTTGTTGCCGATCAGGCCGCCGACGACCCCGCCGGCAACGGCGCCGACCCCGCTGCCCTGCGGTCGGGTGCGGATCGGGTCGATGCCCACCACGCGGCCGACGCTCGCACTCGGCGCGGGCTTCGGCGTGGCGGCCCGGGACGCCGGCGAATCCGGCGCGGCGCTGGCCGCCAGCGGCGTGATGGCGAAGGCGAAGGCGGCGGCAACGGCGATGCCGGCGCTTTGGAGAGGCTTGTTCATGGGTGACTCCTGAATGTCCGGGGAAGACGGAATGTCCGGGGAAGATGGAACAATCGCAGCGGCGCGCGCGGGACCCGCGCTCCGGCCGGTGCAGTCTGGCTCGCCCCCGCGGACTTCGCCATCGGCGCGCAGCGTATCCCTGTGTCGGACTCCACGCGTTGACCTGCCCGCCACTGCGCGGCGGAAGCATTTCGATACCTGCGTGGGCCGTCTCCTACGCCACGCTGCACCCTCCACCGATGGCGCTCGCCTCGGACGCGTCGGACGATGGCGTCACGGTGTTCCGACCCCCGGCGCACTCTCTCGGAGCAAGGCCATGGCGAGCGATGCGGATTGGGTCGAAGACGTGAAGCGCTGGTATTTCGCCGGTCAGCGCGAAGCGAACGGCATGCCGGTCACCGCCGCCCCTGCCTCGAGCCTTGACGAGACCTTCGGGTACGACGCCTCTGGCGAGACGCTCGGCTATGAAGCGGCGGACCCGAGGCTGCAGGCGAGGTACTGGCCCGACGCCCCTTCGGCGGTGGGCGAGCCGACCCGTCCGGGGTGACCCGGCGCAAGGCCTGTCCCCTCTCGAGTGCGTCGGGCGGGTCGGACCCGCTCACCAGGCGTCGACATAGCCCGCCTCTGGCGGACCGACCCTCGACGAAACCAGTCCCGAGACCAGCCAGCGCCGCGTGTCGGCCGGATCGATCACGGCATCGATCTCCAGCGTCGTCGCCATGTTGAGCGCCTTCCCGTCGGCGTACTGTCGGGCCACCAGGCTTTCATACAAGGCATCGCGCTCTGCGCCCGGCGCCGCCGCCGCCAGTTCCTTGCGGTAGCCCAGGCGCACCGCACCTTCGAGGCCCATCGCGCCGAACTCGCCGCTCGGCCACGCGACCGTGGACACGGTCGCATGGAAGCCGCCACCCGTCATCGCCATCGCACCGAGGCCATAGCCCTTGCGCAGCACCACGGCGAAGAACGGCACGCGCAGGTGCGCGGCCGCCACGAACATCCGGCTGACGTGCCGCACCTGGGCCTGGGCTTCGACTTCCGGGCCGACCATGAAGCCGGGGGTGTCGACCAGCGACACGACGGGCAGGCCGTGGGCATTGCAGAGC
Source organism: Burkholderiales bacterium (assembly GCA_038318385.1). Lineage (GTDB taxonomy): Bacteria > Pseudomonadota > Gammaproteobacteria > Burkholderiales > Burkholderiaceae_C > Schlegelella_A. Next base: position 37,026 of record JBBQCD010000011.1, on the reverse strand, counting down.
TGGAGGAAACGCGCCGCCTTGTCGGCGGCATCGGCATCGATCGCGCCGCCGAGGTGCGCGGGGTTGCTGGCGATGAGGCCGACCGCGCGGCCCTCGATGCGCGCCAGCGCCGTATGGATGCCCACGCCGAAACCGGCGCGAAGCTCCAGCAGGCCGTCCCGATCGGCGACGAGACGCATGACCACGCGCATGTCGTAAGCGCGGACCCGGTTCTCCGGCAGCGCGTCGCGCAGCGCCGCGCCTCCGACGGTAGCCTCCCAGGCGGCAAGCGGCCCCTGGAAGAAGGACAGGTAGCGCCTGGCAGCCGCCACCGCCTCGGCCTCGTCGTCGACCAGCACGTCGATCACGCCGTTGGCCGATTGCACGCCGCTCGGTCCGATGTCCTCCGGTGCCCAGACGCCGAGCCCGCCGCCTTCGACCATGGCCGGACCGCCCATGCCGATGTTGCTGGCGCGGGTGGCGATGATGACGTCGCTGCAGCCGACCAGTGCGGCGTTGCCGGCGAAGCAGCGCCCGGCGACGATGCCGACGACCGGGACCCGGCCGCTGAGGCGGGCGTAGCTCGCGAAGGTGGCCACATGCAGGCCGGCGACGACGGCGGCGTCGGTGTCGCCGGGCCGCCCGCCGCCGCCTTCGGCGAAGAGCACTGTCGGCAGACGCTGTTCGAGCGCGATGCCGAGCATGCGGTCGGTCTTCTGGTGGTTGCGCGTGCCCTGGGTCCCCGCCAGCACCGTCGCGTCGTAGGCCATGACGACGCAGCGCGCCGCCTTGTCGCCATGGAGCGCCGCGTTGATGCTGCCGATGCCGGTCACCATGCCGTCGGCGGGCGTCCGCTGGATCAGGTCCTCCAGGCTGCGGCGGCCGCGCTGGGCGGCGATCGCCAGCCCGCCGTACTCGACGAAGCTGTCGGCGTCGCAGAGATCGGCAATGTTCTCGCGCGCGGTGCGCAGCCCGTTCGCGTGGCGCCGCGCCACGGCGTCAGGCCGGGCGGCGTCGGCAGTCGCCGCGAGGCGCTCGCGCAATTCGCGCAGGTCCGGGCGGATCGATGCGGCCGCGGCAGCGGGTTCTCTGGACGGCGATGCCGACAAGGGTCGGTCCCCCTCCGGCGTGTCCGCCAGCTCCAGCAAAACGTCGCCGGCCTCGACGCTCTCGCCCGCGCGGGCGCGCACCGCCAGGACCTGCCCGTCCGCGTCGGCGCGAAGCTCGTGCTCCATCTTCATCGCCTCGACGATCACCAGGGGTTGCCGCGCCTCGAAGCGCGCACCCTCAGCGACCAGCACTTCGACCACCGTCGAGGACATCGGCGCCCGGACCGTTCGCTCGTTCATCCGCTCCTCCTGCAGCGACTGTAGCGGTGCCGCCGCCTGCCGCCCCGACGGCGGGAACACCCGCTAACGGCGGCTGCCGCTGCTGCCGAGAATCGCGCCGATGAGCGCCAGCCTGGTCCTGCTGAATCCACGCGCTGCCGGCGGCCGGGCCGCGGCGCTCGCTGCGCCGGTGGAGTCCTGGCTCGCATCGCACGCACCGAACGCGCTCTTCGTGCGATCCGACGGCATCGAGCGCGCCCAGGCGATGCTGCTCGCCTTGCCGATGCGCAGCCGCGTGATCCTGATCGGTGGCGACGGCACGCTGCACCAGATGCTGCCCGCGCTGCTCGCCCGCCACCACACCCTGGCGCTGGTGCCGTTCGGCACCGGCAACGACGGAGCGCGCGCGATCGGCCTCCTCGGAGTGACGTGGGAGGCCGCACTGGCTCACGCCCTGCACGCCCCGGCCGTGGCGATCGACACCGGCGTCATGAGCTGCGCGGGCCGCAACGTGCCCTTCCACTCGAGTCTGTCGGCGGGTTTCGACGCCGCCGTCTGCGTGCGCGCGATCGCTGCGCCGACGTGGCTGACCGGCCTGCCGCGCTACCTCTGGAGCACGCTGCGCGAACTGACATCGCTGCGCACCTGGGACCTGCGCATCACGGCCGATGGCACCCTGCGCCACGGCGGCGTTGCCCTGTTCGCCTCGACCTGCAACACGCCGACCTTCGGCAGCGGCATGCCGGCGGTGCCGTCGGCAACGCTCGACGATGCCCGGCTCGACCTGCTCGTGGCCGGCGACTTCAGCCGATTCGGCGCGCTGCGGATGCTGCCGCGCCTGCTGGCCGGCACGCACCTTCGCGACGCGCGCGTCGTCACTTGGCCCTACACGACGCTGCAAGTCGAATCGACCACACCGATCCCACTGGCAGCCGATGGCGAGCCGCTGGGATCGGTCGATTCCTTCGAGGTGCGGGTGCGACCCGGCTCGCTGCATGTCGTCGTCGGAAATGGTCCGACCGCATTGGCGCCGACCGCGGCCGGCGCCAGCGCGGTTCAGCCGTAGCGGGCCACCGTCAGGCCATCGAGGTCGATCGCGGGCTGCCGAGCACCGATCAGATCGGCGATGACGCGCGCCGTGCCGGCGGCCATGGTCCAGCCGAGCGTGCCGTGGCCGGTCGCGAGCCACAGGTTGCGCCACGGTGTCGGCCCGACCAGCGGCGTGCCGTCCAGGGTCATCGGCCGCAGGCCGCACCAGAATTCGGCCCGCTGGATGTCGCCGCCGTTCGGGAACAGGTCGCCGACGACGTGGGCGAGCGTGCGCCGCCGCGCCTCGTGGAGCTTCAGCGTATAGCCGGCCAGCTCCGCCGTGCCGCCGACCCGGATGCGATCGCCCAGGCGCGTCACCGCGACCTTGTGGGTCTCGTCCATCACGGTCGACTCCGGCGCGCCGGCGGTGTCGACGATCGGCACGGTGATCGAATAGCCCTTGACCGGGTACACCGGCAGGCGCAGTCCGAGCGGGCGCAGCAGCAGCGGCGAGTAGCTGCCGAGCGCGACGAGGTAGGCGTCGGCGACGAGGGTCCCAGCCGAAGTCGCCACGCCGTCGATGCCGTCTTTGCCCTCGAGCAGCCGGTCGATGCGGGTCGTGTGGCGGAAGACGACGCCGCGCGCGGCGGCGAGCGCGGCCAGGCGCTGCGTGAATTTGAAGCAGTCGCCGGTCTCGTCGCCAGGCAGCAGCAGGCCGCCGACGAACTTCTCCTCGACCGCCGCGAGCGCCGGCTCGCGCACGATGCAGCCGGCCCGGTCGAGCAACGCATGGGCGACGCCGCATTCGCGCAGCACCGCGATGTCGGCGGCACTGGCGTCGAATTGCTTGCGGGTGCGGAAGAGCTGCAGCGTCCCCTGCATGCGCTCGTCGTAGCGGATGCCGGTGTCGCGGCGGAGGTCGCGCAGGCAGTCACGGCTGTACTCGGCCAGCCGCATCATCCGGCTCTTGTTGAGCTCGTAACGCCGCGCCGTGCAGTTCCGCAGCATCGCCAGCCCCCAGCGCACCAGGTCGAGGTCGACGTTCGGTCGGACGACGAGGGGACGGTGGTGCATCAGCAGCCACTTCACCGCCTTCAGCGGCACCCCCGGGCCGGCCCAGGGCGCCGAATAGCCGGGCGAGACCTCCCCGGCGTTGGCGTAGCTCGTCTCCAACCCCGCCGCCGGCTGGCGATCGACGACCGTGACCTCGTGGCCGGCGACCGCCAGTTCCCAGGCGGCCGAGACGCCGATGACGCCGCTGCCGAGTACCAGCACCCTCATCGCTCCCCTTCGACCGGCGTCGCGCCGGGTCGGGGCAGTTTAGGGTCTCGGCGGGCAAGGCGGCCGCATCCCGGATGTCCTGTCATCGTCGGCGCGCGAGAATACGCCATGACGAAAAAAGACCCGATGACGCTGGCGCCGCACTACGTGGCACCGGCGCGCTTTTCCGATGCCGAGGCGGCGCTGGCGCAGGTCAAGGCGATCTACGACGGCAGCGTCGCCCACCTGCGCGGCGCGCTGCGAGCCTTCATCAACGGCGACCATCCGGGCGGGCGAGTGCGCGCGAGCTACCCCTTCGTGCGCGTCCACACCGACACCTTCGCCCGCGCCGACTCGCGCCTGAGCTACGGCTTCGTCGCCGGACCCGGCACCTACGAAACCACACTCACACGCCCCGACCTGTTCGGCAACTACTACCTCGAGCAGTTCCGCCTGCTGCTGCAGAACCACGGCGTAGCGCTCGAGGTCGGCACCGGCACGCAGCCGATCCCGGTGCATTTTTCCCTCGCCGAGCACGATCACATCGAGGGCAACCTCAGCACCGAGCGACGCCTGCTGATGCGCGACGTCTTCGACCTGCCCGACCTCGGCGCGATGGACGACGGCATTGCCAACGGCACCTTCGAACCCGCGCCCGGCGAGCCGCATCCGCTGGCGCTGTTCACAGCGCCTCGCGTCGACTACTCGCTGCACCGCCTGCGCCACTACACCGGCACCGACCCGGAACACTTCCAGAACTTCGTGCTGTTCACGAACTACCAGTTCTACATCGACGAGTTCGTGCGCCTCGGCCACGAGAGCATGGCCGGAACCGACGGCAGTCTCGACTACACCGCCTTCATCGAGCCCGGTAACGTGACGACGCGTCGCAGCGGAACCGCCCCGCGCCCGGGCGACGAGCTCGGCGTGGCGCCGCCGCGGCTGCCGCAGATGCCGGCCTACCACCTGGTGCGCGGCGACCGCGCCGGCATTACGATGGTGAACATCGGCGTGGGACCGGCCAATGCCAAGACCATCACCGACCATATCGCCGTGCTGCGGCCCCATGCGTGGGTGATGCTCGGCCACTGCGCGGGCCTGCGCAACACCCAGCAGCTCGGCGACTACGTGCTTGCCCACGGCTACGTGCGCGAGGACCACGTCCTCGACGAGGAGCTGCCGCTGTGGGTGCCGATCCCGCCGCTCGCCGAGGTGCAACTCGCGCTCGAGGCCGCCGTCGCCGACATCACCCAGCTCAAGGGCTACGACCTCAAGCGCCTGATGCGCACCGGGACCGTCGCCAGCACCGACAACCGCAACTGGGAGCTGCTGCCGTCGCGCAACAACGGCAGCACCCCGGAGCGCCGGTTCAGCCAGAGCCGGGCGATCGCGCTCGACATGGAAAGCGCCTCGATCGCCGCCAACGGTTTCCGCTTCCGGGTGCCGTACGGCACGCTGCTGTGCGTCAGCGACAAGCCGCTGCACGGCGAGATCAAGCTGCCCGGCATGGCAAATCACTTCTACCGCGAGCGCGTCGACCAGCACCTGCGCATCGGCATCCGCGCCCTCGAGCTGCTGCGCGCCCAGGGCGTCGACCAGCTGCACAGCCGCAAGCTGCGCAGCTTCGCCGAGGTGGCATTCCAGTAGACGTCCGAACCCCAGCCGTTCCTCGCGGAGGTCCGTGGCCGTGCGGCCGTGCGGCCAGTGCGGCCAGTGCGGCCAGTGCGGCCAGTGCGGCCCAGGATAAAGGCTCCTTTATCATTGCGCCATGCAGGATGCCCCTTCCGACGTTGCCCGGATCCGCTACGACAACGCCCTCCTGCTCTTCGACGAGTTCGTCCGCGCCACCGTCAAGCACGCCGACGCGGCGACCTTGCGCGGTCTCGAGGGACGCTTCGCGGAGCGGCTGCAGATCCAGCCGAGCTACTGGAGCCAGATCAAGGGAAGATCGCGCCAGATCGGGGAGCGCCTGGCGCGGCAGTTCGAGCAGCTGAACCACAAGCCCGCGGGCTGGATGGACCAGCCGCATCGCGGCCCCGCCTCGATCGGCACGGCGTCCGTCTCATCTGAAGCGCACCGAGGAGACGCATCGGCCACCGAGGAGAATGCGCCCCGCGATGCCGACGAGCGCTTCATCGTCGGTCTGGTGCTGACCTACTACCGGCGCCATCCGCAGCGTGCGCGCACACGCCTGCTCGAACTCCTCGGCGAAGTCCTGACGACCGCGGCGGGGGGCCCTTCGCAGCGCAGCGCCACGGACGCACAGGGCACCTCCGGCAGCGTCGCGCCCGGTAGCGATGCGCCCGACGGCAACACTCCGCCAGCCGACGATGGCAGCGAACTCTGGACGCGCACCCGCGCGGCTGTTGCGCCGCTGAAACGAAAGCGCTGATCCGTCGCCGGAATGCGACGCCGCGGGGCCGACCCCCTTGCGCAAGATAATGTTCTGTTTATCATCTGCGCAAGTCCCGCGCTGCGGCCGGGACGAGACCCCGCGTCACAACCCCGAAACCGCGCCCCGATGACCCGTCGATCCTTTCCCGCCAACCCTGACTGCCGCACCTCGCCGTGGGCGGGCGCCATGAGCCCGCGCCTTCTCGCCGGCCGGCAGCCGCCCGGAGCACCGCCCCGCTGAAGCGTCCGAACGCGTCATCGAACGGCCCGGGTTGCGTCACTGCACCGGGCCGTTTCGCTTTTCGAGTCCCAACCGAAGGAGATCGCTCATGAAGATCGTCATTCCCACCATCAAACCCCGCAATCCGCTGGTGGCACCGGCCCGCTTTCGGGTCGCCGGCAGCCACCGATCGCACCACGAAACGCAGCGTCGAGAAGGTGCGCAACGGCTGCGCCGCGAACTCGATGCGCTGAAGAAGCCCCCTCCATGACCGGGCGCAGCTGCGCGCTGCGCCGATCCCAGGATGAACATCATGACGAGCTTGAAACCACGGGCGGAAGCATCCGCCGAATTCGACGGTCCCCTGGCCGAGGCGTCGCGCCTCGCGCTGGCTTCCGCCCTGCGCGGCGCAAGCGCCATGCTGGCTCGGCTGGCGCACCGCATGGCGCGTCGCCGAGGGCCGAGTCCCCGCCGCGATCCGCGGCTCGAGTTCTACGCCGAGGCGGGCGCGCCGGAAGGAGCGCTGTACCTCGACGGGAAACTGGTCGGCTGGGTCGCCGGAGTGCGGCGACTCTGATCGGGCCGGCTAGATCATCGCCAGTGGAGTCTTGCGCCGCGGCGGCGCGAAGCTTCGGTCGAGCTCGGCGCTTTCCCTGGCGTCGAGCTCGATCTCCCCCGCCGCGAGGTTCTCGCGCAGGTGCGCCTCGTCGACGGCCTTCGGCAGCGCGATGACGCCGGGCTGCGCGACCAGCCATGCAAGCGCGACCTGGGCCGGGGTCAGGCCGCGCCGCGACGCCAGCGCCTGCAAGGCCGCATCGCTGGCCAGACGTCCCTGGTCGATCGGCGAGTACGCCATCAACGGCATGCCGTGCGCGCGCTGCCACGGCAGCAAGTCGAACTGCGGGCCGCGCTCGCTCAGTGCGAAGTAGACCTGGTTGACGGCGCAGCGCTCGCCGCCGGGGACGCCCTGGAGTTCCTCCAGATCGGCGGTGTCGAAGTTGCTGACGCCCCAGTGGCCGATGCGGCCCTGCTCGCGCAAGGCCTCGAATCCGGCGACGGTTTCCTTCAACGGGTGGCCACCGCGCCAGTGCAGCAGGTAGAGGTCGATCGTGTCGACGCCCAGGCGCCTGCGGCTGCGCTCGCACGCCGCGGCGATCCCGCGGCGGCTGGCGTTCTGCGGGTAGACCTTGCTGACGATGAAGACATCGGCGCGCGCCAGCGTGCCGGCGCGCACGGATTCGGCCAGCGCCTGGCCAACGACCTCCTCGGCGCCCCCTTCGCCGTACATCTCGGCGGTGTCGATCAGCCGATAGCCGAGTTCGAAGGCGCGCCGAACTGCAGCCACTTCGCGGGTGCGCTCGGCGGCCGACTCGCCCATGCGCCAGGTTCCGAGGCCGAGGACGGGAACCGGCGTGCCATCGGGAAGAGAGACGGTCTTCATGTCGTGCGTGCCTGCCATGGGCGGTTCGAGCGCAGTTCGAACCGCGATACTGCATCCTAGGCGAGCCGTCGGCCGGGAACGCCGACGCGCGGGATGGCCTCGCGGCCGCAACGGGAACCATCGATGACCACCACCTTCACGGTCGCGCGCGACGACCTTCGCACGACCCACTGGCTCGAGACCGCACCGGCTCCGCTGCGCGAAGGCGAGGTGCGCATGGGGGTGGACACGTTCGCGCTGACCTCGAACAACATCACCTACGCGGCCTTCGGCGAGGCGATGAGCTACTGGAGCTTCTTCCCGACGGGAGATCCGCGGACCGGGTGCATTCCGGTGTGGGGGTTCGCCACGGTCGCGCAGTCGCGCTGCGCCGCAGTCGTGGTCGGCGAACGCCTCTACGGCTACTGGCCGATGGCCGACAGCGTGGTGCTGCAGCCCGGACGCATCGACGCCGGCGGCTTCGTCGACGCGGCCCCGCACCGGCGCGAGTTGCACGCGGTCTACAACCGTTACCTGCGTTGCGCCGCCGATCCGATGTACGACGCCGCCCGCGAAGGTGAGCAGGCGTTGCTGCGCCCCCTGTTCACGACCTCGTTCCTGATCGACGACTTCCTCGCGGACCACGACTTCTTCGGGGCGCGCACCGTCGTGCTGTCGAGCGCATCGAGCAAGACGGCCTACGGCACCGCCTTCTGCCTGGCACGTCGCCGGGCCGTGCCGGGCGGCGCGGTCCGGGTCGTCGGCCTGACGTCGCCGGCTCACGTGGCCTTCACCCGCAGCCTCGGCTGCTACGACGAGGTGCTGAACTACGACGACCTCGATCGGCTGCCGCGAGAGGTGCCGAGCGTCTATGTCGACATGAGCGGCAACGTCAAGGTTCGCGCCGCGATCCACGGTCGCCTGGCCGACGCACTGCGCTACAGCTGCTCGGTCGGCGGCACGCACTGGGCCGACCTCGGCAGCGGCAAGGGCCTGCCGGGCCCGCGACCGACTCTCTTCTTCGCCCCGGCGCAGATCGCCAAGCGCCATGGCGACTGGGGCGCCGACGGTCTCGCGCAACGCCTGGCCGAGGCATGGCAGGCGTTCATGGTGCCGGTGACCGACCCGACTCGGCCCTGGCTGCAGGTCGCGCGCTCCCGCGGCCGGGAGGCCATCGAAACGGTCTATCGGGCGCAGCTCGACGGGACGGTTCCGGCACGCAAGGGCCATATGCTGAGCGTATGAGGCGCTCGCGGCGTGGAGGTTTTCATGGCGGAGCGGTGTGGACGCGGCGCCAGCCCCCTGGCGGCGAACCGATGTGAGACCATGCCGGCCCCGGAGGGAGGGTGCGATGACGACGACGCCCACGATGACACCCCAGAACCACGATTCCTTCTCTGCGCAGCCGCCGCAGGCTGCGAGGGTGCTGCCCGATCCCCCGATCACCGTGGCGCTGCCCGACGTCGACGCCTGGACGGACTCCTTTCGCGAACGGGAGATCCCGGTGCTGGCCGACACCGCCGAGGCGCTCGAACTCCTGCGCGCCAAGGAAGACGACGTCGACGCCAATGGCATCGGCGAGATGATCGCCAACGATCCCCTGATGACCCTGAAGGTTCTGGCCCATGCCTCGTCGCACCGCGGCAAGAAGGTCGTGACCGACACCGAGACCGTGACGGCGGCGCTGGTAATGATGGGCATCTCGCCCTTCTTCCGCGCCTTCGGACCGCAGCCGACAGTGGAAGCCCATCTCGCCGCGGAGCCGCAAGCCCTCGCGGGCCTTCGCGCCACCGTCCGCCGCGCCCATCGGGGCGCGAATTTCGCCCTCGGCTTCGCGGTGCACCGCATGGATCCCGACGCCGCAGTCGTCCACGCCGTGGCGCTGCTGCACGAGTTCGCCGACATGCTGCTGTGGTGCCACGCCCCGGCGCTGCAACTCGAGATCCAGCGCCGCCAGCGCGCCGATCCCGCACTGCGCTCGGCCGTGGCGCAGCAGCACGTGCTGCACATTGAGGTCGCCGCGCTGCAGGCCGCGCTGATGCGCGCATGGCGCCTGCCGGAACTGCTGATCCACATGGGCGACGACCTGCACGCCGAGAATGCCAACGTGCGAAGCATCGAGCTCGCTGCGCGCCTGGCGCGGCACACCGCCAAGGGTTGGGACAACCCGGCAGTGCCTGACGACATCGCGGACATCGCCGCGCTGCTGAACCTGTCGCTCGGCGCCACCCTGGAGCTTGTGCAGGGCATCTGACCCGTCCGCAGCCTGCGGAATACGCCGATGCCGTCGGCACTTGCGGTCGATAGAATTTTCTGGACAACCGCGGCGCCGCGCCGAGGGCAACCTCTGCAGGATCCTGCCCGACCCCGGCGGACGCTGGCCGATTCCAACAGACCACCACGGAGACTTCACCATGAACCGATCGTCACTCGGCACCGCGCTGTCGGGCCTGCTCCTCGCGGCACTCCCGCTCACCTCTGCGCTGGCGGAGAACATCACCCTCAAGGCCTCGCACCAGTTTCCCGGCGGCAAGGGCGACGTGCGCGACGAGATGGTGCAGATCATCGCCAAGGAAGTCGCCGCAGCCAACGTCGGCCTCGAGATCAAGGTGTTTCCCGGCTCGAGCCTGGTCAAGGCTCAGGAGCAATGGAAGGCAATGCTGTCGGGACAGATCGACATGTCGTCGTTCCCGCTCGACTACGCCTCGGGCTTTCACCCGCAGTTCGGCGCGACCCTGATGCCGGGACTGGTGAAGAGCCATGCGCACGCGGCGCGCATCAACGCATCGCCGTTCATGAAGGACATCAAGAGCGTGATCGACCAGGGCGGCGTGCACGTGCTGGCCGATGCCTGGCTCGCCGGCGCCTTCGGCGCCAAGGACAAGTGCATCAGGAAGCCCGAGGACGCCGCCGGCATGAAGGTGCGCTCGGCGGGATCGACCTTCGCGCAGATGTGGGCCGGCGCCGGCGCCTCGGTCGTCTCGATTCCTTCGAGCGAGGTCTACAACGCGATGCAGCAGGGCGTGATCAAGGCGACCGACACCTCGTCGGGCAGCTTCGTCTCGTTCCGCCTGTACGAGCAGATCACCTGCCTGACGGCGCCGGGCGACAACGCGCTGTGGTTCATGTACGAGCCGGTGTTGATCTCGAAGAAGAGCTGGGAAAAGCTCAACGACGCTCAGAAGAAGGCGCTGACGGCGGCCTCGAAGAAGGCCGAGGCCTACTTCAACACCGAGTCGAAGAAGCTCGACGACGAGATGGTCGAGATCTTCAAGAAGAACAAGGTCGAGGTCGTCACGCTCAGCGATGCCGACGCCGACGCCTGGCGTGCGGTGGCGCAGAAGACTTCCTACAAGGCCTTCGCCGAGAAGGTGCCGGGCGGCAAGGAGCTGATCGAGAAGGCGCTGAGTGTCAAGTAGGGTCGAGGCGCCACCCGCCTGGGTGGCTGCGGTGAATGCGGCCTCACGCCTCTTCGGCGTGGTGGCCGCATTCCTGATCCTGCTGTCGATCGGCGTCGTCTGCCAGATGGTCTTCATCCGCGCCGTCCTGGGCCAGTCCTCGATCTGGCAGACCGAATGGGTGACGTTCGCGATCCTCGCCGCCACGTTCCTGGGCGCGCCCTACATCCTGCTGACGCGCGGCCACGTCGCGGTCGACGTCGTGCCGCTGATGGTGTCGCCGAGGGCACGGCGGGTGCTGCACTTCGCTGGCATGATGATCGCGCTGACGTTCTGCGCCTTCTTCCTCTGGGCCAGCGTGCCGTGGTGGTGGGACACCTTCCAGAGCGGCCAGACGACGCCGTCGATCTGGCGCCCGCGGGCCTGGATCATCTACATGCCGGTCCCGCTCGGCCTGGCCTTGCTGTGCCTGCAGTTCATTGCCGAGATCTACATGGTGGCTGCCGGACGGGCGCTGCCGTTCGGTCTGTCGCCCGAGGACAAGCTGTGAACGCAACCAGACAACAGCCGCGATGAGCCCGCTGTCCATCGGCCTGCTGATCTTCGTGGTCACCACGGCACTGCTGGCCACCGGGTTGCCGATCGCCTTCGGCCTGGGCGCCGTCGCGCTGTTCTTCATGGTCGCCTTCGACGGCTGGAACAGCGTCCACTTCCTGCCCGAGACGATCTTCGCGGGCCTGAACGACTTCACGCTGGTGTCGCTGCCGATGTTCGTGATCATGGGAGCCGCGGTGGCTTCGTCGCGCGCCGGCAGCGACCTGTACGAGGCCCTCGGACGCTGGCTGCACAAGATCCCCGGCTCGCTCGTCGTCGCCAACCTCGGCGCCTGCGCGCTGTTCTCGGCGCTGACCGGCTCGTCGCCCGCCACCTGCGCGGCCATCGGCAAGATGGGCATTCCGGAGATGCGTCGGCGCGGCTACGACGCCGACCTCGCCACCGGCGCCATCGCCGCCGGGGGCACGCTCGGCATCCTGATTCCGCCCAGCGTCACGATGATCCTCTACGGCATCGCCTCGGAAACGTCGATCGGCCGGCTCTTCATCGCCGGCATCATCCCCGGCCTGATGCTGGTGGTGCTGTTCATGGCCTGGGCCGTGTTCCTCAGCTGGAAGCGCGGCACCAAGCTGCTGGACAGCGACCGCATCTACACCATGAAGGAGAAGCTCGAGCTGCTGCCGCGGCTGCTGCCCTTCATCGCGGTGATCGTCGGCGTCGTCTATGCGCTCTACGGCGGCATCGCGACACCTTCCGAAGCCGCCGGGGTCGGCGCGATGCTGTGCCTGCTGATGGTGGTCGGGATCTACCGCGTCTGGACGCCGAAGGACCTGTGGGCCATCCTGCGCGACGGCCTGCGCGAGTCGGGCATGCTGCTGCTGATCATCGGCACCTCGATCCTGTTCGGCTACATGATGTCGTCGCTGCAGGTCACACAGGCCGTGGCGACGGCGATCGGCGAGATGCAGGTCAACCGCTGGATCATCATGGCGGCGATCAACCTGATGCTGCTGGTGGCGGGCTGCTTCCTGCCGCCGGCGGCCATCATCCTGATGACCACGCCGATCCTGATGCCGGTGATCACGGCGGCCGGCTTCGACCCGATCTGGTTCGGCGTCATCCTCACGATCAACATGGAGCTCGGCCTGATCACTCCGCCGGTGGGCCTGAACCTCTTCGTCATCAACGGCATCACGCCGGACGTACGCCTGCCGACCATTCTCAAGGGCGCGTTTCCCTTCATGCTGTGCATGGTTCTGGCGATCGTGATCCTCTGCGTGTTCCCCGAACTCGCGACCTGGCTGCCGAGCAAGGTGATGGGCTGAAGGTCTGAAGGCCCGCGGCGCGACGACGCGCGCAGACCTACCGCAAACGTGCTGGGTCGGTCAGGCGCCCCGCGTCATGACACCGCGCCCGAACCGTAGCGTCCGCGGAGCAGCCTGCCACTGCGAAAGCGTTCGAGTGCATACGGCGCCAACGGCCCGTCCGTCGCAAGACCGATCGCTTCCTGCGCGATCACCGGCCCCACCGCCGGTGCGAGCTTGAAGCCGTGGCCGGAGAAGCCGTAGGCGACGATCAGCCGGGCACCTCGGGAATGCGTCCGAGCACCGGGTTCCAGTCGGAGGTGACGTCGTAGACGCCCGTCCATGACGAGGCGAGGCCGGCTGTTTCGAACGACGGAAAGCGCTCCGCGACCTGGGCGCCGAGCTCCGCCACGAAGTCCATCCATCTGGCAGCACTCGGCGCGGGCCGCGTGCTGGTCACGTCATGGCTGGCCATGGTGGCTCATTCTGCCGCAGGGCTGCCGGCAACCTGGCATCGGACTTGCGATGGTCCTGAGTCGACCCTGCGGGGGCGGGCAACTCTCGATGCGCTCTGCCGCAGCCTGCGGCAGGCTTGCGTCGTCCACCAGCATCTCTAAGGGAGAACACCGATGACAGTCAATCGCAGGCTCGCAGCCGTCGTCCTTGTCGCCGCGGCCGCGGCCGCCACGAGCGCGTGGGCACAGCAGCGCCTCTTCTTCGGCATTGCCACCGGTGGCACCGGCGGCACCTACTACCCCCTGGGCGGCATGCTCGCCCAGCTGATCTCCAACAAGGCAACCGTCGACGGCAAGAAGATCACCGCCACCGCCGAGGCGGCCGGGGCCTCGGTCGCCAACGCCAAGCTGCTTGGCAACAAGGACATCGAATCGGCCTTCGTCGCCGCTGACATCCTCGACGCGGCCTACAACGGCGCCGGCCAGTTCAAGGACGCCCCGATCAAGAACCTGCGCGCCCTCGGGGCGCTGTACCCGGAGACCGTGCAGCTCATCACCCGGGGCGATTCGGGGATCAACAGCGTGAAGGACCTCAAGGGCAAGTCGATCTCGTCGGGGTCGCCGGGTTCGGGCCAGTACCAGCTCCTCACCGACCTGCTGAAGGTCTACGGCATGCAGCGCAGCGATGTCAAGGAGGACCTGTCGTCGTTCACCCAGGCGGTCGACAAGATCAAGGACGGCAACCTCGACGCCACCCTCATCACCGCGGGCGTGCCGACCGCGGCGGTGACCGACTTCGCGCAGAGCCACTCGCTCAAGGTCGTCCCGCTGTCCGGAGCCGAGATCGCCACACTGCAGAAGCAGCAACCGTTCTACACCACCGTCAAGCTGCCGGCCAACACCTACAAGGGCCAGACCGCCGACGTCGAAACCCTCGCCGTGATGGCGGTGTGGACCTCGCACACCGGCGTGCCCGATGACGTCGCCTACCAGGTGACCAAGGCGCTGTACGAGAACACGGCCATCATGGGCCAGGTGCACGTGCAGGGGAAGAACATCACGCTGGCCACGGCGACGGCGGTGGGCAGCACGCCGCTCCACCCCGGCGCACTGAAGTACTTCAAGGAAAAGGGCGTCGTCAAGTGAGCCGGGCGCGGCACGCGGCCGTGCTGGCCGGCGTGCTGCTCGCCAGCGGCTCGGCCGCAGCGTGCGACCTCGTGCTGTCCGAATACCGCAGCGGTCGCGAGCTCGCGCGCCTGCCGCTGGACCGCGGTTCGCCGGCGGCACGGATCGCATTCACCCACTCGGTGCTGGGCACGCCCGTGGCCGACCGCTACGTCTGGCGCCGCGACGGCGCCGCATGGCGCGCCCACCTGGTGGAGGAGCGCTACGAGGGCGACGGCTACGGCCTGCCGAATGCCGCGGCGGCCGGTGAGACCCTGGTGCGCGACGGCGCCGGATGGCGGCTCGCGCTCGACCGTGTCGTCGATCCGCTCGTGGTGCTGCCGTTGCCGGAACAGCGCATGCGAGTGGCGACGGACGGGCACGATGCGGTGCTGCTGGGCTCGCTCACCCGCGCATCGGTTGCCATGAGCGTGAGCGGTTGCAGCGCCGACTGAACGGCCCATGACCCCCACCGAACAGACCGAGATCGACCGGCTGATCGAGCAGTTCGATCCGGAGTCGAGCTTCCGTCGTCTTGCCGGCCGGGCGGGGCTCTTCGTCACAATCGTCGCGGTGTCGCTGTCCGCGTGGCACTACTACACCGCCGGCTTCGGCCTGCGCAACGAGATCGCCCATCGGGCGATCCACCTGACGGTCGTCCTCGGCCTGTGCTTCCTGGTCTTCCCGCGCCCCCGGCGGATGAAGGGGCCCTGGGAGTGGATCGTGTCGATCGGCCTCGCAGCGTTCTACCTGGCGCTCGGCTGGAGCCTGCTGCAATCGCTCTCCGATCCGGTGTCGATGCAGGCCAAGCTCGTGTTCGGCGGCGTGCTGCTGGCCATCGCGGGCCTTTCGCTGCCGCTGCACGCGTTCGACGGCAGCCACACCCGGATACCGCTGCGCGACTGGATCTTCGCCGCGCTCGCCGCCAGCTTCTCGCTCTACCTGCTGATCTTCTTCGACAACATCTTTCTCGTGCGGCCCGGCGAGCACACGCCGATCGACCTGATGATGGGCGTCATCGCCATCGCCATGGTGGTCGAGGCGACACGCCGCACGATGGGCATCTTCCTGCCACTGCTGGCGATCGCGACGGTGCTCTACGGCATCTTCGGGCCTTATCTGCCGGGGGGCTTGGCGCACCGCGGCTACAACGTGCCGCGCGTCGTCGCCCACCTCTACAAGGGCACCGAAGGGATCTACGGCATCCCCGTCGGCGTCGTCGCGACCTTCGTCTTCCACTTCGTGCTGTTCGGCATCATGGCCCAGCTCACGGGGCTGGGCCAGCTCTTCGTCAACCTCGCCACCATCGCCGCAGGCCGTTTCGCCGGCGGGCCGGCCAAGGTGAGCGTGGTCTCGTCCGGCCTCTTCGGCATGATCTCCGGGTCGGCGATCGCCAATACCGTCACCACCGGCGTGATGACGATTCCGCTGATGAAGAAGGTCGGCTTCTCGCCGCGCTTCGCCGGCGCCGTGGAGGCCTCGGCCTCGTGCGGCGGCCAGGTGACGCCGCCGATCATGGGCGCGGCCGCCTTCATCATGGCCGAGACCTTGGGCATCCCCTACAACCAGCTCATCCTCGTTGCGATCGTGCCGGCGGCGCTGCACTACTTCGCCATCCTCTACATGGTGCACCTCGAGGCCCGGCGGCTGAAGCTCTCCGGCATGGATCCGCGCGAGATTCCCTCGCTCGGGCTCGTGCTGCGGAGTTCGTGGCACCTCTTCATCCCGCTGGTGGTGATGGTGACGCTGCTGCTGATGCAGTACACGCCGTTTCTCGCGGCGTTCTGGGGCATCACGCTGACAGTCGCGTGCTCCTGGATCCCGCGCCTCCTGGGACCCTTCGGCCGCGGCATGACGGGCATGGCGATCGGACCGCGCGGCCTCGTCCAGGGCTTCGAGATGGGCGCGAAGGCGGCACTCGGCATCGGTGCGGCCTGCGCCTGCGTCGGCTTCGTGCTCGGCATCACCACGCTGACGGGGATGGGCTTCAAGTTCTCGGCCTGGATCCTGGATCTGTCGGGGGTGATCGCCCATGCCGTCACCGCCGTGGACGCGTTCCAGTGGTTCGAGCTGAAGCAGGTGACCATCTTCTTCGGCCTGCTCTTCACGGCGGCCGCCTGCATCGTGATGGGAGCCGGCGTGCCGACCACGCCGACCTACATCATCCTCGCGGCCATCGTCGCCCCGGCGCTCTTCCAGCTCGGCGTGCCGCAACTCGCGACCCATTTCTTCGTCTTCTATTTCGGGGTCCTGGCCGATGTGACGCCGCCGGTGGCGCTGGCTGCGTTCGCAGCCGCGGGGATCGCCCGCAGCGAGCCCATGGGCACGGGGATGACAGCCTTCCGGCTGTCGATGGGCAAGGCACTGGTTCCGTTCGCGTTCGTCTACACGCCGGCGCTGCTGTTCATCGACTTCACCTGGACCGCGTTCGGCGTCGCCGCCGTGTCCGCCATCGTCGCGGTGATGGGCCTGGGCGCGGCCTACACCGGATGGGTCCGGCGGCCAATCGGCACGCCCGCGTTCATCGTCCTGAACCTTCTGTCGTTATCGCTGGTGTTCGGCAACGCAACCGTGGCCGCGATCGCGGTGCCGGTGGTGCTGGCCACGCTGTGGTGGCACGCGCGCGAGGCCGGATAGCCCGGCCCAGGTGCCCAGGCTTCCGGGGATCGATTGCCGACACCCAACGGCGCCCCAAAGCAAAACGCCAACCTTTCGGTTGGCGTTTTGCTTGCGGTCAGCACCGCGTATTCTTTGGTTGCGAGGGCAGGATTTGAACCTGCGACCTTTGGGTTATGAGCCCAACGAGCTACCAGACTGCTCCACCTCGCGACTGAGCCCGCTAGTTTAACACAAGGTGTCGAGCACAGAGCGTTCAGAGCCCCGCGCTGCTCAAGGTTTCCAGGAAGCGTCGGGTGTTCTGGAAGCCCACGACACGCGCGCCGGCGACTTCGCGGCCGCCAGCGTCGAAGAAGATCGTTCCCGGGGGGCCGAAAAGGTTGAAGCGCTTCAGCAGCGCCTTGTCCTCGGCGTTGTTGCGGGTCACGTCGGCCTGCAGCAGCAGCGCGCCGGCCAGGCGCGCCTGCACGGCCGGGTCGGTGAACGTGAAGCGCTCCATCTCCTTGCACGAGACGCACCAGTCGGCGTAGAAGTCGAGCATGACCGGGCGCCCTGCGCTTCGCAGCGCCGCATCGAGTTCGTCGAGATTGCGGACCGGCGCGAAGCGCACGCCCATCCGTTCCGCACCCCCGGAAGCCAGCCGCGCCAGTGGCTGCAGCGGATCGGTGCCGCCGCTGGCCGCGCCGACGATCTGCAGCAACCCGACGAGAGCGAGGACGCCAGCAACGGCCCGACGCCACAGGCTGTGGGTGAGCACCGCATGGTGGCCCCGGCGCGGCGTCGCCAGCAGCACCGCCGCAATGAACGCCAGCACGCCCCACAGCGCCAGCACCAGGCTCGCCGGCAGCACGGTCTGCACGGTGTACAGCGCCACGCCGAGCAGGAGGATGCCAAACGCCCGCTTGACCTCATCCATCCAGGCGCCGGCCCGCGGCAACAACGCGCCGGCCGATGCGCCGACCAGCAGCAGCGGCACGCTCATGCCGGCGGCGAGCGAAAACAGCGCCGTGCCGCCGAGCCAGACGTCGCGCGTCTGGCTCAGGTAGACCAACGCACCGGCCAGCGGGGCCGCGACGCAGGGGCTGACGATCAGCGCCGAGACGCCGCCCATCGCGCAGACGCCGGCCAGCCGACCCGCGGGCAGGCGCTTGGAAGCCTGCGACATCCGGGTCGTGAAGGCCGAGGGCAGGCGCAACTCGTAGACGCCGAACATCGACAGCGAGAGCGCGACCAGGCCGACCGCGAAGAGCGCCAGCACCCAAGGCGTCTGCAGTGCCGCGGCCAGGCCCTCGCCCGCGAGACCGGCCGCCACGCCGAGCGCGGTGTAGACCAGTGCCATGCCGAACGAGTAGGCCGCCGCCAGCGCCAGGCCACGCCCGCGCGAGACTTCGGCACCGTGGCCGGCGATGATCGACGAGACGATGGGCAGCATCGGCAACACGCACGGGGTGAGCGACAGCAACAGGCCGGCGACGAAGAACACGCCGACGACGGTCCAGAAGCGTCCTTCCCGCAACGCCGAGCCGAGCGCCGACGCGTCGGCGGATGCGTCGTCGGCGGCGGCCGCGGGCAGCGCTGGCACCGCGAGCGGCGATGCAGCGGCCACGCCACCCCCGGCCGCGTTCGTGGTCGAAGTTTCACCGGCCGCCACCGCCTGCACGGTGCCGCTGCCGCCGAAGCCGGCGAGGCTGACCCTGAAGGCGCTCTGTTGCGGCGGGTAGCACAGGCCCGCGTCCGCGCAGCCCTGGCTGGTGGCGACGAGTCGAAACTCACGCTCTGCCCCTTCCACCGGGATGGCGACGCGGAGCGTGTCGCGGTAGGTCTCGACGTTCTTCTGGAAGGTCTCGTCGAACTTGACCTTGCCGGGCGGCAGCGCCGGCGTACCGAGGGTGGCACCGGCGGCCTCGAACTTGAACTGCTCCCGGTAAAGGTAGTAGCCGGGCGCGGCCTTGAAGCTGACCTCGACGCCGCGATCGCCGGCGGCGCGTGCAGACACCTGGAAGGCCTGTTCCGGCGGCAGGAACTCGTCGGCGGCGCGCACCAGAGGTGCGACCGCCCCCATGAAGAGCAGCGCCGCCAGAAGGCGCGGCCAGGTCATCGCTGCGAGATGGTGGAGCATCGGAATCGAGGGTTGCGGTTGGTCGCGTGCCGGGGAGGCACCTTACCTGAAGAAGCGTCGGCGGGTCAGCACGAGCGCGAGATAGTAGCCACCCGCCGCGTAGGCGAGGAGGATCAGCATCGGAGCAGCCACGCGCGCGGGCATCTCGCCGAGCATCAGCGGCCGCACCAGTTCCACGGCTGCGGTGAGCGGCAGCACCTGGGCCACCGCCTGCAGCCAGCCCGGCATCTGCGACATCGGGAAATAGACGCCGGAGAGGAACGTCATCGGCGTGATGACGAGCGTGAAGTAGTAGGTGAAGAAGTCGTAACCCTTGGCGACGGCGTTGAAGACCAGGGCGACCGACGCGAAGGTCACGCCTACGAGGCCGAGCACCGGCAATGCGATCAGCATCGAGGGCGCGCGGCTGATGTCGAGCACGTAGATCACGACGAGGATCGCCGCGCACGAGAACAGGCCCTTCAGCGCCGCCCACAACATCTCGGCGAAGACGATGTCGTCGAGGGCCACCGGCGCGTTCAGGATGCTGTCCCACGTCTTCTGCACCGCCATGCGTGAGTACGCCGAATACAGTGCCTCGAAGGTCGCCGCGAGAGCCGCGCTGACGGTGACGCTTCCGGAAGCCAGGAACTCGATGTAGGGGCGCCCGCCGATCTGGCCGACGAGCGCCCCGAGGCCGTAGCCGAAGGCGACGAGCGTGATCAGCGGTTCGGCGATGTTGCCGATGACGCTCGGCAAGGCGAGCTTGCGCCAGACGAGCAGGTTGCGCAGCACGACCGGCCAGAACCGGCGGGTGATCTGCGGCGCGGCATAGAGCGAAGGCAGCATGCGGGATCCTCCAGCCTCAGGCGTCGTCGCGGATCTGCCGTCCGGTGAGCTTGAGGAACAGGTCCTCGAGATTCGCCGGCCGATGCAGGTAGCGCACCGCGTGATTCGCCGCCAGGGCGTCGAGCAGCGCCTTCGGCTGGCTCAGGTAGAAGAACACGGTTTCGCCGCTGGTTTCGACGCGCTCCGCCAGGCGTCCATGATCGCGCGCCGTCGCGGCCGCGCCTTCGCCGTAAACCTCGACGACATCGCTCTCGAGGTGCTCGGCGATGAGGCCGCGCGGCGTGCCCTCGGCGATCTTGCGCCCGTGGTCGAGCACCAGCAGCCGGTTGCAAAGGCGTTCGGCCTCGTCCATGAAGTGCGTGGTCAGGAGGATCGCCTTTCCCGCGACGAGCAGATTCTGAAGCCGCTCCCACATCAGGTGGCGCGCCTGCGGATCCAGCCCCGTCGTCGGCTCGTCGAGCAGCAGCAGGTCCGGGTCGTTGATCAGCGAACGGCCGAGCGAGAGCCGTCGCTTCATGCCGCCGGAGAGCTCTCCCGGCCGGGCATCGGCTTTGGCCTGCAGGGCCGCGAAGGCGAGCAGCTTGGGTATCCGTTCTTCGAGCACCGCGGAGGCAATTCCGAAGTAGCGGCCGTAGACGCGCAGGTTTTCGGCACAGCTGAAATCCGGATCCAGGCTGTCGAGCTGGGTGACGACGCCGATGCGCTTCTTTGCCTCGCGCACCTGCTCCGGGATCGGCAGGCCGAACGCCTCGATCGTGCCCGAGTCGGGGGCGGTGAGGCCCAGGCACATGCGCAGGGTGGTCGTCTTGCCGGCGCCGTTCGGCCCGATCACGCCGAGGCACTCGCCCGGGCGGATCTCCAGCGACAAGTCGTCGACCACGGTCGCGGCGCCGAACTTCTTCGTCAGCCGGTCGATGCGCAGCAGGGGGGAGGACACTCGGGGTCTCGCGCAGGGTGCGACCCGCGTCGGCCGCCCAACGACGAAGGGCCAGCGCGTGCTGACCCCGGTCGTCGAACGTGGCCCGTCGCGGGCCGGTTGCTCAGTCTTCGGCGGGCGCGTCGGTGTCGACAGGCGCGGGTCGGTCGACCAGTTCGACGAACGCCATCGGCGCGTTGTCGCCGACGCGAAAGCCCATCTTCAGGATCCGCGTGTAGCCGCCGGGGCGGGCCTTGTAGCGCGGGCCGAGCTCGTTGAAGAGCTTGGTGACGATGGCGCGATCGCGGGTGCGGTCGAATGCCAGCCGGCGATTGGCGAGCGTCGGCTCCTTGGCGAGCGTGATCAGCGGCTCGACGACGCGCCGCAGTTCCTTGGCCTTGGGGACCGTGGTCTTGATCGCCTCGTGCTCGAGCAGCGAGTTGCACATGTTGCGCAGCATCGCCAGGCGGTGCTCCGAGGTGCGGTTGAGTTTTCTGAGTCCGTGTCCGTGACGCATGGTGCTGTTCCTTTCACTTGCTTGTTGCCGCCAGCCGTGTCAGGTACTGGCGGGTGCACCGACCGGCCCCGGAGGGCCGATCACCGTTGACGGCCGTCAGGCCGTCTTTCCTGTTCGCCAAGCGTTACCGCTTGTCCAGGCCCTGGGGCGGCCAGTTCTCGAGCCGCGCGCCGAGCGTGAGCCCGCGCGAAGCCAGCACTTCCTTGATCTCGTTGAGCGACTTGCGACCGAGGTTCGGCGTCTTCAGCAGCTCGGTCTCCGTGCGCTGGATCAGGTCGCCGATGTAGTAGATGTTCTCGGCCTTCAGGCAGTTCGCCGAACGCACCGTCAGCTCGAGCTCGTCGACCGGACGCAGCAGGATCGGATCGAACTGGGTGCTGCGTGCGGCCGGCTGGTCGAAGGCGGCGATCTCGCTGCCCTCGAGCTGCGCGAACACGGCCAGCTGCTCGACCAGGATCTTCGCCGAGGAACGGATCGCCTCTTCCGGGGTGATCGCACCGTTGGTGTTGATCTCCATCACGAGCTTGTCGAGGTCCGTGCGCTGCTCGACGCGGGCGCTCTCCACGGTGTAGCTGACGCGCGCGACCGGCGAGAACGAGGCGTCGAGGACGATGCGGCCGATCGACTTGGTCGGCTCGTCGCCGTAGCGGCGCATCGTGCCAGGGACGTAGCCGCGGCCCTTCTCGACCTTGATCTGCATGTCGAGCTTGCCGCCGGACGACAGGTGCGCGATCACGTGATCGGGATTGATGATCTCGACGTCGTGCGGCGTCTGGATGTCGCCGGCCGTGACCGGGCCTTCGCCTTCCTTGCGAAGCACCAGCGTGACTTCGTCGCGGTTGTGCAGGCGAAAGACCACGCCCTTGAGGTTGAGCATGATGTGGACGACGTCTTCCTGAACGCCGTCGATCGCCGAGTACTCGTGCAGCACGCCGGCGATCGTCACTTCCGTCGGCGCGTAGCCGACCATCGACGACAGCAGCACGCGCCGCAGGGCGTTGCCCAGCGTGTGACCATAGCCGCGTTCGAACGGCTCCAGCGTCACCTTGGCGCGGTTGCCGCCCAGCGGTTCGACGTTGATGGCCTTGGGTTTCAGAAGATTGGTTTGCATGGAGTCCTTGTTCCTCTCAATACCCTCGGCTCGTTACACCGATAAGGCTGATGGACTGCGCCGGGCGATGATCGCCTCGCAACACGCCCGGCAAAGCGCTGCGAGGGGGTGCGGGCCGACTCGACGTCGGCGGCCGCGAAAGCGGTGCTTTAGCGCGAGTAGAGCTCGACGATCAGCGCTTCCTTGATGTCGGCGCCGAATTCGTCGCGGTCCGGCGCCTTCTTGAAGATACCTTCGAGCTTCGTGCCGTCGACCTGGACCCAGTTCGCCAGGCCCTGACCTTCGGCGAGCTTGACCGCATCGGTCACGCGCAGCTGCTTCTTCGCCTTCTCGCGCACGGCAACGGTGTCACCCGGCTTGACCAGGTACGAGGCGATGTTGACGACCTCGCCGTTGACGGTGATGCCCTTGTGCGAGACCAGCTGACGCGCCTCGGCCCGCGTCGAGCCGAAGCCCATGCGGTAGACGACGTTGTCCAAGCGCGATTCCAGCAGCAGCAGCAGGTTCGCGCCCGTGTTGCCCCTGCGACGCTCGGCCTCGGCGAAATAGCGGCGGAACTGGCGCTCGAGAACGCCGTACATGCGCTTGACCTTCTGCTTCTCGCGCAGCTGCAGGCCGAAGTCGGACGTGCGGGTGCCGGAGGTGCGGCCGTGCTGGCCAGGCTTCGAATCGAACTTCGCCTTGTCCCCGATTGGGCGCCGTGCGCTCTTGAGGAACAGGTCGGTGCCTTCACGGCGGGAGAGTTTGGCCTTGGGGCCGAGGTAACGTGCCACGTTGTTTCCTTCTAGATCGATCTGACGCGGCAAAGCCCCTTTGCAAGGACCTCCGCGCGAGTCTGGCGAGTGTTGTTCTGGGCGCTCAGACGGTGGGCTTCATGAAAAGCGAAAAAGCCGGCGACGCCTCGGAAGGCAGCGCCGACGCGGAAATGGGTACTCCTCAGATCCGACGGCGCTTCTGCGGCCGGCAGCCGTTGTGCGGCACCGGCGTCACGTCGGAGATCGAATTGATGCGGATGCCGAGTGCTGCCAGGGCGCGCACCGACGATTCGCGGCCGGGGCCGGGACCCTTGATCCGTACGTCGAGATTCTTGATGCCCTGGTCCTGCGCGGCACGGCCCGCCGTCTCGGCGGCGACCTGCGCGGCGAACGGCGTGGACTTCCGCGAACCCTTGAAGCCCTGTCCGCCGCTCGACGCCCAGGCGAGCGCGCTGCCCTGACGGTCGGTGATCGTGATGATCGTGTTGTTGAACGACGCGTGGACATGCGCAATGCCGTCCGCAACGTTCTTGCGGACCTTCTTGCGCACGCGCTGGGCGGCGGTGTTGACGGGTGCTTTAGCCATGTTGACCTTCTCTCAAACTTTTACGGGCGGCGCGGAACGGCGTCACTTCTTGACGACGGCTCCCGACTTGCGCGGACCCTTGCGGGTGCGAGCATTCGTCTTGGTGCGCTGGCCGCGAACCGGGAGGCCCCGGCGGTGGCGAAAACCACGATAGCAGCCGAGGTCCATCAGCCGCTTGATGTTGATCGACATCTCGCGGCGCAGGTCGCCCTCGATCGCGATGCGGCCGATCTCTTCACGGATGCGCTCCAGGTCGGCGTCGCTCAGATCCTTGATCTTGCGGTCGAACGGAACCCCGCTCGCATTGCAGATCTTCTGCGCGGTGCTGCGGCCGATGCCATAGATCGCCGTGAGACCAATCTCGGCGTGCTTGTGGGGCGGAATGTTGATGCCGGCGATGCGTGCCATGTTTGTCCTCTGGATTCGCGGTTTCGGCGGGTCAGCCTTGACGCTGTTTGTGACGCGGGTCGGTGCAGATCACGCGGACCACACCCTTGCGCCGGATCACCTTGCAATGGCGGCACATCTTCTTGACCGATGCTGCGACTTTCATTTCACTGCTCCTCTTGTACGGCTCACTTGGCGCGGAATACGATCCGGGCCCGACTCAGGTCGTAGGGTGTCAACTCGACCGTGACCTTGTCACCGGGCAGGATGCGGATGTAGTGCATCCGCATCTTTCCCGAGATGTGTCCCAGGACCACATGGCCGTTCTCCAGCTTCACGCGGAACGTGGCGTTGGGGAGATTCTCGAGAATCTCGCCCTGCATCTGGATGACGTCGTCTTTGGCCATGCGGCGGTCGTGTTGTCTCTGGTCGTCTCGTTGAAAAATCGGTCGGCGGGCTTCAGCTCGCCTTGAAATTGGCCTTCTTCAGCAGCGACTCGTACTGCTGGCTCATCACGTAGCTTTGCACCTGGGCCCAGAAGTCCATCGTCACGACGACGATGATCAGCAGCGACGTGCCGCCGAAGTAGAACGGGACGTTGTACTTGAGGACGAGGAACTCGGGAAGCAAGCACACCAGGGTGATATAGATCGCTCCGGCCAGCGTCAGCCGCGACAGGATGCGATCGATGTGGCGCGCGGTCTGGTCGCCCGGGCGGATGCCCGGAATGAAGGCGCCGCTCTTCTTCAGGTTGTCGGCGGTCTCGCGGCTGTTGAAGACGAGCGCGGTGTAGAAGAAGCAGAAGAACACGATCGCCGCGGCGTACAGCATCACGTAGATCGGCTGGCCGGGGCGCAGCAGGTCGGCGATGTCCTTGAGCCAGCGGAAGCTGTCGCCGGTGGCGAACCAGCTGACGGCCGTCGTCGGCAGCAGGATGATCGACGAGGCGAAGATCGGCGGAATCACGCCCGACATGTTCAGCTTGAGCGGCAGGTGCGACGACTGGCCGCCGTAGACCTTGTTGCCGACCTGGCGTTTGGCGTAGTTGACGAGGATCTTGCGCTGCCCGCGCTCGACGAACACCACCGCGAACGTCACCGCCGCGACCAGCACGGTGATGAAAAGCGCTGCGATGACGCTCATCGCGCCTTGGTTGACGAGCGCGCCGAACTGCGCCAGCGCGCCCGGCAGACCGGCGGCGATGCCGGCGAAGATCAGGATCGAGATGCCATTGCCGAGACCACGCTCGGTGATCTGCTCGCCGAGCCACATCAGGAACATCGTTCCGGCCACCAGGCTGACGACGGCGGTCAGGCGAAAGGCGAACCCCGGGACGATGACCAGGCCTGGGGAACCTTCCAACGCCAGCGCGATGCCGAGCGACTGGAACAGTGCCAGGCCGAGCGTGCCGTAGCGGGTGTACTGGGTGATCTTGCGCCGGCCCGACTCGCCTTCCTTCTTCAACGCTTCGAGCGTCGGCACGACGTAGGTCATCAACTGCATGATGATCGACGCCGAGATGTACGGCATGATGCCGAGCGCGAACACGGTGAAGCGCGACAGCGCGCCGCCCGAGAACATGTTGAACAGGCTCAGGATCCCGCCCTGCTGCCCCTGGAACAGCTTCTGCAGCTCGTTGGGGTCGATGCCGGGAACGGGAATGTGCGCGCCGAGCCGGTAGACGACGAGCGCGAGCAGCAAGAAGACGAGTCGGCGACGGAGGTCGCCGAACTTGCCGCTCTTGGCCAGCTGATTCGCGTTGGTAGCCACGGGTCGAGGTTCCGTTCGTTTCCGGGGAGGGTCAGCCGACCGAGCCGCCGGCGGCTTCGATGGCGCCCTTGGCGCCGGCGGTCGCTCCGATGCCCTTGAGCACGACCTTGCGGGACAGTTCGCCGGACTTGATCACCTTGACGACCTTGGCGATCTGCCCGACCAGGCCGGCCTGCTTCAACGTCAGCATGTCGACTTCGTCGACCGCCAGGCGTTCGAGCGTCGTCAGCGTGATCTCGGCGTTGAACTTGAGCAGGTGCGACTTGAAGCCGCGCTTGGGAAGGCGGCGCTGCAGCGGCATCTGGCCGCCTTCGAAGCCGACCTTGTGGTAGCCGCCGGAACGCGACTTCTGGCCCTTGTGCCCACGGCCCGCGGTCTTGCCGAGGCCCGAGCCGATGCCGCGCCCGACGCGACGCCGCGCCTTCTTGGCGCCGTCTGCCGGCTTGATCGAATTGAGTTCCATGGTCGTTTCCTCTCGGTTCCCGTGCGGCGCGCTCAGAGCACCTTCACGAGGTACGAGACCTTGTTGATCATGCCGCGCACGGCGGCGGTGTCTTCGAGCGTCGACTCGCTGTTGAGCTTGCGCAGCCCGAGGCCGCGCACCGT
This sequence comes from Burkholderiales bacterium, assembly GCA_038318385.1. Lineage (GTDB taxonomy): Bacteria > Pseudomonadota > Gammaproteobacteria > Burkholderiales > Burkholderiaceae_C > Schlegelella_A. Next base: position 10,309 of record JBBQCD010000011.1, on the reverse strand, counting down.
TGCGCGGTGCGACTCGCGCGTGCCGTTGATGCTGCGCACCAGCTTGATGGTGACGGTCGCCTGGTCGGCGGATTGCTTCGCGCCGGCCTTCGATGCAGTCTTTTCAGTCATGTGTTTCTCCGCGCCCGGCGCTTCAGCCGAGGATCTGCTCGACCGTGAGGCCGCGCTTGGCCGCCACTTCCGCCGGCGTCGTGCAATGCTTCAGGCCGTCGAGCGTGGCCCGGACGATGTTGTAGGGATTCGAGGAACCGAGGCTCTTGCAGACGATGTCGGTCACGCCCATCACCTCGAAGACCGCGCGCATCGGGCCGCCGGCGATGATGCCGTCACCGGCCTTGGCCGGCGCCATCAGGACGCGCGAGGCGCCGTGCTCGCCGATCACCTTGTGCTGGATCGTGCCGTTGCGCAACTGCACCTTGACCATGTTGCGGCGCGCCGACTCCATGGCCTTGGTGACGGCAACGGGGACTTCCTTGGCCTTGCCCTTGCCCATGCCGACGCGACCGTCGCCGTCGCCGACGACCGTCAGCGCGGCGAAGCTCAGCGTACGTCCGCCCTTGACGACCTTGGTCACGCGGTTCACCGCAATCATCTTTTCCTTCAGGCCGTCGTCATTGCCTTCGGTCTGGGCGCGGGGTTGAAACTTTGCCATGCTTGGATTCCTTGGAAAGCGTCGAAGCGCTTAGAACTGAAGGCCCGCTTCGCGCGCCGCGTCGGCCAGCGCCTTGACGCGGCCGTGGTAGGCGAAGCCCGACCGGTCGAACGCGACCCGGTCGATGCCGGCGGCCTTGGCCTTCTCGGCGATGCGCTTGCCGACCAGCGTGGCCGCGGCGACGTTGCCGCCCTTGCCGGCCACCTTCGAATCGCCGGCGACCGCCTTGCGGACGTCGGCTTCGAGCGTCGACGCGCTGGCGATCACCTTGGCGCCGTCGTCGGAAATGACGCTGGCGTAGATGTGCAGGTTGGTGCGATGCACCGTCAGGCGCGCCACGCGCTGGATTGCGATCCGGGCACGCGTCTGGCGGGAGCGGCGTACGCGCTGATCTTTCTTGTTCAACATGTCATGCGCTCCTTACTTCTTCTTCGTCTCTTTGATGACGATCTTCTCGCCGACGTAGCGGATGCCCTTGCCCTTGTAGGGCTCGGGCGGACGCAATGCGCGGACCTCGGCGGCGACCTGGCCGACGGCCTGGCGATCGGAGCCCTTGATGACGATCTCGGTCTGCGTCGGGCATTCCACCTTGACGCCCGCGGGCATCTCCTTGGACACCGGATGCGAGAAGCCGATCTGCAGGTTGAGCTTGCTGCCGGCAGCGGCGGCGCGGAAACCGACGCCGACCAGCGCCAGGCGCTTTTCGAAACCCTTGGTGACGCCACCGACCATGTTGGCGACCAGTGCCCGCATCGTCCCCGACATCGCATCGGCCTCGACCGAATCGTTCGCCGGGGCGAACATCAGCTTGCCGTCCTCGTTCTTCACGGTGACGAGCGCATTGACGGGACGCACCAGCGTGCCCATCGAGCCCTTGACGCTGATCTGCTCGGCCGTGAGCGAGACGTCGACGCCCTTGGGCACCGGCAGCGGCATTTTTCCTACGCGTGACATGGTGCGATTCCCTTCAGGACACGTAGCACAGGACTTCGCCGCCGATGCCGGCCTGGCGCGCCTTGCGGTCTGTCATCACGCCCTTGGGCGTGGTCACGATGGCTACGCCGAGACCGTTCATCACGGTCGGGATGTCGTGCCGACCCTTGTAGATGCGCAGGCCCGGACGGCTGACGCGCTCGATGTGCTCGATCACCGGGTGACCGGCGTAGTACTTCAGCGCGATCTCGAGCTGGGGCTTCTCGGCTTCGCCGCGCACGGCGTAGTCATCGATGTAGCCCTCGTCCTTCAGGACCTGGGCGATCGCCACCTTCAACTTGGACGACGGCATCGCGACGCTCGGCTTTTCCACCATCTGCGCGTTGCGGATGCGGGTCAGCATATCGGCGATCGGATCACTCATGCTCATACGAAATTCTCCTGACGGGCTAAGGCCTGTACACAGCGACGTCGCCGCGTATTACCAGCTGGCCTTGACGATGCCCGGGATGTCACCCTTGAACGCCAGTTCGCGGATCTTGTTGCGGCCGAGGCCGAACTTGCGGAAGGTTCCGCGAGGACGCCCGGTGATGCCGCAGCGGTTGCGCTGGCGGGTCGGGTAGGCGTTGCGCGGCAATTTCTGCAGCTCGAGCCGGGCGGCGTAGCGCTCCTCGTCCGACTTCTTGGCGTCGTTCGCGGCGGTCTTCAGCTCTTCGTACTTCTTCGCGTACTTGGCGACCAGGTGCGCGCGCTTCAATTCACGCTGGATCAGGGAGGTCTTGGCCACAGGCTCGGTCCTTCAGTTCTTGAACGGGAACTTGAACGCGGTGAGGAGCGCCTTGGCCTCCTCGTCGTTCTTCGCGGTGGTCGTGATGCTGATGTTCAGACCACGCAGCACGTCGATCTTGTCGTACTCGACTTCGGGGAAGATGATCTGTTCCTTCACCCCGATGTTGTAGTTGCCGCGGCCATCGAATGCACGCCCCGAGATGCCGCGGAAGTCGCGCACCCGCGGCAGCGCCACGGTGACGAAGCGGTCGAGGAACTCGTACATCTGAACGCCACGCAACGTCACCATGCAGCCGATGGGAACGCCGTCGCGGATCTTGAAACCGGCGATGGCCTTCTTCGACTTGGTGACCACCGGCTTCTGGCCGGCAATCTTCGTCAGGTCGCTGACCGCGTGGTCCATGACCTTCTTGTCCGACACCGCCTCGCTCACGCCCATGTTCAGCGTGATCTTGGTGATGCGGGGGGCCTGCATCGGCGACTTGTAGCCGAACTTCGTGATCAGGTCGGGGACGACCTTCTCGCGGTAGAACTCTTGCAAACGAGCCATGCTGACCTCTACGCCTTGATTTCTGCGCCGCTGGAACGGAAGACGCGAACCTTCGTCTTGTCGTCCATGATCTTCACGCCGACACGATCGGCCTTGCCGGTCGCGGCGTTGAAGATGGCGATGTTGGACTGATGGATCGGCAGCGTCTTGTCGACGACGCCGCCGGTCGTGCCCTTCATGGGGTTCGGCTTGACATGCTTCTTGACGACATTGACGCCGTCGATGAGCACACGCTCGTCGTCGACGCGCTTCGTCACGGTGCCGCGCTTGCCCTTGTCGCGGCCGGTCAGCACGATGACCTGGTCGCCCTTGCGAATCTTGTTCATGACCTGTCCTTTGCCCGTCGCGCTCTAGAGAACTTCCGGCGCCAGCGAGACGATCTTCATGAAGCGCTCGGTGCGGAGTTCCCGCGTGACCGGCCCGAAGATGCGGGTGCCGATGGGCTCGAGCTTGGCGTTCAGCAGCACGGCGGCATTGCCGTCGAACTTCACCAGCGAGCCGTCCTGACGGCGCACGCCCTTGGCGGTGCGAACGACGACGGCACTGTAGACCTCGCCCTTCTTCACCCGGCCGCGCGGCGCCGCTTCCTTGATCGAAACCTTGATCACGTCGCCGATGCCGGCATAGCGGCGCTTGGAGCCGCCCAGCACCTTGATGCACATGACGGATTTCGCGCCCGTGTTGTCGGCGACGTCGAGCCGCGACTGCATTTGAATCATTTTTTCTGTCCCCAACTTGTCCCGACATCCGGACGGTGCCTGGCGGCACGACCCGGGATCCCGGTCAGTCTTGGGCCCGTCGAACCGGTCTCGCGGGTGAGCGCAGGACCGGCCGTTTGGGCGGAGCTGAAATCTCTGATGCCGGCGCTGAGGGCGCGCGGCGGAAATTTCAGCGAAGCTTTGAATTATGCCCCAATTTCAAGGGGCTCGCTAAAAGACCTTGCAATCAGCGCTTGGCGGCCTTGGCCTGCTCGACCATCGTGGCGGCGTCGCTGACCTCGAACTTGCCCGGGCCCTCGATGTTGAGCGTCTTCACGACCCCGTCGACGACCAGCATGGAGTAGCGCTGCGAGCGCACGCCCATCCCGCGCGACGTCAGGTCGAGGGTCAGGCCGGTGGCCTTGGCGAAGTCGGCGCTGCCATCGGCCAGCATTCGCACCTTGCCGCCGGATTTCTGCTCACGTCCCCATGCGCCCATGACGAAGGAGTCGTTCACCGAAATGCACCAGACCTCGTCGACGCCGGCAGTCTTCAGCGCATCGCCCTGGGTCACATACCCCGGAACGTGCTTGGCCGAGCAGGTCGGCGTGAAGGCGCCGGGCAGGCCGAAGATCGCGATCGTCTTGCCGGCCGCGGCCTTGGCGATGTCGACGGGATTCGGACCGACCGAGCAGCCATTGCCCTCGACCTCGATGTATTCCTGGAGCGTGCCCGCAGGCAGCTTGTCGCCAACTTTCAACATCTGCGTCTCCTCGATTGGACGGTGAGAAAAGGACGAACGGCCGGACCCACGAAGGGCGCCGACCGTCTCGAGCGCAGTCGCGCCGTGGCGCGCCCGCAGTCGCCCGGATCAGACCACCAGTGCCTTTTGCACGAGGCGGGTCACGACCCACGACTTGGTCTTGGAAATCGGCCGACCCTCGGCGATCTCGACGATGTCGCCGAGCTTGTACTCGCCGTTTTCGTCATGCGCGTGGTACTTGCTCGTGCGGGCGACGATCTTCCCGTACAGCTCGTGCTTGGTGCGGCGCTCGATCAGAACGGTGATGGTCTTGGAGCGCTTGTCGCTCACGACCTTGCCGACGAGCGTGCGCGTGTTCTTGACCTTCGGCGCGGCGGCCTCGGGTGCCATGACGCTGGCTGTGGATTCCTGGCTCATTTCGCAGCCCCTTTCTTCTTCTCGGCCTGGATGGTCTTGGCGCGCGCGATGTCGCGGCGCACGTTGCCGAGTTGCGAGTGGTTGGTCAGCTGCTGCGTGGCGCGCTGCATGCGAAGGCCGAAATGGGCCTTCAGCAGGTCACCGACTTCCTTCTCGAGACCGGCAGCGTCCTTGGCACGAAGTTCGGATGCTTTCATGAATGTTCTCCCGTCGTCGGCATCAGCCGCCGACCTGGCGCGCGACGAACGTCGTCTTCAGCGGCAGCTTGGCCGAGGCCAGCTGGAACGCTTCACGAGCGAGTTCTTCGGGTACGCCGTTGATTTCGTAGAGCACCTTGCCGGGCTGGATCTCAGCCACGTAGTACTCCGGATTGCCCTTGCCGTTGCCCATGCGGACCTCGGCCGGCTTCTGCGAGATCGGCTTGTCCGGAAAGATCCGGATCCAGATACGGCCGCCGCGCTTGACGTGCCGCGAGATGGCGCGCCGCGCCGCCTCGATCTGGCGCGCCGTGAGGCGTCCGCGCTCGGTGGCCTTCAGGCCGAAATCGCCGAACGACACGTTCGCACCGCGCGTGGCGACGCCCGTGTTGCGGCCTTTTTGTTCCTTGCGGTATTTTCTGCGTGCAGGTTGCAGCATTCTTATTCTCCTTTGCCGTCGGCCTTGGGCGGCTCGGTGCCGGCCGGTGCCGGGGCCTTGCGGACACGCTTGATGGCGGGTCCCTTCGGAGCGTCGGCGGACGGGGCGCTGGGGGGCGCACCGTCGGCGGCAGCCACTGCCGGCGCGGGCCGATCGTTGCCGGCGCCAGTGCGCGGACCGCGGTCACCGCCGCCCCCGCCCGGACGACCGCGTCCACCCGGCGCACCCGGACCACCCGGGCGACCGCCGGGACGGCGCGCGCGCCGATCGTCCTCGGCACCCGGCGGCGTGATGATGCCCGGCGCCTCGCCATTGGCCAGGCGATCGCCGCGGTAGACCCAGCACTTGACGCCGATGATCCCGTAGGTGGTCTTGGCCTCCGAGAAGCCGTAGTCGATATCGGCCTTGAGCGTGTGCAACGGCACGCGGCCCTCGCGATACCACTCGCAACGCGCGATCTCGATGCCATTGAGGCGGCCGGAGGACATCAGCTTGATGCCCTGGGCGCCCAGGCGCATGGCGTTCTGCATCGCACGCTTCATCGCGCGGCGGAACATGATGCGCTTCTCGAGCTGCTGGGTGATCGAGTCGGCGATCAGCTGTGCATCGATCTCGGGCTTGCGCACCTCCTCGATGTTGACCGCGACCGGAACGCCCAGACGCCGGGTCAGTTCGGCCTTGAGGTTCTCGATGTCCTCGCCCTTCTTGCCGATCACGACACCCGGCCGAGCCGAGAAGATCGTGATGCGGGCGTTCTTGGCCGGACGCTCGATGAGGATGCGCGATACGGCGGCGTTCTTCAGCCTCGCCTTCAGGAACTCGCGCACCTTCAGGTCTTCCGAGAGCATCGTCGCGAAGTTCTTGTTCGACGCGTACCAGCGCGACGCCCAGTTGCGCGTGACAGGCAGGCGGAACCCGGTCGGGTGAATCTTTTGTCCCATGGTCTCGTGCCTTAGTTGCCGACGGTGATGTAGATATGCGCGGTCGGCTTGCTGATGCGGTTGCCGCGGCCCTTGGCGCGCGCCGAAAATCGCTTCAGCGTCGCGCCCTGCTCGACGTAGATCGTCTTGACCTTGAGCTCGTCGATGTCGGCGCCGTCGTTGTGCTCGGCATTGGCGATCGCCGATTCCAGACATTTCTTGATGATGCCGGCGGCGCGCTTCTGCGTGAACGTCAGGATGTTGAGGGCTTGGTCGACCTTCTTGCCGCGGACCAGGTCGGCCACCAGCCGGCCCTTGTCGGCCGAGAGGCGGACGCCGCGAACGATTGAACGGGTTTCCATCGTCATGTGTCCTTACTTCTTCACGGCCTTCTTGTCGGCCGGGTGCCCCTTGAACGTGCGCGTCAGCGCGAATTCACCGAGCTTGTGGCCGACCATCTGGTCCGTGACATAGACCGGTACGTGCTGCTTGCCGTTGTGCACGGCAATCGTCACGCCGATGAAATCGGGCAGGATCGTGGAACGGCGCGACCAGGTCTTGATCGGCTTCTTGTCCTTCGTGGCCGACGCCTTCTCGACCTTCGCCGCCAGGTGATGGTCGACGAACGGGCCCTTCTTCAGTGAACGGGTCATGCCGCTCTCCTTACTTCTTGCGACGCGCGACGATCATCGTCTGCGTACGCTTGTTGTTGCGCGTGCGGTAACCCTTCGTCAGGGTGTTCCACGGCGACACGGGGGCCTGGCCTTCGCCGGTGCGGCCTTCGCCGCCGCCGTGCGGGTGATCCACCGGGTTCATAGCGACACCACGCACGGTCGGGCGAATGCCCATCCAGCGCTTGACACCGGCCTTGCCGTACTGGCGCAGGCTGTGCTCCTCGTTGGAGACCTCGCCGATCGTCGCGCGGCAATCGATGTGGATCCTGCGCACTTCACCCGAGCGCAGCCGCACCTGGGCATAGGTGCCCTCGCGCGCCAGCAGCGTGGCCGACGTGCCGGCGGAGCGCGCGATCTGAGCGCCCTTGCCGGGCAGCATCTCGATCGCATGAATGATCGAGCCCACCGGGATGTTGCGGATCGGCAGCGTGTTGCCCGCCTTGATCGGCGCTTCGGCTCCCGAGACGATGGTCGAACCGATCTCGAGTCCGCGCGGTGCGATCACGTAGCGGCGCTCGCCGTCGGCGTAACAGACCAGCGCGATGTGCGCCGTCCGATTGGGGTCGTACTCGATGCGCTCGACCTTCGCGGGGATCGCGTCCTTGTTGCGGATGAAATCGACGACGCGGTAGTGATGCTTGTGACCACCGCCCTTGTGGCGGATGGTGATGTGGCCGTTGTTGTTGCGCCCGGCATTCTGCATCTGCGGCTCGAGCAGAGCCGCTTCCGGCCGGCCCTTGTACAGGTGCGGGTGAACGACCTTGACGACGGCGCGGCGGCCGGGTGAGGTCGGTTTGACTTTGACGACGGGCATTACGCGCCCTCCCCGGAGAAGTTGAGCTCCTGCCCGGCTTTGAGCGACACGTACGCCTTCTTGACGTGGTCGCGGCGGCCGATCGAGCGCCCGAATTTCTTGACCTTGCCCTTTTGCACCACGGTCTGCACCGAGGCGACGTCGACCTTGAACATCAGTTCGACAGCGGCCTTGATCTCGGGCTTGGTGGCGTCACGCAAAACCTGGAACGTCACCTGGTTGCGCTTTTCCGAGATCAGCGTCGCCTTCTCGCTCACGATCGGCGCCATCAGGACCTGGGCAAGACGCCCCTCGGCGTGCTTCGGACGTTGCACGGTCGGCTTGGCGGCTGCCTTGGGCGCGGCGGTCTTGGAAACCTTCTTGGGGGCGTCCTTCTTCGGCGCTTCGCTCTTCACGATGTCCTTCTTCGCCGCATCCTTCTTCGATGCGTCGGCTTTCGCGGGTGCCGTGCTCATGCCAGCATCTCCTTCAGTTGCTCCATCGCGCCCTTGGTCACGAGCACCTTCTTGTAGTGCACGAGAGCCAACGGATCGGCGTAGCGTGGCTCGACGACCAGCACGTCGCGCAAATTGCGCGAAGCGAGCATCAGGTTGTCGGCCATCTGGTCGGTGATCACCAGCACGGAATCGAGGCCCATGGCCTTGAACTTCTGCGCCAGCGCCTTGGTCTTGGGCGAGTCGACGGTGAGCGAATCCACCACCGCGAGGCGGCCTTCGCGCACCAGCTGCGAGAAGATGGCCGCCATGCCGGCGCGATACATCTTCTTGTTGACCTTCTGCGTGAAGTTCTCGTCCGGGCTGTTCGGGAAGATGCGTCCGCCCTTGCGCCACAGCGGCGAAGACGTCATGCCGGCGCGCGCGCGGCCAGTGCCCTTCTGGCGCCACGGTTTCTTGGTCGAATGCTTCACCTGGGCGCGATCGAGCTGCGCACGAGTGCCCTGGCGGGCATTCGCCTGGAACGCGACGACGATCTGGTGCACCAGCGCTTCGTTGTAGTCGCGGCCGAACAGCGTGTCGGGGGCCTCGACCTTGGAGGTCGACTGGCCTTGTTCATTGAGGAGTTCGAGCTGCATCAGACCGCTCCCTTCTGCACGGGACCCTTGGGCGGCGCCTTGACCGCGGGCTTGACCACGACGTGCCCGTTCTTCGCGCCCGGCACCGCACCGCGGACCAGGATCAGCTGACGAGCTTCGTCGATGCGGATGATGTCCAGGTTCTGGATGGTCTTGGTGACGTTGCCGCGCTGGCCCGACATCTTCTTGCCGGGGAACACGCGGCCCGGATCCTGCGCCATCGAGATCGAGCCCGGCACGTTGTGCGAACGGCTGTTGCCGTGCGACGCGCGCTGCGACTTGAAGTTGTGACGCTTGATGGTGCCGGTAAAGCCCTTGCCGATCGAGGTGCCCTGCACGTCGACCATCTGGCCCACGGCAAACACCCCGGAGACCGGCACTGCGGCGCCCGACGCGTACCCTGCGGCCACTTCCGGTGCGACCCGGAATTCCTGCAGGATTTCGGCACCCTCGGAGCCGGCCTTGGCCAGATGACCGGCTTCGGCCTTGTTCACCCGTGATGACTTGCGTTCGCCGAAGGCGAGCTGCAGCGCGGTGTAGCCGTCGGTCTCGGGGGTCTTGACCTGGGTGACGCGGTTGTTGGACACGTCGAGGACGGTCACGGGGATGGCATCGCCGTCGTCGGTGTAGATGCGCATCATCCCCACCTTGCGGCCCAGCAATCCCAGCCGCTCGCCGGCCGCAGACGCCGCTGGCGACGCCGGATTCGAGGTCGTCATAGTTTTTCTCCAGCCCGCACGAGCGAGCCTTTGTTTCACGAACCCGACAACGATTGGCCGGGTACTCTTTTTGGGCAGGCCGGAAGGCGACTGCCGCCCGCGCTGTGCCGCGCTTGAGCGCGATCTTTCAGCGAAGGGCGAATTTCACGGAACCGGAGAGTGTAGCAGATCGGCCCACGCCGCGTCTGCCCGACGCCCCGGTCCAGGGCCTCACTGCAGCTTGATTTCGACGTCCACACCGGCCGGAAGGTCGAGCTTCATCAGCGCGTCCACGGTCTTGTCGGTCGGGTCGACGATGTCCATCAGACGCTGGTGCGTGCGAATCTCGAACTGGTCGCGCGACGTCTTGTTGACGTGCGGCGAGCGCAGGATGTCGAAACGCTGCATCCGCGTCGGCAGGGGCACGGGGCCCTTGACGATGGCGCCGGTGCGCTTGGCGGTGTCGACGATTTCGAGGGCCGACTGGTCGATCAACTTGTAGTCGAAGGCCTTGAGGCGAATGCGGATCTTCTGCTTGGTTGCCATGATGGTTCCGCCTTATTCGATGATCTTGGCCACGACGCCGGCGCCCACGGTGCGGCCGCCTTCGCGGATCGCAAAGCGCAGGCCCTCTTCCATGGCAATCGGGTTGATCAGCTTGACCGTGATGCTGACGTTGTCGCCCGGCATCAC
>JBBQCD010000010.1:0-89017 GCA_038318385.1 Burkholderiales bacterium | reverse complement strand
CTGATCTTCCTCGGCATCTTCGTCGACCAGGTCAGCATGATGATGATCACGCTGCCGATCTTCATGCCGGTCGTGCAGGCCCTCCAGATCGACCTGATCTGGTTCGGCGTGCTCTTCCTGATCTGCATGCAGCTCGGCCTGCTGCTGCCGCCGCACGGCCTGCTGCTGATGACGATGAAAGGCGTGGCGCCGCCGCAGGTGACGATGCTGCACATCTTCCGCGCGGTCGTCCCGTTCGTGGCGATGAGCCTGGTGCTGCTGATGGTCGTCTTCCTGGTGCCGGCGGTCGCGACCTGGCTGCCGGCGCTGGTCGGCTGAAGTTGGCGCTGCGTCCGGCGATTGCCGGGCTGCGGGCGGCGCGGTACGCTGCGGCGCGAAAGGAAGACCTGTGGACGGTCGGCGGCGATGGCTCGGCGTGCTCGCGACAGCGCTCGTGCTGGCGGTCGTGCTCGCCTGGCGCTGGATGGCCGGGCCAACGGAGCCCGCGGCGCCGACCCCCGCAGCGCTCGCCTCGATCGCTGCCGACCCCCCGTCGGTGCCCTCGGTAGAACTGGCGCAGCCCGAGGTTGTCGCCACCGCGCCCGGACCGAATCGATCCGGTCTGGCGCCTGCGCCGGACCAGATCCAGCTCTGCGGCGGCGACTGGGTCGACGCGGACGCCGGGGGCATGATCGACCGCGAGGCGCTCGCAGGCCTCGCCCATGTCCGGCAGACGCGCCAGGCGATCCTCGCGACGCTGCAGCGTGGCCCTACCGAGCTCGAGCGCGCGCTGGCGCTGTGGCTGTCGCCACCCGACGAGGCGCTGGTCGTCCCCGAGCCGTGCGGCGAAGCCTGCGTGGCGAGATCGCGGGTGGCCGCGCGCTTCCACGATCTCGACCGGATCGCCCGCAGCGCCATCTCGAGCACCGACCCGCGCGTCTACGCCTTGGCGTTCCAGGCCTGCCGCGCGGTTGGCGCGCACGCGGACACCTGCCGGATGCTGAGCGCCGAGCAGTGGGCGCGGCTGGATCCCGGCAACGCCCTGCCCTGGCTCTACGTGCTCGGGGCGATCGACCCTCGCCGCGACCCCGTCGGTCTCGACGAGGCCTTGCACCGCATCGCGACATCCTTGCGCATCGAGAGCCGGCCCGCCATCGCCGCCGGCACCGTCGCACGAGCCGCGCCGACGGACGACCGGTCGCTGCTCGCGGCGCTGGATCTGGTCGGCGAGGCGGGCTGGCTGCAGGCCGCCGAATCGGTGCCCTATCCGGCCCTGTTCCAAAGCTGCAAGGTCGATCCGCGCCCCGACGCGAACCGCTGGCAGACCTGTTCGGCGATCGCCGAACTGATGGCCGAGCGTTCGGACGCGGCCTTCGATGGCTTCATCGCATCGGCCATCGGGCGCACCCTCGGCTGGCCTGCCATGCGCACCCAACGGGTGGTCGACCGCGCGCGCGGCCTGCAGTGGCTGGCGAGCCTGTCGACGGCGCGTCCCCTGGCCGATCCGCTGACGATGAGCTGCGCCGAGATCCGTCAGCAGCTCGACCTCGTCCGGCGCACCGCCTCGCATGGCGAAGCAGGCGGCGCGGGACAGTCGCGATCCGGTTTCCCGGAAGAGGGCGCGGCGCGGTACGAAATCCGGCTCGACGCGCGCCGCGAGTTCGAGGCCCAGGCGGATCGGCGCGGCGCGGAAATGGGCAGCCACCTTGCTGCGCTTGCCGCCGCCGACGCAGCGAGCCGCGCGGCTTTGGGGCCGGACTAGCGACCGCGGCAGCTGCGCCGCGCGGCCCCCGGAGGGCGTCAGGCCAGGCTCGCCAGGTACGCGTCGGCGTCGTCGATGCCAAACTCGATCCACATCGGCAGGTGGTCGCTCATCCGGTAGGTGCGCCAGTCCTTGAAGCTGCGGCCGGGCTTGGCGGCGCGTTCGGCGGCGTACGCGGCCTCGTCCTCGAGACGGTAGACGTGCTCGTAGTAATCGAACACCCCGGCCCGGCCGGTCGGCAGCAGGTGCGACAGCTTCCGGAAGAAGGCGATCTGGTCGTAGTGCTTGTTCTTGTCGACGTTCGAGCCCGGCACCTTCTGCAGCTGCTCCGGAACGACGAATCCGGCGTCGACGATGGCCTGCATCGTCACGTCCTCGCGGTTGAAGATGTTGAAGTCGCCAAGCATCAGCAGGTTGTCGATCGGTGGCGGCTTGCCCGGCTCGTACTGCGGCGCACCGGAAAGCTTGCCGGCGTGCTTGGCCAGCGTCGTCGCGAAGTCGGTGATCTCCGCGAGGCGCCGCGAGTCGACGGCAACGCTCGTGCCATAGTAGATGTGCACCGTGGCCAGCGTCAGGTAGGCCCAGCCGCAATGGAAGCCGGCGATGTACGGCGAGCGAGCCATCTGCACCGGGGCCTCGTTGGCACCCACCTTGTTCGGCAAGGTGAGTTCGGCGGCCAGGCCGGTGAACGAGACCTTGCGCTTGTCGAACAGGAACGCCATCCGCTCGGAGTTGCCTGAAGCACCGAGCGTCACGTCGGTGACGAGGTACTCCCACCACGGACCGAGCAACACCTTCAGGGTCTGCAGTGGGTAGAGGCCGTCGCGCACTTCCTGGATCGCGATCAGGTCGAAGTGGCTGAGGACCTCGGCGATGTAGTAGTACGGTTCCTCGTCTCGAAACCCGTACTTGCCGGAATCGAACTCGCGGATGTTCCAGGTGGCCAGCATCAGCGTGTCGGTCGCGGTCCGCGCCGGCAGGGCCTGGGCCAGCGCCGGGCGCAACCGCCGCAGGCCCTCGACGGTGCGCTTGCGCCGCGCCGCGTCGGTGATCTTCTTCAGCCCGGCGTAGTAGGGCATGGCCTCAGGCGGGCATCGCCTCGGCTCACTCGTAGACCTCGGCGTCCGGATCCGTGGCCTCGAGCTCGTAGCTCGCCGCGACCATCGCCAGCCGGGCGATCACGCCATACATGTAGAAGCGGTTCGGCGCGCTCGCGCCCGGCTTGGCGCCGGGCTTGGGCAGTTGGTTCGAGCCGGCGAATGCGAGCGGAACGAAACTCGCGCCCGGCGCGTTCAGGTTCTCGTCGATGCCGCGCTCGGCGTTGACGCGGTAGAAGCCTCCGACCACGTAGCGGTCGATCATGTAGACCACGGGTTCGGCGGTGGCGTCGTTGATGCGCTCGTGCGTCGGCACGCCTTCCTGCAGGATGACCTCGCTGACTTCCTGCCCGTCCTTGATGATGCTCATCTTGCTGCGGGTGCGGCTGCTCAGGTCGGCGAGTTCCTTCGGGTCGCGCACCGTCATGATGCCCATGCCGTAGGTACCGGCGTCGGCCTTGACGATGATGAACGGCTTCTCCTGGATGCCGTATTCCTTGTACTTGCGCCGGATCTTGCCGAGCAGCATCTCGGCGTTCGTCATCAGGCACTCGGCGCCGGATCCATCGGAGAAGTTGACCTCGCCACAACGCGCGAACATCGGATTGATCAGCCAAGGATCCATGCCGAGCAGCTTGGCGAACTTCTTGGCGATCTCCTCGTAGGCGGCGAAGTGCTGGGTCTTGCGGCGCACCACCCAGCCGGCATGCAGCGGCGGCAGCACGTACTGCTCGTGCAGGTGCTGCAGCACCCGCGGGATGCCGGCCGAAAGGTCGTTGTTGAGGAGGATCGTGCACGGATCGAAGTCCTTCAATCCGAGGCGGCCGCGGGTGCGCACCAGCGGCTCGACGGTCAGCGCGCTGCCGTCGGGCAGCGGCACCTCGGTCGGCTTGGTGATCGTCTCGTCGAGCGTCCCCAGGCGCACGTTCAGGCCGGCCTGGTGGAAGATCTCCATCAAGCGCGCAACGTTCATCAGGTAGAACGAATTGCGGGTGTGCTTCTCGGGGATCAGCAGCAGGTTCTTCGCTTCGGGGCAGATCTTCTCGATCGCCGCCATCGCCGCCTGCACCGACAGCGGCAGCATCTCCGGGGTCAGGTTGTTGAAGCCGCCCGGAAAGAGGTTGGTGTCGACGGGCGCCAGCTTGAAACCGGCGTTGCGCAGGTCGACCGACGTGTAGAAGGGCGGCGTGTGCTCCATCCACTCGAGGCGAAACCAGCGCTCGATGGCTGGCAGCGACTCGAGAATGCGCTGCTCCAGCTCGTTGATCGGGCCGGTCAGTGCGGTGATGAGGTGCGGGACCATGGAGGGGACGGACGGGCCGAAAGACAGACGATTCTAGGCATATGGGGCTTGGCGGCGGACTTCCAACGGTGTCCGGACCCCCGCCTGTCGGCATGAGCCCGCGCCCGTTCTTCGGCCCGGGGCGCGGGCGGCAAAAGGAAGGGGCTTCCGAAGAAGCCCCTGTTTGAAAGGCCCCCGGTTGCCCGGGGAGGCCCAACGTCAGTTGTGGTACGCGGTCTCGCCGTGCGCCGCGATGTCGAGCCCTTCGCGCTCGTCTTCCTCGGTGACGCGCAATCCAACCACCAGGTCGGTGACCTTGAAGGCAATGAACGCAGCCACCCCGGACCAGACGATCGTCACCAGGACGGCCTTGAGCTGGATCCAGAACTGCGCCCCCATGCCGTCCGGATTGCTCGCGACCGCGACCGTCACCCAGTCGGTGACCAGGCCCGGGCCGCCGAGCGACTGGTCGTTGAAGATGCCGGTCAGCAGCGCGCCGACGATGCCGCCGACCCCGTGCACGCCGAACACGTCGAGGGAATCGTCCGCACCGAGCATGCGCTTCAGGCCGTTGACGCCCCACAGGCAGGCGAAGCCGGCGATGAAGCCGATGACGATCGCGCCCATCAGGCCGACGTTGCCGCAGGCCGGGGTGATGGCGACGAGACCGGCCACCGCACCGGAAGCGGCGCCCAGCATCGACGCCTTGCCCTTGATCAGCGCCTCGCCGATGCACCAGGCGAGCACCGCCGCAGCCGTCGCCGAGAAGGTGTTCATGAAGGCGAGCACAGCGGTGTTGCCCGCTTCGAGCGCCGAGCCGGCATTGAAGCCGAACCAGCCGACCCACAGCAGCGCGGCACCGACCATCGTCAGCGTCAGCGAGTGCGGCGTGAAGGCCTCCTTGCCGTAGCCGACGCGCTTGCCGATCATGAACGCGCCGACCAGACCGGCGACGGCGGCGTTGATGTGCACCACCGTGCCACCGGCGAAGTCGAGGGCGCCCCATTGCCAGAGCAGGCCTGCCTTGGCGTTGGTCGCGTCGACCACGTCCTTCGCGGTGTACGCATCGGGGCCGGCCCAGAACCAGACCATGTGGGCGATCGGCGTGTAGCTGATCGTGAACCAGATGGCCATGAACATCAGCACCGCCGAGAACTTCATCCGCTCGGCGAAGGCGCCGACGATCAGGCAGCAGGTGATGGCGGCGAAGGTCGCCTGGAACGCCATGAAGAGAAGCTCCGGAATGACCACGCCCTTGCTGAACGTCGCCCCCATCGCGAACTCCCCCTTGACCGGGTCGAAGAGTCCGCGCATGAAGATGCGGTCGAGTCCGCCGATGAAGGCGTTGCCCTCGGTGAAGGCGAGGCTGTAGCCGTACAGGCACCACAGGATCACGATCATCGAGAAGGTCACGAAGACCTGCATCAGCACCGACAGCATGTTCTTGCTGCGGACCAGGCCGCCGTAGAACAGGGCCAGGCCCGGGATCGACATCATGATGACGAACATCGTCGCCACGATCATCCAGGCGACGTCGCCCTTGTTCGGAACCGGCGCCGAGGCAGCGGCAGCCGCCGGGGCTGCAGCCGATGCGGCGGGAGCGGCCATCTCGGCGGTGGAAGCCGCCGGCATCGCCGCCGCTGCAGCCGGCGCCGCCGAGGCAGCATCGGCAACCGCGTCCGCTGCGAGCGTCGAGCCTGCGAAGCCCAGGGCCGCCAGGCCGAGGGCGAGAGTCGCAATGAGTTTTTTCATGATTGGGTCGGTTTGAGTTGCTTCGATCGTCGCGCCTGTCCTCGATCGACCGACGCGGGTGCGCCGATCGAGCGAGGGGAAGCGCCGGGCGCTTGCGTCAGAGGGCGTCCTTGCCGGTCTCGCCGGTGCGGATGCGAACCACCTGCTCGAGCGTGGAGACGAAGATCTTTCCGTCGCCGATCTTTCCGGTCCGGGCGGAGGCCTCGATCGCCTCGATGACCTGGTCGACGATCGCGTCGTCGACCGCGGCCTCGATCTTGACCTTCGGCAGGAAGTCGACGACGTACTCGGCGCCGCGGTAGAGCTCGGTGTGCCCCTTCTGGCGCCCGAAGCCCTTGACCTCCGTCACCGTCACGCCCTGGACACCGATGGCGCTCAGCGCCTCGCGCACTTCATCGAGCTTGAAGGGCTTGACTATCGCGGTCACCATCTTCATGGTCATCTCCCTGTTGGCGATTCAGAACGACTTCTTGACGGCGACGACCAGGGCGGTGCGGCCGAGGTTCTGGCCCGAGGGCGACGCGTACGCCGGCCCCGGGGGGGTGCCGATCGACTTCTTCGCGTCGGTGCCGACGACGGCGGCGCTGAAGGTGAAGCCGTACCAGTCCTTGGCGGCGGTCAGCGAATAGTCGGTGTACGAGAAATCGCTGTTGTTGCGGACCTTCTGGTGGCCGATATGCGGGGTGATCGAGAAACCGCCGCCGACGTCGAAAGTCGCGGCAGCCTCGAGGTAGCCGCTGCCCTTGCTGTTCGCGAAGCCGAAGAGGCGGGTCACCGAATGCGAGTACTTCACCGTCGCGGGCCCGAAGGTCATTGCGCCGTACACCTCGAGCGTGTTCGGGCTGTACGCTCCGGAGATGTTCGACAGGTGGTTGCTGGGGTAGTAGTACTGCAGCAGGCCGATGTCGTAACCCAGGTCCTTCTGGATCTCGCCCTTGTAGCCGCCGTAGACGTCGATCTCGACGGGCGCGTTGCCGGTGTCGACGCCGGCGATCTTGCCGGCATCCTTGACCCAGCGGATCGTCGAGGCCCAGGTGCCGACGTAGAAGCCGCTCGGCAATGCGTAGTCCGCACCACCCTGCAAGGCAGGGTCGAGACGGGTCTGCGAGATCCCGCGGAAGCGGTAGTCGCTCGTCACGCTGACGTTGAAAGACAGCGGGCTGTCTTCGGCTTGAGACACGGTCGGCAGGGCGGCCAGGGTCAGCGCAGCGGTCAATCCAAGAAGCGTCTTGTTCATTCGGGGAAACTCCAGAAGGTGCAAAGGGGATGAAACGGCTCTCGGGACACTGTTTCGCAGCTTCTGTGCCATGTCGCAGTGCGGGGCGCCGATGGCAGATTGCAGCGTCTCGGTGCACGAAGGCCCGGCCGAGTGCACTGCTTTGGTTCTGCAGCCTCGCAGTCCCCTGGAAGGGCCCCCCGTTGGTGCGATGGCGGTCCGGCTGCGGGCGCCGAGAATCGATCGCACTTCAGGGGCCTGCCGCCGCCCCGTCGTTGCTGAATGCCCCTCGCCATCGTCCACAGCCGTGCCATCGATGGCCTCCACGCCCCGGAGGTGACGGTCAAGGTCCACCTCGCCAATGGACTGCCGAGCTTCATGCTGGTCGGACTGGCCGAGACCGAAGTCAAGGAGTCGCGCGAACGGGTGCGCGCAGCGCTGCTGACGAGCGGCCTGGCCTTCCCACACAACAAGCGCATCACCGTCAACCTCGCGCCCGCCGATCTGCCGAAGGAGTCGGGACGCTTCGATCTGCCGATCGCGCTCGGCATCCTGGCGGCGAGCGACCAGCTCGACGCGACAGCGCTGGAGCGCTTCGAGTTCGCCGGCGAGCTCTCGCTCGCCGGGGATCTGCGCCCGGTCCGAGGCGCGTTGGCGATGGGCCTGGCGCTGCACCGCTTCGGCCTGGCCGCCCCGCGGGCGTTGGTCCTGCCGACATCGAGCGCCGCGGAAGCCGCCCTCGTGGAGGGACTCGTCATCCACGGTGCGGACCACCTGCTGGACGTCGTGCGGGCCTTGCTTCCGCTCGGCGCAGCGGACCGACAGCCGCTGCTGCCGGCCACGCCGCCGCCGCGCGGATTCGCCGAGACGGCCTGCGGGGACTGGAGCGACGTGCGTGGACAGGCAGCGGCGAAGCGCGCGCTCGAAGTGGCCGCGGCGGGCGGGCACAGCGTGCTGATGGTCGGGCCGCCCGGGACCGGCAAATCGATGCTCGCGCAGCGCTTCCCAGCCGTGCTCCCCGCCCTCTCGAGAGAGGAAGCGCTGGAATCGGCGGCGGTGCTGAGTCTCACCGGCGCCTTCGTCGCCAGCCGCTGGAGCCGACGTGTGCTGCGCACGCCGCACCACAGCGCCTCGTCCGTCGCGCTCGTCGGGGGCGGCTCGCCGCCGCGGCCCGGGGAGATCTCTCTCGCACACCACGGCGTGCTGTTCCTCGACGAGCTGCCCGAGTTCCCCCGTGTCGCGCTCGAAGCCTTGCGCGAGCCGCTCGAAACCGGGCGGGTCACGATTTCCCGGGCGGCGCGACAGGCGGATTTTCCGGCCCGCTTCCAGCTGGTCGCCGCGATGAACCCCTGTCCCTGCGGTCATCTCGGCAGCGCCGTGCGGGCCTGTCGCTGCACGCCCGATGCCGTGCTGCGCTACCGCGGCCGGATCAGCGGGCCGCTCCTCGACCGGATCGACCTCCAGGTCGAGGTGCCGGCGTTGGCGCCGGAGGCGCTCGGCAGCGCCGCCGGTTGTGAAACGACCGCGACCGTCGCCGCGCGCGTGGCCGCGGCCCGACGCCTAGCCGTGGAGCGCCAGGGCCGGGCCAATGCCGAGCTCGGAACCGAGGCCCTCGACGAGCATGTCGCGCTCGACGACGCCTCGACGCGTTTCCTGCGCGGCTCCGCGGCGCGGCTGGGCTGGTCGGCGCGAGGCCTGCACCGGGTGCTGCGCGTCGCCCGCTCCATCGCCGATCTCGCCGACAGCCCGGACGTCGCCGTCCCGCACCTGGCCGAAGCGATCCAGTACCGCCGCGTGCTGAGCCCGCACTGACCCTCGGTGCGCGCCTGAGGCGGTGCCGGCGCGGGCTCTTCCGGACGCAGCGCACTTCAAAGCGGAAACGGGCACGTCGTCGCCGACGTGCCCGTGTTTGCGGGAGGCGCCTCGATCAGGTCAGGAAGCCGAGATCAGGGGTGGAGAAGTTCGGAAGGTTCGGGAAGATCGTTGCCAGTTGCGTCGGGCTCGCACCGAACCACTTGCCGACCGTCGCCCCGATCTGGTCGACCGAGAGAATCGGCAGGTAGCGGTCGCCGATGGAATCGATGCCCTGGGGTCCGAACTCCGGGAAGCGGCCGAAGATCTCGCCGCCCTTGACCGCACCACCGGACACGAAGTGCGCCGCGCCCCAGCCGTGGTCGGTGCCGTCGCCGTTGCTGTTGAGCGTGCGACCGAAGTCCGAGGCCGTGAAGAGAGTGACGTTGTTGCGCATGTCGGTCCCGCCGAGCGTCGACAGTGCCGTGTCGAAGTAGCCGATGGCATGCGAGATGCGCGCCAGCAGGTCGGCACCGCCGGCGTTCTGGTTGCTGTGCGTGTCGAAACCGCCCATCGAGACGAAGAAGATCTGGCGATTGGTGCCGAGGGCGCCGCGCGCGGCGATGATGCGCGCCACCGTCTGCAGCTGCTGGGCGAGCCCGTTGGCCTGTGCGTTGCCGGTGGACGGCTGGATGTAGTTGCTCGGAGCTGCGACCGTGGCGGCATTGAACGCCGTCTGGAACGTCGCCTGTGCCGTCACCGAGCGCTTGATGATGCTGCCGTATTCGTCGGCAAACAGATTCTGGTTGCCCGCGGTGACGATGCCCTTGAGCGCCGTCGCTGCACTCGTGGAGTTGAAAAGGTTTCCGGTGAGCCCGGAAATCTGAACGGCTCCGGTGCCGCCGACCTGGTACTGGAAGACGGTGTCACCGGCACAGAACACGGCGTTGCCCGACACCGAGATGCTGGTGAACGATGCGTTGGCGTTCGCGCTCGCGACGAGGTCGCCGAGATGGCCGCCCCAGCCGACCTTGACGCCTTCGGGGCCGAGGGCCTGCCACGTGGATTGCTGGTCGTTGTGCGAACCGAGCGACCGCGGCCGCGGCACGCTGTTCGCGTTCCACTGCGCCTTGGTCATCGGGGCGATCAGCGGCCCCGCATTGCCGAGGATGGCCAGCCGACCGGCTCCGAACAGCGACGCGACCTCGGGCATGCTGGGATGCACGCCGAAAGTCCAGGCGCTGTTCTCGCTCGAGCCGAGCAAGCCGGTGGAGAACTTCGGCATGATCGGCGTGATCCCGCCGAGCCGCGCCGGCGAACCTCGTACGGCGTTGTTATTGGGTGCCGTTCCGGGCGCGAGCAGCGCGATCGGGTCGGTGCCGGTGGTTCGCATCTTGGTGTAGACATCGAACGACGTCTTGTCGGTGCGCAACACCATGTGCGACGAGTCGTTCCCGCCGTACATGAACAGGCAGACGATCGCCTTGTAGGGTCCGGCGGTCTGGGCCACCGCGGAGCCGAGCGTTGCCATGTTGAGTGCAAACGGTGCCGCGGCGGTGCCGACCGAGCCGGACACGACCGATGCGGTGCGCAGGAACTTGCGGCGAGAAGCGTTGTGGAAAGACATGTTGGAACTCCTTCTCGTCATTTCTGGATCAGGTAATCGGGCGACACCAGCGACATGTAGACCGCCAGGTAGACCCGATCAAGCTTGGCGGCATCGATGGCTGCCTGGTTGGTCGCCACCGGCGCCGGTGCGCTGGCCGCCGCGGCCGGCGCGCTGGCCGCAGGGGCCGGGGCGACGGGATAGACCGGGGCCGGAATGGCCCGGCTCGTCACCGCGGTGACGATCTGCGTTTTCAGCGCCGCCGGCATCGCTCCGTAGTACAGCAGCAGGTTCATGCGCTCGACGAGCGCCGCGGGATCCGTCGCCAGCGCCTTCTCGGCGCTGTAGTCCTGCTGGATATCGCGCGTCGTGTTGACGGTGACGATGCTGCGCATGTAGTTCATGTAGCCCGCGACCGAGAGGTCATGGGTGATCTGCAGCTCGGGGACCACCAGGTTCGCGTCCGTGATCACCTTGCTCGTCGGCACGTAGCCCGGACGGAAGAAGTTGAACACCGTCGGCGAGAACATCGGCGTCTGGTTCAGCGAGGTCGCGGGGTCGTCGGTGAGCCCGATGCCCGTGTAGCGGCCGTTGTTCGACGTCGCGTTGAACGCACGCATGAAGTTGGCCAGACGCACGACCGGCTCGCGCACCTTGCCGAAGCTCGCGGAAGAGGTCGGAACCCGCGCCTCGGGGTCCAGAAGCACGGCGCGAAACACGGCCTTCATGTCCCCGCGCACGCCGCTGCCGTTGTTGTTGAAGGCGGCGGTGACACGTGCGACATAGGCCGGGCTCGGGTTGCTGGTCACCATGCGCTGGATCAACTGCTTGCCGATGAACGGGCCGACGTTGGGATGGTTGAAGAGCGTGTCCAGCACGATCTTCAGATCACCTTCGCTGTCCGACTTGCTTTGCGCGGGAATCGTCACGCCGAGGAAGGATTTGGCGGACACCGAATGGAACGACGTGTTCGGCGCGTACTCGTTGTAGGCCTGCATCGGCTTCCAGTCACGCGACAGATCCGCATCGAGTCCGGCGTAGCGACGCGCCGTGCGATCGCTGAGGTTCGGCCCCGCGTACCAGCTCCAGCCGGTGAAGACCTGGGACATGCCGTTGAGGTCGGCCCCGGTGTATGCGAGCACCGGCTTGCCATCGGTACCGATGACGGTGGTGCCGTCCGGGTTGAGCTTGACCTCGCC
Source organism: Burkholderiales bacterium (assembly GCA_038318385.1). Lineage (GTDB taxonomy): Bacteria > Pseudomonadota > Gammaproteobacteria > Burkholderiales > Burkholderiaceae_C > Schlegelella_A. The sequence goes on along the minus strand of JBBQCD010000010.1, from coordinate 77,333 downwards.
GATGGTGAACAGCTGGGTGATCTCGCGCGCGAAGTTCAGGTCGGGAACCTTGCCGGTGGTCGGGTCCTCCTTCTGGTTGCCGAGCCAGGTGAGGTAGATGCCCATCATCGGATGGAGCGCCACGTCCTCGAGCAGCTTGCGGAAGTTGCCGAAGGCGTTCTCGGCGAGCATGTCGTAGTACGAAGCGACCCCGCGCGGCTGGCCCGTCAGCGTGGCGTCGGCGAAGGAGATCACCATGATCTCGGACAGCGCGAAGGCCGCACGTTGGCGCAACTGGTCGTCGGCGCCGATCGACTGGCTCCAGTAGGAGTCGAAGAAATTGGTCCGGCTGAGCTGCTGGCCAATGGCTTGCAGGTCCGCTGCAGCCTGGTTCATGTAAAGCCGGTGCAGCGTCTGCGGCTTGGCGAACTGGTCGTCCATCCACGCGGCGTAGCTCATCGTCGAAAGGCGCTGGATATCCTTCGTCGACGGCCCGAACGTTGCCTGGGCGAGGAAGCGCGACGCCTCCTCCTGCGACGGCACCACCACGGCCTGCGCAGCCGCATCGGGTCCGGTACCGGCCAGATCGGCCGTACTGCCGCTGCCTCCGCCACCGCCGCAGGCGGCGATCACGAGCAGAACGCCGGCCGCTACGGCTCGACGAATGAAGCGCGCACGATGTTGCCTCGATCCGAACTTCTTGACTGTGTACACGGGGACTCCTCCGGCCAATGTTTCTTTACAAGACCGGAGAACGCAGCACTCGTGCCAGCAATATTTTCAGGGTCGCATGCAGGCTTTACCGGGGAAAGGGAGTCAAAAAATGGCACGCGCCAGCGCGCTTACAGCCGGTAGCAAGTCACGAACGACGCTTTGCGGAAAAGCTGAAACCGAACTGCATGATCTGTAAGCAAACGCAAGTCCGTGCCGCAGCGTTCAGTTGAACGCCCGTCGGATTTCGTCGACCGTCCGTCCGCTGCGCCGCGCCCAGTCCGCCATCTGGTCGCTGCCGATGGGTCCGACATTGAAGTAGGTCGCATCGGGGTGCGCGAAGAAGAACCCGCTCACGCTCGCGGCCGGCCACATCGCGAGGTTCTCGGTCAGGGTCATGCCGATCTCGTCACAGCCGAGAACGCGGAACAAGTCGCGCTTGACGCCATGCTCCGGACAGGCGGGATAACCCGGTGCCGGACGGATGCCGCAATAGCGCTCGGCGACCAGGTCGGCGATCGTCAGCGCCTCGTCGGGTGCGTATCCCCACAAGTCGGTGCGGACGCGGCGATGGAGCCACTCGGCATACGCTTCGGCGAGGCGGTCCGCCAGCGCCTTCAGCATGATCGAGTTGTAGTCGTCGTTCTCGGCCCGGAACTGGGCCTCCTTCTTCTCCGCACCGATCCCGGCGGTCACCGCGAACAACCCGATGTGGTCGGCAACGCCCGAGCCCTTCGGCGCGATGAAATCGGCCAGGCAGCGGTTCGGGCGCGCCACGCCATCGACGACCGGGCGCACGCTCTGCATCCGCACGCCGTACCAGGTCATCAAGACTTCGCTGCGCGACTCGTCGCGGTAGATCTCGATATCGTCGTCGCCGACGCTGGCAGCCGGGTAGAGCGCGACCGCGGCGTTGGCCGCGAGCCAGCGACCCTCGATCACGCGCTGCAACATCTGCCGGGCGTCCGCATGGACCCTGCGGGCGGCCTCGCCGACGACCTCGTCCGTCAGGATTTTCGGGTAGGAACCCGCCAGATCCCAGGTCTGGAAGAACGGACCCCAGTCGATGCAGCTCGCGATCTCGGCCAGATCCTGGTTGCGCAGGACTCGCCGGCCGATGAACTTCGGCGTCGGCGCCGCATAGCTCGACCAGTCGATCGGGGTCTTGTTGGCGCGCGCCTCGGCGAGCGTCACCAGCGGCGTCGCCTTCTTGCTGGCATGCAGCTCGCGCACGCGGTCGTAGTCGGCTTCGAGTTCGGCGAGATAGGCCTGCGCGCGATCCTCGCTCAACAACTCGCTGCACACGGCCACCGAGCGGCTGGCGTCGGGCACGTAGACGACCGGGCCGTCGTAGTGCGGCGCGATCTTCACGGCGGTGTGCACCCGGCTGGTCGTCGCCCCGCCGATCAGCAGCGGGGTGCGCGCGAGGCGAAAGTGGTCGTCGCGTTGCATCTCGGCCGCGACATGCTGCATTTCCTCGAGGCTCGGCGTGATCAGGCCCGAGAGGCCGACGATGTCCGCACCCTCGGCCTTCGCCATGGCGAGGATGTCCTGGCACGGGACCATCACGCCCATGTTGACGACCTCGAAGTTGTTGCATTGGAGGACGACCGTGACGATGTTCTTGCCGATGTCGTGGACGTCGCCCTTCACCGTTGCGATGACGATCTTGCCCTTGGCCCGGGCCTCGCCGCCGCCTTCGATGAGGAGCTTCTTCTCGGCCTCGATGTAGGGCAGCAGGTGAGCGACGGCCTGCTTCATCACCCGCGCCGACTTGACGACCTGCGGCAGGAACATCTTGCCCTGGCCGAAGAGGTCGCCGACGACGTTCATGCCGGCCATCAGGGGGCCCTCGATGACGTGCAGCGGGCGCCCGCCCCTGGCGCGGATCGCCTGCCAGACCTCCTCGGTGTCCTCGACGATGAATTCGTTGATGCCGTGCACGAGGGCATGGCTCAGCCGGTCCTCGATCAGCTTGGCGCGCCATGCCAGGCGCGTGCTGTCGTCGCGGGCCTGCCCCTTGGCGTTCTCGGCAATCTCGATCAGGCGCTCGCCGGCATCGGCGCGGCGGTTCAGCACCACGTCCTCGACGCGTTCGCGCAGCTCGGGATCGAGATCGTCGTAGACGCCGATCATGCCGGCGTTCACGATGCCCATGTCCATGCCGGCGCGGATGGCGTGGTAGAGGAACACCGTGTGGATGGCCTCGCGCACCGGATCGTTGCCGCGGAACGAGAAGCTGACGTTGCTGACCCCGCCGCTCACCTTGGCGCCGGGCAGGTTCTGCTTGATCCAGCGCGTCGCCTCGATGAAGTCGACGGCGTAGTTGCTGTGCTCCTCGATGCCGGTGGCGATCGCGAACACATTGGGGTCGAAGACGATGTCCTCGGCCGGGAAGCCGACGTCGTCGACCAGGATGCGGTAGGCGCGCTCGCAGATGCGGATCTTGCGTTCGTAGGTATCGGCCTGGCCCTGCTCGTCGAAGGCCATCACCACGGCGGCGGCGCCGTAGCGTCGCACCAGCCTGGCGTGGTGGCGGAAGGCTTCCTCGCCCTCCTTCAGAGAGATCGAGTTGACGATGCCCTTGCCCTGGATGCACTTCAGGCCGGCCTCGATCACCTCCCACTTCGAGCTGTCGATCATGATCGGCACTCGGGCGATCTCCGGCTCGCCCGAGACGAGGTGGAGGAAGCGCACCATCGCGGCCTTGCTGTCGAGCATGGCCTCGTCCATGTTGATGTCGATGATCTGCGCCCCGCTCTCGACCTGCTGGCGAGCCACAGCAAGAGCCTCCTCGAACTGGCCGTTGAGGATCAGCCTGGCGAACGCCTTCGAGCCGGTGACGTTGGTGCGTTCGCCGATGTTGACGAACAGAGAATCGGCGCCGATCAGCACCGGCTCGAGGCCCGAGAGCTTCATCGGTGGGACAGGGAAATCGGAGGCAGCCATCGCGCGCAATCGCAGTGCGGGTCGCGGGGCTCACCGCGGCCCAGGTCTTGGTCGGGTGAGCGCGGTTGCCGGCGGCGCCGGTGGCGCCGTGCCCGAGCCTGGCAGCGCGGACGACTGACGGTCCTGCTGTCGCAACGCTCCTCGGGCAGGTTCGAATTGTACGGCCCGCCGATCTGTGCCAGCGGCCCTAGGGCATCGCCGCGACGCCCTCGCGATCGCGTCGGCGAGGGCGTTGGCAAGGGCGATCACGAGGGCGATCGCGAACCCTGCAGGTGACCGACAGGGTCGTTAGGCCGTCTCGAGTTCGCCGAAAAGCGCGCCGCGCATCCCGCACCGCGGTCGGTAGCGCCCGACGCGTTCGGCGATCTTCGCGATGTGTTCGGGTGTGGTCCCGCAGCAGCCGCCGGCGATGTTCAGCAGCCCGGCGCGCGCGAACTCCTCGAGCAGGCCGGCGGTGATCTCGGGCGTTTCGTCGAAACCGGTTTCGCTCATCGGATTCGGCAGCCCGGCGTTCGGATAGCAGCTGACGAAGGTGTCGCCGGCGACTTGCGCCAGTTCGGCCAGGTAGGGTCGCATCAACGCCGCGCCGAGGGCGCAGTTCAGGCCGATGGCCAACGGCCGCGCATGGCGCACGCTGTGCCAGAAGGCGCCGACGGTCTGGCCGGAAAGGATGCGGCCGGAGGCGTCGGTCACGGTGCCCGAGACGATCAGCGGCAGCCGCTCTCCGCTGTCCTCCATGAGCTCGTCGAGCGCGAAAATCGCCGCCTTCGCGTTCAGCGTGTCGAAGATGGTCTCCACCAGGAACAGGTCGCAGCCGCCCTCGAGCAGCGCCTCGGCCTGCTCGCGATAGGCCGCCTTCAACTCGTCGAACGAGACGTTGCGGGCCGCCGGATCGTTGACGTCAGGGCTTATGCTCGCGGTCCGCGGCGTCGGCCCCAGCGCGCCGGCGACGAAGCGCGGCTTGTCGGCGCTGCTGTAGTGGTCGCAGGCCTCGCGCGCGAGCCGCGCTGCCGCAAGGTTCATCTCGCGGGCGTATTCGCCCAGGCCATAGTCCTCCTGCGCCACCCGCGTGGCGCCGAAGGTGTTCGTCTCGACGATGTCGGCGCCGGCGGCAAGATAGGCCTCGTGGATGCTGCGGACGACATCGGGGCGGCTGAACTGAAGCAGTTCGAAGTTGCCCTTGAGGCCCTTGGGATGGTCCCTGAACCGTTCACCGCGGTAGTCGGCCTCCACCAGCTTGTGGCGCTGGATCATCGTGCCCATCGCGCCGTCGAGGATGACGATGCGCTCCCGCAGGATCTCCGGCAGGCGTGCGCCGCGGGTGTAGGCGGGACTGTTCTTCATGCAGGCATTGTAGAAAACGGTGCCGCACGCGGCGCCATCGGGCCTGCGGCGCACGTCAGTGCAGCGCGCCCGGGGAGGTTCCCTGGTAGAGCGAATCGCGGAGATCGAGGGCTCGCGGACCGACATCGTCCATCGCCCACACGGCCAGCGCACTGGCGGGCATCGGCTTGGCGAAGAGGAAGCCCTGGAGCTCGTCGCATCCGAGCGAGCGCAGGATGGTGTGCTGCTGCTCGGTCTCGACACCCTCGGCGACGACCTTCAGACCGAGGGCCTGCGCCAGCTTGACCACGGCGTCGACCACTGCCCTGGCATCGCGGCTGGTTTCCAGATCGAGGACGAAGCTGCGGTCGATCTTCAGCTCGCCGGCGCGCAACTTGCGCAGGTACGACAGGCTCGAATAGCCGGTGCCGAAATCGTCGATCGAAATGTGAACGCCCACCGCTGCAAGCTTTTCGAACATCAGCATGGCGCCTTCCGCGTCCTCCATCGCCACCGACTCGGTGATCTCGCAGGTGAGCAGGTTCGGGTTGACCTGATGGTCGCGCAGCGCGTCGCAGATCCGGTCGATCAGCTCCGGGTTGCGCAGCTGGTGGACTGACAGGTTGATCGCGACCCGCATCAGCAGCCCCTGGTCGCGCCACAGCCTGGCCTGGCGGCAGGCCTCGTCGATGACCCAGTTGCCCATCGAGTTGATGAGGCCGAAGCGCTCGGCGATCGGCACGAAGACGCTCGGCAGGATGAGCCCGCGCTGCGGATGATGCCAGCGCAACAGGGCCTCGGCACCGGTGATTTCGCCGCTCGGCGCATGCACCTTCGGTTGGTAGTACAGCTCGAGCTGACCGTCGGCCAACGCCCCGCGCAGGTCTCGCAACAACTCGACCTGCTCGCGTGCGCCGGTGGACATCCGCGGTTCGAAGACGCAGCAATTGGCACCGCCGGCGCCCTTGGCGGCACGCATCGCCGCTTCGGCATGGCCGATCAGCGTGGAGAGCGTGCCGTGCTCCGGATAGACCGCGACGCCGATCGAACACGTCACCGAAGCTTCCCGGCCCGCGTTGCGATACGGCTGCCCGATCGCTTCCAGCAACCGTTCGGCCAGCGCGGCGATCGCGTCGGAGGGGGGATTGCCTCGCTGCAGCAACAAGAACGCGTCTCCACCGAGGTGCGCGAGCAGGTCCGGGTTTCCGGCAAGCGCCTTCAGTCGAGCCGCCACGGCGCGCAGCACGCGGTCCCCGCCGGCGTGACCGAGAGCCTCATTGACGGGCTTGAAGGCGTCGAGGTCGATGAAGAACAGCGCGAAGCGCTCTCCGGTCTCGTCGGCATGGTGGACAGCCTGGATCAAGCGGCTTTCGAACATCAGTCGGTTCGGCAGCTTGGTCAGCGGATCGCGAAACGACTGGCGCCGCAATTCGCCCTCGGCATGGTTCAAGGACGCCCGCAGCCGGGACTCCGCGAGGGCGAACGTCAGACCCAGCAGCAGCAAGGCCGCGGCGCCGAGCGATGCCAGGAGGCCCAGCGTGGCCGGAGCCACTCCGGCGGTGTAGGGCGAATAGGTCTGGCTGGCGAGGTCGGCGGCAGCGAAAGCGAACTCCTGGCCGCCGATCATCCCGAAGCCGAGCACGCACGCGGCACCCACCTGAAAGAATGCCCTGCGGCGTCTCGACCGGATCGGTTGACGGATGGTCAAGAGGGCCGTACCCATCGATCCAGAAACGGCCAAGGCGTAAGTGGCCACCAACTCCGACGGATTCCATTCGAGACCGGGCTCGAGGCCGAGCGAGGACAGGCCGAGAAGTTGCGCGCTGCCGATGAGAAGTCCGAGCAGGGCAGCGCCGACGACGACTCGAGCCAGTGGCAACGGCCGCCCGCTCACCGCGCCCAAGCCGATGAATGCCGCCAGCATCGAGCCCAGCCAGACGGCGAACGCGGCGCCCGGATGGAAGCCGATCGCATACGGCAGCGGCCGCGCCGAGATGCCGAGGACGTGCAACGACCAGAGCCCCGTACCGAGCGCGGCCGCCGCACCGAGCAGCCAGCGCAAGCCCACGGCACTGCGCACCGAGCGCACCCGGCTGGCGAGGTCGAGCGCAAGGTAGGCCGACAGCAGGGCGATAGCGACGCCGAGGACGAAGGCGGCCAGGCGCACGGCCGCCGGAGTCAGTCCGACTTCCATCGGAGGCTCAAGGCAGCGCTGCGCCGGACCGCGACGGGGCCCGGCGCCGGGAAATGCGGAATCATCCGCTCCTATCGGCAGGACCCGCGCGGTCTTGAGGCGGAAGGCGACCGACGGCAAGCCGCCGGGTGCGCCGCGATCAGTGGAACACGAGCGGCTGCTGCATCAGCGCCGAGAAGCGCTCGATGTAATCGTCCATCTCCTCTTCGGACGGGCTCGAATCGATCACGGCCTGGACGCCGTTCTTGAATGTCTCGGCGAGAGCCCCGGAGATGTAGATTTCCTTGCCGGCGAACTTGTCGACGAGCTCGTAGCCGCCGCGACTGGGCGACGCCGGCTTCAGCGGGTCGGCAGGAACGTCGAAGACGACGACGGCGTAGCTGTCGGAGTTGTAGAGCATCTGCATGGTGGCCTCTCCTGAGGGCTACTTGGGACCAAGGCCGTCGATTGCAACCCGCGGCGGCGGCGGGACTCAGGGCCCGCTCTCGAGGTTCTGCAGACGCAGTTCCAGCGCCTGCGGCGCGCTTTCGGATCCGAAGAAGACCTGCAGCGGCAGGAAGTGGCGCCGCGGATCGAGCCAGATTTCCGCGCGGCTGTCGTAGGGGCCGCGCCCTTCTCGCAGCCAGCGCGACGCGCGCGCTTCGGAGGAGCCGATGGCGAGCGCTTCTTCGCCGCGACAGCGAAAGACCCAGACCTCCGGGGCGCCGCGCAGGCCCACCACGGTCATCGAAACGGTGTCTCCAGGCGCGGGCCCGCCCGGTCGCGCGGCAACGATCGCGGCCAGTTGCAGCATCCACGTCAGCCGGTCCTGCGCGCCCGTCGCGAGCGCGAATTCGGCCGGCGTGGCCGAAAAGGAAACCTTGCCGGCGTCGCGCTGGAAGCTGGTCGCCAGCCATTGCCGGCGGCGCCTGTCGGTGTATCGCACCGGCGCCAGGCCGGCCGCGTCGAAGCCACCGGCACTGTTCTGCTCGATGACGAGATCGGCGCCGATCCGGGCCTCCAGACGCAGCGAGTAGCCATCAGCCGTCGGACGCCAGCGGACCTCGGCCGTCCCCTGCGCGGCGCCGCGCCGCAATGCGTAGCCCAGGGTGGCCGCTGGTGGAATTACCGTGGGGTAGAGCGGGATTTCCTCGGCGGTAGCGGTAGCGGTGGCGGTAGCAGCGGCAGTGGCAGTGGCAGCCTCCGCAGCGGAGACAGCGGAGACAGCGGAGACAGCGGAGACAGCGGAGACAGCGGCAGCGGCAGCGGCAGCGGCAGCGGCAGCGGCAGCGGCAGCGGCAGCGGCAGCGGCAGGCGCGCCAGTGTGTACCGACAGGTCGAATTGCGCCTGACCTCGCAGCGCCTCTTCGGCAGCTCGCGGTTCTGCCCTCGGTTCCGATGACTGCGTTCCCTGCGAAGGTCGGAGAGCCAACGGTGGCGAGGCGGCCGGCAGTGACGGCGGTGTCGTCGTGTCCGGATGCGCAGGCGGAGCCGTCCGCGTAGAAGGCGGTTCCGGTATCGAAGCTGGCCGCCGCGATGGCAGGGCGTTCGTCTGCCCCGCAGCTCGACTTCGCTCCCCCGAGCCCCGTGTTGCAGCGTTGCCGACCGGCGGGGGAGTTCCAGAGGAGACCGCAAGCCGCGCCTGCGGCAGCCGGGCTTCCGTCGCCGCGGGGATCGCAGGCAAGGCTGGCATCGACAGGCTGGATCGAGAAGCGGGGACACGCTCCGCCCGACCTTCGATCAGCCGCACCTGGAGCGCCGGTTGCGCCGCGCCCGGCGGATCGCGTTCGAAAGCACCGAGCACGACGATATGCAACAAGACGACCGGTATCACGTTTCGCGCGCAGCGCCACGAACGCGCGTCGGGCCGCCATCGCCCCGCAGGACCCGTGCCGCGCCTCCCCATCGACAATGCGAGCTCTCGCATCCGTTGTCCACTCTCTCGCACCGATGTCATCCATGCCCTGCAGCAGCGGCTCGCACCGGTCTCCGCGGCGCAATCACTGTGGCGGCGCCGCCCGGCCCTGTCTGCCCCCGCCGACGGGGGGTGCTGCCTTGCCACCCACGCCATGAGCGACGACCTGCCACGCACCTTCAAGGTCGTGACGATCTGGCTCGTCCTGGGCGTGCTGGTGTTCGTCGCGATCCAGTGGTGGCAGCACGAGCAGGCGCAGATGCGCTTCTCGACCGACGGCGGTGTGATCGAGATCCGCCGAGGCGCGGACGGGCACTACCACTGGCCCGGCAGCATCAACGGCCACGCGGTCGATTTCCTGGTCGATACCGGCGCGACCGGCACGGCGATATCGGCCGGCCTCGCGCGCCAGCTGCAGCTCGAGTCGCTGGGCCGGGTCGACTCGAGCACCGCCGGCGGCGTGGTCTCGGGACAGGTGGTGCGTGCCGATCTGGCGCTGCAGGGCGGGATACGCGCCGACCGGCTGCGGGTGGTCGCACTCCCCGGCCTCGACGAGCACCCCTTGCTCGGCATGGACGTTCTCGGGCGCCTGCACTGGCAGCAGCGCGACGGCGTGCTGCGGATCGAGACGAGCGCCGCGGGATCCTGAGGCCTGGAGCGAAATAGTTCTCGGGGCGGCGAGTGGCTGTGCCACGTGCGCGGCGCCCGCGGCTTAAGCTCCAAAACATGACGCCTTCCACCCGTCGCCTGCTGGGCCAGACATTTCTCGCCGCAATCCTTGCCTGGCAGGGTCCGAGCCATGCGCAGGCGACCACGGACTGCCCGCCGAACGCGCTTCCGCTAACGCCCGAGCGCGTCCAGGCAGGCGCCGGCAAGGCCCGCGACCACGGCTTCCTCTGGCGCATCACCAAGGCCGGGCACAGCTCCTATCTCTACGGCACCCTGCATGTCGCCCGACTCGAATGGATGTTCCCGGGTCCGACGGTGCTCGAGGCGCTCGAGGCGAGCGACACCGTGGCGCTCGAACTCGACGTGCTCGATCCGCAGGTTCAGCGTCGACTGGCGGTGGCGATGACCGCGGCACGCGGCTTCGACCTGCCCGAGCCGTTGAAGGAGCGGCTGCGCCGGCGCATCGACGCCGAGTGCGTCGAACCCGGGCCGATGGCGCGGATGGGACCGGAACTCCAGGCGGCCTCTCTGACGGGTCTTGCCGCGCGTCGCGACGGCCTCGATCCGGCCTACAGCATCGACATGATGCTGTCGATCGTCGGTCACGGTCGCAAGAAGCGGATGGTCTCGCTGGAAACGCCGGAAGCGCAGATTCAGGCACTGCAGTTGCCGACTCCTGCCGAAGCGACCGCCTTCGTCGCCGAGGCGCTCGACGATCTCGACGCCGGGCGTGCCCGGCCCCTGATGAACCGCATGGCCACGATGTGGGCCGCCGGCGATCACGCCGAGCTCGCCCGCTACGAAGAATGGTGCGAATGCCGCCGTACCCCGGCCGAGCGCACGGCGATGAAACGGATCCTCGACGACCGCAATCCGGCGCTCGCGGAGAGCATCGACGCGCTCCATTCGAGCGGCCGTCACGTCTTCGCCGCGGTCGGCAGCCTGCACATGGTCGGCCCCCGCGGGCTGCCGGCACTGCTCACGCGGATGGGGTTCAAGGTCGAAGCCGGCGAATTCGAGCGTTGACCGCGTCCGCGAGGCAGCGCAACCCGACCACAACGCCCGAGGGCCCGGGTCACGCGTGCACAATCGTTGCGGGCATCGCGCCCTGACGAGGAAACACCATGGCCGACTCACCGAACTTCGCCAAGCTGATCCCGGGTTTCGATTTCCTGCAGGGGCTCGCGAAGAACGCCGGTGCGGCCATGCCGAACATCGGCCAGTGGGTGGCGCCGACACTCGATCCCGAAGAACTCGACAAGCGCATCGGCGAACTGCGCACGGTCCAGTTCTGGCTCGAACAGAACGCGCGCATGCTGGGCGCGACGATCCAGGCGCTCGAGGTCCAGCGCATGACCCTGTCGACCTTGAAGACGATGAACGTGCAGATGGAAGACCTGCGCGACTCGCTGCAGATCCGCATGCCGACCGCGGCGCCCACCGCCGCCGCGACGCCGGGCGCCGGCGACGTCGAAGCTGCGTCATCCGCGCCGGCGCCCAGGGCCAGGCCCGCCGCCGGCAAGGGCGCCACGGGCACGAAGGGCGCGACGCCAGCGGTCGATCCGCTGCAGTGGTGGGGAGCGCTGACGAAACAGTTCACCGAACTGGCTGCCGGGGCATTGAAGGAGTCGGGGTCCGACGCAACGCGGAATCCGGGGGCCCCGGCTGCTGCGCCGTCGACATCGGCGGCCACGGCCACGGCGAAGACAAAACCCTCCGCAGGCGGCGGCAAGCGCGCCCCGGCGCGCAAGCGCGCGAAGAAGGCGCGCGCCGGATGACGAACGGCCGGAGGTGCCGGTGACCCGTTTCCTGCACGGCCACGCGGCGCATCCCGACTGGCGCGTGGCGCTCACGCTGGCCGCGGCGCAGGTCGAGGGCCAGCTTCGCGATGCCGGCGATGCGGCCGAGCCGACCCTCGGCTGGGTCTACTGCACCGACCATTGCGCCGACGATGTCGAGGCGATCCTCGCGACGCTCCGCCAGCGCTGGCCGGGTGTCGACTGGGTCGGGGCCACCGGTGTGGGCATCGCGGCCAACGGCGCCGAGTACTTCGACGAGCCCGCGCTCAGCCTGCTGCTCGCGGCGCTGCCCAGGTCCGCGTTCCGGGTCTTTTCCGGCGTCGCGCCGCTGCGCGGTTTCGCCGCCTCCACGGCCCAGGTGCATGCCGATCCGGCGACACCCGATCTCGCCGACATGATCCTCGAGATGAGCACGCGCACGGCGACCGGCTACCTGTTCGGGGGCCTCGCGTCCTCACGGTCGCGCCCGTGGCACATCGCCAACGACGTGCTTTCGGGCGGCCTGTCGGGTGTGGCGTTCGGCCCGGAGATCGAGGTCGTGTCGCGGGTGACGCAAGGCTGTCAACCGTCCGGGCCCTGGCGCGAGGTCACGGCCGCAGACGGCAATGTCATCACCGCGCTCGACGGCGAGCCGGCCCTGGCCTGCCTGCTGCGCGACCTTCGGGTCGACGGCGCCGATCCGCGCGCGGCCTTGCCGAAGCTGCGCCAGACCCTGGTCGGCCTGCGCGATCCGGACGACCTGCTGGCCGACGGCTACGCTGGAATCGCGCGCCGCGGCGCGTTCGGGGCCGAGACCCGGGTGCGTCATCTGATCGGCCTGGACACCGGCCGCCAGGGTCTGGCCATCGGCGACGTGGCCGAACCCGGCATGCGACTGGCGTTCTGCAGCCGCAGCGCGGAAGCGGCGCGCCTGGACCTCCGACGCATCTGCGCCGAGATCCGCGAGGAGACGGAGCCCGAGACGCTGCCGCAGGCAACAGCGGAGGCGCTGAAGAGTGCCACCGCGGCCGACTCCGCACCGCCGCCACCCGGCATCGCCGGGGCCATCTACGTCAGTTGCGCCGGCCGGGGCGGCCCGCATTTCGGCGCCCCGTCGGCCGAACTGCAGATCGTGCGCCAGGCCCTCGGCGACGTGCCGCTGGCAGGATTCTTCGCGGCCGGCGAGATCGCCCGTCGTCACGTCTATGGCTACACCGGCGTGCTCACGGTGTTCCGGACGCGCACGACTTGAGCCGCTTTCCCTCGTTCGTCGCACTTGCGTTCGTCCGTTCGTCCGTTCGTTGATGAGGCCGTTCGTCTTTCCGTCCGCACCCGCGCTGCCATCGCACCGGCGCGCACCGGGAGCCCATCCCCGCGCAGCGGTCCTCGCCGCCGCCACGCTACATTCGAGTCGATGAACGCTGTCCTCCCGTCCCCAGCCCCTGCCGACGTCGAGGCCCGGGAGATCGCCAAGGAGCGCTCGCGCCGCCAATCGCAGGTCGTCGCCGCGCTCTCTGCCGTGCTGCCGGCTCATGCCCTGCTGTACCGGCGCGAGGACACGGTGCCTTACGAATGCGACGGCCTCACGGCGTACCGCGAACAGCCTTTGGTCGTTGCCCTGCCCGAGACCGAAACCGAGGTGGCGGCGGTGCTGCGGCTGTGTCACTCGCTCGAAGTCCCGGTGGTCGCGCGCGGCGCCGGCACCGGACTCTCGGGCGGCGCGCTGCCGAACCCGCTCGGGGTGACGCTGAGCCTGGCAAAGTTCAACCGCATCCTCTCCATCGACCCGCGAGCTCGGACCGCGACGGTGCAGTGCGGCGTGCGCAACCTCGCCATCAGCGAGGCCGCGGCGCCGTACGGCCTGTACTACGCACCGGATCCCAGCAGCCAGATCGCCTGCACGATCGGCGGCAACGTCGCCGAGAACTCGGGCGGCGTGCACTGCCTGAAGTACGGCCTGACCTTGCACAACGTGCTGCGCGTGCGCGGCTACACCGTCGAGGGCGAGCCGGTCGAATTCGGCTCGACGGCGCTCGATGCCGCCGGGCTCGACCTGATGACGGTACTGGTGGGCAGCGAAGGCATGCTGGCCGTCACGCTCGAGGTCACCGTGAAACTGCTGCCCCAGCCGCAGGTGGCGCGCTGCATCATGGCCAGCTTCGACGACGTCCGCAAGGCCGGCGACGCGGTCGCCAGCGTCATCGCGGCCGGCATCATTCCCGCCGGGCTGGAGATGCTCGACAAGCCGATGACCGCGGCGGTCGAGGCCTTCGTGCACGCCGGCTACGATCTCGAGGCCGAAGCCATCCTGCTGTGCGAAAGCGACGGCTCGGTCGAGGAGGTCGAGGAGGAGATCGGCCGCATGGTCGCCGTGCTCGAGGGCAGCGGAGCCACCCGCATCGAGGTCAGCGAGAACGAGGCCCAGCGGCTGAAGTTCTGGAGCGGCCGCAAGAACGCGTTCCCGGCGAGCGGCCGCATCAGCCCGGACTACATGTGCATGGATTCGACGATTCCGCGCAAGCGTCTGGCCGACATGCTGCTGGCCATCGGCGAGATGCAGAAGAAGTACGACCTGCGCTGCGCCAACGTCTTTCACGCCGGCGACGGCAACCTGCACCCGCTGATCCTCTTCGACGCCAACGATGCGGGCCAGCTGCATCGGGCCGAACTCTTCGGCGCCGACATCCTCGAGACCAGCGTCGCCATGGGCGGGACCGTGACCGGCGAACACGGCGTCGGCGTCGAGAAGCTGGCCTCGATGTGCGTGCAGTTCTCGACCGCGGAACGCGAGCAGATGCTGGCCGTCAAGCGCGCCTTCGATCCGAAGGCGCTCCTGAACCCGGGCAAGGTGATCCCGTCGCTGGTGCGCTGCGCCGAGTACGGCAAGATGCACGTGCGGCGCGGACTGCTGCCGTTCCCTGATCTGCCGCGCTTCTGACCTTGCCGATGGATCCGCAAGACCCCGCGCTGCAGGCGCTGATCGACCGGGTGCACACGGCCGGCCGCGACGGCACGCCGCTGTGCATCCGCGGCGGCGGCACCAAGGACTTCTACGGCGAGACGCCGGCCGGCGCGGTGCTCGATACGCGCGAGCTCAGCGGTACGCCGAGCTACGAGCCGACCGAACTGGTGGTGACCACGCGGTGCGGCACGCCGCTGGCCGAACTCGAAGCGCTGCTGGCGGCGCAGGGCCAATGCCTGCCGTTCGAGCCGCCGCGTTACGGCGCCGGCTCCACCGTGGGCGGCATGCTCGCCGCCGGGCTGTCGGGGCCTTCCCGGGCACGCGCCGGATCGGTGCGCGACCACGTCCTCGGCGCCACGCTGCTGAGCGGCAGCGGCGAGATCATGAGTTTCGGCGGCCAGGTCATCAAGAACGTCGCCGGCTACGACGTCTCGCGGCTCTTCGCCGGCGCCATGGGGACGCTCGGCCTCGTCCTCGAGGTCTCGCTGAAGGTTCTTCCGGTGGCGCGCGCGCGCACGACCTTGCGCTTCGAGCTCGACCAGGCGAGCGCGCTGGCGCGTCTTCATGAATGGGGCGGGCTGCCGTTGCCGCTCGATGCCAGCGCCTGGTGGGACGGGAACCTGCTGGTGCGCTTGAGCGGCGCCGATGCGGCGGTCCGCAGTGCCGCGTTGCGGCTCGGCGGAGAGCCGATCGACGCCACGCTCGCGGCGCCGTTCTGGGACGGCCTGCGCGACCACGGCGATGATTATTTCGTGCGCGCGCGGCGCGTCGCCGAGCGCGGCGGCGCGCTCTGGCGCCTGGGTGTGCCGCAGACGGCGCCAGTGCTCGACCTCGAGGGCGATACTCTCGTCGAGTGGCACGGGGCGCAACGCTGGCTGATCACCTCGCAGAATCCGGCCGCAGTCCGAGCTGCTGCCGCCGCCGTCGGCGGACATGCGACGCTGTTTCGCGCCCGCAGCAAGACACCGGGCGTTTTTGCGCCGCTGGCCGCACCGCTCGACCGCATCCACCGGCAACTCAAGCAGGCCTTCGACCCCGCCGGCATCTTCAATCCGGGCCGCCTCTATCCCGACTTCTAGGCGCATCCGCGCCGCTCACGAATCCGAACGCCCCATCCGATGCAGACCCATCTTGCCGCCGAGTTCCGCGACACCCCCGACGGCGTCGAAGCCGAGGCAATCCTGCGCAAGTGCGTGCACTGCGGGTTCTGCACCGCGACCTGCCCGACCTACCAGTTGCTCGGCGACGAACTCGACGGCCCGCGCGGCCGCATCTACCTGATGAAGCAGGTGCTCGAGGGCGAGCCGGTGACTCGCGCGACGCAGCTGCACCTGGACCGCTGCCTCACCTGCCGCAACTGCGAGTCGACCTGTCCGTCGGGCGTGCAGTACGGCAACCTGGTCGAGATCGGCCGGCGCATCGTCGACGAGCGCGTGCCGCGACCCGCCGGCGAGAAAGCGCTGCGCTGGTTGCTGAAGGAGGGCTTGACTTCGCCGCTGTTCGCGCCGGCGATGAAGCTGGGCCAGGCGGTGCGGCCGTTGCTGCCGGCGGCGCTGAAGAACAAGGTGCCGGCGCCCTCGGGTGCGGGCGCTCACCGCTGGCCGACGCGCACGCACCCGCGCAAGATGTTGCTGCTGATGGGCTGCGTGCAGCCCGCGATGATGCCCAACATCAACAGCGCCACCGCACGCGTCCTCGATGCCGCCGGCATCCAGACGCTGGTGGCCGACGAAGCCGGCTGCTGTGGCGCGATCCGGCTGCACCTGAACGACCACGCCGGCGGTCTGGCCGACATGCGGCGCAACATCGATGCCTGGTGGCCGCTGGTCGAGGGCCTGACCGAGCAGGGCAAGGTCGAGGCGATCGTGATGAACGCGTCGGGGTGTGGCGTCACGGTGAAGGAATACGGCCACGCGCTGAAGGACGATCCCGCCTATGCCGACAAGGCCCGCCGCATCGCGACGCTGACCGTCGACCTGAGCGAGCTCCTGCCCGACCTCGTCCCGAAACTGAAGGACAAGCTGGTCCTCCCGCCGCGCGCGGCCGGACGGCAACCCTCGGTCCTCGCGTTCCACCCGCCGTGCACGCTGCAGCACGGGCAGCAGCTGCGCGGCGGCGTCGAGATCCACCTGAAGGCGCTCGGCTTCGAGGTCGCGGTGGCGCGCAACGAGAGCCACCTGTGCTGCGGCTCGGCCGGGACCTACTCGGTGTTGCAGCCCGAGATCGCCTACGCGCTGCGCGACCGCAAGCTCCTCAACCTCGCCGAGCTCGCGCCGGATGCCATCGTCTCGGCCAACATCGGCTGCATCCAGCACCTTCAGACCGGCACGCCGACCCCAGTGCGGCATTGGGTGGAAGTGCTCGACGACGCCCTGGCAACCTGAGGCGGCACGCGCCTCAGCCGCCGACGACGCCCTTGTCGTGGAGCCGGCCGAAGGCACCGCCGTCCACGCCGAGCAGTTCCGCCAGCACTTCCTCCGTGTGCTCGCCGAGGCGTGGCGCAGGCCGCGGTGGGCTCCGCGGCAGCGCCGAGAAATCGAGCGGCAGGCCCGGCATCAGGTAGCGGCCGACGCCGGGCTGCTCGACGCTGGCGAACATCGGGTTCGCGGTCGAGCATGCGGGATCGTCGGCCACGAGCTCGCCGACGGTCTGGTAGCGGCCCCAGCAGACGCCGTGCGCACCGAAGGCCGCGGCCACGGTCGCGAAGGGACGCGCCGCGATCCAGGCGCCGACTTCGGCGCCGATCGGCTCGCGGGCGATGAACCGATCGCCCTCACGGTCGAGGTCCAGCCCGAGCCGCGCACCGAGCGACTGCATCGCCGGAGCGAGCGCGGTGGCCGCGCACAGCGCCCGCCACTGCTTGCGCGTGAGGCCGACGACCATCACGCGAACGCCGTCGGCGCAAGCGAAGTCCTTGCCGAAGGCGCCGAAGAGGTCGTTGCCGTGGCGCTGGCGCGGCCGCCCGAGCTGAGCCTCGGCGATGAAGCCGAGATGGCCCATGACGGCAAGCGCCATGTCCTCGAGCGCCAGTTTGATGTGCTGGCCGTGCCCTTTCAGGCGTCGGTGGCGCTCTGCGGCGAGCAGCCCGGTCGCGATCATCTGGCCGGTGACCAGATCCCACGCCGGCAGCACATGGTTGACCGCAGTCGACGCGTCGCCGACGCCGGTGAAATACGGCACGCCCATGCGCGCGTTGACGGTGTAGTCGACCGCCGAGCCGCCGTGGCGGTCGCCCTGCAGCGTCAGCTGGATCAGGTCGGGCCGCCGCGCCGACAGCGCCTCGTAGGCGAGCCAACCGCGCGGCGGGAAGTTCGTCAGGAACATGCCGGCGTCGTCGCCCGGGGCGCAGACGATCGCGGCGGCAAGCTCGCGCCCTTCTGCCGAGGAGAGGTCGAGCGCGACCGAACGCTTGGCCTTGTTCAAGCCGCACCAGAACAGGCTCACACCGTCGTCGGTCACCGGCCAGCGGCGCTGGTCGAGGCCGCCGCCCAGGGTGTCGATGCGAATGACGTCGGCGCCGAGCTGCGCCAGCGTCATGCCGCCGAGCGGCGCGGCGACGAAAGCCGCGGCCTCGACGACGCGCATGCCGGCGAGGATCTGCGCCGGCACCCCCGCAGGCGCGGATGCGTCCTGCATCAACGCGGCGCGCGCCGCAGCGCGTCCTCGAGCAGGCTGCGGGCAACGACCTTCAGCGCCAGCGTCTCCTCGGCGCCTTCGAAGATCGACAACACGCGGGCATCGACGAAATAGCGGCTGACGGGCGACTCCTCGGCATAGCCCATGCCGCCGTGGATCTGCACGGCTTCGCGGGTCACGCTCTCGGCCGAGCGGCAGGCGAGCAGCTTGACAAGGCTCGCTTCCATGCGGCCGCCGCCGGCGTCGAGCAGGCGCCCGACGTGGTGGGCCAGGCGCCGGCAGGCCGCGTAGAGCGCCGCCATCCGCGCCAGCTTGGCACGCGTCAGCGCGTAGTCCACCAGCGCCGCGCCGAAGACCCGCCGGTCGTTGGCATAGCGGATGGCCGCACGCAGGGCGGCGCGCATCACCCCGCAGGCCCGGGCCGCCGTCTGCATCCGTCCGCCGGTCATGCCGGCCATCGTCGAATAGAAGCCACGGCCGAGCCCGGCCTCGCCGCCGAGCAGGTTGGCTGCCGGCACGCGAAAACCGTCGAACGCGAGGTCGAACGAATGCATGCCGCGATAGCCGATCGTCGGGATCGCCTTGCCGACGAGCCGGCCACCGCCGGGCTGCACGACCTCGAACGCATGGCCAGGTTCCGAAGGCTTTTCCACCAGGAAGACGCTGAGCCCGCGGTGCCCGGCGGCACGATCCGGGTCGGTGCGGGCGACGACCATCAGCAGGCCCGCCTTGCCGGCGAAGGTGCACCAGGTCTTGGCGCCGTCGAGGCGCCACCCGCCATCCTCGGCGCGGGTGGCGCGCAGCGCCAGACTGGCGACGTCGGAGCCGTAGTCCGGCTCGGTGATGGCGATCGCACACAGCGGCTCGCCGCGCGCCAGCTGGGGCAGCCAGTGCTCGCGCTGAGCCTCGGTGCCGCCGACAAGCAGCGCCCGGGCGAGGATCTCGGGACGGGTGATGAGGCTGCCGGCCGCGGCCAGCGACGCTTCCGACAGCGCTTCGGTCACGACCAGCATCAACTGCGTGTCGTCGCGGTCGTTCGAGCGACTGCCCCCGTAGCGCTCGGGGATCGACAGGCCGAAAACCCCCATCTCGCGCAGCGGCCCGAGCAACGACTCCGGCACCGTCAGGTCGTGGCGGTGAATGGCTTCGGCCTGCGGCGCGACCACGTCGGCGGCGAATCGACGGAAGGCCTCCTGGGCGAGCGCCAGCGGTTCGTCGAGGGCGACCCGACCGATCTCGGTGGAGGTGCTGGCCAGCTCCGCGCCGAGACGTGACAGGGCCGGGCCGGTGGTCGTCGCCTGGCGCAGCGCGCGCCAGTCGGCGCCTGCCGTCAGAACGTCGAGACCGGGCAGCGACAGCTCGAGTTCGAGGGCGATGGCATCCAGCCGGGTGAGCACCGCGGCGATCGCATCGGCCACAAAGACGAGCGCCAGCCGCATCTCCAGCTCGTCGGCGCCGAGTACCTCGGCCAGGCTGGTCTCCGCCGCGAGCAGCTCGGCCGCGCCGAGGGCGAGCTCGTAGCTCGCCAGCTGGCGCTCGTCGAGCAAGTCGGCGCGCAACACCCCCTCGGCGGCGCAGGCCTGCGCGAGCGCGGCCGCCACGGTCTCGAATTCGGTCCGAAGTGCCCCCAGCAGGCGCTGCGCAGCCGCGGGCGAGGCCGGCGTCACCATCAGATGCAGCGGCCCCCGTCGACTTCCATCGCCACGCCGGTGATCATGCTGGCCTCGTCGCTGCAGAGGAAGCAGGCGGCGTTGCCGAGGTCCTCGGGGGTCGAGAAGCGACCGATCGGGATGGTCGCGAGGAATTTCGCGCGCATCTCCGGCGTGTCCTCGCCCATGAAGGTCTTCAGCATCGGGGTCTCGCCGGCCACCGGGTTCAGGGCGACGACGCGGATGCCGAAGGGTGCCAGTTCGACGGCCATGGAGCGCGTCGCCGTGATGACCCAGCCCTTGCTGGCGTTGTACCAGGTCAGGCGTGGCCGCGGGCTGACGCCGGCGGTGCTGGCGACGTTCAGGATGACCCCGCCCTTCTGCGCCTTGAAGCGCGGCACGACGGCGCGTGCGCCGAGGTAGATCGATTTCATGTTGACCGCGAAGATGCGGTCGAAGTCGTCTTCGCCCAGGCCCTCGAGCGGCTGCGGCACGTGTCCCATGCCGGCGTTGTTGACGAGGATGTCGAGCCCGCCGAAGAGGTCTTGCGCGGCGTCGACCATCGCCTTGACGTCGGCAGCCTTGGAGACGTCGACCTTCAGACTGCGGGCATTCGCGCCGAGCGCTTCGGCGACGCGCTCGCCGCCGGCCGGGTCGCGGTCGGCGATCAGCACGCGCGCACCCTCGGCAATGAACTTGGTGGCGATGCCTTCGCCGAAGCCCGAGCCGCCTCCGGTGACGATCGCGATCTTTCCTTCGAGTCTCATCGTGGTTCCTTGTTCTGTTCTTCCGTCGTCGGGCACGTTTCGTTCAGCCGTGATGGATGGCGACGGTCTTCAGCGTCGAGAAACCATACAGCGCCTCGAAGCCCTTCTCGCGGCCGTGGCCCGAATGCTTGACGCCGCCGAACGGCAGCTCGACGCCGCCGCCGGCGCCATAGTTGTTGATGAAGACCTGCCCGCACTGAAGCTTCCTCGCCATCCGCATCTGGCGCGCGCCGTCGCGCGTCCAGACGCCGGCGACGAGCCCGTAGGCGGTGCCATTGGCGATGCGCAGGGCCTCGGCCTCGTCGTCGAAGGCGATCAGCACCTGCACCGGGCCGAAGATCTCCTCCTGTGCGAGTGCATGGGCAGCCGGCACGTCGTCGAGGAGCGTGGGCCGCACGTAGTGGCCGGTGCGCGGCGCATGGCCGACGAGCTCGGCCTGCGCGGCGATGCGCAGGCCGCCGTCACGGGCGACGCCGAGGTAGTGCTCGACGACGTCCTGCTGGCGCCGCGAGATCACCGGGCCGACGTCGAGGTCGTCGAGCGCCGGCCCGACCTTCAGCGCGCGATAGCGTTCGGCCATGCGCGACCGCACCGCGTCCAGCACCGGCCGCTGCACCAGGATGCGCGACGCTGCCGAGCACGTCTGCCCGGCGTTCTGGATGCCGGCGTTGACGAGGAACGGCAGCGCGGCATCGAGGTCGGCGTCGGCGAACACGACCTGCGGGCTCTTGCCGCCGAGCTCGAGCGTGACCGGCACCGCACTCTTCGCCGCCGCGATCTGCACCAGCATGCCGGTGGCGACCGAGCCGGTGAAGGAGATGTGGTTGATGCCGGGATGCGCCGACAGCGCCGCCCCGGCTTCCTCGCCGAGCCCGGTCACGACGTTCAGCGCGCCAGCGGGCAGGCCGGCCTCCTCGGCGATTCGGGCGAACGCCAGCACCGTCAGGCAGGCCTCCTCGGCAGGCTTCAACACGCAGGCGTTGCCCATCGCCAGCGCCGCACCGACACTGCGGCCGACGATCTGCATCGGGTAGTTCCACGGCACGATGTGGCCGGTGACGCCGTGCGGCTCGCGCAGCGTGAGGGCGGTGTAACCGTTGAGGTAGGGCAAGGTCGCACCGTGGACCTTGTCGGCGGCGCCGCCGTAGAACTCGAGATAGCGCGCCAGCGCGATCGCATCGGCGCGGCCCTGCTTCAGCGGCTTGCCGACATCGAGCGCCTCCAGCCGGGCCAGCAGGTCGACGTTCTCCAGCACCTTGCGACCGATCGCGCCGAGGACGCGGCCGCGCTCGGCCGCGGTGAGCGCGCCCCAGGCGCCGTCGAGCGCGGCGCGCGCGGCCGCGACCGCGGCGTCGACATCGGCCGTGCCGCCGCGCGCGATCGGTGCGAGCGTGCTGCCGTCGGAGGGATTCTCGAGCGTGAGGGTGGCGCCGCCGTCGGCGTCGCGCCAGGCGCCGCCGATCAAGAGCCGGCTCGAATCGAAGGGAATCTCGTGGGACATGGGGTGCACCTCGCGGCTGGACGGACCGCCGCGCTTCGACGCGGCCGGATTTGCGCCATCATATTCACTCGTACTCACGGTCCGGGCCCGCCATCAGCATCTTCCTTCTCAAGCGCTTCGCGACGTTCCTCGCGACCCTGTTCGCGGCGTCGGCGGTCATCTTCGCCGTCCTCGATGTCCTGCCCGGCAATGCCGCCGAGGTCATGCTCGGCGCCACCGCCACGCCCGAGGCGGTGCAGGCGCTGACGGTCAGGCTCGGCCTCGACCGGCCGCCGCTCGAGCGTTATGCCGGCTGGGTCCACGGCCTGGTGACCGGCGACCTCGGCATCAGCGCGTCCTATGACACGCCGATCGCCGAACTGATCGTCGAGCGCCTGGCGGTCACGGTGCCGCTGGCCCTGATGGCGATGACGATCACCACCGTGCTGGCGCTCGCGCTCGGAATCTATGCCGCCTCGCACCACAACCGCGCCGGGGACGTCGGCGTGATGGCGGCCAGCCAGGCGGGCCTCGCGATCCCGAACTTCTGGTTCGCGATCCTTCTGATCATGCTCTTCGCGGTGAAGCTGCAGTGGTTCTCGGCCGGCGGGTTCGCCGGCTGGGACGAAGGCGCGTGGACCGCCTTCAAGTCGCTGGTACTCCCGGCGCTGGCACTCGCCGTGGTGCAGGCTGCGATCCTGGCGCGCATCACCCGCTCGGCGGTGCTCGACGTGCTGCGCGAGGACTTCGTCCGGACCGCCCGCGCCAAGGGGCTGTCGCGGCGCGCGGTGCTGTGGCGCCACGTGCTGCGCAACGCCTTCGTCCCGGTGCTGACGGTGATGGGGCTGCAGTTCGCCAACCTCCTCACCGGCACGGTGGTGATCGAGAACGTGTTCTCGCTGCCGGGGCTGGGCCGGCTCGTCTTCCAGGCGATCGCCAACCGCGACCTAGGCGTCGTCCGCAACGTCGTCATGCTGCTGGCGGCGTCGGTGATCGTCATCAACTTCGTCGTCGACGTGCTCTACGTCGTCGTCGACCCGCGGCTGAAGGTCGGCCATGCGTGAGGGCGTGCTCGCGCGCGCGCTGCGCCACAAGAGCTTCGCGATCGGCGGTGCGCTGGTGCTGCTGCTGATCGGCGCGGCGGCCCTGTCGTTCGTCTGGACACCGCACTCGGCCACCGACATCGACGTGCCGCACCGTCTGGAGACGCCGAACGCGACCCACTGGCTCGGCACCGACAGCCTCGGCCGCGACGTGGTCTCGCTGCTGCTGGTCGGCGCGCGCAACTCGATCGCCGTCGGCATCGTCGCCGTCGGCATCGGCATCGCCTTCGGCGTGGCCCTCGGACTGCTGGCGGCGGCGCGCCGCGGCTGGGTCGAGGAAGCGGTGATGCGCTTCTCGGACTTCGCCTTCGCGTTCCCGGCACTGCTCTCGGCGATCATGCTGACGGCGATCTACGGCCCCGGGCTCTTCACATCCATCATCGCCATCGGCATCTTCAACGTGCCGGTGTTCGCGCGCGTCAGTCGCTCCGCGGCCAACGCGATCTGGTCGCGCGAGTACGTGCTCGCATCCCGGGCGTGCGGGAAAGGCGCGTGGCGCATCACCTTCGAGCACGTCCTGCCGAACATCGCTTCGCTGCTGATCGTCCAGGCGACCATCCAGTTCGCCATCGCCATCCTCGCCGAGGCCGCGCTGAGCTACCTGGGCCTGGGCACGCAGCCACCGATGCCGAGCTGGGGTCGCATGCTCAACGAGGCCCAGGGCATGATGTTCAAGGCGCCACAGCTGGCGATCTGGCCGGGCCTGGCCATTGCATTCTCGGTGCTGGGGCTCAACCTGATGGGAGACGGGCTGCGCGACCTGCTCGACCCGCGACTCGCAAGAAAGAGATGACCATGAAGATCGAATTCGTATCCGACGTCGCCTGCCCCTGGTGCGCAGTCGGCCTGGCCTCGCTCGAACGCGCGCTCGATCGCATCGGCGACGACATTCCCGTCGAACTGCGCTTCGAGCCCTTCGAGCTCAACCCGACGATGCAGCCCGAAGGCGCCGACGCGAACGAGTACCTGCGCGCCAAGTACGGCCTGGGCCCGGAACAGCTGGCTCAGAACCGCGCCCGGATCCGCGAGCGCGGCGCCGAGGTTGGCTTCGTCTTCGGCGAGCGCACCCATGTCTGGAACACCTTCGATGCCCACCGCCTGATGCACTGGGCCGGCCTGGAGGGTCGCCAGCACGCGTTGAAGCGCGCGCTGCTGCAGGCCTATCACGGCGAAGGCCGCAGCCTGGGCGATCACGCCGTGCTGCTGGAACTCGCGGGTGAAGCCGGTCTCGATGTCGAGAGAGCGCGCGCGGTGCTGCAGAGTGGCGAATTCACGAAGGAAGTGCGCGATCGCGAGCGCCACTGGCAGGAACTCGGCGTGTCGGCGGTGCCGTCGGTGATCGTCAACGACCGCCACCTGATCCAGGGCGGTCAGCCCCCGGAGGTGTTCGAGGAAGCGCTCCGCAAGATCGCCGCCGAAGGCTGATCGGCGCGGGCGCGGCGGAATCGGCGCTATCGTCGCCCCTCCACTGACCCAGCGCACGAATTGGCCCTGCTCGAAGTCTCCGACCTGCGTGTCACCCTGCAGACGCCCCGCGGCCCCGCAGACGCGCTGCGCGGGATCTCGTTCGCCGTCGATCGCGCCGAGACCGTCGGCCTGATCGGCGAGAGCGGCTGCGGCAAGTCGATGACGGCGCTGGCGCTGATGGGGCTCTTGCCCGAGGGCGCGACCGTCACCGGCAGCATCCGCCTGAACGGCCAGGAGCTCGTCGGCCTCGGCGACGAAGCCTTGTGCGCACTGCGGGGCAACCGCATCGGCATGGTCTTCCAGGAGCCGATGACAGCGCTCAATCCGCTGCATACCGTCGGCGACCAGGTCGCCGAACCGTTGCGCCTGCACAAGGGCATGGGCCGCAGCGAGGCCCGGGCGGAGGCGCTTCGCCTGCTCGACCGGGTACGGCTGCCGCAGGCGGCGCGCCGGCTCGACGCCTACCCGCACCAGTTCTCCGGCGGCCAGCGCCAGCGGGTGACGATCGCGATGGCGCTGGCCTGCGGCCCGGAGCTGCTGATCGCCGACGAGCCGACGACCGCGCTGGACGTCACCATCCAGGGCGAGATCCTCGACCTGATCGCCGAGCTCGTGGCCGAGCGCGGCATGGCGATGCTGCTGATCAGCCACGACCTCGGCGTGATGGCACGCACGGTCGAGCGGATGCTGGTCATGTACGGCGGCACGATCGTCGAATCGGGCTCGACCGACGGCATCTTCCACCGCCTCGCCCACCCCTACACCCGCGGACTCTTCGGTGCCCGCCCGCGCCTCGGGGCGACGCGCGGCAGCCGGCTGGTGACGATTCCGGGTCGCGTCCCCGAACTCGCCGACATGCCATCCGGTTGCCCGTTCGCGGAGCGCTGCGCGTGGGTCGTCGACGCCTGCCGCAGCGCCATGCCGCCGGACATCGAGGTCGAGCACGGCCATCGCGCGCGCTGCATCCGGCTCGATGCCGTCGCCGCCGACACCGGCAGGACGCGCGTGTTCGAGGAAAGTCGCGCCGCATGACGATCGGCACCGCATCGGCCGCCGCATCGGCCGGGCCGCTCCTGGAAGTCGCCGACGTCGTCAAGCACTACACCTTGCCGCGCGAGCGCCTGTTCGAGGCCCCGCCGCGGGTCGAGGCCCTGCGCGGCGTGTCGTTCTCGATGCGTGCCGGCACCAGCCTGGGTCTGGTGGGCGAATCGGGCTCCGGCAAATCGACGCTGGCGCGGATGGTGATGGCGCTCGAGCGGCCGACGGCCGGGCGCGTGGTCCTGCTCGGCCGCGACCTGAATGCACTCGGTCCGGCCGAGCTGCGCGCGGCGCGGTGCGACTTCCAGATGGTGTTCCAGGACCCCTACGGCTCGCTCGACCCACGCCAGCAGGTCGGCCGCATCGTCGCCGAGCCCCTGGCCGCCGCGCCGGCGGCGGACACCCGCGGCAAGGTCGCAGAGGCTCTCGACGCCGTCGGCCTGCGGGCCACCGACGCCACCAAGTACCCTCACGAGTTCTCCGGCGGGCAGCGCCAGCGCATCGCCATTGCCCGCGCCCTGATCACCCGGCCGCGGCTGATCGTCGCCGACGAACCGGTCAGCGCGCTCGACGTTTCGGTCCAGGCCCAGGTGCTGAACCTCCTGCAGGACCTGCAACGGCAGTTCGGGGTCACCTACCTCCTCATCAGCCACGACATCGCCGTCGTCGATCACATCTGCGACGAGGTAGCCGTGCTCTACGCCGGCCGCATCGTCGAGCAAGGGTCGCCCGACGTGCTGTTCCGCGCGGCCGCCCACCCCTACACCCAGGCGCTGATGCAAGCCGTGCCGCGCGCCGACGCGCGAGGAGCGGGCCGCCGTCGTGGCGCCGGGACGCCCGGGAATGCACCGTCTGGCGCGGCACTTGCATCCGATAAAGTCGTGGCCGAAGGCGAGATCGCAGGCGGCTGCGCGTATGCCCCGCGCTGCCGCCATCGGCGTGCGCTGTGCACCGAGCAGCAGCCGCCCTTGCGGGCCGTCGCCACCGGCCATCTCGCCGCCTGCCATTTCGCCGAACAGGTGATGATCGAAGTCAACGCTGAAGAGGAATCCTCATGATGAATCCCCGCACCCGAATCCTGGCCGCCCTGGCGCTGGCCACCCTCGTTGCGCTGCCGCTCTCGGCCGGCGCGCAGGCCCGCAAGGACAGCGTCGTCCTCGGCATGGTGCTGGAACCGACGGGGCTCGACCCGACCACCGCCCCGGCCGCGGCGATCGGCGAGATCGTCCACTACAACATCCTCGAGGGCCTGACCAAGATCAACATGGACGGCAGCATCACGCCGCTGCTGGCCGAGAGCTGGACCATTGATCCGGACGGCAAGGTCTACACCTTCAAGCTGAAGAAGGGCGTGAAATTCAGCGACGGCGAGGCGTTCGATGCCAGCGACGTCAAGTTCACCTTCGAACGCGCCAAGGCGACCGGCTCGACGAACAAGGCGAAGAAGTCGGTGTTCGACAACATCAGCCGCATCGACACGCCAGACGCCTACACCGTGATCCTGGTGCTGGCCCAGGCCGACGGCAACTTCCTGTTCCGCATGGGCGAGAACACCGCGGTGATCCTGGATCCGAAGAGCGCGGCGACGACGACCACCAAGCCGGTCGGCACCGGGCCGTTCAAGTTCGATTCGTGGACCAAGGGCGCGTCGCTGACGCTGGTCAAGAACGAGGGCTACCGCAATGCCGCTGGCGTCAAGCTGAAGAAGGCCACCTTCCGCTTCATCAACGACCCAGCGGCGCAGGTCGCCGCGCTGCTGGCCGGCGACATCGACGGCATGCCGCGCTTCGGGGCCTTCGAGAGTCTCAAGCAGTTCCAGGGCGATGGCCGCTTCACGGTGACCCCGGGCGGCACCGAGGGCAAGACCATCGTCAGCATCAACAACAAGAAGAAGCCCTTCGACGACGTGCGCGTGCGCCGTGCCATCGCCATGGCGGTGGACCGCAAGGCCGTGATCGATGGCGCGATGGAGGGCCATGGCAAGCCGATCGGCAGCCATATGGTGCCGAGCGATGCAGGCTACGTCGACCTGACCGCGGTCAACGCCTACGACCCGGAGAAGTCCAAGGCACTGCTGAAGGAAGCCGGCATCACGACCCCGCTGAACGTCACCCTGACGCTGCCCCCGCCGCAGTACGCCCGCAAGGGTGGCGAGATCGTCGCCGCGCAGCTGGCCAAGGTCGGCATCAACGCCAAGATCGAGAACGTCGAGTGGGCCCAGTGGCTCTCCGGTCCGTTCAAGGGCAACTTCGACCTGACCATCATCAGCCACGTCGAACCGCTCGACTTCGCCACCGTCTACGCCAACCCCGACTACTACATCGGCTACGACTCGAAGGTCTTCCGCGACCGGGTCGCCGCCTACAACTCGACCACCGACTCGAAGGGTCGCATGAAGCTGCTCGGCGACATCCAGCGCCAGCTCGCCACCGATTCGCCGGTGGTGTTCATGTTCCAGCTGCCGCAGTTCGCGGTTTCCAAGAAGAACCTCAAGGGACTGTGGAGCAGCTCGCCGATCTTCGCCAACGACCTCGGTGCGGTCAGCTGGCAGTAGGTCGAAGGCCCTTCCTCGTCGACCCCTCCGTTTCCCAATCCAGGCACGCTCGCATGGCCGAACTCCACACCCTCTCGGCCGCCGAGCTCCTCGATCTCTATCGCCGCAAGGCGGCGTCGCCGGTTGAGGCGACCCGGGCGGTGCTCGACCGCATCGCGGCCTGGGAGCCGCATCTGCACGCGACCTACGCGCTCGACGCAGAGGCCGCGCTGGCGCAGGCCGAAGCCTCCGAGGCACGCTGGGTCAGGGGCGAGCCGCTGGGTCCGCTCGACGGTGTGCCGGCGACGATCAAGGAGAACATCGCGACCGAAGGCGTGCCGATGCCGCTCGGTACCGCCGCGACCGAACTGGCGCCGGCGGAACGCGATGCGCCGCCGGCAGCGCGCCTGCGCGAGAGCGGGACGGTGATCCTCGGCAAGACGACGATGCCCGACTACGGCATGCTGTCGTCCGGCCTGTCGAGCTTCCATGCGCTGGCACGCAACCCCTGGGACCTGAGCAAGGGGCCGGGCGGCAGCAGCGCCGGGGCCGCGGCGGCGGCGGCGGCGGGCTACGGCCCGCTGCATGTCGGCACCGACATCGGCGGCTCGGTGCGCCTGCCGGCCGGCTGGTGCGGCATCTTCACCTTGAAGCCGAGCCTCGGCCGCATCCCGATCTTCCCGCCGTATGCCGGGCGCGTGGCGGGCCCGATGACGCGCAGCGTCGAGGATTCGGCGCTGCTGATGGCGGTCCTGAGCCAGCCCGATGCGCGCGATTCGATGAGCCTGCCGGTGCAGGCGATCGCCTGGAGCAAGCTGGAGCGCGAAGTTCGCGGCCTGAGGATCGGCCTGATGCTCGACGCCGGCTGGGGCCTGCCGGTGGACCCGGAAGTCGCCGCTGCCGTCGAGGCCGCGGCGCGAATGTTCGAGAAGTCCGGGGCCGTGGTGGAGGCGGTGCCGCCGTTCATGACCCGGGCGATGGCCGATGGCATGGACGACTTCTGGCGCACGCGCTCGTGGATCGACATTTCCGCGCTGACAGCGCAACGTCGCGCCAAGGTCCTGCCGTTCATCGTCGAGTGGGCGCGCGGCGGCGAAGGCCTCTCCGGCGAGCGCGTGTTCCGCGGGTACAGCCAGATGGGAGCGATGCGCGAAGCCGCCGTCGCCGCCTGCGCGGCCTACGACGTGGTCCTGTCGCCGACCGCGCCGGTGCCGGCGTTCGCGGCCGAACTGCCGTGCCCGACGAACGATCCGAAGCGGCCGTTCGAGCACATCGCCTTCACGCTGCCGTACAACATGAGCGAACAACCGGCCGCGAGCATCAACTGCGGCTACACCGCCGATGGCCTGCCGATCGGCCTGCAGATCGCCGGGCGGCGGCACGATGATCTGACGGTGCTGCAGGTGGCCCGCGCCTGGGAGCTGATGCGCCCGGCGCAGCGTCCCTGGCCGGAACCGCCGCAGGGCTGAGAGGCAACGCGGTACCGGCGGGCCCCGGCCGTCGCGGCACAGTCCCACCCGCAACCCGCTTGCCCACCTGTCGAAGCACACGCCGACGCACACGCCTACACCAGCGCCAAATTCATGAACCCCCGAATCGACGGCCGCGGCAACCCCGTCAGCACCTCGTCGCGGGCCGCGCTGGATCACGCCGAGAAGGCGCTGTGGCGCCTGATGACCTTCTACGGCACGCCCCTCGACGACCTCGATGCGGCCGTCGCCGCAGACCCGTCCTGGCTGCTGCCGCCGCTGATGAAGGCGGGCTTCCTCCTCGGTCTGAGCGAGGCCGGTTTCGCGCGCGAGGGCGCGGCCGTTCTCGATGCCGCCGAATCGTCGTTGGATGGCGCGAACGATCGCGAGCGCGCGCATTTCCACGCCCTGCGCCGGCTCCAGAGCGGCGACTGGGACGGCGCCCGCGCCGCCTGGGAAGCGCTGCTGCTGGCGCATCCGCGCGACGCGCTGGCGCTGCAATGGGCGCACCTCTTCGACTTCTACCGCGGCGACGCCCTGAACCTGCGCCTGCGCGTCGCGCGCGTGCTGCCGGAGTGGGACGCGGCGGACCCGCTCCGGCCGCACGTGCTGGCGATGCTGGCCTTCGGCCTGGAGGAGTCGAACTTCCACGCCGCGGCCGAAGACGTCGGGCGCCAGGCGCTCGCGGCCGACCCGAAGGCGCCGTGGGCGGTGCACGCCGTCGCCCACGTGATGGAGATGCAGGGCCGTCACGAAGACGGCAGCCGATGGCTGATGCGCTGGCGCCCCGAATGGAACGCGGGCAACGGCTTTTCCGTGCACCTCGGCTGGCACCAGGCGCTCTTTGCGCTCGAACGTCTCGATGTCGCCGGCGCACTGGCCCTGCACGACGAGCACCTCGCCGCGGGGAAGACGCAGGTGGCGCTCGAACGCCTCGACACGGCCTCGCTGCTGTGGCGGCTGCACCTGCTGGGGGCCGACGTGGGACCGCGCTGGCAGGACCTGGCGGCCGCCTGGGCGCTGCCCCCCGAAGCCGCGGGACACTACGCCTTCAACGACCTGCATGCCCTGCTGGCCCTGCTCGGCGCGGGCGAACTGGAACGCGCCGAAGCCTGGTTGAAGACGACGACCGCACACGCGCAGGCCGCCGGCACGAACCGCGAAATGGCGTGCGACGTCGGCCTGCCGCTGATGCGCGGCATGCTCGATTTCGCGCACGGGCGCTACGACGCCGCCGTCGAGACCATGTACCCGGTGCGCGCGCTCGCCCATCGCTTCGGCGGCAGCCACGCGCAGCGCGACCTGATCGATCAGACGTTGATGGCCGCGGCGGCCCGGGCCCGCGACCGCAGCGTGGGCCGGGCGCTGCTGAACGAGCGCAGCCTCGCCAAGCCGAGGACGCCGCTCACGGAGCACTGGATCCAGCGCCTGGCAGGCAGCCGCCCCGACTGACCGGCGGCCGCCGCGGCGCCTGCCGCGTTCGCGGGTCAGTTGCGCCGCAGCATCCGCACGTGCATCGGACGGGTGAAGCGCGCCCCGTCGGCACCGAGGTGCGGCTCGAAGGCGGCGCGGACCGCGGCCAGCTGGGTCGCGTCGAGATGGCGTTCGGCGAAGGTGACCCCGATCGTGCGCCGCTCGAAGTCGGCGAAGTCGGCGAAATGCACGGCCAGGTCGAAGCGCTGTTCGGCCACCTGCGTCCAGACCTCCATGCGCAATGCCGTGTCGAGCGCCGCCTGCGCCGCCGCGCGCACCGCGCCTTCCTCGTTGAAGAGGCGGATCACGTCGTTGAGCGCGCCGGCATAGACCGGTTCCGAGACATAGAGATGGCCGCCCGGGCGCAGCACGCGCACCACCTCGGCCAGTGCCTGCGCCATCTCGGCGACCGGCACGTGGTGCAGCGACTTCAGCATCAGCGCGAGGTCGAAGCTCACGTCCGGGAACGGGATCGCCTGTGCCACGCCGGCGACGAATCGCATGCCCGGCTGCGGCGCCGCGAGATTCTTCGCATGCTGGCGTTCGTCGACCTCCACACCGGTGAATCGGCTGTCGGGATGGCGCCGCATGAGCGCGCGCGCCAGTTCGGCGGCGCCGCAGCCGAGTTCGATGATGTCCTTCCCGGCCAGAGGGACCAGCGCGGCGAGTATGTCGAGTTCACTGGCAACAACGGGGCGGGATGCGAGTTCGGTGGTCATGTTGACTCTCAGGGTGGAAACGAGCGGAGGGGGACAGCGGCGCGGCTGCGTGCGGAAAGCGCCGCGAACGAGGCATCGCCTTCAATTGGACGGCGTGAATCCGGATGCCTTGACGATCGGTGCCCACATCGCCGTCTCGCGCTGCCGCAGCGACTCGAGTTCGCTCGGCGTGAGGGGAGCGGCGACGAGGCCGAGCTTGGCGAGGCGCTGCGCGGCATCGGGGGTGGTGAACGCGGCATCGACCGCCTTGCGCAGTTTCTCGACCGTCGCCTCCGGCATCCCCGCCGGCCCGTACAAGGCGAACCAGAGCGGCACTTCGATGTCGATGCCGGCTTCCTTGAAGGTCGGGACTTCGGGCACGAACGGCGATCGCTTTGCGCCGGTGGTCGCGATGATGTGCACCTTGCCGGCCTTGTGCAGTTCCAGCGCCTCGGTGACCGGCGAGACGGCGGCAGCGATCTGTCCGCCGGCGAGATCGATCATCGACCGGGCCGAGCCCTGGTACGGCACGTGGGTCATCGGAACGCCGAGCTTCTCGCCGACCGAGATGCCGACGAAGTGCGGCAGCGTCCCGGCTCCGGGAGAGCCGAAGCTCGCCTTGTCGCCGGCCTTTTGCAACCAGACGCGGAAGCCGGCGAGATCCGTCGCCGGCACCAGCGGCCCGATCGTCAGGGCGAAGTCCGCGGTGGCCAGGCGCGTGATCGGGCTGAAGTCCTTGGCCGGGTCGTAGCGGAGCTTGTCCTTGAAGACGTGCGTGAACAGCGTCATCGGGCCCTGCGGGGCCACGAGCAGCGTGTCGCCGTCGGGCGGCGCGCTCTTCACGAGATCGACCGCAAGGCGGCCGCCGGCGCCGGTCTTGTTCTCGACGATCGCGGTGCGCCCGGTGGCTGCACCGATCGCGTCTGCGGTCATGCGGGCCAGCGCATCGACGCTGCCGCCGGGGGCGAAACCCGTGACGACCTTGACGGAGGCCGGCTGGGCCTGGGCGATGGGCAGCATGCAAAGGGCCAGCGAAATGCCGAGGGCGAGTCCACGGAAGGTGGCGCGCACGCGGCACGGCCGTGATCGAACGATCATCGCAATCTCCTGGAGGTGGCGGCGAGGCCTTCTGCACGCCGGGATCCACACCCGACTGTAGGCCCGGCGGCGCGGCCCCGCAAAGTACCGGCAGAGCCCCCGTGAGGGGACTTCGCATGACTCGATCGAAGAAGGTGATAGAAGACCGGATGAGTGCCCGGCGCCTGCCCCCTGATTTCGACCTCGCCGGCAATGCGCTGAGAACATTCAGTTCGAAAATCCGTACACACGGCGCCGCTCAGATCGCCGGAAAGGTCCCCATGCAAGACCCCAAGCACCTCGAAGACTCCCTGAACCGGCTGCGATCGGAAGTCGCCGCTCTCGACGTCGGCGACGAGGAGGCCCGGTTGCAGCTCGCACAGCTCGTGCACGACATCGAAATGACACTCGCGAACCCGCAGCTCGCCAGCAATGACGTGAACCTCGGCGACCGGCTGAAGGCCTCGATCCTCCGCTTCGAAGCGTCTCACCCGCGCCTGGCGACGGTCATGAACCAGATCACCGAACAGCTCGGCAACATGGGCATCTGAACGGCCGGGCATCCGCGCCCGGCCGACTCAGCCGGTCAGGGCCGCGATGACCTTCTGGCAGATCGCCAGGGAAGGACGTCCGCTGGCCCGGGTGTTGTAGCGCCCTGCCGTCACCGCGATGGTCGCGTCGAGCGCCGGCAGGACCATCAGCACCTGGCCGCCGTTGCCCAGCCCCGCGAACCAGTCGAGCCCGACGCCGGGGCCGCGGAGGATGCGCCCGACCCACCACTGCCAGCCGTAGCCGAGCCCGTCGCCGGTGTCGGCGACGTGGCGACGCTGCAGTCCCGCGACCCACGATTCGGGAACGAGCGTCGCTTCGTCGACCCGCCCGCCGTCGAGCATCAGCCGGCCGATCCTGGCCATCGACCGCGGCGCCAGTCGCAAGCCCGAGTACGGCAGCGCCTTGCCGCGCAGCGTACGACGCCACTCGAAATGGTCGATGCCGAGCGGCGCGAACAGCGCCTCGCGCGCGAGCGTGTCGATCGGCTGGCCGGTCGCGCGCTCGACGATCTCCGCCAGCAGCAGCGTTGCGCCGCCGCTGTAGGCGAAGCGGCTGCCGGGCGCGGCGACCATGTCGCGGGACAGCACGAAGCCCACGGGATCGGACGACAAGCCCATCCGCGTCTCGCTGTTGACGAGGTTGCCGTAAGTGATGCTGGTCTCGTCCCAGTCGAAGCCCGCCGTCATCGTCAGCAGATGCTCCAGACGGATGGCCCTGCGTTCGGCGGTGGCCAGCGCCGCGTGCTCGGGAAACCAGTCCATCACCGGACGTTCGGGGTCGAGGTGGCCGCGCGCTTCGGCCACGCCGACGAGCAGCCCGACGACGCTCTTGGTCACCGAGCGCATGTCGTGGAGCGTGCCGGCGTCGAAGGCGACGCGGCGCGGAAACCACGTGCCGCTGGGCTTGTCGTCGGCGCTGAAATAGGCCTCGGCGACGATCTGCCGCTTCTGCTCGACGACCACGCCGTGGGTCAGCGGAGCCTGGGCGGCGCCGGCATCGATGGCTGCTCGCACGGCGTCGCGAAGGGAGTCGGGGGCCGGTCCCGCGACGCCCGGCTCTGCAGCGCCGGCCGGCGCCGCACCGATCGGCCACGGCGCCACCGTCACGCCGGCTGCCACGGCGGCGATCCAGCGGCGCCGCCGCATCATCGCCCGGCCTCCGCGCCGGCAGCAGCCCCGGCCAGCGCAGTTGCGGCGGACGCGGCGACATGGATCGGCGCCTCGAGCAGACACCCGAACTCGCGCGCGAAGTCGACAGAGACGCGCGCATGCACGGCGCCCTGGCGATCGAAGAAGCGCTGCGTGCCGGCGAGGCCGAAGACGCCCTCGTGCCAGATGTCGGGATGGATGTAGAGCCCCTGGCGGCCGTCGAAGCGGAAGCAGACGAAGCGCTCCGGCGTCACGTCGTCCCCGGGCAAGGCCAGCGGGACGTAGAACGGCAGCGCATCCAAGGGAAAGAAGAGCTGGCCGCCGTCGGGGTGGTAGTTCGCGTGCCAGAGCAGCATGCGCGGCGGTGCCGACGCATGGTCGGTGCGCGCCGACTCGGGCATCTGCGCATAGGCGAGGACGTAGTGGCCGCCGACGGCCTCGT
This sequence comes from Burkholderiales bacterium, assembly GCA_038318385.1. Taxonomy (GTDB): domain Bacteria; phylum Pseudomonadota; class Gammaproteobacteria; order Burkholderiales; family Burkholderiaceae_C; genus Schlegelella_A. The sequence continues at coordinate 42,342 of JBBQCD010000010.1, read as the reverse complement.
TGCGGCCGTAGAGGATGTCGCCCTGCCACTGGCTGACGAACACGCCCTCGGTGGTGCCGCCCTGGTCGCCGGTGTCGGCGTCGACGGGCCGGGTGCCGCGCGCCGGCCAGCGAACGATCTCGACGTCGCACGCGGCGGGATCGTCGACCAGCCTGCCGTAGCCTTCGAGCGTTCGCGCGCTCGCGTCGACGACCGGCATCGTCACGCGCTTCAGGCGCGGCGGCAGCTGCGGGTTCAGGTAGTCGAGCGGCGTCGTCATCGGGACCCCCCAGGCGCGGTTTCGATTCGCGACCTCGCGTCGAGGCGCCTGCGCGGATCCTAGCCGGTGCCCGGCGTCATTTCGGCGCCGAGCGCCACTCCTTCTTCCACAGCGCGGCAAGCTCCGTCGCCACGGCAGGGGGCGGCTCGCCGAGCAGCGTGGTGCGCCCTTTCTCGAAGACGGTCCCGTAGACGACCTTGCGCTGCGGCGAATAGAGGAGCACCGCGCTGTAGTCGTTGCAGTCGTGGTTCTTGCAGAACGAGTTCATCACGTAGCGCTCGCCGGCGACCTGCTGATAGACCGGCTGCGGCGCCGGCCCGTCGCGCCGCGCCAGCCAGGGCGTGCGCGCCTTCGCCCCGAGTGCCTGGGTCCACGCCGTCTTGAAGGCGGGAGTCTCGAGATGCTCCCAGGCCTCGGGCGCCTTCTGCGCCCACGTGGAGGCGGCCAGCGCCAGGCCGGCAACGGCAATGGCGCAAGCCCGCCGGATCGGATGCGATTCGATGGTCATGTTGCAGCTCCTGGTCGACACGCCGCCAAGGCGGCGGCTTGCGCCCGACAGCCCGGGCGCCGAGGGGTTGAGTACTGGGTGGGGCATGGATGGACGGGCATTCATGATCGCTCACGTCGTGGGGTTCAAGGGATCCGCGCCAGTGTCGTCCCGTCGCTCGCTCGCAAGGCGTACGACTCGACGTGGGTGACGATGGCACCACCACTCGGGCCGGGCTGGACATCGATGATCCGCAGCACGACATCGAGTGCGACGGGCCGGCTTCGAATCCGGTCGCGCACGGCCTGTGCCTGCGCGGGCGGCACCGCCCAGAACTGCACGGTGTCGCCGTTTGCAAACCGGGTGACGACCTTTCGGCCGAGGGCGGCGAAGCCGAGCTCCGAGGACGGGCTCAAGGCCTGGACCGTGAACTCGCCGTTGGCGGGGTCGTAGTCGCTGAGGCCGGCATTGTCGATCGACAAGCGGATCCTGCCGATGCCCTGAACGGCGGCGCTCGCCGCTTCCAGCTCGGCGCGCACCGCCTCGCGCCGTGCCGCCTTCTCGGGCGGCGCGGCGAACTGCACGCGCCCGTCTTTCTCGACCCATTCCTCCATCGGCGGCTTCAGGCCGGCAAGGTCCTGGTAGAGCAGGACCATCGTCGCGTTGTCGGGGTTGACGACTTCGCGGCTGCGGCCGGCGAAGCGCGAGCCGACGGCAACAGGAGCCTGCGGCACTGCAGCACGGTGCTGAGCCGCAACAGGGCGCTGGAGTACAGCGGCGGTGGTCTCCGGCGCGCCTGACAGCACCGCCGCCGCCGCGGGCTGCCGCCCCTGCCCGGAAGGCGCCGCAACGGAAAGCGCAGCCGATGTCGTCGGCACGATGGCCGCCGCCGTCCCGAGCCGATCGCAGGCCGCCAGTGCCAGCACGATCGCGGCCGACGCGGCGCCCAGGGTGGCCGCGAGGATCGGCCTCACAGCGACGGTCCCTTGGTGTTCTTCGCCGCCCGCTCGACCTCCTGGCTTCGACGCTGCTGATCGGCCTGGCCGAGAGCGCGCTCGGTGTCGCTGATCAGGCGATAGCCGCCGGCCTGGTCGACGACGCCGACCTGCATGCGGTCGACGAGGTCGGGGTTGTCCTTCTGCGGGATCAGGATCGCCTGGACCACGAGGCCGCAATCGGGCGAGAGGTTCGCGCCGCCGTCCGGATCGGAGCTGCCGACGCACTTGTGAAACAGCGGCGAGGTCTCCGTGACCAACCGTCCGAGCGGGTCGTGGGCCCAGCGCAGCAGCGGCAGCCGCGAACTCGCCGCTGGCTGGTTCTCGGTCGGCGGGCCGTACTTCTTCAGCAGCGCCGCGGTGACGCTGGCCACGGTCGGACTCTCCGCGGCGACGAAGCGCTCCTCGCGCGCCACGCTCAGCACCCGTTCCTGCCCCGGCAGGCCCATCGTGCCGACGAACCATTTCACCTGCCCCGGCTTCAGGTCCTCGCGAATCGAGTTGCCGCCGCGTGCGATCGTCTCGTTCTGCATCTCCCGAAGGATCTGCTTGCTGGTCTTGACGACGCGGGGCTCGGCGGCGCGCGCGGTGAAGCCCTGGCGCAGCGACGACGCCTGCGCGACCTTGAGGTTGAAGCCGCGGCCGACCGCGCTGCCGGGCACCAGCAGCGGATGGCTGCAAAGCACGGCGCCGAGCGCTTCCTCGTAGCCGAGGCCGGGCCGCACGCCGACGACGTCGTCCACCGGCGCTTTTTCGGCCCGTGGCGGCGTGGCGATCTTCGCCGGGCAGGCCACGGCAGCGCGCGCCTGCCGCGCGACCTCCTCGGCCGTGGCACCGCCCTCGCCGCCGCCGCTTGCTGTCGCGACCTTCGCGGCCGCGACCGGGGTCGCGGGTTTGGCTGGAGCCGGGGACTCGGACTTGCCGCAGCCCGAGATGGCCAGCAGGAAGGCCACGCCAAGGGCGGCGTTCGCCGCACGATGATGTCGAGTCATGGGATGGTTCATCGGATCCTCCTGAATGGGTCGACAGCGGCACGGGCGCTCATTTCTTGAACGCCTTGAAAAGGTCGACGACCTTGTTGACGGTCTGCAGCGCGTCCGGGGCCGGGCCGCCGGCCATTGCGCCGGAACCACCCCCGATGGCCGGCGCCAGCGAAGTGCCGGCAGAGAGGTTGGAGAAGCTCAGCGCGTACTCGTGCTGCGTGCGCACCTGGCTCGGACCGACGATGGCGAGCTCGGCGATCGTCAGATCTTGCGAGAACACAGTGCCGGGGTGGCTGTGGCGCACGTTGTATTGCAGCGTCGACTCGAACGCCGCCTCGCGCGACTCGCCGACGGCCAGGCGGAACTGCGGATCCGCCGAGGCGCCGTCGACGACCCCGATGCCGATCGCCTTGGAGGCCCAGCGGTACGCCTGGCCGGTGTTGTCGCTGACTGCGCCGCTGCCCTTGCGGTAGCCGAGGATCAGCGGGCCGGCGCCGACATTGGTGAAGCGCACCGTGGTGCGCACCGTCTGGTAGGCGGTGACGTTGCCCGACTGGGTCACATTGACCCGCATGACCGTGGCGACCAGCGGTCCGGTGGCCTGGCAGGCGACGGCGCCGGCGCAGGCGTCGGCACCCGCAGCGACAGCAGGTGCGGCCGCGGTGCTTCCGGGCGCCATCGTGCTGCCGGCCGGCACGACCTGGGAGGGCGTGCCGAGGGACGGCGACGGCGCATGCGGCGCCGCGGCGAAGCCGGAGCTCGCGGTCAGGTCGGTGAAGCCCAGCGCATGGTCGCGTTGCTCGCGCACGCGCTGGCCATCGACGATCGCCAGCTGGACGATGGTGATGTCGTGCGAGAACACGCTGCCGGCCACCTGGCGGCGCAGGCTGTACTGGAGGACGCCCTCGAACGAGGCTTCGCGCGACTCGCCCGGGGCGAGCCGGAACTGCGGGTCGGCCGAGTCGCGGCCGACGAGGCCGATGCCCGAGGCCTTGGACGACCAGCGATAGGCCAGCCCCTTGTCGTCCGTCACCGAACTCGATCGATCCCGGTAGCCGAGGATGAGAGGGCGATCGGATACGTTGGTGAAGCGCACCGTCGTGCGCACGCCCTGGTACGCCGTCACGCTGTCCTGCCGGGTGACGTTGACCTTGACGACGGTGGCCGTGAACGGCCCCAGGTTGCGGCAGTGCGCAACGCCTGCGCACGGATCGCCGGCGCCGAAGGCGGGAAGCGCGGCGCTCGCTGCGAGCAGGGTCGCGGCACCGAGGCGGCGCAGTCGCGACCGCAGCGCTCTCGGGGCAGGAACGCAGGAGAACGTCGGTCGCATGATGGGCTCCTTGAAAGGACGGTGGTCTGGCGAGGACTGTCGGCGCCCGGCGTTACCGAGGCGTTATCGCTTCGGCCCGGACCTTCACTTAGGATCGACCGCATGTCCTCTCCGAGCGACGTGCAGCGCCCGCGACTCGAACTGATCGGCCCGCCGGGGTTGATCGGTATCGACGGTCTGCGCGTCGCGCTGGAACGCAAGGCGGCCGCCCTCCTCGCGTTGCTGGCCCTCGATGGCACGCGCTCGCGTGCCGGCCTGGCGGCGCTGCTGTGGCCCGAAGCTCCGGCCGCGCTGGCGCGCAACAGCCTGCGCCAGCGACTCTTCAGGCTGCAGCGGGCCGCGGGTGCCGAGCTCGTCGTCGGCCACGACGAACTGCGGCTGGGAGAAGGCGTCGGGGTCGACCTGGTCGACGCCGCCGGGCGGCTGGCCCAGGACGCCCAAGCCGCCATCGGCGAACTGCTCGAAGGCCTGGACTACGGCGACACCGTCGACCTCGACGACTGGGTCGAAGCGGCGCGCGCAGGCTGGCGGCAGCGGCGCAGCGACTGGATCGCCGACTGCGCGTCACGCCACGAAAGCCGGCAGGAGATCGTCGTCGCGCTGCGCTATGCGCAGCGACTCGTGGCCGACGTGCCGCTGCTCGAGCATGCGCACCGGCGCCTGATGCGTCTGCACTACCTGCGCGGCGACCGGGGTGCAGCGCTCGCCGCCTTCGAGCGCTGCCGGACGCTGCTGCACGACGAGCTCGGCGCGTCGCCGGACCCGGAGACGCTGGCGCTCGCGGCAACGATCGGTTCCGGCACCGCCGAGCCCGGAGCGCGTCCGCTCGCGCCGCCGATCAGCGTGCTGCGCCCCCCGCAGCTGATCGGCCGCGACGTCGAGCAGATGCGCATCGGCGAGGCGATCGCCGGGCAGCGCGTGCTGCTGCTTCACGGAGAACCGGGAATCGGCAAGAGCCGCCTGCTCGAAGCCGCCGTCCGCTCTCATCCGGCGGTCCTCGCCAGTGGCGGGCAGGCCGGCGATGCGCGCGTGCCTTACGCGCTGCTCGCCCGCATCGCCGGCCTCGCCGCGGACCGTTGCGAGTCGGTGTTGCCGGAGTGGGCCCGCATGGAACTCGCACGCCTGGTCCCGGCTTTCGGCACAGCGCCGACCGCGCGCCTCGACCCGCTGCGCCTCCAGCAGGCATTCGCGGCGGCCCTCGAAGCCTGGGCCGCGTCCGGCATCTCCGGCGTGATCGTCGACGACCTCCACCATGCCGACGAGGCCTCCCTCGAGACCTTGCTGGCGCTGGCCGATCCGCGGCGCTGCCGTCTCGCCTGGGTGCTCGGGGTGCGCACGCAGGAGATGCCAGCGGCGCTGCAGGCCTGGCTCGCCGACAGCGAGCCCCACCAGGTCGAGACGCTTCGCGTGGCACTGCTCGACGCGGCGCAGATCGCCGACCTGCTGTCGTCGCTCGGCTTGCCGCAGTTCGATCCGCGGGCCTGGAGCGCGGCACTCGCCCGCCACAGCGGCGGCAACCCCCTGTTCGCGCTCGAGACGGTGCGCGCGCTGCTCGCGCTCGGCGAGGCCGCACCGGCGCCGGGCGGCACGCGCCTGCCGGTACCGGCGGCCCTCGACGCCCTGATCGAGCGCCGCCTGGCACTGCTCGCGGAGCCGGCGCTGAAGCTGGCGCGCGTGGCCGCCCTGGCCGGCGCCGATTTCGATGCCGACGTGGCCGCTGCGGTGCTCGAGAGTCATCCTCTCGACATGGTCGAACCCTGGCGCCAGCTCGAAGCGGCGCAGCTGCTGAGCCACGGCCGGTTCACCCATGACGTGATCGCCGAAACCTTGTTGCGGGGCCTGCCCGACGGCATCGCCCGGGCCCTGCACGCCCGCCTCGCCGCGAGCCTCCAGACACTGGGGCGCGCGCCCGCGCGGGTCGCGCCGCACTGGGCCGCGGCCCAGTCCTGGAGCCGTTCCGGCGAGTGCTATGCCGCGGCTGCGCGGGAGGCCCGGCGGGCGTCGCGGCGCAGCGACGAGGTCGCGCTGTGGGAGCGCGCCGCCGAAGGCTTCGACCAGGCCGGCCAGGTCGGCAAGGCCTTCGATGCACGCTGCGACAGTGTCGAAGGCGTCATCCTGTGTCGCGGCCTCGAGGCGGCAGCGGCGCTGGTCGACCGTCTCGACGCCGACCAGCGCACCGAGCCGCAACGCATGCGCGCCCTGACCTCGCGCGCCTGCGTCTGCCTGATGGGCGGGCAGGCGCGCGAAGGCGAGGCCGCCGCGCGATCGGCCCTCGAGGCCGCCACGCGACTCGACGCGCAATGGCCGCGCTTCGAGGCGGCCCGGCTGCTCGCAGTGGCGCTGGCCCAGGCCGGCCGCGCCACGGAGGCGCTGGCGTCGATCGAACCCTTCCGCGACCTCGTCATCGCCCACGGCGATGCCGAGCAGCGGCACCATTTCTGGTCCGACTACGCCTATGCGCTGAAGGCCGCGCAGCGCGCCCACGACACCGCAGAAGCGCTGCGGCAGGCCATGGCCTCGGCCCAGGAAGCCGGCGACCATGCCGAACTGGCGACGCTGACGTCGAACCTGGCGCTGGTGGAGGGCAATCTCGGCCGCGTCGAGCACGCGCTCGATCATGCGCGCCGCGCCCGCGCCCTCAACGATCCTCTCGGCATCTCGGTCGGGCCGCCCGCGGGCGCGATCGAGCTCTATGTCTCGGTGCACGAGGGTGCGCTCGGCCGCTACGCGGAATCGCTCGCCGGCTTCGAGCGCGCCCGGCTCTGCTTTGCCGGCGGGGCAGGCAGTATCTGGACCGGCCTCACCGCCAATCACATGGCGCACGTGCTGATCCACCTCGGCCAGTTCGCGCGCGCCCGCCAGGCACTGCAATGGACCGGGGCAGCGACACCGGCGACCCATGCGCGCCGCGAGATCCTGCAGACCCGGATCGACCGTGCTCTCGGACGACGTCCGGAACGCTCGCTCGAGCGCACGCTCGAAGAACTCGGCGATCGCGATCCGCTGATCGGCATGCTGGGTCGGCTCGAGATCACGCTGACGATGGAGCCTGCGGAGGGTGCGGCGGCGTGCGCGGACATGATCGAGGAGGCCGAGTCGCGCGAACAGCTGGCGGTCGGCATGCGGGCGCGCGTGCTGCGCGTGCGTCATCGGGCCAAGGGCGTCGGCCTCGACGCCGCCGAGGTCGACGACCTGGTGGACCGGCTGCGCCGCTTTCACCCGGCCGACACCTACCTCGCCGAGGCCTGGTGGATCGCCAGCGGGGCGTTCGACGCGCTTGCGCGACGCGACGCCGCCGACGCCGCGCTGCGCGACGGCTTCGAGTGGATCGCGCAGCGGGCCCTGCCGCAGGTGCCGGCCGAGTTCCGCGACAGCTTTCTCAATCGCAATCCGGTGAATCGGGACCTGCTGGCCGCGGCCCGGCGTCGCCTCGGCCTGCAGGTACCCGCGCTGGCGATAACGGCCCGGTAACGTCGGCAGCCCATGCTGCACAGGCCACCGCTTCGGGACTGCCGATGACGCAACTCAAGATCTCCGCCCTGCAGTGGTGTCGCCTGCAGGATCTGCGCGACGTGGCGCCGCTGGACGACGCCGACATCGCCTGCATGGCGGAGCTGCGTGCCGTCCTGGCGCGCCACGGGCGCCTCGAACGCTTCGCGCTGCATCTGGCGCATAAGCACTTCGACGTCGCCCCGAACGAGATCCTGGTCGAGTACAGCGACCCGCTCTCCCGCGAGCAGCGCCTGCGGGTGGAACGGCGCGACGCCGCGGCGCTGCGTGCAGCGGTGCCGACATCGTGGATGCTCGACGACATCAGGCCGCGGGTCGGATGCGTCTGCGCCTACGACGCCACCCAGGGCCACCTGGGGCGCCACGAGTCGCTCTGAGTCAGATCAACGGCGTAGCGAGCGCCTCCTGCGCGAAGACCCGCTGCACCGCGGGTCGCTCGAGCACGCGCGCGAGGTAGGGACCGAGACGAGGCAGGTCGCGCGCCGGCCGGGCGTGGCCACGAGTCCACCGGCACAGCATCAGCGCATACGGATCGACCGCGCTGTAGTCGGCGCCGAGCAGCCAGGGGCCGCCGTGCGCGGCGAGCTGCGCATCGAGCTGGTCGAGCATGCGGCCGACGGCTGCCTCGGCATGGGCCTTGACCTGGGCGATCGCCGCCGCATCGTCGGCCCAGCGTTCCGGATAGAAGTAGACGATCAGCGTCGCCTGCAGGGTGTTGGTGAGCCAGACCAGCCACTTGTAGAAATGCGCCCGCTCCGCGCTGCCGGGCGCCGGTGCGAGCCGGGCCTCGGGGTGGGAGTCGGCGAGGTGCAGGCAGATCGCCGCCGTCTCATAGAGCACCAGGCCGCCGTCGACCAGCACCGGGATCAGGCCGTTCGGATTCAGCGCGAGGTACTCCGGCGCCTTGTGCGCCCGATGGGCGCGGTCGACAAGCTTGAGTTCGTACGCCAGGCCGAGCTCCTCCAGCAGGATGTGCGGCGTCATGCTGGCATTGCCGGGAAAGTGATGGAGCTGCAGCATGCTGTCCTCGGCTGATTGGGGGGCTGATTGGCGGCTGGTTCGACGGATCGTCCGATTCTCGCAGTGCGACTGCCGGGGAGGCTCCGCTACGATCGGCTCCGCAGGGCGCTGGTGCCTGCGCCGCGGAGCCGCCGATGCCGGACGATTTCCTGTTGCGCTACTTCAGCGCCGAGAAAGCGGAAGCCCTGCTCTTCCTGGCGCTGGGCCCATGCGCCATCGTCGGCGCCTGGCTGCTGTACCGGCACTCGGCCCGCTACAAGGGCAGCATCGTTCCGCTCGTGGCCATCGCCGCGATCCAGATCGTCGTCGGCGCCACCGTGTTCCTGCGCACCGATGCGCAGGTGGTGGACCTGCAGCGCAAGTTCCACCACGCCCCGGCACAGTTCAAGGCCGAGGAAAGCCAGCGCATGACACTGGTGATGACCAGCTTCGGACGCTACAAGATCCTCGAGATGGCCTTGCTCGTCCTCGGCGTCGGCCTTGCCGCCGGTCTGCGACGGCGGCGGACCTGGCATGCCTTCGGTATCGGCCTGGCGCTGCAGGCCGCCATCATGCTCGGGCTCGACTGGGTGGCCGAATCGCGCGGCCAGCGCTACCTCGACGCCGTGCTGCAACTCTAGGGCGGCCGAGCCGACGAACGGCCGCGTTCCGGGGCGAGGCGCCGACGCGCGCGTCGACCGAGCGCAATCTCCTTCAGGTGTGGTGGAGACGAGAGGGTCCGACGGTGCTCCTGACAACGCAGCCTCGGCAGCCTCGCATGGGCTCACGCCGTCGTCTGTCCAACGGCGTGGTTCCAGCGCTGCATCAGTTCGCGGGCGCGCTCGCGCGGCATCGTCGGCACGAAGGTGCGCTCGACCTGCCACTGCGCCGCGAGCTCGTCGAGCCCCGCGTAGATGCCACACGACAGGCCGGCGAGGTAGGCCGCGCCGAGCGCCGTGGTCTCGGTGACCTGCGGCCGGACGACGGGAATGCCGAGCAGATCGGACTGGAACTGCATCAGCAAGTCGTTGACGGTGGCGCCGCCGTCGACACGCAGTTCGGCCACGGCGACACCACCGGTGGCGACCGCGTCGCGGCTCATCGCCTCGAGCAGGGCCGCACTCTGGAAGGCGATGCTTTCGAGTGCCGCGCGGGCGATGTGGGCGATGGTGCTGCCGCGCGTCAGGCCGACGATGGTGCCGCGCGCGTCGGCATTCCAGTACGGCGCGCCGAGGCCGGTGAAGGCCGGCACGAACATCACGCCGCCGTTGTCGGGCACGCTTTCGGCCAGCGCCTGGACCTCGCCGCTGCCCTTGATCGCGCGCAGGCCGTCGCGCAGCCACTGCACCACCGCGCCGGCGATGAAGACGCTGCCCTCGCGGGCGAACTGCGGCGGTCCGTCGCGCTGCGCCGCCCGCGTCGCGATCAGGCCGTGGGCCGACGGCTGAAAGGCGCCGCCGGTGTGCATCAGCATGAAGCAGCCGGTGCCGTAGGTGTTTTTCACCTGGCCGGCCTTGAAGCAGGCCTGGCCGAACAACGCGCTCTGCTGGTCGCCGGCGACGCCGCCGATCGGGATCGCGGCCCCGAGCAGTTCCGGCCGGGTCGTGCCGAAGACATGGCTCGACGGCAGGACCTCGGGCAGCAACTGGCGCGGGATGTCGAGCAGACCCAGCAACTCGTCGTCCCACGCGCCGGTGGTGACGTTGTAGAGCAGGGTGCGCGAGGCGTTGGTGACGTCGGTGGCGTGCACGGCGCTGGCACCGCTCCCCGACGCGGCCCCGCCGGTCAGTTGCCAGATCAGCCAGCTGTCGACCGTGCCGAAGGCCAGTTCCCCGCGCTCAGCGGCGGCGCGCGTCCCGGGCACGTTCTCGAGGATCCAGCGCAGCTTCGTGCCCGAGAAATAGGCATCGATGACCAGGCCGGTGCGCTCGCGGAACAGGCCTTCCAGCCCGCGCTCGCGCAGCGCCGCGCAGGTCGGTTCGGTGCGCCGGTCCTGCCAGACGATGGCGTTGCCGACCGGCTCGCCGGTGCGTCGGTTCCACACCAGGGTGGTCTCGCGCTGGTTGGTGATGCCGATCGAGGCGATGTCGGCAGCGCGCAGACCCGCCTTGGCGAGAGCCTGCTGCGCGGTCTCGAGCTGGCTGCGCCAGATCTCCATCGGGTCGTGCTCGACCCATCCGGGCTGGGGATAGATCTGGCGAAACTCGCGCTGCGCCATCGCGACGATGCGGCCGGCGGCGTCGAAGACGATGCTGCGCGAGCTCGAGGTGCCCTGGTCGAGGGCGAGCAGGAATCGATTCGGGGTCATTCAGTCTCCGTCGGGCGTCGATGCAAGAATAGGCCGGCCCCGCAAGGGTAGCGTCCTTTGCACGCCGCGCCGCCTTGAGGCGCCTCATTCCTGGAGATCGTTTGGACCCCGCGCACCCGGCAACAGCACCCACCCCTTCCAGCGCCACGACCGTTCCTCCGGCCGGCGGCCGCGGAGTCTTCGACGTTCTCGTCGTCGGTGGCGGCATCAACGGCGCCGGCATCGCCCGCGACCTCGCCGGTCGCGGCCTGTCGGTGCTGCTGAGCGAGAAGGACGACCTCGCGCAGCACACCTCGTCGGCATCGACCAAGCTGATCCACGGCGGCTTGCGCTACCTCGAGTACCGCGAGTTCGCGCTCGTCCGCAAGGCGCTGGCCGAACGCGAGGTGCTGCTGAAGGGCGCGCCGCACATCATGTGGCCGCTGCGCTTCGTGATGCCGCACGACCCGGGGATGCGGCCGTTCTGGATGATCCGCCTCGGCCTCTTCCTCTACGACCACCTGGCGCGACGCGAGGTGCTGCCGGGGTCGCGCACGGTCGACCTGCGGCGCCACCCGTCCGGGGCGCCCCTCAAGCCCGAATACCGGCGCGGCTTCGTCTACTCCGACGGCTGGGTCGACGACGCGCGACTGGTGGCGCTGTGCGCGGTCGACGCCGCCGAGCACGGCGCCGAGATCGCCACGCGCACCTGCTGCGTCGATGCCGTGCGCAGCGCCGACGGCTGGAGCGTCCGACTGCGCGACGCGGACGGCCACGAGCGCAAGGTCCGGGCGCGCGCACTCGTCAACGCGGCCGGCCCCTGGGCCGCGCAGTTCCTCGGCGAGCATGCCCATGTCGCCAACGCGCGGCCGCTGCGCCTGGTCAAGGGCAGCCACATCGTCGTTCCGAAGCTCTTCGACCACGACCATGCCTACATCTTCCAGAACGCCGACGGCCGCATCATCTTCGCGATTCCGTACGAAGGCGCGTTCACGTTGATCGGCACCACCGACCTGGAGCACCACGGCGCGATCGGCGACGTCCGCATCGACGCTGACGAGATCGATTACCTGTGCGCCCAGGCCAGCCGCTACTTCGCCAAGCCGGTCGCGCCGACCGATGTCGTCTGGACCTACAGCGGCGTGCGCCCCCTGCTCGACGACGAGTCCGGCAACCCGGCCGCGGTGACGCGCGACTACCGCCTCGAACTCGACACGACGGCAGCGCCGCTGCTCTCGGTCTGGGGCGGCAAGATCACGACCTTCCGCAAGCTGGCCGAGGAAGCCGGGGACCTGATGGCGGAGGCGTTGCCGAGGGGGACGCGGAGCGCCCCCGCCCCTGCCTGGACCGCGAACGCGCACCTGCCCGGCGGCGACATCGTCGCCTGGCTCGGATCCGCTGCCGGCCCGGCGACGGACGTCGGCGGCAACTTCGAGCGCTTCGTCGAGGCGCTCGGGCAACGCCACCCGACGCTCCCGAAACCCTTGCTGCGGCGCCTCGCGCGCGCCTACGGCACCCGCGCCGAAGCTCTGCTCGCCGGCGGCCTCGGCGCCGAAATCGCGCCCGGCCTCTTCGAGTCCGAACTGCGCCATCTCGCCGATCGCGAATGGGCGCGCAGTGCGGACGACGTGTTGTGGCGGCGCTCCAAGCTCGGCCTGCATGTCGGCGCGGCAGCGCGTGTGGCGGTCGAAAGCTGGCTCGCCCGACACCGCGCGAGCACGTCAAAAGCGAGGTCACCGACCGCCGGTTGATCCGCCATCTGGGGCGCATCGCGAGCGACGCGCCCACAGCCCGTTACCGCCCGTCCACCCGATGACGCGCCCTGCGCGTTTGTACGGGTCCGGCGAAGGCGGGCCGTGGCTCATCCTCGCGGCCTCGCCTTCAGGGAATCCCCGTGCTCGTGGAATTCGCACCCGCTTTCAGATCGACCGCAATGAAGCCCGATCGGCGCCCGGTGGCGCTGTGGGTCGCATTCTTCTGCGTTGCGCAGGTGGTGTTCTGGAGTGGCGCCTATGCGCTCACCTATCGCGCGCCGGAAATCGACAGCGCCGAGCAGTTCGTCTGGAGCTTCGCACTGCAAGGTGGGTACTGGAAGCACCCGCCGCTGCCGACCTGGATCATGCACGGCCTGGTCGCCGCGTTCGGGACGTCGTTGGTGCTGCCGTTCTTCGCGGCGCAGGCGAGCGTTGCCATTGCGCTGGCGCTGACCTGGCGCCTCGGCTGCGAATTCATGTCGCCCGAGCGCTCCTTCCTGGCGCTGGCGCTGACCTCGCTGGTGACGTACCACAACATCGGCGCCGACAACTTCAACCACAGCACGGTGCTGCTGCCGTTCCAGGCGGCCACGCTGCTCGCGTTCTTCCGCGCAACCCGCGGGGGTCGCTGGACCGACTGGGCCTTGACAGGAACCTTCGCCGGGCTCTCGATGCTGGTGAAGTACACGGCGCTGTTCCCGCTCGCCGGCATGCTGGTCTACGTCCTGCTCGACCGGGAGCAGCACCGGCGACGCCAGTTCCTCGGTCTGTCGCTGGCAGCCGGCATCACGGCGCTGCTCCTGGCGCCGCATGCCCTCTGGCTGCACGCCACGAATTTCCTCCCGTTCCACTATGCCCGCTCGGTCACGCAACCGTTGGCTGGCGTGGCCGCGACATTCTTGGCGGTGGGCGATTTCGCGCTGACGCAGGCGCTGCGCCTGATCCCGTTCGCGCTGGCTCTGTGGTTCGTCCTCGGGCTCAGGCCGGTTCGCGCCGCAGTGCCGGCCGACGATCCGAAGCCCGCCCGACGCGATCTGCTCTTTCTGTGGGTGGCGGGACTCTCTCCGCTGCTGATGACGACGGCCTACGGGCTGATGAGCGGCAGCGCGCTGCAGAGCCGATGGGGTTCGAACGGATTTCTCCTGGTCGGCTGGCTGGCGCTGGCCAGCCTCGGCCATTTCAGCAAGCCGCAACAGGTGGCGCGCGGGATCCGGGTCGCCGTCGCGGGACAGCTGGTTCTGTGCCTGGTGATGACGCTCTCGAAGACCGTGCTGGCCGAGTCGCTGCAGATTCGCACCCGCGCCAACTTTCCCGGCGCGGCGCTTTCACGGCTCGCCGACACGACCTGGCACGCCCATGCGGAAGGACCGCTGCGGCTGGTGGTGTCGGACATCTGGCTCGGCGGCAACATCATCGCGAATTCTTCGCAGCGGGTGGCCGTGCTGATCGACGGCAACGAGTTCAAGACGCCCTGGGTCCGGGAGGACGCCGTGACGCGATGCGGCGCGCTCGTCCTCGACGACCAGACGGCGGACCGGTTGCGGCGCGACCTGCCCAATCCGGCTCTCGACGCGCTCATGGCCCGTGCCACCCACACCGGGACGTGGATCCTGCCGTGGGCCAACGGCGTCGGACCGGACAAGGTCCCGACGTCCAGTGGAAAGGTGGCCTGGGGCATCATCCTGCCCGCGGAGGGCTCTGTATGCGGACTCTAGGCCCCGTCTGATCGGCAGGTCACGTCCGCAACCTCGACCCAGCGACGTCTCGCCGCGCTGCGCTCGGAGCCGTGCCCGCACCGCCTCAGGTGACGAGCGGCGCGTCGGGCAGTTCGTTCGGATTGACCTCGCCGTCGCGCAAGGCGAAGTGCTGCACGAGGAGTGCATCCACGGCCTCGATGGCGGCGTCGAGCCCGGCCTCTGCATGGCCGTCGCGCAGGGCCGTGCTCATCAGCGCGGCGATCGCAGCCCAGCGCGGGGCATCGACATGCCGCGCGATGCCGCGATCGGCGACGATCTCGATGCAATGCTCGGCCAGCAAGAGATAGATCAGCACTCCGTTGTTGTTTTCGGTGTCCCAGACGCGCAGCTTGCCGAACATCGCGATCGCGCGTTCGCGCGCAACGGCGTCGCGACGCAGGTAGCTCAGCGGCAACCCCGATTCGATGCAGACCCGGATCTCGCCGCTGTGGCGACGCTCGCTGGCGGCGACGCGCGCCTCGATCCGCCGCAGCGCCGCGGCATCGACGAGTCGCCTGGCGTCGCGCTCGTCGACGAGGCGGTGGCGCAGGATCCGGAGCCAGCGATGGGCCATCGTCACCACCGTCCCGACGCGCCGCCGCCGCCGAAGTCGCCGCCGCCTCCGGACCCGAAGCCACCCCCGCCGCCGAAACCGCCACCGCCACCCCCGAAGCCACCCCCGCCGCCCCAGATGATCGGACCGCCGATGCGCGAGCCGCGCCCGCCGCCCAGCCCCATCACGCCGACGAGAAAGAGCGCGACCAGTCCGGCGCCCGCCGCCAGGAGTGCGCTGGCGGTCAGCCACCAGCCGATCGCACCGACGGCGCCACCGGTGACGAGCGAGCCGAGTTTGCGTCCGAAGAGCCCTGTGAGCACCGCACCGACGATCGGCACGCCGACGAAGAGGAAGATCGCCAGGTCCTGGAGGTCGAAGCCGCGCCCACGCCCCGCGTCCGGCTTGCGCGGTCCGGGCGCGGCGAGACCTTCGCCGGCGATGCGCGTGGCCAGCCGATCGACGGCGCTGTTGAGTCCGCCGGCGAAATCACCGGCCTTGAACGCCGGAACGATCTGCTCGGCGATGATGCGGCCAGCGGCGGCGTCCGGCACGGCGCCCTCGAGCGCCTTCGCGACCTCGATGCGGACGGTGCGATCGTTCTTGGCGACGACGATCACGAGGCCGTCGCCGATCTGGCGCCGCCCGATCTTCCAGGTGTCGGCGATGCGCTGGGCGTAGGCGGCGATGTCTTCCGGCGCCGTCGTCGGCACCATCAGGACCACGAGTTGCGCGCCGCGCTGCGTTTCGATCGCCTCGAGCTTGGCTTCGAGCGCGGCGACTTGCGCCGGCGTCAGCGTTGCCGTCTGGTCGATGACGCGGCCGGACAGCGGGGGTACCGGCAGGACGTCCTGCGCGAACGCGGTGCCGGCCAGCAACGCGCCCGCCACCATCCACGCGAAGACCGTGGCGAGGAAAGCCGCCGGCCTGCGCGAGCGGCCTCTCGCTAGCGCCAGGATCGCCATGGGCCGGTCACTTCGATGCCGCCTTGTCGAAGCTCACGGTGGGCGGCACCGAGATCTGGGCTTCGTTCTGCACCGTGAAGTTCGGCTTGACCCCGTAGCCGAACAGCATCGCCGTCAGGTTGCTGGGAAAGCTGCGCGCCAGCACGTTGTAGTCGGCGACCGCCTTGATGTAGCGATTGCGCGCGACGGTGATGCGGTTCTCGGTTCCTTCGAGCTGCACCCGAAGGTCCTGGAAGGCCTGGTTCGCGCGCAGCTGCGGGTACTGCTCGGCGACCACCATCAGGCGGCTCAGCGCGCCGGTGAGTTCGCCCTGGGCCTTCTGGAACTTCTCGAATGCCTCGGGGTTGTTGATGAGTTCGGGCGTGGCATTGATGCTGGTCGCGCGCGAGCGCGCCTCGATCACCTTCGTCAGCGTCTCCTGCTCGAAGTTGGCCTCGCCCTTGACGGTGGCGACGATGTTGGGGATCAGGTCGGCGCGCCGCTGGTACTGATTCAGCACTTCCGCCCACGCCGCCTTGACCTGCTCGTCGAGTTGCTGGAAGGAGTTGTAGCCGCAGCCACCGAGCGCCAGCGTGCAGAAGACGGCGAGCGCCGCGCACCAGGTGCGGCCGGCGGGAAGGGACAGGTTGCGCATGAATTCTCCTTCGTGAAGCTCCAACTATCCTAACCGCGCGCTACGGGGTCGTCGCAACGACCGGCGGCTGCCATTGCGGCAACTCCGCCAGCAGCGCGCGGCGCTGCGGTCGCGGCATGGGTGTCATGCTGGCGAGGATCGCCTCCAGGCGCGCGCGGTCGGGCGCGCGTCCTTCGGCGGCACGGAGCAACTCCGTTTCGAGATCCCGCAGCAGCCCGGCGAGCCACGCGGCTTCGAGCGGCGACAGCAATGCCGCGCGCTTACCGAAGACTTGCTGGGCCGCCGCCTCGGCCCCGCAGCGTTGCGGACCCCATGGCACCGTCGCCAGGTAGAGCGCCAGGAGCCTCGGCTTGCCGAGCGCTTGCTCCAGTTCGACCGCGTACAGCAGTTCGCGCAGCCTGCCCGTCAAGGCGCGATCCTCGCTGCCGTAGAACTGCCGCGCCAGCTGCTGCGACAGCGTGCCCCGGAACCGGGCGAGTCCCGCCGGCCGTGTCCAGGCCGCGGCCATGTCGGCGAGCTCGTAGCCGGGGTGCTCGTAGAAGCGGGGATCCTCGGCACCCACCACGGCCTTCGGCATCCAGACTCCGTATGGCAACGCCGCGTCGACGCGGCGCGTCGGTCGAGCGCAGGCCGCCAGCGGCAGCGCCTCGACGTGCTGCTGCGCCCCCAGGCCGCTGACAGCAAATCCGTCGAAGCGTGGCTGAACGATCAGGCGTTTCGCCGGCAAAGCGACTCGAACGGTGCCCGAGACCCGCCCTTCGATCCGGGCCCGGGCGACCTCAGGGATGGCTTCCCGCAACAGCGCGTAGAGCTGGCGGATCTCCGCATCGGCGACCTCGACGTCGAGTACGAGATCGCTCGCATGCAAGGCTGCGCGCCAGCTTGCCGCGACGGCGCCGACGCGAAGCTCACCGTGCAGGTCATTGGCACCCGACCTCAGAACGACGGCTTCGGACGGCGGCAGCGCGACCGCCCGAGGGCTGAGCTCCGGCGCATCGACCCGGCACGGCTCGCAGACGATCCGCAGCGAATCCGGCGCGGGACCGCTGGAAAAGTGCAGCGTGCCGATCGGCGTAGCCACGCGAAGGCCATCGAGCGCGCGCATGCCCAGCGGGTGGGTGGCGATGCGGACCGCGGCGAGCACGCCGATGTCGACGGACAGGGCGCCGAGGACGACACGTTGTGCCCAATCTCCAGGCTGTGCTCGCAACGCCACCAGCAAGGCAGCCCCGACGAGTGCCACGGTGACCAAGCCGGCGAGCGCGAGCATCAGGACCACGCGCGTCAGGCGGCGCACGACGGGCTTCACGGCAAGCAGACCTCGAGGCGGCATCGCATCGTGCCATTTTCGCTGTCCGCGAGACGAACGGCGACAAAGAAAGTACGCTCGTGCCATGGCCTCGAACCCGCAATCGCTTCCGGCCGCCGGGCGCCGTCGAACAGCATGAACGACACAACGGTGCTGCGCGTTCACGGACCTGCCGACCCGGCGGTTCCGCTGCTGCTGGATTCACCGCACTCGGGTCACGCGTTTCCCGGCGATTTCCGGGCCTGCGTCAGCGAATACGATCTTCGCGACGGCGAGGACTGCTTCGTCGACGAGCTCTACCTGCCGGCGACCGAACACGGCGTCACCCTGATCGCGGCACAGTTCCCGCGCACCTATCTCGATCCGAACCGGCACGCAGGCGACATCGACTTCGACTTGCTCGAGGGCGGACACTGGCCGCACGCCCACGTGCCGAGCGGGAAGGCGCGCCTCGGCAAGGCGCTCATCTGGCGCACGCTCGACGATGGCCGGCCCATCTACGACCGACGACTGACAGTGGCCGAGATCGTCGGCCGGATCGAGCGCTTTCATGCGCCGTACCACACCGCACTGCGCCAGCACATCGCCGCTGCGCAGCGGCGCTTCGGCGTCAGTTACCACATCGACTGTCATTCGATGAACGCGGTGGCCGGGTTACAGGGCGAAGGCGGTGCCGGCGGCGTCCGCGCCGACTTCGTCCTCGGCGACCGCGACGCCACGACCTGCGAGCCCGGATTCACCGCATTCGTGCGCGACAGGCTGGTGGCGATGGGCTACGACGTCCGTGTCAACGACCCGTACAAGGGGGTCGAACTCGTCCGCGCCTGGTCCGATCCGGCACGCGGCCGGCACAGCCTTCAGGTCGAGATCAACAAGCGGCTCTACGTGGACGAGCCGAGCCGCGGGAAGAGCGCGGGCTTTGCCGGATTGCAGCGCAACCTCGCGCGAATGGTCGAAGACCTGCTCGACTATGCGCGAGCGGCCGCCGCACGGGCCCGGACCTGATGCGGCGGCAGCGCAAGCGGGTTGGTTAAACCTTGGTGTACAGCAGGTGGACGGTGCTCGTACCGAGGTACTGCACGTCGATCGTCAGCAAGGTCAGGGTGCCGTCTTCGGCCATCCGGTAACGTGTCCTCTGTTCGAGCTGGGGGTTGTTGCCGGAGTCGTAGGTCTTGGCGATCAGATCGAGGATCGCGGTCGTCGCCGTATCCGCCTCGATGGCGTAGCTCAGGACCCGCTTGCCTGTCGTGATGTTCTTGCTGCTGTCGATGTACGTCGCCAGGGTCGCATAGTCGGCCGCGTCACCGACCTTCACCGAGGCCGGCAACGGCGTCGGAGCGACGCTGTAGACCGCATATTCGGAGCCGGGAACGACGGCTCCGATGAGTGCGTAATTGATGTCGTAGTAGTTCGTTCCAGAAGCCGTGCTGTTCGCAGGGAGGCAATTGGTGAACGTGACGCTCGCGCTCTGCATCGCCTGGTATCCCGGTACGCTTTCAAACGTTGTTGCCGACGCCGCGGAGTTGGAAATCTGGGCGCTACCGGCGCACGATCCCGAGATCGTGAAATTGTCGGTGGCTCCGGCCGCGATGCGCGCCCGGTAGCCGTTCTGCAGCGCGAAGGTCGATGTCGAGACGACGGTGCCCGGCGGAGCGCCCGACCCCGAGCTGCCTCCGCCACCGCCGCACCCCACGACCAGAAACAGCACTGCGAACAGCGGAAGGACGACAGGTGTGTTGCTTCTTGCCATGGTCTTGTTCTCTGGGGATCAGGCGATCGGGCGTGAAAAAGGCGGCGCCGGACTGCTCCGGGCCGCCTCGGATAGACCTTCTCAGATCAAGAACGACGCCGGCGGGCAACGAAGCCGATCGCGCCAAGCCCTGCGAGCATCAGGGCATAGGTCTCAGGCTCCGGAATCGCCGCCGCGAAGTTCACCGCTCCGCCACCCTGCGTGATATTGAAACCACCGAACTGGCCACCGGTGAACGTGACCTGGCTAGGGGTGTTCGTGAAGGCGGCAAACGCGATGTTGTAAAACGGAATCGGCGAGGCAAAGAACGTATTGGCACCGGTCGCAAACGAAACCGTGGCCGCCGCGTTCGGAACGTAGCCGGCACCGGCGAAGGTGGAGCCGACCCCCCCGCCGATCAGGTTCCCCGACGCCAGCACCTGGGTCGGATTGGCACCGTTGTTCACGAAAGGCGTGTTGCCGGCAACGCCAAACGTAGAGTTACCCGCCACACCGATCAACTGGTAGTCCAGGGACGAGAACATCCCTGACGATGGCGCCGTGGCGAGCGTCGCAGCTGTCCCGGACGTCAGATCGCCCGCGGCGGTGAAGCTGAAATAAAGGCTGTAAGTACTGTTAAGGCCAACTGCGTCGACATTCGTCCCGCCCAGCTGGAATCCGGTGACCGACAAGAACCCCGTATCGGTGAAGTGGGTCGGAGAGGAGAACTCGACGTGGGAGAAGTCCGAGATCAGGATGTTGTCGGCCGTGACGGGGCTGCCGACAAGCGGCGGCACCGCGCCGGCCGGGTTCAGCGTGAACTGCGGCAGGGCCGCCGAGGCGGTGCCGAAGGCCGCGATGAGCGACGCGGCGACCAGTGTCTGCTTGAATGCAGTGCGGTAACGGGCTTGATATTTCATGGGGTGACTCCTCGGTGTGGTGACAAACATGTTTCTAGCAATGGTAGGACAAGTAGCACAAGTAGCAGGCGGTGGTGCGCATCTGCCCCGATGCACCGGTCCAGTTTTCAGTGGTCTGCGGCGATGCCATGTCCTCCTTTTTCACG
The DNA here is from genome assembly GCA_038318385.1 of Burkholderiales bacterium. Taxonomy (GTDB): domain Bacteria; phylum Pseudomonadota; class Gammaproteobacteria; order Burkholderiales; family Burkholderiaceae_C; genus Schlegelella_A. The sequence continues at coordinate 21,746 of JBBQCD010000010.1, read as the reverse complement.
GGACGGAGGCGACGGGATCAGGCTCTCCCAGCATCCGAGATCGACTGAGTCGCTCGCTTGGTAAAAACCTCGACTTGAAATCATGGAACGTAACTTACCTCGCTTACCAGCCCTCCCTCATAGGATCTGTCTTACACAGGCCCCTCATACGGGGGGCCTAAGGCAAATACTTCAAAGCGGAGGGGATATCGAGGTCTGCACGACCAAGAAAGCGTAGGCAATCCGAATGCCCGCCTCAAGGACTCTCGTGCTACGACCCTCCATCTAGGGGGTGTCGCCGCCGCACTCGGAGCAACGCCTGCAGGGTTTGCCGATCGGGAAGGCCGTTCCGTACTCTTTGCCGGTGGCCAGAGAGAGAACCTTTTCAGTCCCGCCGGTCGGGTACGGCGCCCCCCGGCCGTTCCGCTGAGGTACCGCAACCAACTGTTGACGCAAGCCCGGAGCCAGTCGGCCTCGCCGCTGCCCACATCAGGCCCTCGAGCGGCAATCGCATCGACCGGGCCCTGGCCGGTGGCCCGCTGCCGAGGCGGCCCAGGAAGACCACCCGGGGAGCCGCCTGCGCGCCGAACAGCCGGTCCAGCATGCCGGCGATTGCCGCGGCCCGACGCCGCGCCCCCTCGATGGACGTGAACGGCAGCCGCACGCGGGCATACCCTGCAAAGACGAGGGGCGTGTACTGCGGCTGCAGCTGCAGCTTTTGCAGCGTGGCGGTCAGCCAGAAGCGCTGAACTGCTGCGCCCGCGGCAAGATGGTCTCCGACATCGCCCGGAATGCGCTCGGCGACGATGGCGAAGTGCGCGGCGCACCGCAGGCCCGGAATGAAGTCGAGCTGGAGGCGGGGGCCGAGCGTGCCTCCGAACCAGCGGTTCATCAGCTGTACCCGCTCCCAGCTTGCCAGCGCCCACTTCATCGAGCGCAGCGTCAGGGGATCGGCGCCGAGCGCCTGGTCGGGCACCTTGTCATCGCTGAAGCGCGCGTCCCAATCGATGATCTCGCGATGAACGGCGTACGCCTCCGGGATCGTCAGGCGGATCTTCGCGCTGCGCACGGCCAGCCATGCCAGCCGCAGACGCGCGCGCCATCCCTCGAACCAGACGACGGAATAGCCCGGCCCGACCGCACTCTCCAGCGCGGCGCGCGTTGCCGCCCCGAGCGGCAGGGTCGACAGCGATTTGCGCTGGACGCTGCGCTCACGGATCGCCGCATGCAATGGGTCGACGCCCAGGCCCGGCGACGCCTCGAAGCGGACGTCCACCAGCGGCGCCTCCGGGGACGAGTCGGAGCGCAGCGCCGCCCGCGTCGCCAGACCGTGGATGCTGGCGGCGATGCGCATGGTCTCGAGCATGGCGCCGACAGCAAGCTGACTGGCGCGCCCTTCGAGGTCGTAGACGCAGTGGCGCCGGGTGTCGAAGGCGTGCACCCGCACATGGTCGCCGGCGAGCACCTCGAAACGCCAGGGCTGGCTGTTGTCTCCACTGGGGGCCCACCGCGCCAGGTCCAGAATCGCCTCGACGCTGCTGGCAGGACGCGGATCTGTTGCCGCCTTCCCTGCCGGGACCTCAGCCGATCGGCTCATATCGGCGCCTTCGCTTCGGCGGCAAACCGGCGCTTCGTCAACGCGATCAGGGCGCGCTGCATGGGATGGGCGTTGCCGCCCGGCCGCCAGGTTCGCCGCAGCCGGCTCTTGTAGGCGTCGAAGTGCAGGCCCCAGGGCGCTGCGATCACCCTCCCCCTGGACAGGAGGATCTTCAGCGCCTCGGTGGCCGCAATGCCCGCGCAGAGATCGCATGCCATCGGTGTGGATGGTCCCTTGCGCGCGGCGAGATCGACGCGTGCGGGATCGACGAGGTAACCCATCTGCAACATCGACGGTGCCAGACCGCAAAGGAAGCGGGCTGCCTTCTCGGCATCGGAAGCGCCGGCCATCCGGAAGTAGCTCTCGAAGCTCATCTGTCCGGGCATGAACACCAGCAGGGCGCAACCCATGCCGAGCGGCGCCGCCGTAATGGCCGGAATGCCGCGCTCGGCACAGAGGTCGAAGACACGCTTGCGCATGTCGAGGACGAAGAAATCGAGCCCATCGACGTAGAGATCCGCGCCATCGAGAAAGCGCTCGACGTTGGCGAGGGTGAGGCCCTCGCCGAAGCGCTCGATGCCGAGTCCGGGGTTGATCGCCGCGGCCATCTCGGCCATCACGTCGATCTTCGGCCGCCCGATCGAGTTCACGTTTGCACCGACCTGGCGGTTGAAGTTGTGGAGCTCGAAGTGGTCGAAGTCGGCCAGATTGAAGTTGCCGATGCCCAGGCGCGTCAGCGTCAACAGGTGAGCGCCGCCGACGCCGCCCAGCCCAGCGATGGCGACGCGCTTGCCGCGCAGGGTCTGTTGCTCGGCCTCGGTGACCCAACCGATGTTGCGATCAAAAGCCTGGGAATAGGAAAACATCGGCGTCAGGTCGTGAAGACTCGGATTCGAGTGGAAGGAAGGACCGTGTTCAATTGCCTGCTGGCCCGGAATGTGCATTTGTACCGGCCGCCATCGTACGAACAGCTGCAGGTAACTTGACGTAAATGGGGTTGAGCTGTAGGCAACAGTAAGGGCATTCTTCGTTCCGCGGCGAGCGTCGGCGATCTCCCCAAACGTCCTTCACTGCCAAAGATAATCGTTGTTACATTCGCTGCCGCATTTTGGCAGCCCGAGGGAGATTTAATGTCAGATTCCCAGGCTGCGGGCCCCCTGCCCCGCAACCCGGCCGGCGCCGGCCTGTACAGAACCTTCGACGGGGGCAGACCCTGGGAGCCCTTCCTCAACGACGCCATCGCCGAGGCGGCGGCCGAGGAGTTCGACACCCCCTTCAAGATCCGCGTCGCCGACGACTCCTCGCGCCGCATCCACGCCAGTGCCCTCATCGAGCGCCGCTACGCCTGGCGCGGCTACTCGGCCAGTCCCCTCGAGGAGTGCAACGACGGCCGGGTGACCCTGGCGGCATGCGTCGAAGACACGACCGTGGCGACCATCACCGCCTCCCTCGACCGCGCCGATGGACTCTATGTCGGCCGGCTCTATCCCGACGAAGTCCAGTCCCTGCGCGACGAAGGTCGACGCTTGTGCGAGTTCACCAAGCTGGCCGTCGACGAATCCGTCCGCTCGCATGCCGTGCTGGGCGCGATCTTCCACGTCGCCTGCATGTACGTGACCAACCTGCACCGCTGCACCGATGTCCTCATCGAGGTCAATCCGCGCCACGTCCGCTTCTACGAGCGCATGCTCGGCTTCCATCGAGCTGCCGACGAGCGGCTCGATCCGCAGGTCAACGCGCCGGCAGTCTTGTTGCGCCTGGATCTCGCGCATTCCGCCCGCGAGATCGCCCGCCTCGGCGGGCGGCGCCAGTTCGGCGCCGGCGAGCGCTCGTTCTACCCCTATTTCTTCGCCCCGGAAGAGGCCGCGCAGATCGTCGGCCGACTGCGCCAGCACTGATCGCCGCGGGCGCGGTTCTCCTGGACGCGCGCGCCATCGCGGCGTCGCCGGCGAGGCTCCGCCGACCGGTTTTCCTGACGGCCCGTGCTCGCAGCGGCGCTTCAGCGCGGGTTCGCCACCGACCGCGGCGACGCTGGCGGCGACCCGTTTGCGACAATGCAACGATGCCCGCGCCGCTGCGAAACGACACCTTCCTGCGGGCCTGCCTGTGCCAGCCGACCGACTACACGCCGGTGTGGCTGATGCGCCAGGCCGGACGTTATCTGCCGGAGTACAAGGCGTCGCGGGCCCGCGCCGGCAGCTTCATGGGCCTGGCGGCGAACCCTGATCTCGCCACCGAGGTCACCCTACAGCCGCTGGAGCGCTACCCGCTCGACGCCGCGATCCTCTTCAGCGACATCCTGACCGTCCCCGATGCGATGGGCCTGGGGCTTTCGTTCGCCGAGGGCGAAGGGCCGCGCTTTGCCCATCCGGTGCGCGACGAGACCGATGTCGCGCGTCTCGCTGTGCCCGACATGGCGCGCTTGCGCTATGTCTTCGATGCAGTCGCGTCGATCCGGCGTGCGCTCGATGGACGCGTTCCGCTGATCGGTTTTTCGGGCAGCCCGTGGACGCTTGCCTGCTACATGGTCGAAGGCGCCGGATCGGACGACTACCGGCGCGTCAAGACGATGCTCTACGCCCGTCCAGACCTGATGCATCGCATCCTGGCCGTCAACGCCGATGCGGTCGCGGGTTATCTCAATGCCCAGATCGAAGCCGGCGCCCAGGCGGTGATGATTTTCGACAGCTGGGGCGGCGTCCTCGCCGATGGCGCTTTCCAGGCGTTCAGCCTGGCCTACACGCGGCGCGTCCTCGAGCAGCTCTTGCGCACGCACGATGGCCGCACGGTGCCGCGGATCGTCTTCACCAAGGGCGGCGGCGGCTGGCTCGAGGACATCGCCGGCCTCGGCGCCGACGTGATCGGCCTCGACTGGACCGTCAACCTGGGAGCGGCTCGCCGGCGCGTCGGCAGCGCCGTGGCGTTGCAGGGCAACATCGACCCGAACGTGTTGTTCGCGTCCCCTGCGCAGATCACCCGCGAGGTTGAGCGCACGCTGCGCAGCCTGGGGACGACGGGATCGCTCGACGGCCATGTGTTCAACCTCGGCCACGGGATCAGCCAGTTCACGCCGCCGGAGCATGTCGCGTCGATGGTCGAAGCTGTGCACAGGACGTCGCGCGAGCTCCGGACGGCGCTCCAGGCGTGATATCCATCACGGCGCGCGACCGGCTCGGATCGGGGTGAGCGGCCACTCAGGACTTGACTTATCCCCAAAACGCAAGTCGGACGACTCCTACGGATTTGTTGCTGCAACGCAGCATCACTATTTTGGTAACCAGCGCTAAGTCGTTGATTTGACTGAGTCTCGAAGATTGCTCCGAAAGCAGGCAGCGGACTGCAAGATCAAGCAGATCAAGCCTTTTTGGACCGCGAGCGCGACTTTTGCACAAAGTTTTCCACAGGCTCGGTGGAGAATTTCTAAACCCTATACGAATCATAAAGTTAGACCCGATCCTTGCGCCAACTTCTAGCTTTCCTTGACAAGCTTTCGTGAGCGGCCGATGACAGACCCTTGCATCGTCGGGGTAGCCGTCGATACGCCGCAACACACCGATCTGACGGGCCCCCTCAGTTACCGAAGCGAGCGAACGCTCGCGCCCGGAACATTGGTCCGCGTGCCCTTGGGAAGTCGGGAAGTCACCGGTCTGGTGTGGCGGGGCATGTCCGGGAACGCCGCGGAGGCGCCGCAGACGTTGCGCGACGTGGCCGAGGCGATGACAGCGTTGCCGCCGCTCACCGCGCGCTGGTGCGAACTGGTCGAGTTTGCCGCGGCCTACTACCAGCGCGGGATTGGCGAGGTCGCCCTGGCGGTGCTGCCGCCTGAACTGCGCAAGCTCGGCAACGGCCAGGTCGAAAACAGAATTGCCAAGCTGCACAAGGCGATGGCCAGCCGCGACGGTCAACCCGAAGGCGCCACAACCCGTCCTGCGCTCAGTCCCGATCAGGCCGCCGTCCTCGAGGCGCTGCAGGCGAGCGAACGCAGCGAGCGCGCGCCGACCGTGCTGCTGCACGGGATCACCGGAAGCGGCAAGACGGAGGTCTACCTGCAGGCTGCCGCTCGCACGCTCGAGTCGGGGCGCCAGGCACTGGTCCTCGTTCCGGAGATCAACCTCACGCCGCAGCTCGAAAGGCGCTTTGCCGAACGATTCGCAGGACGCCGCATCGTCGCGCTCCACAGCGGCCTGACGCCGGCGCAACGGCTGCGCAGCTGGCTCGCCGCCCACCTGGGCCTCGCCGACCTGGTCCTCGGCACGCGACTGGCGGTCTTCGCCTCGATGCCACGACTGGGCCTCATCGTCGTCGACGAAGAGCACGATCCTTCCTACAAGCAGCAGGAGGGTGCGCGCTACTCGGCTCGCGACCTGGCGGTGTTCCGCGGCCGCCTCGAGAACGCGACCGTGGTGCTGGGTTCGGCGACGCCTTCGCTCGAGAGCTGGCAGCGCGCCAACCAGGGGCGCTACGTCCGCCTCGCGCTGCCGCAACGCATCGGCGGCGGCACCCTGCCGAAGGTGCGGCTCGTCGACATGAATCGCCTGCCGCAGGTCAAGGGTAGCTCGACCGCGCTGGCGCCGCCGCTGGTCGAGGCTCTCAACCGGCGGCTGGCGGATGGCGAACAGAGCTTGGTGTTCCTGAATCGACGCGGCTATGCACCGGTGCTCCATTGCCCGGACTGCAGCTGGAAGAGCGCCTGCCCGCACTGCAGCGCCTGGCGCGTCTTCCACAAGCTCGACCGGACGCTGCGCTGCCACCACTGCGGCCTGACCGAGCGCGTGCCGCGCGCCTGCCCGGACTGCGGCAACCTCGACATCGCGCCGATCGGCCGCGGCACCGAGCGCCTCGAGGAGCAACTCGCGGCGCTGCTGACGACGGCCGACGGGCGTCCGGCCCGCATCGCCCGCATCGACGCCGACAGCACGCGCGCCAAGGGCGCGCTCGAATCGCGCCTCGGTGCCGTCCACGCCGGCGACGTCGACGTCCTCATCGGCACGCAGATGGTTACCAAGGGCCACGACTTCCGCCGCGTGACGCTGGTGGCGGCCGTGAACCCGGACGGCGCTCTCTTCAGCAGCGATTTCCGCGCGCCGGAGCGCCTGTTCTCGCTCTTGATGCAGGCCGGTGGCCGCGCCGGTCGCGACGCTGCGCAGGCCGCGCGCAGCGAGATGTGGATCCAGACCTGGAATCCCGCCCACCCCCTGTACCAGGCGCTCCTGGGCCACGACTTCGCCGCCTTTGCCGAAAGCCAGCTGCGCGAACGCGAAAGTGCCGGCCTGCCCCCCTGGTCGCATCTGGCGATGCTGCGCGCCGAAGGTCGCAGCGTGGAGGCTGCACGCGACTTCCTGCAAGCCGCCGCGGCCTGCGCCGGCGCCATTCCCGGCGCCGAGGCCGTGACCGTCTACGCGCCGGTGCCGATGGCGATCGCTCGCATCGCCGACGTCGAGCGCATGCAGATGCTCATCGAGTCGCCTTCGCGCCGCGCCCTGCAGCACTTCCTCGCGCTCTGGCTGCCTGCCTTGCACGCGCTGCGCCGCGAGCGCAAGGGTGCGGGGCAGCGCGTGCTGCGCTGGGCGATCGACGTCGACCCGCTGGCGATCTGAGGCCTAACGGACCGGCCGGGCGACGTCGGCGAGCAGCAGCGTCGCACGCACCAGTCCCTCGACCGCGTCGGCCAGATCGACGGCCGGCTCGAGCGACTCGATCTCGGCCAGCAACGCCTCGGCATCCTCGAGATCGTCGGGCTCGAGGTGGCGGTAGACCAGCGCGAGCGGAGGATCGATCGAGCGGGCCGGTAGCCGCATCAGGGCCGGAAAGAGTTCGAGCGCCGTCGCGAAGCCGGCGACCCACGGATAGACCGCCTCGCTGGCGGCGCGGCTCTCCAGGTCGTCGGCGCCGGGATCGAATCCAGCCGCTGCCGCATCGTCTGCACCTTCTGCACCGTCCTCATCCGCAGGTTCGCCATCCAGTTCGAAAACCCACGGGTCGAACCAGCGCCGCGCCGCGATCGCCTGGGCGAGCTCGGCATGACGGCGTTCAACGAGGCGCAGCAGCGGCGCCGCATCGAAATCCACCGGCAGGCGACGTCCCTCGACATCGGTGACATGAGGCCTCCAGCGCGAGGCCGGTACCGCTTCGGGCTGCAGCAACACGCCGCACAGAAAACCGTCGAGCATCACGACGTCGAGCGGCTCCAGCGGCGCCGGCACGGCATCGAGCAGACGTTGCAGCGTGTCGAGCTCGCGTTCGCTCCAGGAAGCCGTCTTCGGCGCAGGCGCCGGGGGCGGTGGACGACGGGAAGGTGGAGGACGACGCGCGGGCATGGACCATTGTCGTCACTTCGGACCGCCGAGGAACGATGCGATGGCGGCCCGCACGGCTGCGGTCGACGCCGCCCCGACGCCGCTGGCGCTGCGATGCCCGTCCTCCCCGGGGAGCTCCTCGTAGCGCGCGCCGGGGATGCTCGCGGCAGCGGCGCGGGCCGCGAAGGCGGGGTTGTACAGATCGAGCGCCGGCGCCATCACCAGGACTTCGGCGCGAATCGACCCCAGGGCGGCGACGGCATCGCCGCTCCAGCCCGGTGTGGCGCCGACATCATGGGCATCGTAGGCCAGGGTCTGGCAGCGCCAGTCCCACGGATCAGGACCTTCGTGGGCGAGGCGATCCGCCTCCGCGTCGAGCCAGTTGGCCAGCTCCCCGGGCGTGGAAAAGGCCTGCAGCGCCTCGGGGGTCCGCGGCATCAACAGTTGCGTCAGCGGCACCCACAGGCGCATGGCGTCGGCGCGCTCGCGCGGCACGCGGCACGCGGCATCGACGAACAGCGCACGCCGCGACATCTCGTTGACCAGCTGCGACCAGCGCTCGGCGCGCGCCATCGGCGTCATCGCGACGACCCGTCGCATGCGCTGCGGATGACTCACCGCCCACTGCAGCGCCTGCATGCCGCCCATCGAAGCGCCGACGACCGCGGCCAGCTGCCCGGCGCCGAGCGCGTCGAGCACCCGGCGCTGCGACTCGACCATGTCGCGGATGCCGATGCGCGGAAAGTCCGCGCCGCCCTGCGTCGCGCTGTTCGATGGCGAGCTCGACAAGCCGTTGCCGAGGGCGTCGATCGCAACGATGCAATAGCGCTCGGTGTCGAGCGCGGCGCCGGAGCCGATGAGGAAATCCAGGCGGTGGTGGGTGCTGCCGATCGCACTGGTGACGAGGATCGCGGAATCGTTCAAGCGCGCCGGGTCGCCGTGGACGACGTACGTGACGAAAGCGGCGCGCAACGTCTCGCCCGATTCGAGCGCCAGGTCGCCGCACTCGAAGCGCTGGTGCGGCCGGTCGATCCAGCCCGGAGCCAGGGACGGATGCGGCATCAGGTCGGCAATGGCGGGAGACGCACCGACGCACGACACCAAGCCATCTCAGGTCTCAGTCGAAGACGACGACATGGCGCACGCCGATGCCGCTGCGCATCGCATCGAAGCCTTCGTTGATGCGCGCAAGCGGGATCCGGCTCGAGATCAGGGTGTCGAGATCGAGCTTGCCTTCCAAGTAGAGGCGCGCCAGCCACGGGAAATCGCGGCGCGGCCGGGCGCCGCCATAGCTCGAACGGACGATGCGCTTTTCGCCCATCAGCGAGCCGAAGCGCAGGGCCACCTGGCGGTTGACCGCGGTTTTGCCGAGGATCACCAGCTGCCCCCCGGGCCGCGTGACCTCGAGCGCCAGCTGCAGAGACGCTTCGGCACCCGCGGCCTCGAAGACGCAGTCGGCCCCGCGACCTTCCGTCAGCGCTTTGACGGCATCGATCGGCGCAGCATCGGCGGCGATGGTGTGCGTGGCGCCGAACCGCGACGCCAGCGCGAGCTTGGCCGCGTCGCGATCGATCGCGATCACGCTAGCGGCCTGTTCGAGCCGCGCCGCCTGAATGGCGTTCAGCCCCACCGCGCCGCAGCCGACGACGGCCACGTGCGCACCGGCCTCCACCCGCGCGAGGCGGCTGACCGCGCCGACACCGGTCATCACCCCGCAGCCCAACAGGCATGCCCGGTCGAACGGAATTTCTTCGGGAACCTTGATCGCTCCGGATTCCGGCACGACCGAGTATTCGGCATGCGACGAGACCACCGAGAAGTGGTTCAGGCGCGCGCCGTTCCAGGACAGGCGTGACGCGCCGTCGAGGAGGTTGCCGGCCGGCTGCTCGCGCGTGAACGGCTCGCACAGGATCGGCAGATCGCGCTCGCAGTAGAAGCAGTGACCGCAATGCGGATTCCAGGAGGCGACGACATGGTCGCCCGGTCGCACCTGGATCACCGCGCTGCCGACCGCTTCGACGATGCCGGCGCCTTCGTGGCCGAGGACGATCGGCAGCGGATAGGCGAGGCTGCCGTCGATCACCTCGAGGTCGGTATGGCACAGGCCGCTGGCGCGATTCCTGATCAGCACGTCGCCGGGGCGCAGCGGCGCCAGCGTCACACGCTCGATCGACAATGGCCGGCCGACGGCCGTGAGGACCGCGGCGTCGAAGGTCGGCGTACCGGCCGAGGTCACGGGCCCATCAGCCGCGTCGGCAGCCACGTAACGAGGGCCGGCACGTAGGTCACCAGCATGAGGACCACGAACAGGGCGAGGATGAAGGGCCAGCCCTCCTTGACGAAGGTCTCGATCTTCACCCGCATGATCGAGCAGGTGGTGAACATCATCGTCCCGACCGGCGGCGTGACGCCGCCGATCGTGAGGTTGATGACGAGCACCAGGCCGAAATGCAGCGGGTCGATGCCGACCTTGGCGATGGCGGGGACGAGGATCGGTGTCAGCAGGATCAGCGCCGCCGTGCCTTCGATCAGCATGCCGACGCCGATCAGGCCGACATTGATCAGCAGCAGCAGCAGCCACGGCTCGCGCGTCAGGTGGATCAGGAACTCTGCGCCGCGCGTCGGAATGCGCTGCCAGGACATGTAGAAGCCGAAGGCGCTGGCGGCGCAGATGATGATCATCACCGCCGAGGTGGCGAGAACGGTCTCGAGGATGATCGGGCGCGCCGCCGACCATTTCAGCTCTCGATGCCAAAGCGCGCCGACCAGCGTCGCATAGACGACCGTCATCGCGCCGGCCTCGGTCGGCGTGAAGATGCCGTAGCGGATGCCGATCAGGATGAAGGCGATGATCGACAGCGCCCCCAGGCCGTCGACGGCCGAGCGGCCGAGCGCGCGCAGCGGCACCCGGCGCTCGCGCTGCGGCTGGTAGCCGCGCTTGCGGGCGACGATGTGCACCGCCACCATCAGCGCCGCGCACAGAAGCAGGCCCGGGACGATGCCGCCGATGAAGAGGCGACCGACCGAGACGTCGGCCAGGTAGCCGTAGATGATGAGGCCGATTCCCGGAGGGATGATCGGCGTGATCACCGCCGCGCAGGCGGTGATCGCCGCCGCGAACCCTGGCGAATAGCCGCGGCGGACCATCTCGGTGCCGAGCATCTTGGCCTGCATCGCGGCGTCGGCGTTGGCCGACGCCGAGAGCCCGCCCATCAGCGTGGCCAGCACGACGTTGGCCTGCGCGATGCCGCCGACGAGGTGGCCGACCAGCGCGTCGGCGAGGTTCAGCAGGCGCCGGGTGATGCCGGCATGGTTCATGATCGCGCCGGCGCAGATGAAGAACGGCACCGCCAGCAGCGGGAAGGAATCCGTCGCCTGCACCATCTTCTGCACGAAGAGCCGCAGCGGCAGTCCTTCGGCGAAGACGAAGAAGCAGAGCGCCGCAATCGCCATCCCGAAGGCGATCGGAATGTCGATCAGGAACAGGACCAGCATCAGCAGCGCAGGCAGGTATTCCACGACAGTCCGGTCTCTTCAGAGTTCGGCACCGACCGCGCCGGGCACATCGAGCCACGCACCGGGCAGGCCGTGGGCGTGGCGCCAGGCCACGCGCGCAAAGCGCAGCAGCATGCACAAGCTGCCGACGACGACCGATGCGTAGATGACCGTGCGCGGCAGGCGCAGCACGGACGTCGGATCGCCCCAGGCGTCGATCGAGAACTGCACCGACAGCACCAGCAGCGTGGCCAGGAAGACCAGCACCAGTCCGTCGGCCAGCATCAGCAGAATGCGGCGCAGCCGCGCCGGCAACAGACCGACGACCATGTCGATGGCCACGTGCATGCCGTACTTGAAGCCGGCCGCCGCCCCCACGAAAACCAGCCAGGCGAAGGCGATGGCAGCGACTTCGCCGGACCAGGTCGCGGGCTGCTCCGTCACGTAACGGGTGACCACGCCCCAGCATGTCGCCAGGATGACGACGACGAGGGCAGCGCCCGCGACCGCTTCCTCGAAACGGTCGAACGGTCCGCTGCGGCCTGCAGCGGCGGCCCTCACCGGAGGCCCGTCACCGCAGAGGCGTCGGTCGGCGCCGTCACTTGAGGTTGGCGAGCACCGTCTCGCGCAGTCCCGGCGTCCACTTCGGGAAGGCCTTGTAGACGCTGGCCGTGGCCTTCTGGAATGCCGGCACGTCGACATCGTTGACGAAGGTCACGCCGGCGGACTTGAACTTGGCGATGTATTCGTCCTGGCTCGCGAGGGTCAGGCGCGTCATCTCGGCGCCGGCCTTGGCGCCTTCCTCGAGCAGGACCTGCTGCACGTCCTTCGGCAGCTTGTCGAAGAAGCCGGCGTTGATCGGCCACATGACGAAGGCCGTGAAGTGGCCGGTCATCGAGATCACCTTGCGCGTTTCCTGCAGCTTGGAACCCCAGAGCGAGCCGAGCGGCGCTTCCGCGGCTTCGACCACATGCTGGGACAGCGCGTTGTAGACCTCCGACCACTGCACCGTCGTCGGCCGCGCACCCATGGCCTTGAAGGTCTCGATCCACATCGTGTTCGGCGGCACGCGCACCGTCATGCCGGCCATGTCCTCCGGCTTGCGCACCGGCTTGTCGGCGATCAGATGCCGCTGACCGAAGAAGCCGTTGGCCATGATCAGCTTGAAGCCGGCCGCTTCGAGCTTCTTCTCGATGCCCTTGAACCAGGCCGAGGCGAGGAGCTTGTCGTACTCCTGCGGCGTCTTGATGAGATAGGGGCCGTTCAAGACGCCGACGTCGGGCACGAAGTCCGAGAGGTACCCGGGGTCGGTGATGTTCATCACGTTGGCGCCCTGGCGGATCATCTCGTTGACGTCCTTGCCGGGGCCGAGCTGCTCGGCCGGAAAGACCGTGATCTGGACCTTGCCGTTGGTGCGCGCCGCGACGTTCTTCGCAAAGAACTCCGCGGCCAGGTGCGCAGGCTCGCTCGGTGACAGCGAGTGCGCGAAGCGGATCTTGATGTCCTGGGCTGAGGCAGCCACGGACGCGAGCAGCGCGGCCAGCGCCAGACAGGCTTTCAATGTCTTCATGTTGTCTCCTGGGAAATCCGGTTCGGGTTGAGACGGCCGCGCTCCTGCGCGCCGGCGTAGAGGATGCGCAGTTGCCGGTCGATGATCGCGCCGTGACGGGCCACGGCGTCCGGGTGCAGGTCGGCTTCGGGCGATACCTCGGCCTCGAAGTGGCCGTGGGTGTCGCGCCCGCGGACCAGCAGGGCGCTGTCGCGGATCGGCGAGAGCTGGCGGACGTGCGTCGGGACGTAGCGGATCGCGAAGCCGACGCGCGGCAGCACCGACCGGTTCGGCTGCGAGCCGTGGAAGAGCAGCACGTTGTGCAGCGACATCTCGCCCGGCGCGAGTACCACGTCGACCACCGTGGCCGGATCGACCTTCACCGCCACCTCCTGCCCGCGCGACAGCAGGTTGTCGTCGTCGAATCGATCCTCGTGCGCAACCTGTTCGCGGTGGGTGCCGGGAACGATCTGCATGCAGCCGGATTCGGGGGTGCTCGGCGTCAGCGCCACCCAGGCGGTGACGACGTCGGGCGACGAAAGCCCCCAGTAGGTCGCGTCCTGGTGCCAGCTCACATAGGCCGCGTCGCCCGCAGGCTTGGCGAAAAACTGCGCTCCCCAGCACAGCAGGTCGGGGCCGAGCAGGCCCTCGACGGGATCGAGGATGCGCGGATCGCGGACCAGGGCATCGAGCCAGGTGAACAGCAGGTGCGGCTTCTGGTTGTTCCGGCCCTTGATGAAATCCGCGCGGGACCGGTACTGCCGGTGCAGCGCCACGGCCTCGTCCTCGGGCAATGCGCGCACCGGATGAACGATGCCGCGCTCGCGGTAAGCCTGCACCTGCGCTTCGGACAATCGGGTCGCCATCGCATTCACTCCAGCGATCCAGCGCCTGGGCACCGGATCGCGTCATTCATTGATAAAAGTCAGTTTCGCATGTAAAACCCAGCCATGCCCCCCCTCGTTTCCCCTGAGTCGAGCCGGACCACCGGGGTCGTGGAAGGCGCCGACGCCCTCTACACCGCCCCCGCCCTGGAGAAGGGCCTCGACATCCTCGAGCTCCTGGCCGCCGAGAGCGAAGGCCTGTCGCAGATCGCCATCGCCCAGCGGCTCGGGCGCTCGGCCGCCGAGCTGTTCCGCATGCTCAGCGTGCTCGAGCGCCGCGGCTACCTGATTCGCGGCGCCGACGGCGCCTACCGGCTGTCCCTGCGCCTGTTCGAGCTGGCGCACCAGCATCCGCCGCTCAAGCGCCTGTTGACGGTCGCGCTCCCGGCCATGCATGAGCTCGCGGAGTCGACACGCCAGTCGGCCCATCTCGTGATCCACTTCGCGCGCCGCATCCTCGTCGTCGCCCAGGTCGACAGCCCCGAACCGATGGGCTTCGGCGTGCGCCTCGGCGCGAATTTTCCGTTCCGCCCGGACCGCGCGTCGTCACGGGTGTTGTCCGCGTTCCAACCGGCAGCGCTCCAGGACGAACTGATCGCCGAGCTCCTGGCCAACGGCGTCAAGGGCCTCTCCGCGGCACGCGTCCGTTCCGAACTCGCGGCCATCGCGCGCAAAGGTCACTACCGCGCCCCGAGCGACACCACCCAGGGCGTCACCGACCTGTGCGCACCGGTCTTCGACCACAGCGACGGGGCCGTCGCCGCCCTCACCCTGCCATACCTCAGCCAGCGCGACATCAAGGTCAGCATCGCCGCCGCGCGGGCCGCCCTGCTGGAGACCGTGCGACGGATCTCGCTGGGCCTGGGCGCGCCGGCAAGGCGCAGCTGAGCGTCACTCCGGCACGTCGCGCCGCCGACTGCCCGTCGACTCGGCGCGCCTGAAGCGACAGGACCCGGCGTCGCGCGGATCGCGACTCGGCGATCGCGGCTATCGCGGCGATCGCGCTCTAGCGCAGGATCATCTGCGTGCACCGGAACAAGGCCAGGCGCCGGTCGTCGGGACCGTAGACCGTCGCACCCCAGACCTGGGTCGTGCGTCCGAGATGGTCGGCGGCGCACTCGACCCGGATGACGCCTTCCTTGGCGGTGCCGAGGAAGTTGCTCTTGAGTTCGATCGTGGTGAAATTCGTGGCGCCCTCGGGCAGGTGAGCGACGGTGGCGTAGCCGCAGCAGGTGTCGGCCAGGAGGATCACGCTGGCCGCGTGCAGGTAGCCGTTCGGCGCCCACATCCACGGCAACACCGTGAGCTCACCGCACAGGCGTCCCTCGGACAAGGCCGTGATCCGCAAGCCGTACTGACCGGGCAGCCGCCCCTCCTGGCGTCGATGGAAATCCTCGACGGCGATGTTCGGACGCAGCATGACAGGCCTCACGGTGGGTGAACCGATCTGTGAGAGCATAACGTCGCGACAGCGGACACCGGGCCTGCGCGGACAGCCCGCGGCGTCGAGCGCTTCCCCCATTTCCGGAGACCACCATGGGCGCACCCGAAAGCTTCACCGCCACGACCGAGGTCTGGCATTTCATCGGCGGGCGCGCGGTCGCCAGCCAGAGCGGCCGACGCCAGCCGGTCTACAACCCGGCCACCGGCGCGGTCGGGCGCCAGGTGGCACTCGGCTCGGCGGACGAGGTCGACGCAGCGGTGAAGGCGGCAATGGCCGCGTTTCCCGCCTGGGCCGACACGCCGCCGATCCGGCGCGCGCGGGTGATGCAGCGGTTCCTCGAGCTGCTGCTGCAGCATCGCGACACGCTCGCGGCGATGATCACCGCCGAGCACGGCAAGGTCTTCACCGACGCCCAGGGCGAGGTCACCCGCGGCATCGACGTGGTCGAGTTCGCCTGCGGCATCCCGCAACTGCTCAAGGGCGACTTCACCGACCAGGTTTCCACCGGCATCGACAACTGGACCCTGCGCCAGCCGCTGGGCGTCGTCGCCGGGATCACGCCGTTCAACTTCCCGGTGATGGTCCCGATGTGGATGTACCCGGTGGCGATCGCCTGCGGCAACTGCTTCATCCTGAAGCCGAGCGAACGCGATCCGTCGCCTTCCCTCTTCATGGCCGAGCTGCTGAAGCAGGCCGGGCTGCCCGACGGCGTCTTCAGCGTCGTCCAGGGCGACAAGGTGGTGGTCGACGCGCTGCTGACCCATCCCGACGTCAAGGCCCTCAGCTTCGTCGGCTCGACGCCGATCGCGCAGTACATCTACGAGACCGGCGCCCGCCACGGCAAGCGCGTGCAAGCCCTCGGCGGGGCGAAGAACCACATGGTGGTGATGCCCGATGCCGACATCGACCAGGCCGTCGACGCCCTGATCGGCGCGGCCTACGGCTCGGCCGGCGAGCGCTGCATGGCGATCAGCGTCGCCGTTCTGGTCGGCGAGGCCGCCGACCGGATCGTGCCGAAGCTTGCGGAGCGGGCGAAGACCCTGAAGGTGAAGAACGGCATGGAGCTCGACGCCGAGATGGGGCCGCTCGTGACGAAGCAGGCCCTGGAGCGGGTCGAGGGCTACATCGCGTCGGGGGTCGAGGAAGGCGCCGAGCTTCTCGTCGACGGCCGCGGCTTCAAGGTAGCCGGGCACGATGGCGGCTTCTTCACCGGCGGCACCCTCTTCGACCGCGTCGACCCGGCGATGAAGATCTACCGCGAGGAGATCTTCGGCCCGGTGCTGTCGTGCGTGCGCGTCCCGGACATGAAGTCGGCGTTGGAGCTCGTCAACGCCCACGAGTTCGGCAACGGCGTGGCGTGCTTCACGAGCGACGGCAATGTCGCACGCGAGTTCTCGCGGCGGGTGCAGATCGGCATGGTCGGCATCAACGTGCCGATCCCGGTGCCGATGGCCTGGCACGGATTCGGCGGCTGGAAGAAGAGCCTCTTCGGCGACATGCACGCCTACGGCGAGGAAGGCGTGCGCTTCTACACGCGCCAGAAGTCGGTGATGCAGCGTTGGCCGGAAAGCATCGGCAAGGGCGCTGAATTCGTGATGCCGACCGCGAAATGAGGCCCAGGCGGGCGCTGCTGACTGGCGCCGCCGGCACATCCGGGCGCCCGGACCCGTCAACTTTTGCGCCCGGTGTGGCGCCACGACCATGGCGTCGTGACAAGTGGCCGCTATCGGCACGTGCCACCTGCCCGAGCTGCAACGGTGCCAGCGACAATGCGCCCGTGAGATCCCTCGATGGACGACTCTGAGCGGCACGACCAATCCGACTGGCGCGGCCGTCAGCGCGCGGCTGTCGTGGAGCGGCGCTCTCCGTGGCCGCAGTTCGACACGTCGGAGCCGACCAGCTGGATGCTCAATCTGGCGCTGCTGGTGGTGCTCTGTGTCGTCGTGATGGCGATCGCGACCGCGGTGTTGCGCCAGTGGCGCGCATCGCAGACGGACGGCGTGACGACCACCGCCATCGCCTCGGCGACAACACCACTCTCCGCCCCACCCGTCAATGGCGAGCGCAGCGCGGCTCGGCTGGACTTCGTCGCCGCGCAGGAGCTCGAAAAGGAGGCCCGAGCCAAGGCCCAGGCGATCGCCGACGAGCGCCGCGCCGCGGCGATCCGCGCACGCGAAGCCGAAGAGCAGGCGGCGGCCCAGGCCTCGGCCCTCAGCGCCCGCTGGGAGCGCGAGTGGCAGGCCTACTACAGGAAGCCGCCGCAGTGCGAAGGGACTCGGCCTGACATCGACTCGGTGGGTTGCGCCAACGACTACATCCGCGCGCGGCGCGCCTTCGACGAGCAGTTCAGCGCATCGCTGCGCAGGCGCTGAGCAAGCGCAGGCTCTGCGGCCGCCGCGCGCGGACTTCCTTCGGGTCGACTCAAGCCGTTAGAGCTTCTCGGTCTGTCCCGCCGCGGGCTGCCACTTCATCAGACGCCGCTCGACCTTGCCGACGGCGGCATCGAGCAGCAGCGCGAACGCCGTCAGCACCAGGATGCCGGCCATCACCGTGTTGATGTCGAACGCGCCCTCGGCCTGCAGGATCAGGTAGCCGACGCCGCGCGACGAGCCGAGATACTCCCCGACCACGGCGCCGACGAACGCCAGGCCGACGCTGGTGTGCAGCGAACTGAACACCCAGCTCGTCGCACTCGGCAGGTAGACGTGGCGCAGCAGCTGGCGCGGGCTCGCGCCGAGCATGCGGGCGTTGGCCAGCACGACCGGGCTGACTTCCTTGACGCCCTGGTAGACGTTGAAGAAGACGATGAAGAAGACCAGCGTGACGCCGAGCGCGACCTTGCTGGCGATGCCCAGGCCGAACCAGACGGCGAAGATCGGCGCGAGGATGACCCGCGGCATGCTGTTGAGCGCCTTGATGTAGGGGTCGGCGATCGCCGCGGCGAGCGGCGACAGCGCCAGCCACAGGCCGAAGCCCAGTCCCAGCAGCGTGCCGATCGCGAAGGCGAGCACGGTCTCGAGCAAGGTCACCCAGAGATGCTGGTAGATGTCGGCATTGGCGACGAACCAGTCCCAGATGCGGCCGAAGATTTTCAGGGGTTCGCCGAAGAAGAAGGCCGCCTGGCGATCGTTCTCGAAGACGAAGTTCGGCAGCAGGCCGGGGGCCGTCAGCACGTGCCAGACGACGAAGACCAGGACCAGCAGCAGCGTCTGCCACAGCGCCAGGTTGGAGGATCGGGGCCTGATCAGTTTCCACATGGCCGCGTCCTCAGGCCGCGAGCTGTTGCCGGTAGCCCTTGAGGACTTCCTCGCGCAGCACCGACCAGATCGCCTCGTGCAGCTCGATGAACCGCGGCATGGTGCGGACTTCGGCGACGTCGCGCGGACGCTTCAGGTCGACCGTGAACTCGCCGATCGGATGCGACGCCGGGCCGGCCGACAGCACGATCACTCGGTCCGACAGCGCGATGGCCTCGTCGAGGTCGTGGGTGATGAAGAGCACCGCCTTCTTCTTCTCGGCCCACAGCGCCAGGACCTCGTTTTCCATCAGCTGGCGGGTCTGGATGTCGAGCGCGGAGAACGGTTCGTCCATCAGGATGATGTCGGGATCGAGCACCAGCGTCTGTGCCAGGCTGACGCGCTTTCTCATCCCCCCGGAAAGCTGGTGCGGATAGCGGTCTCCGAAGCCGCCGAGGCCGACGCGCCGCAGCCACTCGTCGGCTTGCGCGTCGGCATCGCCGACGCCGCGGAACTGCAGGCCCGCGGCAACATTCTGCAGCGCCGAGCGCCACGGCATCAGGCTTTCGGCCTGGAACATGTAGCCGGCGCGCCGGTTGATCCCGGCGAGCTCGGCGCCGAAGACGCGCACGCTGCCGGTGCTGGGCGCCAGCAGGCCGGCGGCGACATTGAGGAGGGTGCTCTTGCCGCAGCCGGTGGGCCCGACGACCGAGACGAACTCGCCCGGGCCGACCGCCAGCGTGACGTCGCGGACCGCGGTGTAGCGCTGCCCGGGGTCGTTCTTGCTGAGGAACGTGCAGGCGACCCGGTCGAGCTCGAGGGCGGGGGCCGACGCCACGCGGTCTGCCCCGCTCAGGCCTTGGCCGACTTCGCGTTCGCCTTGCGGACGAACTCGTTGGTGTAGACCGCGCCGAGGTCGACCTTGGCTGCCGCGACGTCCGCGTCGATGCTCGCCAGCGCGCGCCGCGCCGTCTCGGCCCCGGCCTCGGGGATCAGGCCGTCGGGAGAGAGCGCGCCCTTGGCGGCGAGGAAGGCATCGATGTAGACCGCGCGGTCCCCGAGGAGGTAGCTCTCCGGCACGGCCTTGACGATGTCGGATGGGCCGGCGCGCTGGATCCACTTGTCGGCGCGCACGATCGCGTTCGTCAGGGCCTGCACGGTGTTCGGGTTCTTGTCGATGAACGACTGCGGCGCATACAGGCAGGCAGCGGGCATCGGCCCCCCGAAGATCCGGTCGGCCTCGGCGACGATGCGGGTGTCGGCGACGATCTTCAGGTC
Source organism: Burkholderiales bacterium (assembly GCA_038318385.1). Lineage (GTDB taxonomy): Bacteria > Pseudomonadota > Gammaproteobacteria > Burkholderiales > Burkholderiaceae_C > Schlegelella_A. Next base: position 1,988 of record JBBQCD010000010.1, on the reverse strand, counting down.
GCCCGAGCGCTGCAGCAGCGTGATCACCGGGTCGAGGTTGCTGATGGCGTCGATCTGGCCCGAGCGCATCGCGGCGACGGCGCCATTGCCGGCGCCCACGCCGATGATCGAGACCTCGTTCGGCTTGATGCCGGCCTTGCCGAGCACGAAATTGGCGACGATGTTGGTGCTCGAACCCGGCGCGGTCACGCCGATCTTCTTGCCCTTGAGGTCGGCCACCGACTTGAACCCGGCCATGGTCTTCGGATTGATGCCGAGCACGATCTGCGGAGCACGGCCCTGAAGGACGAAGGCGCGCAGGCGCTGGCCCTTGACCTGCATGTTGATGGTGTGCTCGAACGCCCCCGAGACCACGTCGGCACTGCCGCCGACGACGGCCTGCAGCGCCCGAGAGCCACCGGAGAAGTCAGAGATGTTGACGTCCAGACCCTCGTCCTTGAAGTAGCCCAGGCTCTCGGCGATCGTCAGCGGCAGGTAGTACAGCAGGTTCTTGCCGCCGACGGCGATCGCGACCTTCGTCTTCTCGATCGCCTGTGCGCGCACCAGCGCGGGGACGGCCAGCGCGGCCGGCAGGACGACAGAGGCGCGGATGAGGGTTCGGCGTTGCATGCGGGTCGACTCCTGGTGAGGCTCGGGGGGAGGCCACTGTAGCAGCGGGTAGACCACCGGCGGCGCCGGCAAGGCCTCGGCCTCCTCGCGAACGGGGTTGCGCGTGGCCTGCGCGACCGGTGCGACTCGTAGAATCTTCCGGAATGAAGACGTCTCCTCGGCGCTGGGCCGCAATTGCGGCGCTCGCCTTCGCCGGCGCTGAAGCGCTGGCCCAGCCGGCCTCGGCTCCGGCATCCGAACCGGCTTCGCCTTCGCCAGCAGCTTCGGCGGCGGCCGCGCCGATCCCCACCGCTCCGGTCTCGCTCTCGGCCCGCAAGGTCTACGAGCAGGCGCGCTCGCAGCTGGTGCAGATCCGCACGGTGCTCAAGGGCCAGGCCAGTCAGACGTCGGTCGGGTCGGGGTTCTTCGTCAGCCGCGAGGGCCACATCGTCACCAATTTCCACGTCGTCAGCGAGGCCGCGCTCAAGCCCGAGCGCCACGATCTCGTCTACGTCACCGCCGACGGCCGCGAAGCGCCGCTGCAGATCCTGCAACTCGACGTGCTGCACGACCTGGCGCTGCTGAAGGCGGCCGACAGCAGCCCCGGACGCGTCTTCGACGCGCTGGCGTTCCGACCCGAGGACCAGCCGCTGTCGCAAGGCGAACGCATCTACTCCCTCGGCAACCCGCTGGACGTGGGCTTCGCGGTCGCCGAAGGCACCTACAACGGTGTCGTCAGGCGCAGCTTCTATCCGCAGATCTTCTTCGGTGGCGCGCTCAGCGCCGGCATGAGCGGCGGACCGGCGCTGGACCAGTCGGGCAGGGTCGTTGGCATCAACGTCGCCCGCCGCGTCGACGGCGAGCAAGTGAGTTTCCTGGTGCCGAAGTCTTTCGCCGAGGCGTTGCTGGCGCGCGGTCGCGACGCGCCGCCGATCCGCACGGCCGCCTATGGCATCGTCACCGACCAGTTGCTGCTGCACCAGGCGGCGCTGACCGAGCGCTTCATCCAGCAGGGCTGGAAGACCGACACCCATGCGCGCTACCACCTGCCGGTGCCGCCGGATGTCTTCATGCGCTGCTGGGGCAGCAGCGAACTCTCGCGCACCGGCGGTCTGGACGTCGAGCGCACCGATTGCGCCATGGACACCCGCATCTTCGTCGGCGACTACACCACCGGCGCGATCGCCCTGCGCCATGAGAGCTATGACGGCAGCCGGCTCGGGCCGCTGCGCTTCGCGGCACGCTACTCGGCGAGCTTTCGCAACGAGTCCTTCGTGCGCCTGTCGGCGGAGCACCAGACCAAGCCGCAGTGCCACGAGGACTACGTCGATCGCAACGGGCTGGTGCTGCGCGCCGTCGTCTGCATGCGCGCCTACAAGAAGCTGCCGCAGCTCTACGAC
>JBBQCD010000009.1:0-95407 GCA_038318385.1 Burkholderiales bacterium | reverse complement strand
CGCAGCCGACGACACGCGTGGTGTTGTTCGGCAATGGGGGGGGCACCAGCGTACTGGGCACCGATGCGTTCGACCGGACGGGCTTCTCGATTGCGGCCTTCGATAGCGCGACTCTCAGAGCGCTCGAAGCCCTGGGGCTTCCGGCAGGTTCATCTGTCGTCAACCCCATCGATGTGCCCGCGGGCGCGCTGCAACAAGACGAGGGGCGCGTGGCCGAGCACATCATTTCGGCGGTGGCTGCGAGCGGCAATGCGGACGCGCTGGTGATCCACGTGAACATGACGGTGATCCTGGGTTTCCGGCACGTCGACATGCTGGGCAACATCATTCGTGCGGTAATGCGCGTGCGCGAGTCGGACCAGTCGGGTCTTCACATCGCGCTCGTGCTGCGCTCGGACGGCGATGGCGAGACGGAGGAGCGCAAGCGCGACTACCGTGCGCAGGCGATGGCAAGTGGCGTTCCGGTGTTCGACGAACTCGCGCAAGCGGCGCGCGGCTTCGCGGCATTGCGGTTCGTCGAAGGCCATCGCGCGAAGCACGCGGGGCGCTGAGCCGAAGCGTCCCGACGCGAGAGCACGCAAGGCGGCGTGAGCGCCAGCCTCAGATCTGCGCCTCGCTGCGATTCAACTCCGTGGTGCAGCCGACCACGCGGCTGCCGATCCCGCAACGTTTATCGCGCGGGGATGAAACTCCGTTGCGGGTCGTGGCCAGTGTAGATCTCAACAGGGCGCAGTTCGCGCACGGTCTTCAACGCGGCAATCGCGTCGACCACGTTCACCAGGATCCCGTTGGGCACGAAGTCGGTGAAGTTGCGATTCAACGGGATCGCATCGGCCGCGATCACGGCCAGGCCATCGTCTCGCTGCACCGTCACGATCTGCGATCCCGGTGTGTGCCCACCGACATGCAGGAGGCGCACGCCATCGCGCAAGTCGCGCTGGCCGTCGACAGGGTCCACGCGTCCCGAGTCGAGCAACGCGCCCAGCATCGCGTGGTGGCTGAAGAAGCGCGAGGTGGCCGGATGGTCGTGGGCCTGACCGCGGAAGAAGTCGATCTCGCTGCGCTGCACGTGAAAGCGCGCATGCCCGAACAAGTCGGCGGATGCGGCGTGGTCCCAATGGAGATGGCTCAGCACCACATCGCGCACCTGTTCCCGCTCCACGCCAGCATGGCGCAGCGCGACGTCCACACGCACGGTGTCGCGCAGGCCGCGTCGCTCGGCCTCGTCGAGCGGCGGGCCGGTGTCGACCAGGATGCAGTCGTCGCCGCGGCGCAACAGCCACGCGCGATAGGAAATCTCCTGCGGGCCGGAGTCTTCGGATAGGTAGAAGAACCACGCGCGGTGCGCGGTGCGGCGACCGAGCTCCAGCGGCTCGATGTGCCAATTCTCTGAGCTTTTTGTCATGGCGAAGACCTCCTTCTCTCCATTTCGCGGGGCCGCGCCAGCAGGATGGCAGGGCCCACGGATGCGAGCACCGCCATCGCGAGAAAGGCGGCGTCCCACGCGCCCCCGCGCAGGTCGCGCAGCGCGCCGACCAGCCACGTGCCCGCGCCCGCACCGAAGAATCCCAGCAGGTACAACTCCGACAGGCGCCTGCCCGCTTCGCGTGCGGGAAACATCGAGCGCACCAGCGAGCCGAAGGCGGGAAGATAGCCCCCGAAGCCGAGGCCCGTGGCCAGCAGGCCCGCCATCAGCGACCCTACCGAAGACGATGCGAAAACCAGCCATGCGCCTGCCATGTGCAGCAGGGACATCATCACCATGGCGCGGAAGGCGCCGCCGCGCGCAAGCCAAGCGCCGACGCCGAGGCGCGAAAACAGCGTGACGCCGAAGAGCACCGACATCAGCGCCCCGGCGGCTGCGGGTCCCATGCCGATCGACTCGCCGTACGCGACCATGTGCCCGGCAATGCCGAAGGTGGCGGTGTTCGAGCAGAAGAGGGCAGTGCCCAGCAGCAACGTGATGCGGGTGCCGCGGCGGCCGATCGCGGGACTGGGAGCCGGGTCGCTTGCGACGTGCGTCGGCGGAGGTGCGGGGAGGTAGAGCGTTGCCGCCAGTAGCATGCCTCCGGAACAGAGCAGACCATAAGTCTGCAGGGCGCTGCGCCAGCCGACGTCCTCCGCGGCCACGCGCAGGAGCGGCGGAATCAGCAAGCCCCCTATGCTCTGGCCGCTCAGCGCGATCGCGACGGCGATGGCTCGGTGGCGATCGAACCAGTGCGACACCGCGGCGGCCAGCGGGCTGAAGAAGGCGCCTTGTCCGAGCGCGCCGACCAGCAGTCCGAATGCCAGTGCCATCTCCCAGAACGATGTCGCGCGACTCACCAGCACGAGCCCGGCGCCGGTTGCAAGCGCGCCGCACACCGCGATCGGAAAGAAGCCGCGACGGTCGAGCAAGCGCCCGAGGACGATCGAGAAGAGCCCGGCGCAAACCATGCCGCCGGTGTGAACAAGGGCCACCCGCCCGTGGTCCCAGCCAAAGTCGCGCGCGATGGGCCCGAAGAGGATCGGGATCGACGTGATCGCACCGAAGCTGAGCGAGGCCAGCGCCAGCGTCGCGGCGGCGACGGCCCAGCTGTAGGCGGAATCGGCGTGGTGGCGGGGAGTTTGGGTGGCGGCGAACGGTGTGGACATCGGCTACAGCGCGCGGTGCATGCCGCCATCGACATACAGCCGCTGGCCGGTGACGTAGCGCGCGGGCTCGGATGCAAGGAACGCGATGACGTTCGCGACGTCCTCAGGATCGCCGAAATATCCGGCAGGCACGTTCGTTCGGATGAAGTCCGCCTGCGCTTGCGCCGTGGGGTACATGCGCTGGTCGATCTGCTCGCTGTGGATGCGCCCGGGCATGACGCAGTTCACGGTCACGCCCTGCGCGGCCACTTCCCGTGACAGGCCTTTCGCCCAGGCATGCACACCGGCCTTCGCGACGTTGGCGCCGTTCATCGTTGGCGGCTCGAACGACCCCGTGATGTTGATGATCCGCCCCCAGCGCTGCGCGAGCATCGACGGCAGCACGGCATGGCCGAGCCGGCGCAGAGAGCTGAGATTGAGCGTGATCGCCTCGTCCCATTCGTCTTCGCTCGACGAGATGGACAGCTGCCGGGAACCGCCTGCGTTGTTCACGAGGATGTCGACGCGGCCCAACGCCTCGAGGACGCGGCGCGCGACCTCGGCCGGGGCATCCTGCTGCAGCATGTCCGCGCAGACGATCATCGGGGCGGTGCCGCCGGTCGCCACCACGTCCTCGCCAAGCTGGTGCAGAAGCTCCTTGCGTCGCGCGACGATGACCGTGTGCGCACCTTCCGCGGCCAGCACCTTGACCGTACCGCGCCCGATGCCCGCGCTCGCGCCGGTGACGATCGCGACTTTGCCCTTCAAGCCGAGTTTCACTGGTGTTCCTTCTCAAATCTGACCCTGGCCCGTGTACTTGCACACCATGGAGCCGCTTTCGTGGACGCGAACGTCCCACCCTGGCGGAACGACAGAAGTGCCGCCCGCCTCAGTCACGACCGCCGGGCCGCTGAACGTGTAGCCCGCGGGCATGCGCTCGCGGCTGTACAAGCCGCTATCGATCCAGCCATCGAACCACACCGGCCTTTTGCCGGATCGCGGCTCGCCTGCGGGCTCGTGCGTAAACCGCAGCTGCGGCTTGTCGACGAGGCCGAGCGACACGAGCCGCACGTTCACGATCTCCACGTCGGTGTCTCGCGCCGCGTAGCCGAAGGTTTCCTCGTGGCGACGGTCGAAGGCCTCGCGCACTGCGCTCCAGTCGGACGCGGGTTCGTAGGCAATCTGCAGCGTGAACGATTGCCCGCGATAGCGCATGTCGAGTCGAAACGCATGCAGCTGCCGCTCGGGCGGCATGCCGTCGCGCTGCAACTGCGCGCCCGCCTGCGTACGCATCGCCTCGACCTGCTCGTTGAGTTCACTCGCCCGCAGTTGCGATAGCCGTCCGCCCCACACCCGCACGGTGTCGTGGCGCAGGTCGGCCAGCATCTGGCCGAGTGCGGACAAGTGACCCGGAAAGCGGGGGATGACCACCGTCGCGATGGCGAGCTCCTGCGCGACTTCGAAGACATGCATCGGACCGGCGCCACCGTAGCCCACGAGCACGAAGTCGCGTGGATCGAAGCCGCGGTGCACCGACACTTCGCGCACGGCGCCGGCCATCTTCGCTGTCGCCACCTGAAGCGCGCGCGCGGCGAGTTGGTGCACGTCGGCTTCACTCACGCGCTGCGCGGCTTTGCGGAACGCCTGTTCGGCCAGGTCCATGCGCAGATTCAGGCCGCCGCTCAAAGGATGGTCCGCGGGCAGTCGGCCGAGCAGCAGGTTCGCATCGGAGATCGTGGGCTCGGTGCCGCCGCGGCCATAGCAGGCGGGCCCGGGCAGCGCGCCCGCACTGCGGGGGCCGATCTGGAGCATTCCATCCGGGCCGACCCAGACGATCGAGCCGCCGCCTGCCCCGATGGCATGGATGTCCAGCTGCGGCAACTGCAACGGGTACGCATCAACCTGGTTGTCGTAGGACATGCGCGGCTCGAGGCGGTGCACCAGCGCGACGTCCGTGCTGGTGCCGCCCATGTCGAGCGTGATCACGTCTTCGAGGTCCAGCATGCGCGCGATCTGCACTGCGCCGTTGACCCCGCCCACGGGTCCGGAGAGGAAGGTTCCCGAGACTCGGCGGGCGGCCTCGGCCAGGGTCATCGCACCTCCGTTGGAACCCATGATGTTCACCGGCGCCGTGACACCCTTGCCGCTCAACTCGGCGTGCAGCCGGTCGAGGTACTCGGACATCATCGGCGTGAGGTACGCGTTGAGCACAGCGGTCGATGCGCGCTCGAACTCGCCCCGCGCACGCACCAGCCCCGCCGACGTGGTGACGGGAACGTCGCGCAGCAGCAGGCGAAGGGCCTGCGCGATCGAGTCCTCGTTGTCGGCGTTGACGTAGCTGTTGAGGAACGCGACGGCAACTGTTTGCACACCGGCTTCGCGCAGCGCGTGCGCGAGAGGCGCCGCATCGAAGCCTTCGAGCGAGCGCAGCACGGTGCCGTCGGCGGCGGTGCGCTCCGGCACTTCGAAACGCAAGCCGCGCGGCACGATCGGCGCGGGCCGCTGCCAGTCAAGCTCGAACAGCCCGCCGATCAGGCGCCGGCCCTTGCCGATTTCCAGCACGTCGCGGAAGCCGTCGGTGGTCACCAGCGCGGTGACGGCGCCCTTGCGTTCCAGCAAGCCATTGGTGGCGATCGTGGTGCCGTGCACGAACGCGCGGATGTCGCTCGCGGCGATGCCGAGTTCATCGAGCGCGTCCAGGACGCCGCGCCATTGCGCACCCGGCATCGAGGGCACCTTGGCGGAGAGCAGCCTGCATTGCACCGGCTCGTAGGCGAGCACGTCCGTGAACGTGCCGCCCACGTCGATGCCTATGAGGAAGCGAGCGCGACTCATGGCTGCACCTTGGCGGGCGCCGCGGCGCGCAGTTCGACGAAGTCGCCTTCATGGACTCCGAGGATGGACAGGGCGATCGGCCCGAGCGCAAGGTGCGCCTCGGGGGCGTCTTGAGCGCCCACCCATGCACGCAATGCGCTGCCCGCTGCGGGCGTGTTCATTTCGACGAGGTCACCCGCCACGAGGCCGAGGCCTTGCCGCGCTTCGGCCGGCAAGGCGAGGATGCGTCGAGGGCCTTCGAAGGTGTCCGAGGCCGCAGGTCGAACCGCCAGCAGCGTGCGGCCGTCGCGCAGCCTCGCGCGGGCGCTGCGCGTCGCTTCGTCGTCGGTGCGGCAATCGTCCGAAAGCTCGACGCCGTAGCGTGCTCGGGCGTGGGTGCGCGAAATGTACCCGAGGCGCACGTCGTCTGCGACGAGCGCGGGATCGCGTTGCAGCGGGTCGCCCCAGCCGCCGCCGCCCGCCGATTCGATGCGCACGATGTCGCCCGCCTGCAGGATGAAGCCACCGACCTTGCCGGGGATGTCCGAAGGTTGGATGACCTCGCCGTCGCGGATGACGACGAAGCGGTTGCATTCGCCGCTGCCGCCGCCGGCCACGCCATAGGGCGGGATGATGTTCTTGTCCGACAGGACCGACAGGCTCGCGCCGCCGACGAGCGTCCTCAGGTCACGCCGGATGCCGCAGCCGCCGCGATGTTCGCCGTCCCCGGCCGAGCCTTCGCGAATGCCATAGGCGGCGACCTGCACCGGGGTCTGCGCTTCGAGCACTTCCGCGCCCCACACGGCATTGAAGTCGCCGTCGGGCCAGGCACGCGTGCCGTGGTTGCCATCGGTGCGTGCCGTGGCGCCGGTGCCGCCGGCGGAGTATTCGTACAGCAGGAACATGTCGCCGGAGGCGGCGTGCCCGGAGAGGTAGACGTGGTTCGCGCCGCCCTTGAGGTCGCCGACACGCTGGTCGGGCAAGGCTTGTCCGAGTGCGGAGGCCAGCACCGAAACCATCACTGCACGGCACTCGACCATGCCGCCGCAGGGCGCCGGCAGAGCGGCGTTGAGAAAGCTGCCGGGCGGGTTGATGATCTGCAACGGCTCGAACGAGCCGTGGTTCACCGGAGAATGCGGATCGAGGAAAGACTTGATCGTCAGCGCGAGGGCGTTGAACGCCATTGCCGGGCCCACGTTCGTCGGCCCGGCCGTTTGCGCCGACGAGCCGCTGAAGTCTGCCGTCATGTGCTCGCCCTGCACGGTGAGCTTGAGCCGGGCGATGAGCGGCTCGTTCTCGTGCCCGTTGTTGTCGAGGTAGTTCTCGGCGTGGTAGACGCCGTCGGGCACGGCCGCGATGCGCTCGCGCATGACGCGCTCGGCACGCCTCATCAGCTCGGCGACCGAACCTTCGATGGTCTCGGCGCCGAAGCGGCGATACAGCCTCTGCACGTGTTCCGCCGCCTTGCGCGAGGTGCCCAGCATCGTGCGGAAATCACCCTCGCGCTCCTGGCGGATGCGCATGTTGCCGAACAGCAGCTCGAGGTAGGCGTCGTTCATGCGCCCGCGCTCGCAGATTCGGGTGGGCACGATGCGCAGGCCTTCCTGGTAGATCTCGCGCACACGGCCCGAGAGGCTTCCTGGCGTCATGCCGCCGACGTCGCCCCAGTGACAGCGCGCCGCGGAGAACATCGCGAGACGCCCCTCGTGGAACACGGGGTAGAGCATCAGCACGTCGTTCAGGTGCGTGCCGCCGGTGTAGGGGTCGTTGTGCAGGAAGATGTCGCCTTCGTGGATGTCGTCCGCAAAGGCATCGAGCACGCGTGCCGTCGAATACGGTACCGCGAAAATGTGCAGCGGGTTGTCGTCCAGGCCCTGCGCCACCAGCTTGCCGTCGGCACCCAGCAATGCGCAGGAGAAATCGTGGCCCTCGTAGATGATCGATGAATACGAGCTGTGGATGATGTTCGCCCGCATCTCGTTGACGACGGCGACCAGCGACTCGCGCACCAGCTCAAGATGCCGGGTCGTGCTCATGCCGGATGGCCCGGATCGCTCCGGGCGTGTGCCAATGGGCGCTCAGACCCGGTGGATGCGGTCCGCATCGAGCAGGTCCTGCACGGCGCCTTCGAAGGCTTCCAGCGTCGGTGGCACGTCTTCGGCCTGGTGGGCGAGCGAAGTCATGCCGCCGGTGAACGACATGTTGTCGACGCCCCGCTTGCGCAGGCCGTTCGTGTAGATGTCGAGCGCTTCGCGATTCAGGCTGCTGCGGATCGCGGCCGCAGAGAGGGACGACAGCTCGCATTGGCGCGCTCCCTTTGCGAAATACACGTGGAACGCCGACGAATCGCCGTACACCCGCGCATCCACACCCATCCGGTCCACCACCTGTTGCATGCCGGTGCGAAGCTGCGCCGCAATCGCGTCGGCCTGCCGGTGCGGCGCGCCGGTGCGAATCACCTTCAACGCAGCAACCGCTGCCGCGCAAACGATCGGGCTTGCATTGAAGGTGCCCTTGTGTGTCACCGCCGGCTTGTAGCCTTTGTACTCGACGTTGGGATCCAGCATCCGCATCACGTCTGCCTTCCCGCCGATCGCCCCGCCGGGCATTCCGCCCGCGACGATCTTGGCCATCGTCGTCATGTCGGGGGTGACGCCCAGGAGCTTTTGCTTGCCGCCCGGACTCCAGCGAAAGCCGGTGATGACTTCGTCGAAGATCAGCACGCAGCCGTAGCGGTCGGCGAGTGTGCGCAGGTCGCGCAGCAGCTGGTCGGCGATGGGGACGCTTCCCCAGTTCGCGCCCGAGACTTCACAGATGATGGTGCCGATGTCGGTGTCGGCCTTGAGCATCTCCTCGACGCGGTTGGCGTCCTGAGGTGCGGTCGCCACCGTGGCGCGCAATTCGTCCGGGATGCCCAGGCTCGGCCATGTGTCGAATGGCGCCTTCATGCCCAGGAGCACGCCATCGTGCCAGCCGTGGAAGTGACCTTCGAAGCGCAGCAGCTTGGTTCTGCCCGAATAGGCGCGTGCCGTGCGGATGGCGAGCAATGTGGCTTCAGTGCCGGACGCCGTGAAGCGCACCCGTTCGGCCGAGGGTACAAGCTCCTGCACGAGTTCGGCCCACGCGATCTCCAGCGGATGCACCGTGGCGAAGAAGGTGCCCAGCTCCATCTGCCGCTGCACGGCGGCCACCACGTCGGGATGCGAGTGCCCGAGCATCATGGCGCCGCTGCCCATCGCGTAGTCGATGTACTCGCGGCCTTCGACGTCCCACTTGCGCGCGCCCTTCGCGCGGCCCATGTAGATCGGATGGGGCGGCAGGAAGCGCCCATCGTGCGAGACGCCACCGGCCAGCGACTTGCGCGCGCGCTCCCATAGTTGGCCTGAATCGAGCCTGGCGAGATCAGTGGTGGTCATGTTGGGTACTCCCGGAATCGACGCAGGTGCCCGGTGCCCCCCGCGTGAGGGCGTGCTCAGTAAGTCAAGTCCATCGCCTGCGGAAGGACCGTGGAAAACCAGGGCACGAAAATGACCACGGCAAGGCCCACGATGAGCAGCAGCAGGAAGGGCATGAGCGGCTTGATCATCTGGTCCATGCGGACCTTGCCGACACTGCATGCGACGAGCACCGCCAGTCCAGTTGGCGGCACAAACAGGCCTATGCCCGAGGCGAGCACCACGACCGTGAGCCAATGCACGATGTCGATGCCGAGCGAGCGCACGACGGGCAGCAGGATCGGCACGAAGATCAGCACCGCCGGTGCGCCCTCGAGCACCGCACCCACAAACACGAAAATAAAGGCCGTGATGACCAACACTCCCCATGCGGGAACGTGGGCGGACAACATCCATTCCGCCACCGCGCGCGGAACGCCCTCGGTCGCCAGCAGGTAGCCGAAGATCATGGCGAACCCCATCAGCATGGTGATCACGCCCGTGGACACACAGGTTTCCACGAGCGCGTCGTAGATGCGCCTCCAGGTCAAGCGCCGGTAGACAAGACCACCGACCAGCATCGAGTAGATGACTGCCACCGCCGCCATTTCAGTCACTGTTGCGATGCCCGCGCGGATGCCGCCGAAGATCAGGATCGGCACGCCGAGCGCTAGCAATGCGTCCTTGAAACCCTTGAGCATTTCGGTGAAGGACGACTTCTTGCCGGCCGGCAGGTTCTTCATCCGCGCCTGCAAGTGGATGAACGCCAGCATCATCGCGCCGAGCACGATGGAGGGCACGATGCCCGCGGCGAACACGGCGACCACGGACGTGTTCGCGACCGCGGCGACGATCACCATGAGGATGCACGGCGGAATGAGGATGGCGAACGCGCACGAGGCGCCGATCACCGAGAGACTGTAGGGGCGCGAATAGCCCTCGTCTTCGAGCGGCTGGAGCGTCATGGCCGACATCGCGGAGACGTCGGCGACCGTGGAGCCCGAGATTCCGGACTGCAGCATGGTCGAACCGACCACGACCATGGGCAGGCCGCCCCGGAAGCGCCCGAGCAACGTGTGTGCAAAGCGAACCAGCTTCTCGGAGATGCCGCCCTGCTCCATGATGGTCCCGGCAAAGATGAACAGCGGGATCGCAAGCAGCACGAACGAATCGACACCCATCATCGTGCGGTGCACGATGATGTTAAGGGGCAACTGCGCGTGGTAGACGAGCGCTGCAAGGGATGAAATACCCATCGCGAAGCTGATGGGCATCCCGATAAGCACGAGCGCGATGAAGGCAAGCGCGAGGATGAGGATAGTCATGGTTCTGTGCGCGCGATCATTCCGCGTGTGCGGTTTCGCTGGAGATCGCGATTTGCGAGCTGGGAATGCGACCTTGCAGCGTCTCGACGAGGTTCGCGATTCCGTAGATGGTCATGAGCACCCCGGCCGCGAGTGAGCTGCCGTACATCCAGGCAATGGTGATGTCTAGGCCGGGCATGCGCTGCATCATCGAGAAGCCGACGGTGACCCAACTCTCCCAGGCGAAGAACACGCTGAACGCCAGAACGACGACGTCCTGCAGGATCGTCACGACGTGCCGGTGGCGGCGCGAGAGCTTCATGACCAGCCAGTCCACACCCACGTTCGCGCGGTGGCGAACCGCAATCGCGAACCCGATCAGGACGATCCATGCAAAGAGCAGCCGCGCCAGTTCGTCTGACCACGGCAGGCCCAGGTCCATCGCATAGCGGCTGATCACCGAGATCACGAGAAAAAGCACGAGCAGTGCGAGGACCGCTGCGCAAAGGAACTCAGGGATGAAGAGCGCGAGCTTCATGATTGAAGACCCGAGCCCACGTTGGCCGGCAGCCGGCTTGCCGGCCGCCGTATCAGTCGTGTGCGTCACTTGCATTCGCAGTCCGACCCCTTCGTTGGTCTGTTTCAGTTTTTAGCCTGGCTGTCGAGCACCATTTTCAGCAGGTTCTTGTCGATCTTGCCGTCGAATTCCTTCCACACGCTGCGGCCAGTTGTGCGCCACTGCTGCATCTCTTGTTCATTGGGTGTGTAGGTCTGTACCCCGAGCTTTGCAGCGTAAGCGCGAGCCTTTACAGAAAGCTCCTGGTCCATTTTGTTGCCGAAGTCTTCGGCTTCCTTCGCGGACGCCAGAATCGCGGTTTGGATGTTCGGCGGCAGCTTATCGAAGCGGTCCTTGCGCATTGCCAGTGTCTGGATGCCGATGACCGCTCGGTTACGCGTGGAGTACTTCAGTACTTCGTAATGCTTGGCGGTGGCCAGCCATGTGGACATGACGAATTCGCCATCGACCACACCGGAGCTGAGTGCGTTGTAGACCTCGGCCCAGTCGATGGCAGTCGGGATTGCGCCCCATGTGCGGAACATCGCGATCTCGACGGGGGAAGCCGTGGTGCGGAACTTCAGGCCCTTGAGATCGGCCGGCGCGCGCACCTCTCGCTTGTTGTTTACGATGTCGCGGAAGCCGCCGTTGTCGAGGATCATGAGCAGCTTGAAGCCGTCCTTCTCGAAACGTTTGCGGACTTCGTCGCCCACGGCGCCGTGCATGACGCGCTTGAACGCATCCTCGTCGTTGATGACGTACGGTAGGTCCATGAAGATCAGCGTGGGAGTGAAGGCCGCCCAGTTCGCATTCGATGCACCGCCGAAATCGACCGCGCCATTCACGATCGCTTCGAGCGAAGTACGTTCGTTGTAGAGCGAACCGGCCAGGTGCACCTCCACCTTTGCTGCGCCGCCACTCTTTTGTTCGACGAGCTGGCCAAACTTCTGCATGGCCTGCCCGATGGCCTGGTCGGCAGTGGCGCCGTGCGCAAGCTTGAGCGTCATGCCCTGGGCGAACGCAGACACGTTGGCTGCGAGGGTTGCAGCGGCAGCCGCGGCGAGGAATAGTTTCCTGAATCCAACTTTCATGTGATTTCTCCGTACCATCAAGGGCGATGACAAGGCGGACGAGCCCATGCGCTTGCGCGAATGGCGCTGCCTGCCGGCGAAAAGCCAAACCGTGGCGCCAACGAGGTCTGATCGGTATGATCCGCGGCGTTCGGCGGACCCATATCGCAGGAGCGAAGGCACTCAGCAATTATTTTGACTGACTGTCGACATTTTGACGATATGCGCGCGGCGCGTGGTACAGGGTTTTCCTCTAAAGGAGAAGGTTCTTGCGAGACCGGTTTTCACCCGCACCTCTCACGTTGACGTTGCCACTGCAGATTGCGGAGCGCATGGCCGAGGCGATCGTCGAAGAGCGCTTCGCGCCGGGCGAGCGTCTGAAGGAGGTCGAGCTGGCGGCGAGCTTCGATGTGAGTCGCGCCACGATCCGTGAAGCTCTACGTATCCTCGAGAGGAATGGCCTCGTGTCCATTGTGCCGCAGCATGGCGCGCAGGTTGCCAAATTGTCGCGCACCGAGCTGGAGGACATGTTCGACATCCGAGTCATGCTGCTGGGCCTCGCGTCACGCACGCTTGCGCGGCGGATGACGGCCGAGAAGAATGTTCACTTGCAGACAGGCTTGGCACGCCTTGTGGCGGCGAAGGAAGACCCGAACGTCTACTTCCACGAGAGTGCCGACATGGCCCTCCTGATCGCCGACCTGGCCGGCAATTCGCTGCTCACCGTCCAGTTGCGTTCTTTCGCGCAGCACATTGGCCGTTATGCGCGACTCGGCTTCATCACTGCGGCGCGGCGCGAGCAGTCCCTGCGCAACTGGCGCAAGCTTCTTAAATACATTGCCAACGGTGATGCCGAAGCCGCGGAAGCCTTGCACCGCAGCATGTCGCAGGAGAATCGCGTGGCGGCACTAGCAGCACTCGACCGTCGGGCTGACGAAGGCCGTGCGCGAGAAGGTACTGGTGCCACAGTCGTGCCTCGCTCGCAGCCCTCGGCGGCGAGCCGTCACTCCTGATCCAGGTTTCCTGAGCGTTAGTTTCAACGCGCCCCCTGCGCGGGGTTGACGGGCGCGAACCTGCGCACCTAGAATTGTCGACATTCAGTCAATTGACAAGTACTTCCCGCAAAACCATGCCGATGACGAATGGGCAGCGCCCTCTGCAAACGCTTCCTTTGCAGGTAGCAGAGCGTATGGCCGGGCGCATCATCGAAGGCAACCACGCGCCGGGCAGCCGCTTGCGCGAGGTGGAGCTGTCGGAGTCCTTCAACGTGAGCCGCGCGACTATCCGCGAGGCACTGCGCCTCCTGGAGCAGCGGGGTCTGGTGCGCATACTTCCGCAGCGCGGCGCCCACGTGACACAACTCTCAGCCAAGGAGCTCGACGACCTGTTCGAGGTGCGGGCGTCACTTCTGGCGACGAGCTCGCGCCTTGTCGCGGAACGGTGCACGGCCGCGGGCGCTGCCACCCTTCGCGCGTTGGTCGATCGCCTGCGTCACGGCATTGGGGACGTAAACGCGTATGCACGCACCAGCGCCGAGCTCGTGCACACCATCGTGCACATGTCGGGCAATGAGGTGCTCGCAAGGTACTGCGACGATTTTGCGCTGCGTATCGGACGCTATGCGCGCATGGGTCTGATGACCGCGGCGCGCCGGCGTCGTTCGATGTCGATCTGGACGCGGCTCGTTTGCGCCATTGCGCAGCGGGACGGCGCGTCTGCGGCGGCGCTGCATGCGCAGCTTTCACTTGAGAACCGCACGGCGGCGCTCGAGGAGTTTAGGGAATCAAACGACAGCGGGCCGCCGCTTGCCGGCCCCCCATCTCGGACCTGCAACCGGCCCGCTTCTACGGAGTACACAGCATGACAACAATGACAGGTGGCCAGGCGGTCGTCGAATCACTCAAGGCGGAGGGGGTTTCGCACGTCTTCGGCCTTATTGGGTCGGCGGGCATGGAGATCTTCGATGCGCTTTTCGACGCGAAGTCGGTGCGCTTCATCGGCGTGCGCGACGAGCGCACGGGTGTGCATATCGCCGACGGCTACGCCCGCGCATCGGGCAAGGCGGGGGTATTCCTCGCGGGGCAGAACGGTCCCGGCGCGACCAATCTCGTCACTGGCCTCGCGCAAGCCTATGCGGCGTATTCACCGGTCGTTGCGCTGGCCGGCTCGCTCTCGTCGGCGCACATCTACCGCGACGCATTCCAGGAGGTAGATCAGCAGTCGCTATTCAAGCCCATCACCAAGCGCACGATGACGCTCACCCAGACGGCGCGCGTGCCGGAGATGATGCGCGAGGCGTTCCGCGTAGCCATGAGCCCCCGCCGCGGCCCTGTGCTGCTGAATCTGCCGCGCGACTTGCTGGCCGACAGCGCGGAGTTTGCGGAAGTACCCTCGCCGGCCGGCCGTCAGTTCGAAGGTGCCTTCACTGGCTCGCGCGAATCGCTGGAACGGGCCGCGCATATGCTTAAAGGCGCCAGACGCCCGCTGATCCTTGCAGGCGGCGGCGTCAAGAATTCCAGGGCGCATGAATCCGTCCTTGCGCTTGCCGAAGCGCTGCAGGCGCCGGTCGCTCTGTCGCCCGGCCACGGCGATGCCATCCCCTGCACGCATCCCCTGTACGCGGGACAAGTGGGGCCGCGCGGCAATGTGGTCGCTTCCGACCTGGCCAAACGTGCCGACGTCATCCTCGCTCTCGGTACGCGACTTGGGTTCAACACGACCTTCTATTCCTACGACAACCTGAACAAGGATGCGCGAATCATCCAGGTAGAGGCAGAGCCCACCGCGATCGGCCGGTTCTTCCCGGTGGAGATCGGCGTGCTCGGCACGGCGGGTGAAGTGTCAAAGGACCTGCGCGCGCTGCTGGAAGGCCACAGTGCCGGCAAAGAAGTTCATGACTGGACGCAGGCCTTTGCGCAGGCGCGCCGAGCCATGCTCGAAAAGCGTGACGCGGATGCTGGCGAGGCCTCCGACCCGCTGCAGCCTGGCTTTCTCTTCAAGACCCTGCGTCAGGTGCTGCCCGACGACACGATGTACACGATGGATGCCGGCACCCTGTGCCTGCAGGCCACGGACAACATGCGCTATGTGCAGACGCCCGCCCTGTTCACGCCTCTGGACTTCGGTCTTGTCGGCTTTTCGTTCGCTTGCGGCCTCGGCGTAAAGATTGCGCACCCGAACCGCACGGTCGTCAGCCTGATGGGTGACGGCGGCTTCGGCATGGCGCACAGCGAGATTGGCACCGCCGTGGAGAACGGCATCAACACGGTGTGCATCGTGATGAACAATGGCTGCTGGGGCGCCGAGAAAGCCTACCAGCGCGATTTCTTCGGCGAGCGCTACATCGGTGCCGACGTCCCCAACCCACCATACGACAAGCTCGCGGAACTCTGGGGCGCGAAGGGTTTCCGCGTGGACCGCGCGGTCGACCTCGCAAGGACGGTTGCCGAAGCTGTCGCCTGCGGCAAGCCGGCGGTGGTGGACGTGAAGGTGGACCCAGCGGCGCTGTACAGCTTCCGCCGCGATTCGTTCAAGCATCGCGCACCGAACAAAGATTGAAGTGGAGCAGTTCGATTTCATCGTCGTGGGTGCCGGGTCTGCCGGCTGTGCGGCGGCCAGCCGCCTGAGCGAGAGCGGTCGTTTCCGCGTACTGCTCCTCGAAGGTGGCGGTGTGGACAGCAACATCTGGATCCATGTGCCGCTGGGGGTGGGCAAGCTGCTCACCGACGAGCGGTACGCGTGGAAGTTCGAGACCGAGCCGCAGACGATGCTGCAGGGCCAGCGCATCTACTGGCCACGCGGCAAGGTGCTGGGCGGCTCAAGCGCGCTCAACGGCATGGCCTATGTGTGGGGAGACCCTAGCGAGTACGACAGCTGGCAGGACATGGGCGTCACGGGTTGGTCGTTCAGGGATCTCCTGCCGTATTTCAAGCGGCTCGAGAACAACGTGTACTCGGACAACCCGCTTCGTGGCCGCGACGGCCCCGTGCGCATCACGGATCGCCGCGCGGCCGATCGAGATCGCATTTCCGATGCATGGGTGCAGGCGTGCCTTGAACTCGGTATCCCCGAGACGCCCGACTACAACGCCGTGAGCTACGAAGGCGTGCGCTATCTGGAGCAGACGTCGTGGAGGGGGCGGCGCTGGAGCACGGCGGTGGCCTATCTGCGCAGGCCGGGCAAACGCCAGAACCTGGAAGTGCGCACGGGCGCGCTGGTGCGGCGCGTGGTCCTCGAAGGCCGGCGCTGCACGGGCGTCGAGTACGAATGGCAGGGCAAGGTGCAAGTGGCGCGGGCCGGCCGCGAGGTGGTGCTCTGCGCGGGCGCGGTGCAGTCTCCGCAGCTGCTGGAGCTCTCGGGCATCGGGAATCCGCAAGTGCTGCAATCGGCGGGCATCCCGACCTTGCATGCGCTGCCACACGTGGGCGAGAACATCAGCGACCACTTGCAGGTGCGTTGCGCGTACCGCAGCCATGTGCCAGGCACCATTAACGACCTGATGCGCAGTCCCCTCTACAAGATGCGTGTCGGCCTGCAGTACATCTTCACACGGCGCGGTCTGCTCGCTGGCACGTCTTCGACGGCGCATGCAATCACCCGCACGCACTCCGGCGCCGCGCGGGCCGACGCGATGGTCCGCATCTATCACATCAGCGGCAAGGACCGCTATTCGCGAACCCCCGGCGCAGGTATCGATCCGTGGTCGGGCTTTTCGATCGGTGGCTTCATGCTCTACCCCAGGTCGCGCGGCAACATCCATTGCGCATCAGCCGACCCGCGGGCGTTTCCCCGCATACAGCCCAACTACTTCGCCGAAGAAGAGGATCGCCAGGCTGCGGTGAACTTGCTGCGCCTGATCCGGGGCATCGCGAAACAGCCCGCGCTCAAGGACGTCATTGCCGAGGAGCACAGGCCGGGCCCGCAAACGGAGCGCTACGAGGACCTGCTCGAGTACGCGCGCGGCTCCGGACAGACCGCGTGGCACACGGTGGGCTCCTGCCGCATGGGCGCATCCTCGCAGGACTCCGTACTGGACTCCCGCCTGCGAGTGCATGGCATCGCCGGACTGCGCGTGGCTGACGCCTCAGTAATGCCCACCATCGCATCGTCGAACACGAACGCGCCCGCGATCATGATCGGCGAGCGCGTGTCCGATTTCCTGCAGGAGGAAAAATGAAGACGAACATTGCCACACCAAACTGCGAGGACCATATCGCCCGCGGCGACTGGAACCCACTGTGGGACCAATTGCGAGAACTCGATCCGGAGTTCATGGAGGCCTACCTGGCGTTTCGCAGCGTGCCGCACAAGGCCGGCCCGCTGCCCCAGAAGACCAAAGAGCTGATCATGATTGCGATCAACGCCGCGACGACGCATCTCTACGCGCCGGGTGTGCGTCGCCACATGAAGAATGCGCTGCGCGCAGGCGCCACCCGCGAGGAAATCCTGGAGACCATCCAGCTCACCACGGTTATGGGCATCCACTCATGCAACCTGGCCGTGCCGATCCTGATGGAGGAAGTGGCTAATTACGATATGGAGAAGACGGGCGGCTGACGAAGATGGGCAGCGCTCCCGCCTTTGCCAAGGACGCACATAAGACTGCGAATCGTGCAACGCCCTGCGAGACTTGCAGAAATGTCGGTGACGGCGATTCATTAGGCTGGAGTGGGGTTCTTCCTCTCTGGGTGGCCGCCGGCCTCGGCAACCCGCCTGTTGACCCCCTAGGGCCGCCGGCCGGATGAGTTGGGGCAAAGGCCTAGCAGCCTTCCACGTCGTCCAAAACGGCGGTAGAACTCCTTTTGGGGCCTCTTCCGAGCGGGGCGGTCCGCGCTACGGCACATGGGGATGGCAAAGCGGGCCTTGCCTTCACATGTGATTTCAACCATCGCAAGGGGCTGAAGGAGTACGAATGCCGGGTACTATGTCGGGTACCTGAGGCGGGTTGATCGGGCAGAAGCTTGGATCTATCTACTTCTGCACTGGATGTTCGATTCCCTTCACCCGCTCCAGCCTCCGACCTGTCCCGGCGCCTCGACGCGATCCGTGGGCCCGGCCAGCCGGTGCCTCCGGTGAAGAAGATTCCCACGAACGGACGTTCCCGCCATCACGCCATGAGACGACTCGAGCCGTTGCAGCGCATCGCCGCCGGCGTCCTCGACGTCGCCTATCACGAGAGCGGGCCGGCGGATGGGCTCGCGGTGGTGTTGCTGCACGGATTTCCCTACGACATCCACACCTACGCGGAAGTCGCTCCGCTCCTCGCGGCGCAGGGCTGTCGCGTCATCGTCCCCTACCTGCGAGGGTTCGGGCCGACACGCTTCCGCGCCGCCGAGACGCCGCGCTCGGGTGAGCAGGCGGCGCTCGGCGCCGACCTGCTGGCGCTGATGGATGCGCTCGCGCTGTCGCGCCCGGTGCTCGCCGGCTACGACTGGGGCGGTCGCGCGGCCTGCGTGGTCGCCGCGCTCTGGCCGGAGCGTTGCGACGGCCTGGTCTCGTTCAACAGCTACAACATCCAGGACATCGCCCGGGCGATGAACCCCGACGTTGCGGAGAACGAGCACCGGCTCTGGTACCAGTACTACTTCCACAGCGAGCGCGGACGCGCCGGCCTGGCGGCGAACCGGCGCGAACTCTGCCGGCTGCTGTGGCGCCTCTGGTCGCCGACCTGGACTTTCGACGACGCGACCTTCGAGCGCAGTGCGGCGGCTTTCGACAACCCGGATTTCGTCGACGTCGTGATCCATTCCTACCGCCACCGCTTCGGGCTGGTGGCCGGCGATCCGGCTTTGGCGGATATCGAGCGTCGGCTCGCCGCCGGGCCGGTGATCGCGGTCCCGGCGATCACCTTCGACGGCGCCGACGACGGCGTGCGCTCGCCGGCCGACGCCGCCGCGCATGCAGACCGATTCAGCGCTCTCCGTTCGCATCGGATCGTCGCGGGCGTCGGCCACAACATGCCGCAGGAGCAGCCGCAGGTCTTTGCCGAGGCCGTGCTGGAACTGGTGGCGGGCGCAGGTCCGAGAGCGGTGATGCCGTCGTGACGAGGCGCCTCCGCACGCGGCTCGTCTCCGAGGTCCTTGACCCGATCTACTGCGTCGCTGTCAGGCCCCCATCCACGTAGAGAATCTGCCCGGTCACGAACGACGCGGCCGGACTGCAGAAGAAGAGAACAGGGCCGACAACGTCTGCGGGCTCGGCGACTCTTCCGAGTGGGATTCTCGCCAGGATGGCCTCGCGCGTGGCTGGATTCGCCAGCCAGTGGGCGCCCATCTCGCCACGCACGACTGTGGGGGCTACGCCGTTGCAGGTGATGCCGTGCGCCGAAAGCTCGACGGCATGCTGCCTGATCAGCATCGCGAGAGCACCCTTGGTGGCGCAGTAGGCCGAGTAGCCGCGGTCGCGCATGCCGAGCTGCGCCCGCACCGACAACAGATGCACCTGTCGGCCGGCGGGCCGGCCCGCGGCCACGGCCGAAACCTGGTGCTTTGCTGCCGCCTGGCCGAGGAACATCGCCGCCTTCAGATTCACCTGCACGACTTCGTCGAACGCCTCTTCTGTCACCTCGGCAAGCCGCTCCTCGCGCTGTATGCCGATGCAATTGACGAGCAGGTCGAGTCCTCCGAATCGGTCGACCGCAGCGTCGACGGCGGCGCGAATCGAAGGCAGCGCATGCGCGTCCATGCCCAGACCGACCGCGTCGTGCCCGGCGGCATGGAGGCGTGCAGCCAGCGCGTCGGCCCTTGCCGGGCTGCGCCCTGCCACGGCCACGCTGGCTCCGGCCTGCGCGAGTCCCCAGGCGATGGCTTCGCCGATGCCGCCGTAGCCACCGGGCACGAAGGCGATGCGGCCCTGCAGGCTCGACTGGCGGGCGAGGAGACGCGCGTAGTCGGGCGGGGCCGTTGTGTCGGTGCTCATCGTCAGTCCATCAGCAGGCCACCGTTGAGGTCGAGGACCTCGCCGGTGATGAAGCCCGAGAGCGGGGAAGCGAGGAATCGGACCGCATGGGCGAACTCTTCCGGCTCGCAAAAGCGCCCGACCGGAATCTGCGCCAGCAGTGCGGCGCGCTGCGCGTCGTTCAGCTGCTCGGTGACCATGGGCGTGCGTACGTAGGCTGGAGCCACCGCGTTGGCGGTCACTCCATGCGCGGCGAGTTCGCGCGCCAGCGAAAAGGTGAGCGCCGTGAGTGCTCCCTTGGAGACCGAGTAGGCCGTGCCGGCCGTCAGGCCCCCGGTCTTGGCCGCCAGCGAGCTGGTATTGACGATGCGGCCCCAGCGGCGGTCCTTCATGGCCGGGACCACGGCGCGTGCCCAGAACATCGCGCCGTCGAGGTTGGCGCCCAGCACCTGCCGCCACTCGGCGACGTCCGTGGCCTCGATCTTGTGGTTCGAGAGAATCCCGGCGTTGTTGACGAGCACGTCGACTTCGCCGAAGACACGCACCACCGTCGCATGCGCCGCGGTCACGGCGGCCGGATCAGCGATGTCGCACGTGATCGCGTGCACCGCGTCGCCGCGCTCTGTTTCGAGCTCGCGCATTCCGGCGGCTGCGATGTCGATCATGCCGACACGGCAACCGTCCTCGACGAGCGCGCGCACCACGGCCCGGCCCATGGTGCCGCCCGCGCCGGTGACGACGGCGACCCTGCCCTGCAGCGGTGGCCCGGTCATGTGTCGAGCACGCTCTTTCTGCCGAACAGGCCGCGCGAGCGGAAGGTGACAACGGCGATGAACAGCAGGTACATGGAGAGCAGCGACCACTCCGACGCATACGCCCCCGTCAAGCCGACGGCCAGGCCGACCATCAGGCCGGCGAGCACGGCGCCCCACAGGCTGCCGACGCCGCCGAGCACGATGATGAGGAACGCCGGCACGACGGCGTCGACGCCGACCTGCGGCCGTACCCCCCAGATCGGCGCCATCACCACGCCGGCGATCGCCGCCAGGCCGACGCCGAGCGCGAACACGCCGAGCCGCAGGCGCGACAGGTTGATGCCGAGGGCGCGAACCATCTCGCTGTCGTGCGCACCGGCCTTGACGATCGAGCCATAGGGCGTCTTCTCCAGAAAGAACCACAGCAGGCCGATCATGACGCAGGAAAAGCCCGCCGCGAAGAAGCGGTAGCGTGAATAGATCAGGTCACCGATGAGGGTCGCACCGGTGAGTGCCGGAGGCACCGGCAGCTGCTTTTCCGCCGAGCCCCAGACGACGCGGATGAGCTCCTCGATCACGAGAGCCGCGCCGAAGGTGAGGAGCAGGCCGTAGAGCGGGTCGCGGCCGTAGGTGCGGCGCAGGCACAGTTCGAGCAGCATGCCGAAGGCGCCGACGAGGATCGGGGCGAAGAGCAGCGCGATGGCGTACCGCGTGCCGAGCGGGAGTGCCATGTACGCCGCTTGCGCTTCCGGAAACCAGCCGAGTCGCGGGGTCACGAGAAACACCGCCGCGTACATGCCGAGGGCGAAGAGCGAGCCGTGCGCGAGGTTGATCGTCTCCATCACGCCGACGATCAGCATGAAGCCGAGGGCGAGCAGCGCGAACAGCAGCCCGAGCGACACGCCATTCAGCAGGTGCGGCAGGAGATCGATCAGCCAGCGCATCAGGCCCCCTTCGCCTCGAGACCGATGTTCAGCGACCCGTCCCGGCGGTCACTGCTCGTAGCTCGGCGTGGATGCCATCGTCTCGAGCTTGCACTGCCCCGGGGCGTCCTTGTCCTCCACCTCCTGCGGTGGCACCTGCGCGAGGATGTGGAAGATGTCGTCCTTCTCGGCCGGCTTGTCGTTGTAGCTCGCCATGTAGATGGTCTGCTGCAGGTGGTGCGTGGTCGGGTTCATGTAGGCGTCGAAGTGCTGCATGCGGTCGCGGGCGCTGACCTTCAGGCCCTCGAGCTCCTTGATGACCGCCAGGTTGTTCGTCGATCCGGCGCGCTCCACGGCGCGCAGCAACTCGCGCGTGCCCATGTAGCCGTTGTAGAACACGTTGCCCGGCACCCGGATCGTCATGCCGGGGAACTGCTTCTGGTAAGCGGCGACGAACTCCTTCACCCCCGGCAGATCGAGCCGGTAGTACCAATTGGTGCCGAAGACGCCGAAGATGGCGTCGGGGCCGAGGCCATACACGTCGGGCCAGTCCTGCTGGTTGTTGATCCACGCCGGTTTCTGGTTCATCTTCGACTGCACCACCTGCTGGCGCAGCGCCTTGACATCGTCGCCGCCGATCGCCGCTGCGACCACGTCGGGCTTGATCTGCTGGATCTTGAGCAGGTACGAGGCGAAGTCGCGGGTGTTCTCGGGCACGAGCAGCTCGTCGACGATCTTGCCGCCATTGGCCTCTACGATCGCCCGCGTCGCCTTCGAGGTCTCGTGGCCCCAGACGTAGTCGTTGGTCAGAAGCAGCCAGTTCTTCCCGTTCACCTTCATCGCGTTCTTGACGATGGCATGCGAGAAGTTCGTGCCGTTGCCGTCCCAGACGAACTTGACGCGGTGGCAGTTCTTGCCGGCTTCGGTCGGCGAGCTGGAGTTGGTGTTGAGGTAGATGCAGCCGTACTTCTGCGCCACCTGCGAGATTGCGTTGGCCACGCCGGAATGGATGGCGCCGATCATGAACGCCGCCTCGTTGCGGGTGATCATGCGCTCGGCGATGCGCGTCCCGGTGGCCGGCGTCGTCTCGGTGTCCATGTGGATCGCCTCGATGGTCCGGCCGAGCAGGCCGCCCTTGGCGTTGAACTCCTTGATGGCCATCATCGCGCCGAGCCGCTCCATCTGCCCGGACGCGCCGTACTGGCCGCTGGCGTCCATCGTCAGGCCAATCACGAGTGGCTTCTTCTGCGCGCTCTGCGCCCAGGCGCGGTTGTGCTTCCAAGGACCGTAGAACGGAGCGACTCCGTACAGGCCGGCGCCGGCGATGGCCAGGGCGGACGTCTTCAGCAGCTTGCGACGATCGTTCATGGTTGTCTCCTGTCGTTGTCGATGATGCGGACCTTCGCGGTCTGCTCCTGGGCCTCGAAGAGCGAGGCGATGAACTTGTCGCCGTGGCCGAGGCCGGCGGCTTGCACGAAGGTCTGGTGCGCGGCCTCGCCGACGAAGCTCGGGACCCCCGAGGCCTCGGCGAGGTGGGTGTAGTAGCGCAGGTCCTTCTGGCCGTTGCCGATGGCGAACTTCAGCCCGGCGAGGTTGCCCTGCAGCATCTGCCCGAACATCATCTGGAAGATGCCGGAGTTGACGCCGCCGGCGCTGACCACCTCGAACAGCCGTTGCAGCGAGAGGCCGCTCGCGGCGGCGACGGCGGCCGCCTCGGCGATCGCCGCCGCCTGAGTCATCGCCAGCATGTTGTTGACCAGCTTCAGTACATGGCCGCTGCCCGGCGGGCCGACGTGAAAGATGTTCTCGCAAAAGGCCTGCAGGACCGGCTTGAGCAGATCGAAGTCGGCCGCCTCGGCGCCGACCATCGTGTTGAGGCGCCCTTCCTCGGCCTCCTTCGGTGTGCGTGCCAGTGGCGCGTCGACGAAGCGCACGCCGCGCGTCGCCAGGTCCGCGCGAATGCGCCCCGTCGAAGACGGCTCGGCAGTCGACGTATCGACCACCATCAGCCCCGGCCGCGCTGCCATGGCGAGACCCTCGGCGCCCCAGACAATTTCTTCGACCTGAGGGGAGGTTCCCACGCAGATGAAGACGATGTCGCTTCCACGCGCGACGTCGGCATGGGTCTTCGCCTCGACGGCACCTGCTGCGAGCAAATCGGCCAGGCGCTCTCGATTGCGGTTGGCCTTGAAGACGAGCGGGTAGCCCTTGGCCAGCAGGTTCTTCGCCATGCCGTGCCCCATCATGCCGATGCCGATGAATCCGATTCGAAGCGTCACGTGGTTTCCTCCAAAGGCTGCCTGGCACGTCGCCAGAGCGCGGTGAGCCGGGCATAGCGCTCGGCAACGTTGGCGACGACCGTCTCGTCGTTCATGCGCCCGGCAAACCAGGCCGCGGCCGCCTCGGCGAAGATCGAGCGGCCTACGGCGAAGCCCTTGCAGACGGCGTGCGGCGCCGCGGTCGCGAAGCCTTTCGCCAGCGCGTCTTCGCTTGCGTCCAGGCCAAGCAGCAGGACGCCGCGGCAATGCCGGTCGCGCCGCTCGATGCACTCGGTGATCAGGCGCCAGGCGCGGGCACTCGCCGGCGGCGGCAACTTCCACCAGTCCGGTCGCACCCCGGCGTCGTAGATCTGCGCGAGCGCACGCGCCAGCGTGTCGTCCTCGGCGGACGCCTCGCGCGGCGGAATCACCTCGATCAGCAGTTCGCGATCGGTGCCGACGCACGCGTCCTGCAGGTCGCGCAGGCTCTGCATCTGCGCCTCGCGCAAGTCGGCGGGATCATCGGGGTGATGAATGACGAGGCACTTCGCGACGTGTTCGGTGGGCCAGGCGCGCATGGCCAGCGCCAGGCCGGCGCTGGCCTCGAAGGCGAGTGGGCGCGAGCCGGGCAGCTCGACCGGCCGGCCGATCCACCACCTGCCGCCGGTCAGCAGAGGCAGAACGTCTTCGCCATATCGGTCGTCGAGAAGGATGCCGGCGCCGATCTTGATGCCGTTCGCGGCGACCATCCCGGCGCCCCGCTGCGCACCCTTGGCCAGGAGATTCTTGAAGCGGGCGATGCGTGCGGCGGCGTCGGCCACGGTGGTGTCCTTGGCAGCCAGGTCCTCGAACTGGAGCCGGTGGTCGAAGGCGAGCACGGCCAGTTCGGGCCACGCCCGCAGCCGCGTCGTCGCGCGGTGCAGCTGCTCCAGTGCTGCGTCCTTGCGCAGGGCGCGCTCGTTCGAGCCGCGCGCGAGGAAGTGTTGCAGTTCGGCCCAGCTCGGCATGGCCGGGGCGCAGCCGTGTCGCGAGACGACGAGGGCGCCGCAGGCGTTGGCGAAGGTGCAGCATCGCTCCAGCGCTTCGCCTCGCAACCAGCCGCGCAGGAAGCCGGCCATGAAGGCGTCGCCCGCACCGAGAACGTTGAACACCTCGACCGG
This sequence comes from Burkholderiales bacterium, assembly GCA_038318385.1. Classification (GTDB taxonomy): domain Bacteria; phylum Pseudomonadota; class Gammaproteobacteria; order Burkholderiales; family Burkholderiaceae_C; genus Schlegelella_A. The sequence continues at coordinate 70,624 of JBBQCD010000009.1, read as the reverse complement.
AAAGCCAGGGCCGGCGAGGCCCTCGTCGATCGTCGCCGGGATCTGCCCTGCGAACACGGCGCAGCCCATCGGTCCGCGCTTGAGGACCAGCGTCGCCGGCGTGAGTTCGCGCAAGCGGCGCAGCGCGGCGAGCGTGTCGTCGCTGCCCCCGGCGATGCGGATCTCTTCCTCGGTGCCGACGAGTAGGTCGCATTCGGCGACCACCGCCTGCAGCTGGCGGCTCACCGCGGCGGAGGCGACGTAGCGCTGCTCGCCGAGGCCCGGGCTGGTGAGGCCCCAGAGCACCGGCCGGTAGTCGATGTCCAGCACGATGCGGGTGCCTGAGGCGCGCGCCAGGGCCATGGCGTGCCGGCAGGCGGCCAGGGTGCCGGGCTGCGAGAGATGGGTGCCCGACAGCAGAAGCGCCTGCGCCTGGGCGACGAAGGCGTCGTCGAAATCGCCGGCCTCGATCGCCATGTCGGCGCAGTGATCGCGATAGAAGACAAGCGGAAACGTTTCGCGATCGCGGATGCCCAGAAAGACGAGCGCGGTCAGGCGCTTCGGATCGGTCGTGACGTGACTGACGTCGACGCCCTCGGCGGCCAGGCGCTCGCGCACGAAGCGGCCGTTGTGCTCGTCGCCGACGCGGGTGAGCATCGCGGGCCTCAGTCCGAGGCGGGCGACGCCGACTGCGGTGTTCGCCGGCGAGCCGCCGAGGTAGCGGGCGAAGGAGCGCATGTCCTCGAGGCGACCGCCGATCTGCTCGCCGTACAGATCGACGGCGGCGCGACCCATGCAGATCACGTCGATCGGACGGTCGGCACCGCGCGACGTAGACGAGGACGCGGCGGCGTCGCTCATCGCGAGTCCCTGCCGGATCGATCCCGCGACGCGCCGGTTTTCGTGCGCCGGCCCCGCGCCGCCTTCGTCGCCTTGGCGCCGTGGGCGGCCAGTGCCTGCCCGGTGCCGACGACGAGGGCCTGCGCCAGGCAAAGCGGGCCGACGAGCGAGCGGAAGGGTCGGCTCGAGTCGTCGCCGAGCTCGAAGCAGATGTCGGCCGTGGGGCGCAGCGGCGAGAGGGCGCTGTCGGTGATGGCGACCACCGAGACACCTTTCACCCGGCAGGCCTCGGCGGTCTCCACGACGGCCGGTGTGTAGTTGCGAAAGCTCGCCACCAGCAACGCCTCGCCGGCGCGGATGCCGCGGGCGAACTCGTTCAGCATCCCGCCGGCGCCATCGAGCAGCTGCACCGGAAGCTCGAGCTGGCTGAGCGCATAGGCGAGGTAGCAGGCAACGGGAAATGCCCGACGCTGCGCGAGCACATGGATGCGGGGCGCCGTGGCGAGCACCTGCGCCGCGGCATCGAGCCGTGCGGAATCGACGTGCTCGACGAGCTGCTGCAGCTCGGCGGTCGCTTCGACCGCGAAGCGGTGCAGCAGGTCATCGCCGCCGTCGCCTTCGCCGCTGCGACGCATCTGGGCGATGCGTTCGCGGTACGGCGTCGAGCGGGCGACGAGGTGACCCTGGAACACCTGCTGCATCTGCGTGAAGCCGGTGAAGCCGAGGGCGTTGGCGAAGCGCACGATCGACGACGGCTGGACCTCGTTCGTCTGCGCGATGGCCGCCACGGTGCCCAGCGCGAGTTCGTCGGGGTGCTCGATCGCGTAGCGCGACAGGCGCTGCAGTTGCGGAGACAGGCTCGGATAGGCGCGCGTGATCGTTTCCTTCAGCTCGGCGAAGTTGGTGGCGGGCGGCGTCATGGCGGCTGAAGGAGAGGGGTGCTGGCGGGGAAACCCGAGGAATGAACAAAAGTTCTTGCTTGTGACAATAGTAGAACGTACATTCATTCCTGTCCACCCGCTTCGCATCGCTGTTTTCCCTGCCATGTCCACCGCCCCGCCGCGCGCCGGCTTCCTGCCCATGCCGATGCTCGTGCTGCTGCTCGCGCTCGGCAGCACGCCGCTCTGGCTCGGCGCGGTGGGTCTCTACCAGTACCTCGCGCTCGAGGTGATGATCTGGATGCTGTTCGCGCTCGGCTACAACCTGATGCTCGGCACCACCGGACTGCCATCGTTCGGGCATGGCGCCTTCTTCGGCGTCGGCGCCTACGCGTTCGGGTTGCTGCAGCAATACGTCGTTGCCGACCTTTGGCTCGATCTCGCCGGCGCCGTGCTGATCGCAGCGGTCCTTGGCGCTGTCGTCGGCGCCTGCGTGGCCCACAAGCGCGGGATCTACTTCGCGCTGCTCACGATCGCCTTCGGTCAGGTGACGTGGTTCGTCGCCGTCAAGTGGCACGCCGTCACCGGTGGCGAGGACGGCCTGCAGAACATCGTCCGCCCGGTGGCCTCGCTCGGCTTCGCCAGCGTGAGCCTGCGCAGCAACCAGGCCTTGTTCTACTTCTGCTTCGTCATCTTCGCGATCTCGCTGGTCGTGCTCTGGCGTCTGGTGCACTCGCCGCTCGGCCGCGTCCTGGCAGCAATCCGGCAGAACGAGGTACGCGCCGCCTTCGTCGGCTACAACGTCTGGCTTTACAAGTGGCTGAGCATCACGATCGCCTCGGCCTTCGCCGGTCTCGCCGGCGCCCTGTTCGCACTGGCGCAGCAGTCGGCCTACCCGAACGTGATGAGCCTGCACTCCTCCGGCTTCGTCGTGATGATGGTGCTCATCGGCGGCGGCCTCGTCAGCTTCTGGGGGCCGGCGATCGGGGCGGTGTTCTTCATCCTCGCGCGCGACGTGCTCGGCGCCGCGACCGAGACCTGGCTGCTCTGGTACGGGCTGCTCTTCGTGGCGATGGTGCTCTGGAAGCCGGAAGGAATCGCCGGGATCTGGCAGGACGCGATGCGGCGCCACGCCGCCGCCCGTCCGCCGCCACCGGCGGCACCGTCAACGCCCGGCCTCGCCAGCGAGGCGCTGCATGGCCCTGTTTGAAGCGGTCGGTCTGCACAAGCGCTTCGGCGACCAGGTCGTTCTGCAGGACCTGAGCCTGAGCTTCGAGGAAGGCCGCTGCTCGGGCCTCATGGGCCCGAACGGCGCCGGCAAGACCACCTGCTTCAACGTCCTCACCGGCCGCTACGCGCCAGACCGCGGCCGCGTCCGATTCGCCGGCGCCGACATCACCGGGCTGTCGCCGCGGCGCATCGCCACCCGGGGCATCTCGCGCTCCTTCCAGGTCATGAACCTGTTCGACGACGACACGGCGCTCGACAACGTGCTGGTCGCCCTGCCGCGCGTTCGCGCGCAGGCCCTGCGACCGTGGCGCGACCTGCGCTGCGACTCGGCGGCTGCCGACGAGGCCGCGACGGTGCTCGCCCGCGTCGGCCTGGCCGGCAAGGAAGCCATGCCGGCGCGCGGCCTGTCGTACGGCGAACGGCGCGCGCTTGAGATCGCCGTGGCGCTGGCGGCGGCGCCACGACTGCTGTTTCTGGACGAGCCCACCGCGGGTCTCGGGGCCGAAGGAACGGCACGTCTCGCCGAACTCGTAGGCGCCCTCAAGGAGCAACTGACCATCGTCGTGATCGAGCACGACATGCGCTTCCTGTTCCGCCTGGCAGACACCATCTCGGTCATCCACTGGGGCCAGGTGATCGCCGCGGGCACGCCTGCCGAGCTGCGCGAGAACGCATGGGTGCAACGCTCCAACCTCGGGGCTGTGTGATGCTCGCGATCGACCAGGTCGACACGTTCTACGGCGACACGCAGGTGCTCTTCGGCGTCTCCTTGGCGGTCGACCGCGGCGAGATCGTGGCGCTGCTCGGCGCCAACGGCGCCGGCAAGACGACGCTGCTGCGGTCGGTGCTGGGCCTGACGCCGGCGCGGCGTGGCAGCGTGCACTTCGACGGGCACGACGTGACCCGCGCGCCGACCCACGAGATTGCCCGCCGCGGCGTCGGTTGGGTGCCGGACGACCGCCGCATCTTCCCGACGCTGACCGTCGCCCGCAACCTGTCGATCGCCCGCAAGAAGACCGCCTTCCGGTCCTGGCGCGAACGTGACTGCTTCGAGATCTTCAGCGCGCTCGAGTACCTGATGGAGCGCGAGTGCGAAAACCTCTCGGGCGGCGAGATGCAGATGGTCGCCATCTCCCGGGCTCTTCTCGGGTCGCCGGGCCTGGTGCTCTTCGACGAGCCCAGCCAGGGCCTGGCGCCGAAGATCGTGCAGGACGTGATGGCGACGATCCTGCGGCTCAAGCGCGAAGGCATCGCCGTGCTCGTCGTCGAACAGAACGTGCAGAGCGCCCTGGCCGTCGCCGACAGCGCCTACGTGCTCGACCGTGGCAGGGTGGTTTTCCACGGCGCTGCCGCCGCCCTGCGCGATGACGTTGCGCTGCGCATGAGGCTGCTGGGCGTATGACGACGAGCCCGCCGCTGCTGCGCGTCGAGCGGCTGGAAAAGCGCTACACCCGCGGGCGTCTGCGCCCCCAGGTCACGTTCTCGCTGGCGGCCGATTTCGAGATCACGTCACCAGGTATCGTCGGCGTCATGGGGCCGAACGGCTCCGGAAAGACGACGTTGTTCGAGCTGATCACGGGCAGCAACGCGCCCAGCTCGGGTCGCGTGCTCATCGACGGGCAGGACATACATGCGGTGCGCTACGGCGAGCGTGACCGCATGGCCATCCATTACCACCAGTCGTACCAGGTTCGCGCGTTCCGGCGCACACGGCCGGAGGCGCTGATGGCGCGGGCCGTCGCGGAGACACCCCTCGTGCACCTGTTCGACGAGCCCCAGTTCAACACGCAGGACGGCTACATCGGCTTCATGCTCGACTTCTTCGCGAAGCTGCGCGAGCGTCGCCGCCTGGTCTTCCTCTGCCTGCATCCGACCGAGCCTTACCACGTCGAGATCCTGCGCAGCACCTGCGAGCGGTTCATGTTCGTCAACAACGGCCGGATCAGGTTCGAACCGTCCCTCGACGCACTGCTACGCCACGACGACGCCCGCACGTACCTCGGACGCCTGGCAGACGACGCCTGCGAGCCGTCCGGCCGCCAACCTCCGGTACCATTGGCAGGATAAGTCCCGGGAAAGCCTGAAGCCGGTCGAAAGGCATTCGAGCAGATTCCCACGTCGCAAACCCGACCACCATCGGCGGTCGCGGCCCGATCAACTGCTTGTGTGTCGCGCCGAGCTCCTCGGCCCGCAACCTGCACTTCCATTGCGTCCCTGATGTCGATCGCACGCTTATTTCCCGCTTGCGGGCGAGGAAGACCCGGCGACTGTTCGGGCACCTTCCTCGAAAGGAACTGCCTCGCGAGACCGAGGATGCCGTCGTGACGGGGCGCGTCGGGACCCGGCTCGCCTCGGTCCTGCTCGCGACGCTCACCGGTTGCGTGCAGCTGCCGCCCGCCGCCGACGTTGCCAGCATCGCCGCCGTGCCGTCGCGCTGGCACGCGACACTGCCGCCGCCAGCCGATGCGCCTGTTGGGCAGTCGGCCAACGCCTGGTGGGCCGGCTTCGACGATCCGCTCGTGCCGCGCCTCATCGCTGCTGCCGAAGCCGTCAGCCCCACCGTCGCTGCAGCGGCGGCGAGGATCGAGCAGGCACGGGCGACGCGGACGGCGGCAGTGGCCGCACGCCTGCCGTCGCTCGATGCCGAAGCCAGCGCGTCCCGCGGCCGCCAGGACATCAGCCTTCCCGCGGCAACCTCGCTCGTCGTGGCCGCGCGCGCCGGCTGGGAGCTCGATGTCTTCGGCCGCAACCGTGCCGCGCAGGACGCTGCCGATGCGCGCCTGGCGGGCGCCGAGGCCAGCGCGGCCGACGCGCGCGTCGCGCTCGCCGCCGAGACCGCCGACAGCTATCTCGGTCTGCGCGCCTGCCAGGCGCGCGTCGTGCAGGCTCGGCTCGAAGCCGGGTCGCGTGCCGAGAGTTCGCGCCTGACGGATCTCAGCAGCCGGGCCGGCTTCGAGTCGCCGGCGAATGCCGCCCTGGCGCGCGCCAGCGCGGCGCAGGTGCGGGTCGGCGCGAAGCAGCAGGCCGAGCAATGCGAGCAGGGCGTCAAGGCGCTGGTCGCCTTGACGGGTCTGGCGGAAGACCCGTTGCGCGAGCTGCTGGCGCCGGCGACGGCACGCCTGCCGGTCCCGGCGGCGCTGGTGGTATTGAGCGTGCCTGCGGCCGCGCTGGCGCAGCGCCCGGACGTGCGCGCCCGCGAGCGCGATCTCGTCGCCGCCAGTGCCGATGTGGAACGCGCCCGCGCCGAGCGCTTTCCCCGTGTCAGCCTGGCCGGAAGCATCGGTGTCGGTCGGGTCGATTTCGGCGCCGGGCCGGTCAGCGGCGCGGTCTGGAATCTCGGGCCGTTGGCCGTCACGCTGCCGATCTTCGACGCCGGCACGCGCCGCGCCAATGTCGTCGCGGCGCGGGCCGCGTACGACGCCTCGGCGAGTGCCTACGCGGCCACGCTGCGCACGGCGATCCGCGAAGTCGAAAGCGCCCTCGTCAACCTGCAGGGCAGCGCCGAACGGATCGTCGATGCACAAGCTGCCGCCGGTGATTTCGAGGTTGCGCTGCGCGCCGCGGATGCGCGCTACCGCAGCGGCTTCGGCACCTTGTTCGAGCTCGAGGAAGCCCGGCGCAGCGCTTTCGCGGCGCAGAACGCCCTGATCGACCTCCAGCGCGAACGCATCGCCGCCTGGATCGCCCTGCATCGCGCACTCGGCGGCGGCTGGCAACGCATCGAACCCGATCCGGCCTCCGGAAACGCCACCGCGCTCCATCTCCGATGACCTTCGCTGCCATGAAGACCTCCTCCTCCCGCGTCGCCATCGCGCTCGGCGCTGCCGCTGCGCTCGTCGTCACCCTGGCGGTCGCTGCAGCGTTCGCCGCCGGCGCCGCCGACGACAAGAAGGGCGCGCCCGCGGCGCCCGCGCTCAGCGTCGTCGTCACGCGACCGACACAGGCGACGCTGCCGCAGCGCGTCGATGCCAACGGCAACATCGCCGCCTGGCAGGAGGCGAGCATCGGCACCGAAGCCAACGGCCTGCGGCTGGCGTCGGTGCGCGTCAACGTGGGTGACGTCGTCCGACGCGGCCAGACCCTGGCGACGTTCGCTCCGGAGTCGATGGAAGTCGACCTCTCCCAGGCGCGCGCCGCCGTCGTCGAGGCCGAGGCGACGCTGGCCGAGGCGTCCGCGAACGCCGAGCGCGCCAAGAGCCTGAATTCCACCGGCGCGCTCAGCGAGGCGACGATCAATCAGTACGTCACCGCCGAGCGCACCGCGCGCGCGCGCCTCGACGCCCAGCGCGCAGCGCTGCGCGCGCGCCAGTTGCGCGTCGCCCAGACGGCGGTGCTGGCGCCCGACAACGGCGTGATCTCGGCGCGCAGCGCCACCGTTGGGGCGGTGCTGCCGGCCGGCCAGGAGCTCTTTCGCATGATCCGCCAGGGTCGCCTGGAATGGCGCGCGCAGGTCCCTTCGGCCGACCTCGGGCGTCTGAAGGCGGGCATGGGCGCGACGCTCACGCTGGCCGACGGCAATGCGGTGTCGGGCAAGGTCCGGGTGGTGGCGCCGACCGTCGATCCGCAGACCCGCAACGGCATCGTCTATGTCGACCTGCCGCAACCCGGGCCGGCGCGTGCCGGCATGTTCGCGACCGGCATGTTCGAGGTCGGCTCCTCGACCGGGCTGACCCTGCCGCAGAGCGCCGTGCTGTTGCGCGACGGCTTCAGCTACGTGTTTCGCATCGGCCCCGAGCAGAAGGTGATCGAGACCAAGGTCGCCATCGGGCGTCGCGTCGGCGATCGGGTCGAGATCAAGGGTGGGCTCGACGCGGATGCGCGCGTGGTCCTCGCCGGTGGTGGCTTCCTCGCCGACGGCGACACCGTGCGCATCGTCGAGCCGCCGCCTGGCGCCGGCGCGGCTTCCGCGCCTGCCGTCGCGCCGGCCATCGCGACGGCGCGGCCGACAACCGCGGCCAGCCGGCCCTAGGAACCGGCATGGCCGTCAACGTTTCCTCCTGGTCGATCCGCAACCCCATCCCCGGGGTGCTGCTGTTCATCATGCTGACGATCGTCGGCCTGATGAGCTTCCGGGCGATGAAGATCCAGAACTTTCCCGACATCGACCTGCCGACGGTCACCGTCACCGCCGCGCTGCCGGGCGCCTCGCCGGCACAGCTCGAGACCGACGTCGCCCGCAAGATCGAGAACTCGATCGCGACGCTGCAGGGCGTCAAGCACATCTACACCACGGTTCAGGACGGCAGCTCGATCACGACGGTCGAATTCCGCCTCGAGAAGCCGACGCAGGAGGCGCTCGACGACGTCCGCGACGCGGTCGCCCGGATCCGCTCGGACTTGCCGTCCGACCTGCGCGACCCGATCATCTCGAAGGTCGATCTCGCGGGCTCGCCGATCCTCACCTACACGGTCGCCTCCAGCCGGATGGACGACGAGGCGCTGTCGTGGTTCGTCGACGACGTCGTCACCCGCAGCCTGCTGTCGGTGCGCGGCGTCGGCGCGGTGACGCGGGTCGGCGGCGTCTCCCGCGAGGTCAAGGTCGAGCTCGACCCGGCGCGGCTGCAGGCGCTGAACGCGACCGCCGCAGAGATCTCGCGCCAGTTGCTGCAGACCCAGCGCGAAGGCTCGGGGGGCCGCACGGACCTCGGCGGTGCCGAGCAGTCGGTGCGCACCATCGGCACGGTGCAGTCGGCGGCCGAACTGGCGCGGCTCGAGATCGCCCTGGGCGACGGGCGCCGGCTGCGCCTGGACGAGGTCGCCAAGGTGACGGACGGCGTCGCCGAACGGCGCTCGACGGCGCTCCTGAACGGCAAGCCGGTGGTCGGCTTCGAGATCGTGCGCACCAAGGGCGCCGGCGAGACCGAGGTCGCGGCCGGCGTGCGCCATCAGCTCGAGGTGCTGAAGGCCGCCCATCCCGAGATCAGCGTGGTCGAGGCGTTCAACTTCGTCGACCCGGTGCAGGAGAACTACGACGGCTCGATGGCGCTGCTGTTCGAGGGCGCGGCGCTGGCGGTGCTGGTGGTGTTCCTGTTCCTGCGCGATTGGCGCGCGACGCTGGTCGCGACCACGGCGCTGCCCCTGTCGGTGATCCCGGCCTTCTGGCTGATGTCGCTGCTCGGCTTCACGCTCAACGCGGTGACGCTGCTGGCGCTGTCGCTGGTGGTCGGGATCCTGGTCGACGACGCCATCGTCGAGATCGAGAACATCATGCGGCATCTGCGCATGGGCAAGACGCCGTTCCAGGCGGCGATGGAAGCGGCCGACGAGATCGGCCTGGCGGTGATTGCGACCACCTTCACCCTGATCGCCGTGTTCCTGCCGACCGCGTTCATGAGCGGCGTGCCGGGCAAGTTCTTCGTGCAGTTCGGCTGGACCGCGGCGATCGCCGTCTTCATCTCGCTGGTCGTGGCGCGCCTGCTGACGCCGATGATGTCGGCGTACGTTCTCAAGCCTCCCAAGGGCGAGCATCGCGAGGGGCGCTGGCTCGGCGTCTACATGCGCTGGGTCGAGGCCTGCCTGCGCCACCGGATCCTGACGACGATCGGCGCCACGCTGTTCTTCGTCGGCGCGCTCGCGCTGGTGCCGCTGTTGCCGACCGGCTTCATTCCGCCGGACGACCTGTCGCAGACCCAGGTGGCGATCTCGCTGCCGCCGGGTGCGACCTTCGAGGACACGCTGGCCACGGCCGAGGCGGCGCGCCGCATCGTCCAGAAGAACCCGAACGTCAAGCTGGTCTACACCGCGGTCGGTGGCGGCAACACCGGTGCCGATCCGTTCGCGCCGGGTGGCTCGCCCGAGGTCCGCAAGGCGACCCTGACCATCAACATGACGCCGCGCGGCGAGCGCCACGGGGTGCGCAAGCAGACCGTGGAGGGCGAGTTGCGCGAGGCGCTGACGGCGCTGCCGGGAGCGCGCGTCAAGGTCGGCTTCGGCGGCTCGAGCGAGAAGTACGTCCTGGTGCTGGCCGGCGAGGACGGCCGGGTGCTGGCCGAACATGCGCGCCGCGTCGAGCGCGACCTGCGGACGATTCCCGGGATCGGCAACGTCGTCTCGACGTCCAGCCTGATCCGCCCGGAACTCGTCATCCGCCCCGACTTCGCCCGCGCCGCGGACCTCGGCGTGACGACGGCTGCGATCGCCGACACCTTGCGAATCGCGACCTCGGGCGACTACGACCAGGGCCTGGCGAAACTCAACCTGTCGCGCCGCCAGGTGCCAGTCGTCGTCAAGCTCGCGCCCTCGGCCCGCACCGACCTCGACTTGCTGTCGCGGCTGTCGGTGCCCGGTGCCCACGGGCCGGTGATGCTCGGCAACGTCGCCACCCTGCAGATCGCCAGCGGACCGGCGCAGATCGATCGCTACGACCGTCTGCGCAACATCAACTTCGAGATCGAGCTGAACCAGCAGCCGCTCGGCGAGGTCGAGAAGCGGGCGCTGGCCCTGCCGAGCCTGCGCAACCTGCCGCCTGGGGTGGCGCAGACGACCGTCGGCGACGCCGAGGCGATGGGCGAGCTGTTCGCGAGCTTCGGCCTGGCGATGCTGACGGGCGTGGCCTGTATCTACATCGTCCTGGTGCTGCTGTTCAAGGATTTCGTCCAGCCGGTGACGATCCTCGTCGCGCTCGTGCTGTCGATCCCAGGTGCGTTCCTTGCGCTCTTCCTGACCGGAACGGCCCTGTCGATGCCGTCGATGATCGGGCTGATCATGCTGATGGGCATCGCCACGAAGAACTCGATCCTGCTGGTGGAGTACGCGATCATGGCGCGGCGCGACCGCGGCATGACGCGCATGGAGGCGCTGCTCGACGCCTGCCACAAGCGCGCCCGGCCGATCGTCATGACGACGATCGCGATGGGCGCGGGGATGATGCCGATCGCGCTCGGCATCGGCAACGATCCGAGCTTTCGGGCGCCGATGGCCATCGTCGTCATCGGCGGGCTGATCACCTCCACCTTCCTCAGCCTGCTGGTCATTCCTGTCGTCTTCACCTTCGTGGACGATGGCGTGCAGCGCTTCCAGCGGCTGTTCCGGCACCGAGCCCATCCGGCGCCCTCGGATCCGGCGGCGGTCACTCCGGCAGAGCCTCGCTGATCGCTTGCGAGGCCTCGTCGCCATGGCGATGACCCGGGGCAGGGGGCGGTGGCGCGGCGCCTATGATGGCCGGATGCTTCCACGCCTGTCCGCACCGTCCGTTCGTCTCGCTTTCGGGTGCACTGCCCGAATCACGTGCCGGTGAGCGCGCTGCTGCGGATCCGTCTCGTCGGCGTCGCTCCGGCCCTGCTCGGGGCGCACTTCGCTGAATCGCCGTTCGGGCCGTTCGTGCTCCATGACACCGAGCCCGCACCCGCGGATCCGGTCGAGGCGATCCTGGTGGCAGCGGCCGCCGTGGATGCGCCCGACACGGCCTTCGCGCCGGCCGACTGGGCGGCGTCTGCGGTCGTCGTCGTCGATGCGGACGAGTCGCCGCCGGCCGTCCTGCAGTGGCTGGCGCGCGGCGCCGAGGACGTGCTGTCGCCGGCCGACCTCGAAGGCGCGGTGCTCGGCCGCCGCGTTCGCGCGGCGATCGAGCGCAAGCGCGTCGAGCGGGCCTCGCGCAAGGCTTATTCGACCGACCTCGCGACCGGCCTGCCGCATCGCCTGCAACTGATCGAGCACCTGAGCCAGCTGCTGGCGTTGCGCGAGCGCGAGCCGGCGCCGATGGCGGTGCTGGCGCTGCGGATCGAGGGTTTCACGACGACCCAATCGCGGCTCGGAACCGATGCCGCCGACGCGCTGCGCCGCAAGATCGCGGTGCGGCTGCGTGCGGCCGTCCGCGCCAGCGACATCGTCGCCGCGCTCGACGAGGAGTCGTTCGCGGTGCTGCTCGGCTCGATGCTGGTGCCGGCCGATGCCGAGCGCGTCGCCCGCAAGCTCGCCCAGGTCCTGATGGAGCCCTTCAGCGTCGGCGGCATCGGCGTCGCCATCGCGGTGGCGGTTGGGGTCGCGCTCTATCCGGAAGAAGGCAGCGACCCCGACGGGCTGCTGCGCAAGGCGATCGGCATGGCGCTCGACGAGCCTGCGCAAGGTCGTATCGGCATGGCGAACTTCCAGGAGAGCGGGGCCCGGCCGCTCGACGCCGCCAACGACGACTAGGGCTGGCTGACAGGCCTGGCGCCGCTCAGCGCGGCGCCCGCGTCACTTCAGGATGTCGCCGAGACAGAGGTACTTGGTCTCGAGGTAGTCGTCGATGCCGTGGTGCGAGCCTTCGCGGCCCAGACCAGACTGCTTGACCCCGCCGAACGGCACCTCCGAGGTCGAGATCAGGCCGGTGTTGACGCCGACCATGCCGTACTCGAGCGCCTCGCCGACACGGAAGATCCGGCCGATGTCCCGGCTGTAGAAGTAGCTCGCCAGACCGAACTCGGTGGCGTTGGCCATCTCGATGGCCTCGGCCTCGGTCTTGAAGCGGAAGACCGGGGCGACCGGGCCGAAGGTCTCCTCGCGCGCGCACAGCATCTCGCTCGTCGCCTCGGCCAGCACGGTCGGCTCGTAGAACTGGCTGCCGATACGGCGCCCGCCGGTCAGCACCTTCGCGCCCTTGGCGAGCGCGTCGGCGACGTGCTCCTCGACCTTGGCCAGCGCCGGCGCGTCGATCAGCGGCCCCTGGGTGATGCCAGTCTCGAAGCCGTTGCCGACCTTGATGCCCTTGGCCTTGGCGGCCAGCTTGGCGACGAAGGCGTCGTAGACGCCGTCCTGGACGTAGAGCCGGTTCGCGCAGACGCAGGTCTGCCCGGCGTTGCGGTACTTGCTGATCATCGCGCCCTCGACCGCGCTGTCGATGTCGGCGTCGTCGAAGACGATGAAGGGGGCATTGCCGCCGAGTTCGAGCGAGAGCTTCTTGATGGTCGGCGCGCACTGGCGCATCAGGATCCGGCCGACTTCGGTCGAGCCGGTGAACGACAGGTGCCGCACCGTGTCGCTGGCGCAGAGCACCTCGCCGATGGCGATCGAGTTCGCGCTGTCGGCGGTCAGCACGTTGAGCACCCCGGGCGGCATGCCGGCGCGCTGCGCCAGTTCGGCCACGGCCAGCGCCGACAGCGGCGTCTGCTCCGCCGGCTTGATGACGACCGGGCAGCCGGCCGCCAGCGCCGGCGCGACCTTGCGGGTGATCATGGCGATCGGGAAATTCCACGGCGTGATCGCGGCGCAGACGCCGACGGGTTGCTTGAGCACCAGGTAGCGCTTGCCGGCGTCGGTGGTCGGGATGGTCTCGCCGTAGACGCGGCGCGACTCCTCGGCGAACCAGGAGATGAAGCTCGCCCCGTAGGTGACCTCGCCGCGCGCCTCGGCCAGCGGTTTGCCCTGCTCGGCGGTCATGATGCGGGCCAGGTCGTCGGCGTGCTGGTGCAGCAGCTGGAACCATTTCATCAGGATCGCGCCGCGCTCCAGCGCGGTCTTGGCGCGCCATGCGGGCCAGGCCTTGGCGGCCGCAGCGACGGCGGCCTTCGCCTCGGTCGCGCCGAGGTTGGCGACTTCGGCGAGCGAGGCGCCGGTGGCCGGATCGACGACCGCGAAGCGCGCCTTCGAACCGACCCAGGTGCCGTCGATCAGGGCATCGGTCTTGAGGAGGCCGGCATCGTTCAATGCGGCTAGGGGTGAAGCTTTCATGTCCATGGGAAAATCTCCGTTCAGCCGCACACTCTACCCCGCTCGCGATAGCCTGCGGGTCGAGGGGTCCGGCGCGCTGTCCGGGGCGCTCATGCCCCTCCTGACCCGAGTCCGTCGATGAAAGCCTCCGAGATCCGTTCCACGTTCCTGAAGTTCTTCGAATCGAAGGGCCACACCGTCGTCGCGTCGAGTCCGGTGGTTCCCGGCGACGACCCGACGTTGCTGTTCACGAACGCCGGGATGAACCAGTTCAAGGACGTCTTCCTCGGCTACGACAAGCGCCCGTACGTCCGCGCCACCACTTCGCAGAAGTGCATCCGCGCCGGCGGCAAGCACAACGACCTCGAGAACGTCGGCTACACCGCGCGCCATCACACCTTTTTCGAGATGCTCGGCAACTTCAGTTTCGGCGACTATTTCAAGAAGGACGCGCTGCGCTTTGCGTGGGAGCTGCTGACCGAGGTCTACAAGCTGCCGAAGGACAAGCTCTGGGCGACGGTCTACGCCGAGGACGACGAGGCCTACGCCATCTGGAAGGACGACATCGGGCTGCCGGCCGAACGCATCGTGCGCATCGGCGACAACAAGGGGGCGCGCTACGCCACCGACAACTTCTGGATGATGGGCGACACCGGGCCCTGTGGCCCGTGCTCCGAGATCTTCTACGACCACGGCGAGGGCATCCCCGGCGGCCCGCCGGGCTCGCCCGAGGAGGACGGCGACCGCTACATCGAGATCTGGAACAACGTCTTCATGCAGTTCAACCGCGACGAGGCGGGCGTGATGCACCGGCTGCCGAAGCCGAGCGTGGACACCGGCATGGGCCTGGAGCGCCTCACCGCGGTCCTCCAGCACGTTCACTCGAACTACGAGATCGACCTGTTCGTGGCCCTGCTCGCGGCGGCCAAGAAGGCGGTCGATGGGGCGGGCGCGGGCGACTTCGATCCGGACAGCCCGTCGCTCAAGGTCATCGCCGACCACATCCGTGCCTGTGCCTTCACCGTCGTCGACGGCGTCATCCCCGGCAACGAAGGCCGGGGATACGTCCTGCGGCGCATCACCCGGCGCGCCATCCGCCACGGCTACAAGCTGGGCGCGCGCAAGCCCTTCTTCCACGCCATGGTCGCGCCGCTCGTTGCGGAGATGGGCGAGGCCTACCCGGAACTGCGCGAGAACCAGAAGCGCGCGACCGACGTGCTGCGGCAGGAGGAGGAGGCGTTCTTCCGGACCATCGCCAACGGCATGGAGATCCTCGAGAGCGAGCTGCACAAGTTGACCGGACTGGCAGGGTCGCTGCCGGCACCCGGCATTCCGGGCGTCGCGCGCGCCACCCTGTCGGGTGACGTCGCCTTCAAGCTGCACGACACCTTCGGTTTTCCGGTCGACCTGACTGCCGACGTCTGCCGCGAGCGCGGCGTCGCCGTCGACCAGGCCCGCTTCGAGGCGCTCCTCGACGAGCAGCGCCGGCGCGCGCGCGATGCCGGCAAGTTCAAGGTCGCCCAGGGCCTGGAGTACAGCGGCGCGGCGACGACCTTCCATGGCTACGAGGGGCTGGCGCACGAAAGCGCCCGCGTCACCGCCATCTACGTCGACGGCACCGCGGTCGCCGAGGCGCGTTCCGGCGATGCCGCGGTGGTCGTCCTCGACCACACGCCGTTCTATGCCGAAAGCGGCGGACAGGTCGGTGACACCGGCGAGCTGCGCAACGCGCTCGCGCGCTTCCTCGTCGACGACACGCTGAAGATCCAGGCCACCGTCTTCGGCCACCATGGCCGCGTCGTCGAGGGCTCGCTCCGACTCGGCGACACGCTGGGGGCGAGGGTCGACGCCGAGAAGCGCGCCCGCACCGTGCGCAATCACAGCGCGACCCACCTGATGCACAAGGCGTTGCGCGAGGTTCTCGGCGAGCACGTGCAGCAGAAGGGCTCGCTGGTCAACGCCGAGCGCACGCGCTTCGACTTCGCCCACAACGCGCCGCTGACGGACGCCGAGATCCGCGAGGTCGAGGCGAAGGTCAATGCCGAAATCCTCGAGAACCACGCGACCGGGGCGCGCACGATGCCTATCGAGGAAGCGCAGAAGCTCGGCGCGATGATGCTGTTCGGCGAGAAGTATGGCGACGAGGTTCGGGTCCTCGACATCGGCTCGAGCCGCGAGCTCTGCGGCGGCACTCACGTGCAGCGCACCGGCGACATCGGTCTCTTCAAGATCGTCGCCGAGAGCGGGGTTGCGGCCGGCATCCGCCGCGTCGAGGCCGTGACGGGCGACAACGCCCTGGCTTACCTGCAGGGGCTCGAGGATACCGTCCAGCGCCTGGCCGGCGCGCTGAAGGCCGCGCCGGCCGAGGTGCCGGCACGGGTCGGGCAGGTGCTCGAGCAGGTCCGCGGCCTCGAGCGCGAGCTCGCCGCGCTGAAGGGCAGGCTCGCGTCCTCCCAAGGCGACGACCTCGTCGCCCGCGCAGTCGACGTCAAGGGCCTGAAGGTCCTCGCGGCGCGTCTCGACGGCGCCGATGCGAAGACCTTGCGCGACACGCTCGACAAGTTGAAGGACAAGCTGAAGACGGCGGTGATCGTGCTGGCCGTGGTCGATGGCGGGCGCGTGCAGTTGGCCGCCGGTGTCACCGCCGACAGCACCGCGCGGATCAAGGCCGGCGAGCTGGTGAACCATGTCGCCGGGCAGGTCGGCGGCAAGGGTGGCGGCAAGGCCGACCTGGCGATGGCGGGTGGCACCGAGCCGGGGATGCTCGACGCCGCGCTGGCGTCGGTCGCGCCATGGGTCTCCGAACGTGCCTGAGTCCAAGCGGCGATCGCGGCCGGATCCGGCGGCGGCGAGAGTCGCCGCCGCGCCGATCACCGTGCGCCGGGCTTCGCCGAACGACGCTGCTGCCTACGCCGCGATGATGAGCCATCCGGCGGTGTACAGCGGGCTGATGCAGATGCCGTTCACCGACGCGCCGACCTGGCACGCCCGGCTCATCGAGATGTGCGCCCCCGGCAGCGTCGATCTGCCGCTCGCGGCCGAGATCGCCGGAGAGGTCGTCGGCAGTTCCGGGCTGCATCGGGCAGGTCCCGCGCAGCGGCGTCGTCACGTGATGATGATCGGCATCTCCGTGGCCCCCCGGGCGCAGGGCCTCGGGGTCGGAACGGCGCTGATGGCAGCGATCTGCGACTACGCCGACAACTGGGTCGGCGTGCTCAGGCTCGAGCTCAATGTCTATACCGACAACGAGGTCGCCCTGCGCCTGTACCGCAAGTTCGGCTTCGAGATCGAAGGCACGATGCGGGGCTATGCCCTGCGCGACGGTCGCTACGTCGACAGCTATGCGATGGCGCGGTTGCACCCGCGGCCTCCGCGCATCGAGACTTAGGGCAGCGCCCCCTGGGGGTGAAGCCTGGACCAGAGCCCTGGATCCGCGGCGTTGGCCGGCTCAGGCGGCCGGCGCCCAGAAGACCGCGAACCAGCCCTCGGGATCGGTCCAGACGGTGGGGCGCCTGAAACCTGCCTGCTGAAGCAACTCTGAGAACGCTCGCGGCGTGTACTTGCAGGAATGCTCGGTGTGGATGCGTTCGCCGCCGCGAAAGGCGCGCGTAGCGCCCGGCCAGCGCACCGTCAGGTCGCGGCGCGCTTCGAGATACATCTCGATGCGCGAATTCACGGTGTCGAAGACCGCGATGTGGCGCCAGGCTTGGGGATCGAAGTCGCTGCCGATCAGGCGGTTGAGATGCCGCAGCAGATTCAGGTTGAAGGCTGCGGTCACGCCGAGGGCATCGTCGTAAGCGGCCTCCAGCACTTCGGTCGGCTTGACCAGGTCGACGCCGATCAGCAGTCCGCCGTCCCCGGCCTGCGCATGGACCCGCCGCAGGAATTCCAGCGCTTCGGCGGGCGTGAAGTTGCCGATGCTCGAGCCCGGATAGAAGAAGACCGTCCGGCCATCGATCAGGTCGGCGGGAATGTCGAGTTCGGTCGAGAAGTCCATGCCGAGCCCGACGACGTCGGTCGACGGGTGCTCGCGCTGCACCTGGCGCAGGGCGTCGCGCAGGAAATCCACCGAGATGTCGACGGCGACATAGCGCCGCGGCTCCAGCAGCGGGAAGAGCCGAGTCGCCTTGGCGCAGTTGCCGGCGCCGAGGTCGATCAGGGTCGCACCGACCCCGGCAGCCTGAGCCATCTCGCGGCCGTGGCGCTGGAAGATCGCCGCTTCGGTCCGTGTCGGGTAGTACTCGGGAAGCTCGGTGATGGCCTCGAACAGGTGCGAACCGAGCCGGTCGTAGAAAAACTTCGGCGCGGCGCTGGCCTGGGACGCCAGCAGCGCGGCGCACGCGGCCGCGCGCTCTTCGGTGGAGTCGGGGACGTGGCTCTGGATGAAACGAGGGGTGCGCATCTTGGCTCTCGAGGAGTGGAGGGTACCGCGCGGGGACCTTGGCCGCGCACGACGTCGTCGAATCGAACAGAATGTCCGGGATGCAACCATCGGTCCTGCACCGCCTGACCCGCCGCGACCTGCTGGTCGCCGGCGCCGCCTTCGCCCTTGCTGGCAATGCGCGTGCCGCCTACCAGGTGCGACCGTGGCCGGCGGACCGAACGGTGCCCAGGCTCGAGCTCAACGACCTGGGCGGCAAGCCCTGGAGCCTGGCTGCGCAGCGCGGCCGCGTCGTCGTGCTGAACTTCTGGGCAACCTGGTGCGAGCCCTGCCGGGCCGAGATGCCGTCGCTCGAACTGATGGCGCAGCGCCTCGAGCGCGATGGCGTCGTGGTCGTGGCAGTGAACTACCAGGAAGCGATCCCGACGATTCGACGCTTCCTCGAGGCCCAGCCGGTGACGCTGCCGATCCTGCTCGACCGCAACGGCGAGGCCGCCGGTGCCTGGACGCCGCGCGTCTTCCCGAGCACGGTGCTGGTCGATCGCGCCGGGCAGCCGCGCCTCACGGTCCTCGGAGAGATGGACTGGACCGGGTCTGCAGCGCGCCAGCTGGTCGACCCGCTGGTCGCGCAGGCACGCGTCACCTAGCCAGTCGTGCTCAGCGCAGGCCGAGCACGCGATCGAGCGACCAGCGCCCGCCGCCACGCGCCACCAGCAGCAGGAGCGGCACGGCCCACGTGAGATGGGTCGGCCAGGCATCCGGGTAGACGAAGATCTGGATCACCGCTGTCATCGCGAGCAGCGCCAGCGCCGCCGGCCGCGTCAGCAGGCCCAGGACCAGCAGCAACGGGAACAGATGCTCGGCGTAAGCGGCGAAGTGGGCGGCCAGCGCCGGGTCGATCAGCGGCAGTGCGAATTCGTCGCGGAACAGGCCGATGGCGCCGTCGGTCACCCGGAACGATGCGTCGACCTTCGTGCGGCCGGAAAGCAGGAAGACAGCGGCCATCGCGATCCGGCTGGCGAGGAGGATCGGATCCAGTCCGATCCAGCGTTCGAGATTCGTCGCCGCCAGGTTCCAGCGGCCCCGCGCGGTCGAGACCCCGGCATGGTTCATGGGCGTCTTTCGTGAGCGCCGGACGCCGCCGGCACGGCGTGGCTGAACGCGCCACAAAGGAAGAGCGCCGGCAATGCATCGATCGGGTCGATGGCGCTGGCCTCGGCCGCGTCGCTGAAGCACGCCCCTCGCGCGCAGGCGTCGAGGAACGCACAGCTTTCGGCATCGATCAACTGCCAGGCGACGGCCGATCGCGGTCGGCCGACGAACGCCGCTTCGGCGCGCCAGTCGAGTTCTTCGGAGAGGTCGGCCCCCTCGCGGTGACGGCGCCAGATCGTGAAGATCGGTCCCTCGTCGAAGCGGGCCCAGCGCGCAGCCGGGTGCGGGACGAGCGTCGCCGCGGCGAGTTCCTCGGGGCTCCAGCGGGCGACGGCGGCAGGATCGAGCGGCGCGGCGTCGGCCGCGAGGTGGGCTTCGGTCCAGCAGCGGTCGAGTTCGGCGACGCCGGCCAGGTAGGGCAGCGCGCTGGCGGGGTCGAAGCCACGAAGGAAGGCTGCAAAGCCGTTGCCGTAGTAGGCCATCCGGCCGTCGTCGGGCCACGAGCCGCGCACGAACGCGGTCGCGGCCTCGCGGAACCAGTCAGGTCCGACAAGTGCGAGCACGGTCGGATAGTTCGCCTCCAGCGCCTCGATGCAGGCGCTGACGACGTTGTTGCGGTAGACGGCAAAGCCCGGTTGGCGCGCGAACGCCGGCGAAACCAGGACATCGATGGAACCGGCGTGCGGATCGCCGACGAGCGCAGCCATGAACGCGCGCTCGAAGGCCGCGCTCATGCCAGCGCCTCGCAGCCGAGGAGGGCGGTCGCGGCGCGCTCGCGCTCGGCCAGCAAGGTGGCGAACGGCGGCAGGTCGGCATCGCGCTCGATCAGCGTCGGCCGCGGCCCGGCACGCTGGACGAAGCGGGAAAACAGGCGCCAGACGGCTTCGTCGACCGCGGCATCGTGCGAATCGATCAACAGCGCGCTGCCGGGCGTTGCATCCGGCCGATGGCCGGCGAGGTGGATCTCGGCCACACGCGTCGCGGGGAAGGCATCGAGGTAGGCGACGGGATCGGTGCCGAGGTTGTGGCTGGCGACATGGACGTTGTTGATGTCGAGCAGCAGGTCGCAGCCGCAGCGCCGGGCGAGTTCCTCGAGGAAGTCGGTCTCGCTCCAGTCGTGGCCGTCGAGTGCGATGTAGTGCGCCGGATTCTCGATGGCAATGGCGCGGCCGATGGCATCCTGGACGCGGCCGATGTTGGCTCCGATGTAGGCCAGTGCTTCATGGCTGCGCAGACAGGGCAGCAGGTCGGGGAACGAAGCCGAGCCCCATCGCGACCACGCCAGATGCTCCGACACGAGGGCCGGCTGGATCCGTGCCACCAGATCGGCAAACGCCGTCAACGCAGCGGGGTCGGGTCCGGCGCTGCCGCCAAGCGACAGCGCCACCCCGTGGAGCGACACGGGGTGCACTGCGCGGATCGCTTCCAGCCAGGCCAGGCGGGGGCCGCCGGCGACGGTGTAGTTCTCGGCGTGGACCTCGAACCAGAGGCCCGGCGCGGTGCAGGCCAGCGCCGCGTCGTAGTGCTCGGCCTTGAGGCCGAGGCCGGCGGTGAGCCCCGAAAGACCCGGTGGCCGCGAGAGTGCCTCCGCCATCGTCGATCAGGCCTTCATCGGCTTCAGCGATCCGGTGCCGTTTGGCGTCTTCATCGTCTCGCAGGTACCCGCCGGGACGCTCTTCCAGGCGTTGCCCTGGTAGTCGACCTTCGAGGTTCCGGCGCACGTGGTGCCGGCTCCGGCGGCACAGTCGTTCTTCCCGGCCATGGCCACGCCGTAGCATTTCTCGGTGGCGGCGGCCTTGTCGCCCATGGGCTTGTCGGCGGCGTAGGCACTGCCGGCCAGAGCGGCGAGGGCGGCGGTGGCGAATGCGAGCGAGCGTGCGTTCATCTGTCAAACTCCAAAAGTAGATGCAAGGTGAGCGACGGCGACCCGCGGCGACGCCACGGTTCGAGCATCCGCGCTCCCTTGCTAATTCGCGTCAGTGCGGCCGGGGTTACAGCCGCCGCAAGAATATTCTTTTCCCGACGCTGTAACCGGATCGCCCGTGGACCGAACTCCCAGAAGCGTGTCGACACCGGACGAGACTGTCATGCGGGGTTTGCTGCTCGCCGCGCTCGCGGGAGACAACGCCGCCTACGTGGCGTTCCTGACTCATGCGGGCGCGCGCCTGCGCAGCTATTACCGCCGCCGGGCAGCTGCCTTTGCCGACGACATCGAAGACCTCGTCCAGGAAGCCATGCTCGCGATCCACAACCAGCGCCACACGTATCGAAGCGACCAGCCGGTGACGCCGTGGCTCTACGCGATCGCGCGTTACAAGCTGATCGACGCCTTGCGGGCGCGCGCCAGCCGCATGTCCGTGCTGGTGGCGCGGGAACCGGGTGACGAGGAAGGTGCCGACCTCGCGTCCCCCGAGCCGGCCGCACTCGAGACGCGACGCGACCTGCTGGTGCTGATCGGCACCTTGCCCGATCACTTCCGGCTGCCGATCGTCCACGTCAAGCTCGAAGGCCTCAGCGTCGCCGAGGCGGCGCGCCTGCTCGGGATGTCGGCATCGGCGGTGAAGATCGGCATCCACCGGGGCCTGAAGGCCTTGTCGCGGCGCGTCGCGGCGGAGGGCACGGCGCCATGAAGACCGAAGATCTCGTCGCCATGCTGGCGCGCGGACCGGTGGCAGCGGACCCGCGCGCGGTCGAGCGCACCCTCGCCGTGGCTGCCGGCGCGGGGGCGCTGATGGCGGTCGTGTTGATGTGGGGCGTGCTCGGGGTGCGCCCCGACATCGCCGCGGTCGTCGCGGCGCCGGCCTTCTGGTGGAAGCTCGCCTTTCCGCTCTCGCTTGCGGTCGTGGGCTTTGCCGTCGTGGCGCGTCTCGCCCGGCCCGGAGCCGGTGTCGGCGGCGGCGGGCCCGCCATCGCCCTGCCGCTGGTGCTGGTCTGGGCGCTGGCGGCGGCGCAGTGGTTCGCGACCCCGCCTCAGGAGCGCCTCGGGATCGTCCTCGGCCACAGCGCGGCCGTGTGTGTCGCGTCGGTGGCGCTGCTCGCCCTGCCGACCCTGGCGGCGGCCTGCGTGGCGCTGCGCGCGCTGGCACCGACTCGTCTGCGCGCCGCGGGTGCCGCCGCAGGGTTGCTGGCGGGCGCGGTCGCCGCGTCGGCCTACGCGGTTCACTGCGACGAGATGCAGGCCCCTTTCATCGCCGTCTGGTACGTCCTCGGCATGGCGCTGCCGACAGCGCTCGGTGCGCTCCTCGGGCCGCGCGTCCTGCGCTGGGCCTGAGGGGGCGAAAGGCGGCGGGAGGCCCATCGACCCGGCCAAAGCGGTTGTCCGGCATGGATCGACGCGGCCGTCGATAATCTTCCGTGACTTTCCGAGGAGCCGCCCGTGTCGCCATCACCGACCCCGAACCTGTTCTCGCGCCGCCGGTTGCTGCTGGCTTCCGCAGCCGCAGCCTCAGCCGGACTCCCGCTGCTGGCTCGAGGCCAGGAGCGTCGATTCGAGCCTCAGCCCGGCGCCTGGCGCACGTTCGAGATCACCACCCGCGTGGAGGTCCGTGACGCCGTCGACGCCACCCACGTCTGGTTGCCGGTGCCGTCGATCGACACCGACTACCAGCGCTCGCTGGAGAACAACTGGAGCGGGAACTTCTCCTCGGCGCGGATCGTCGCCGACCCGAAGTACGGCGCGAAGATGCTGACTGCCGAGTACGGCGCGTCGACGAAGACGCCGGTGATCGTGCTGACCAGCCGCGTCCAGACCCGTGACCGCGCCACCGACTGGAACCGGCCCGCGGACGCCCGCGACGAAGGCGCGGCGCTGAAGCGTTGGACCGAGCCCACCGATCTGATGCCGACCGACGGCATCGTCCTCGAGACAGCCCGGCAGGCCACGCGCGGTGCGTCGACCGACGAGGCCAAGGCGCGCGCGATCTACGACTGGATCGTGGCGCGAACCTATCGCGAGCCGAAGGTGCGCGGCTGCGGCGTCGGCGACATCAAGACGATGCTCGAGACCCAGAACTTCGGCGGCAAGTGCGGCGACATCAACGGCCTGTTCGTCGGCCTCTGCCGTGCGGTCGGCATCCCGGCGCGCGACGTCTACGGTTTGCGTGTCGCGCCGTCGGCCTTCGGCTACCGCGAGCTCGGCGGAAACCCCGCCAAGCTACAGGGGGCGCAGCATTGCCGCGCCGAGGTCTTCCTGCAAAAGCAGGGCTGGGTGGCGATGGATCCGGCCGACGTCGGCAAGGTCATGCGCTTGGAAACGCCGGTCTGGATCAAGGACGACCGCGACCCCGTGGTCGCGCCGGTGAAGAAGGCGCTCTTCGGCGGCTGGGAGGGCAACTGGGTGGCGTTCAACACCGCCCACGACATCTCGCTGCCGGGCTCGAGCGGGCCGCGGTTGGGCTTCATGATGTACCCGCAGGCCGAAAATGCGAACGGCCGCTACGACGCCCTCGATCCCGACCACTTCAGCTACACGATCACGTCCCGCGAGGTCGCCGCTTGACCGTGGCCGACTCTGCGGTGAGCGCCGACCTGGCCGGTCGGCACCTGGTGCTCGGCCTGTCGGGAGGGATCGCCTGCTACAAGGCCGCCGAACTGGTGCGCGAACTGACGCGTGCCGGAGCCACGGTCCAGGTGGTGATGACCGAGGCTGCCGAGCACTTCATCACCGCGGCAACGCTGCAGGCCTTGTCGAACCGGCCGGTCTACACCAGCCAGTGGGACAGCCGCGAGCCCAACGGCATGGCGCACATCAATCTCACGCGTGCCGCCGATGCCGTGCTGGTGGCTCCCGCGAGTGCCGACTTCATGGCCAAGCTCGCGCAGGGCCGTGCCGACGACCTGCTCAGCCTGATGTGCCTGGCGCGGCCGGTGGCTCGCTGCCCGCTGCTCGTCGCTCCGGCACTGAACCGCGAGATGTGGGCGCATCCGGCGACGCAGCGCAACGTTGCCCAGCTGCGCGCCGACGGGACCACGATCCTCGGCCCCGGCAGTGGCGATCAGGCCTGCGGCGAGGTCGGCGACGGCCGGATGCTCGAGGCCGCGGAACTGCTGGCCGACGTCGTTGCCTTCTTCCAGCCGAAGGTGCTGGCCGGGAAGTCGGTGCTGATCACCGCGGGGCCGACGTTCGAGGCGATCGATCCGGTGCGCGGCCTGACGAACCGGTCGAGCGGCAAGATGGGCTTCGCGCTGGCGCGCGCCGCGGTCGAGGCCGGCGCCGCAGTCACCCTCGTCGCCGGCCCGGTTTCGCTGCCGACGCCGCGCGGCGTGCGCCGCATCGACGTCGGCAGCGCGCGCGAGATGCATGCCGCGGTGATGCCGGAGGCGCCGGGTCACGACGTCTTCATCGCCACCGCGGCCGTGGCCGACTGGCGGCCCGCGACGCTCTCCGATCAGAAGATCAAGAAGGGCCGGGACCGGGTCCCGGGCGCGATCGCGCTCGAGGAGAACCCCGACATCCTGGCTGCGGTGGCCGCGCTCGGGCCGTCCGCCTCAGGCAGGCGCCCCTATTGCGTCGGCTTCGCCGCCGAGAGCCACGACCTGCTGCGACACGCGCGCGCCAAGCTCGAGAAGAAGGGCGTGCCGCTGATCGTCGCCAACCTCGGGCCGGCAACGTTCGGACAGGACGACAACGCGCTGACCCTCGTCGACGCCCGCGGAGAGCGCGAGTTGCCGCGTGGCAGCAAGCTCGCCCTGGCGCGGGAGCTCGTCGGGGATATCGCTGCACGACTCTCCGCCGCCCGCGGCTGACGCCTCCCGCCCCCTGACGCCTCCCGCCGCTAACGCCACGCCTCGCGCCGGGCACTCCTTACTTTCACGACGACCGGCATGGCCACCATCGACCTGAAGATCCTCGACCCGCGCATGGCCGACCAGCTGCCGGCCTACGCGACGCCCGGGAGCGCCGGTCTCGACCTGCGCGCCTGCATCGATGCGGCGCTGGTGATCGAGCCGGGGCAGACCCGGCTCATCCCGACCGGGCTGGCCATTCACATCGGCGACCCGGGCCTGGCCGCGATGCTGCTGCCACGCTCCGGTCTCGGCCACAAGCACGGCATCGTGCTCGGCAATCTCGTCGGCCTGATCGATTCCGACTACCAGGGTCCGCTGATGGTGAGCTGCTGGAACCGCGGAACTGCCGACTTCACGATCGAGCCGATGGAGCGCATCGCCCAGCTGGTGATCGTGCCGGTGGTGCAGGCGCAGTTTCGGGTGGTCGTCGATTTCGATGCCTCGGACCGGGGTGTTCGAGGTTTCGGCTCGACCGGTCGCGCCTAGGGCTCGGGTCCGCTCGGCGCCGGTTTGCCGGCAGGGGCACTCCCTCGGTTGCGGGTCCCCTCCGGCTGCCGCTGCGGGTACGATCGCATTCGGCCGTCGACGGGACCGGTCCGCGGCATTCTGCGGCGAGAAGACCGGCCTCCGGTCGGCGGATTGGCGGGGAAGAACTCTCGATGAGAAAAGCGGTGTGGAGTGGGATTGCGCTGGGCGTCGTCGCGCTGGTGGCTGCCGGTTACGCCGTGCTCGGTTCGCGCCCTGAATCGGCACCGACGCTGGCCGTCGTCGGCAGCGCGGCCTCGGGTGCCGCACGCGCTGCGGCATCGGGGCCCGGTGGTGCTCCGGTGTCGGTGAGTTCGGTGCGTGCAGAGCGCCGCGACGTCGAAGTCGTGCTCGACGCGACCGGCACGGTGACGGCGCAGAACAGCGTCGACGTGCGACCCCAGGTGAGCAGCATCGTCACGCAGGTTCACATTCGCGAAGGCCAGTTCGTCCAGAAGGGCCAGCGCCTGTTCACGCTCGACTCCCGCAACGACGAGGTCGCGGTGACCAAGGCGCGTGCGCAGCTCGCCAAGGACCTGGCGGCGCTGGCCGATGCGCAGCGCCAGCTGGCTCGCAGCCGTGAGCTGTTCGCACAGAATTTCATCTCCCTGGGTGCCGTCGATACCAACCAGACGCTGGTGGAATCGCAGCAGGCCGTCATCGCGGCCGACAAGGCGGCGATCGAGTCGGCGCAGGTGGGCCTCTCGTATGGCCGGATCGTCGCGCCGGGGGCCGGACGCGCCGGGGCGATCAACGTCTACCCGGGGACGCTCGTCCAGCCGGGCGGCGCCGTGCTCGTGACGATCACGCAGCTCGACCCGATCGCCGTTTCCTTCAGCCTGCCGCAGCGCAGCCTCGGCGACGCACTCGCCTTGCTGCGCGATGGCGGCGGCAAGGTCGCCGCCTTGCTGCCGGACGGTCGTGGCACGCTGGTCGGACGCCTGCGGTTCGTCGACAACGCCGTCGATGCCGGATCGGGCACCGTGCGGGCCAAGGCCGAGTTCGCGAACCCGGACGAGAAGCTCTGGCCCGGCGCGTTCGTCAATGTCCGCCTCGCGGTGCGCACGCTGAACGACGCCGTGGTGCTGCCGCAGGCCGCGATCATCACCGGTCCGCGCGGCACCATCGTCTACGTGGTCGATGCCGCCAACAAGGTCAGCTCTCGTCCGGTCGAGGTGACCTATCCGTTCGGATCGGATGCGGTCGTCACAGGCGTGCGCGCCGGTGAGCGCGTCGTCGTCGAGGGGCGCCAGAACCTGCGTCCGGGGGCGGTCGTCGTCGAGCGCGCGCCGACCGAAGGACCGCGGCCGCGGCGCGGCGCGGCGGGGGCGTCGGCGCCGGCTTCGGGAAGCAGCGGCGGGTCGCGAGAGGGCGGCGGGGCGAGCGCTGCGGCGGCGGCCGGCGGTGCCTTCGCCCTCGCTTCCGGGACGACGCCGTGAACCTCTCCGAGCTTTTCATTCGCCGTCCGGTGCTGACGGTGCTGCTGAACGTCGCCATCGTCCTCGCCGGTGTGATCGCCCTGGGCCGCATTCCGGTGGCGGCGCTGCCGAGCTACAACACGCCGGTCATCAACGTCTTCGCGCAGCTTCCGGGCGCGAGCCCGGAGACGATGGCGACCTCGGTCGCGCTGCAGCTGGAAAAGCAATTCCAGACGATCCCCTCGCTCAACGTCATCAGTTCGAGCAGCACTCTCGGCAGCACCTCGATCACGCTCGAATTCGACGAGGGCCGTGACATCGACGCGGCGGCGGTCGACGTGCAGGCCGCGCTGCTGCGGGCCCAGCGCCAGCTTCCGCAGGACATGACGGTGCCGCCGTCGTACCGGAAGGTGAACCCGGCCGACGCCCCCGTGCTGTTCATGGCGCTGACATCGCCATCGCTCAGCCTTTCGGAACTGAACGACTTTGCCGAGCACCTGATCTCGCCCAACCTGACGACGCTGCCGGGCATCGCCCAGGTCAACATCTTCGGCCAGAAGC
This sequence comes from Burkholderiales bacterium, assembly GCA_038318385.1. Classification (GTDB taxonomy): domain Bacteria; phylum Pseudomonadota; class Gammaproteobacteria; order Burkholderiales; family Burkholderiaceae_C; genus Schlegelella_A. Next base: position 43,247 of record JBBQCD010000009.1, on the reverse strand, counting down.
GTTTTGCGGTTCGGGTGCGCGTCAATCCGGAGGCGCTCGCGGCGCGCAACATCAGCCTGGACGAACTCACCGGCGCGCTGCGCGCGGCGAATGCGAACACCCCGGTCGGCACGCTCGAGGGGCCGCAGCAGACATTGACGCTGCAGGCCAACCGCCAACTGCGCAACGCCGCGGAATTCGCGCAGCTGATCGTCAGCAATCGCAACGGCAACCCGGTGCGCCTGCGCGACGTCGCTCAGGTCGAGGACAGCTTCGAAACCGTCAAGACCTACGCCAGCTTCAACGGCGAGCGGTCGATCTCGCTGGCGGTGTATCGCCAGGGCGATGCCAACACGGTGCGGGTCGTGGACGCGGTCCGGGCCGCGCTGCCGCGCTTCCAGTCGCAATTGCCGCAGTCGGTGCGCGTCGACCTGGTCAACGACCGCTCGGTCTCGATCCGCGCCGCGCTCCACGACGTCACGCTCACGCTGCTCGGCACCATCGCGCTGGTGATCCTGGTGATCTTCCTGTTCCTGCGGCGCTTCGTCGCCACCGCCATCCCGACACTGTCGCTTCCGGTCTCGCTGGTCGGCGCGGTCGCGCTGCTCTGGGGATTCGGGTACTCCCTGGACAACATCTCGCTGCTCGGCATCACCCTGGCGGTGGGCCTGGTGGTCGACGACGCGATCGTGATGCTCGAGAACATCATGCGGCATGTCGAGGCCGGCGAGGCGCCGTTCCAGGCAGCGCTGCGGGGCTCGCGCGAGGTCGGCTTCACCATCATCTCGATCTCGACCTCGCTGGTCGCGGTCTTCATCCCCATCTTCTTCATGCCCGGGGTCATCGGCTTGCTGTTCCACGAGTTCGCGGTCGTGGTCTCGCTGGCCATCGTCGTCTCCGCCTTCGTCTCGCTGACGCTGGTGCCGATGCTGGCCAGCCGCTTCCTGCGTCCCGAGACGCTGCACCACCGTCCCGGCGCCCTCGTGCGTTCGTTCGAACGCGCCTTCGATGCCCTGCTCTCGGCCTACATCCGCAGCCTCGACGCCGCATTGCGCCACCGTCGCGTCGTCGGTTTCGTGGCCTTGCTGACGGTCGTCGGCACAGTCTGGCTTTTCATCGACATTCCGAAGGGCTTCTTCCCGCAGGAGGATATCGGCCAGATCAGCGTCAGCACCGAGGCCGCGGAGGACACCTCGTTCCCCGCGATGGTCGGATTGCAGGAGCGGGTCGTCGCAGTCATGCGCGCCGATCCGAACGTCGCCACGGTCAATTCCTTCACCGGCGGCGGCGGCGCGCAGAACACCGGTCGACTCTTCATCAACCTGAAGCCCCGTGGCGAGCGCCAGCCGATGAAGGAAGTGGTCGAGGGGCTGCGCGGCAAGCTGCGCGAGGTTCCGGGCATCTCGGTCTTCATGCGGCCGATCCAGAACCTGCAGCTCGGCGGGCGCCCCAGCAAGGGCCAGTACCAGTACATCCTGCAGAGCGTGCAGGTCAGTCAGCTCAGCGACTGGGCGCTGCGCCTGCAGGAGCCGATGCGTGCCGATCCGATGTTCCGCGAGGTCACCAGCGACTCGCAGCTGAAGGGCTTGCAAGCCTCCCTGAAGATCGACCGCGACCGCGCCAACACGCTCGGTGTGTCGATCGATGCGATCCGGACTGCGCTGTTCAGCGCCTTCGGCGAGCGCCAGGTGTCGACGATCTACACCCCCGCCGACAGCTACCAGGTGATCATGGAGGTGGCGCCGAACGCCAAGCAGGACGAGGGGGCCTTCAACAACATCTATGTGCGCTCGACGACCGGCTCGCTCGTCCCGCTGTCGAGTTTCACGACCGTCGAGCGCAATGTCGGCCCCACGGCCATCAACCACGTCGGCCAGCTTCAGGCGGTCACGGTGTCGTTCAACCTTGCGCCCAACGTCGCTCTCGGGGACGCCACCGCGAAGATCGAGAAGTACCGCGCCCAGATTGCCTTGCCGAGTTCGATCATCACGTCCTATGGCGGCGATGCGGCGGTGTTCAAGAGTTCGCAGGGCAGTCAGGCAATCCTCATCGTCGGCGCGCTGCTGGTGATCTACGTCCTGCTCGGGGTGCTCTACGAGAGCTACATCCATCCGCTGACGATCCTCGCGGGGCTGCCGTCAGCGGCGGTGGGTGCGCTGCTGATGCTGAAGATCTTCAACCAGGACCTGACCCTGATCGCGATGATCGGCATCCTGCTGCTGATCGGCATCGTCAAGAAGAACGCGATCATGATGATCGACTTCGCGCTCGACGCCCAGCGCACCCGCGGCATGGCTCCGGCCGCGGCGATCCGGGAGGCCTGCATTCTGCGGTTCCGGCCCATCATGATGACGACGCTGGCGGCGTTGATGGGTGCACTCCCGATCGCGATCGGCCTGGGCGCTGGCGCCGAGCTGCGCCAGCCGCTGGGCCTTGCCGTGGTCGGTGGCCTGCTGTTCTCGCAGGCCATCACGCTCTACATCACGCCGGTGATCTATCTCGCGCTCGATCGCTTCAGCGGGCGCGGCCCTGTGACGATTCCGGAGGTCGCGGTTGCGGCGCGGCCCGGCTTCAGTGCAGATGCGGTGCCGGCGGGGCACCCAGCACCGTGAAGGCGGGTTGGCCGACCGATCCGGCGTCGATCTCGGCATCGGTCGCGTCACGGACGTCGCGCACCGTCATCTGCAGCCTCAGCGCCATGCCGGCGAGCGGGTGATTGCCGTCCAGAACCACGTGCTCCGGGTAGACCTCGGTCACGGTGTAGATCGCCTCCGCCGGCAGTCCTTCGGTGACAGCCCCCTCGGGCACACCATCGAACTGCATGCCGACTTCGAGCGCTTCCGGGAAGATCGTGCGCGCCTCGAAGAAAACCAGCTTGGGGTCGTAGTCCCCGAAAGCGTGTTCCGGTTCGAGGTGCAGCGCGACCTCGTCGCCGATGGCATGACCGGCAAGCGCTTCCTCGACCTTGGGCAGCAGGTCGTCGCCGCCGACGAAGAACTCGACCGGATCGGTCAGCTCGTCGATCTGCAGGCCTTGGGCATCGGCGAGGCGCCAGGTGAGACTGACGACGCAGGGGGGAGTGATCGGCATCGAGGCGCGGCGTTCCAAAGGGGCTGGCGATGATCGCACAATGGCCCATGGACCTGACCGCGCCGACCCCGTTGCTGGGGGGCCTTTGCCCCGAGGATTTCATGCGCCGGCATTGGCAGAAGAAGCCTTTGCTGGTGCGGGCGGCATGCCCCGATGCCACCGAGATCCTGCACCGCGACGAGCTCTTCAGGCTGGCAGCCCGCACCGATGTCGAGTCGCGACTGATCCGGCGCGAAAGAAGTGGCTGGTCGTTGTGTGCCGGGCCGTTGGCGCGTCGCGCGCTGCCGGCTCTGAAGACACCCGGCTGGACCTTGCTGGTGCAGGGCGTCGATGTTCATCTCGAGGCTGCGCACCGCCTGCTCGGACGCTTTCGTTTCGTGCCCGATGCGCGCCTCGACGACGTGATGGTCTCGTTCGCCACGGATGGCGGCGGCGTGGGCCCCCATGTCGACAGCTACGATGTCTTCTTGCTGCAGCTGCGCGGATGGCGCCGCTGGCGGATCGGGCGAGTGCTTAAGCCCGTGCTGCGTGTGGACACGCCGCTCAAGATCCTGGAGGACTTCGTGCCGAGCGCCGAATGGTTGCTGGGACCGGGCGACATGCTGTACCTGCCGCCCGGCTGGGGCCACGACGGAATCGCCGAGGGCGAGACGATCACGGCCTCGATCGGCTTTCGGGCCGCCGGCGCGACGCGTCTGGGCGCCGAGGTCGCGCAATTCCTGATCGACGCTGTCGAGCTTCCCGAAGGCGAGCCGCTGTACGCCGATCCGGCGCAGCCGGCAACCGCCGAGCCGGCGCGCATTCCCCGGTCGCTCGGTGATTTCGCCGAGGACGCGGTCACTCGCCTGTTGCATGAGCCAGGAGCCATCGCGCGTGCCCTCGGAGAAGTCCTGAGCGAGCCGAAAGCGCTCGTCGGCTTTTCCGCCGGCGTTGCCCCGACCCGACCCGGGGCCGTCCGCCTCGACCGGCGCACGCGAATGCTCTACGACGACCGCCATGTCTTCATCAACGGCGAGTCCTATCGCACCGCCGGTCGGGATGCGCGCCTGGTGCGTCGCTTGGCCGACCGGCGCGCGCTCGACGCGCGCGACATGGGAGCCCTGAGCGCCGAGGCGCAGGAACTGGTCGGACAGTGGATCGAATCGGGCTGGCTGCTTGCCGGCGAGACGTGACTGAGGAGGGAGGACGACGATGAATGAACCGACAAGTCGGGCGATCCTGTCGCGCGGCGAGTTCCACGCCGCGCTGCGCAGCGCCTTCGCCGAGGCCGCCGACGCTGGCGCGCGCGAGATCGTGCTGTGCGATGCGACCTTCGCCGACTGGCCGTTGTCGGAGCGGGTCGTGATCGAGGACCTCACGCGCTGGGTGACGTCCAGACGCCAGCTTCTTGTCTATGCCCAGAGCTTCGACGAGATGTCACGCCGCCACGGACGCTGGACCGAGTGGCGCCGGCAGTGGTCGCACGTGGTCCAGTGCCGCGCCAATGCCGAATTGGAGGCCACGGACTTCCCCACGATCTGCCTGGCTGCCGACGTTGTCAGCGTGCGGCTCGTCGACCCGGTGAACTTCCGGGGATTGGCGTCGCGCGCGCCTGTCGACGGCCTGGCGTGCCGGGAAACGATTGACGCGGTTTCGCAACGGTCGGTGGAAGCCTTTCCGGCGACGACCCTGGGACTGTAGGGAAACCACCTAAGGGTGCCTATAATCGAAGGCTAGGCACCGGAACGCTCTCGCTTTCCCTTGACCTTGATCGTCGGAACTCTGCACCAGGGGGTTCCCACAATTGCCTGAATTGTCTGGCCCTTTTGGAGTGAGGAAACAAGTATGAAAAAAGCACTGTTGTTGGTCTCGTTGGTCGCCGCCGTCTCTTTCGCTGCCTGCAGCAAGAAGGAAGAAACCGTCGTCGCGCCGCCGCCTGCCGCCGCCCCGGCCCCGGCACCTGTCGTCGTGACCACGCCCATGGACTCCGGTGCCAGCGCTGCGGCCGGAATGGCTGCTTCGGCCGCCGATTCGGCTGCGATGTCTGCCAGCTCGGCCGCGATGTCGGCCAGCGACGCCGCCTCCGGCACGAAGTAAATCGCTTTCGCGATTTTCCAGAGGCCGCCTTCGGGCGGCTTTTCGATTTGTGGGGTGCGGTGCCTAGGCCGTGGCCCCTGCAGGCGCCGATCCCGGCGCGCCGACGGTGTTTGAGCCCACCGCGATCCAGTCGAAGCCATGGACCGGGTCGGCGATCACGATGTCCTCGCGTGCATCGCCCCACGCTGCAGACAGCGCCTCGAGCACCCGCTGCGGATGGTTGTTCTGCTCGCTGAGGTGCGCCGCCACGAGATGCCGCAGGCCTTCGTGCAGGCACGCAGCAAGGATCTCCGCGGCGGTGTCGTTGTCGAGGTGGCCGTAGCGCCCACCGATGCGCGCTTTCAGCGAGGCGGGGTATCGGGACGTTGCGAGCATCGCCCGGTCGTGATTGCACTCCAGCAGCAGCGCATCGCAGTGTTGCAGGTTGGACAGCATGTGCGGCGTGATCGAGCCGACATCGGTCAGCACGCCCAGACGCAACGCCGAGTCCGTGCAACGCAGCTGCAGGGGTTCCTCGGCGTCGTGGGCGACCGTGAACGGATGCAGCGCGAGGATGCCGATCTCGATCGGTTCACCGTCGCGTGCGAAGCGGATCAGCGCCGGCAGATCGGGTTCGCGCACCGCGCGCCACGTGCCACGACTCATCCACAGCGGCAGGTCGTTGCGGCGCGCCAGCGACACGGCGCTGCCGATGTGGTCGCCGTGCTCATGGGTGACGAAGATGGCGTCGATGTCGCCGGCGGTGAGCCCGACGCGCGCCAGGCGCAGATCGAGTTCGCGCAACGAGAAGCCGCAGTCGATCAGCACGCGTCTCGTCGCCATGCCGCTGCCGGCTTCGACCACGGTGGCGTTGCCGCCGCTGCCGCTGCCCAGGCTGCAGAATCGCATCGGGCGGCCCCGGCGCGGGCTACTTGAGGTCGTCGACGAGCAGTCCGACGATGCGCTGACCCGCGGGCCCGTTCTCGGGCGCGCCCTTGGCGTCGAGCACGGAGACGGTACTGGTGTCGCCGCTGGACTTCACCGAGACCCGGTATCGCGACAGCGTGGATTCGTCGTCCTTCTTCTGGCCGAAGCTGAAGATCTTCGAGAACAGGCCCGGCTCCTCGCGGCCGGCAAACTTCGGATCGACGTAGCGCACGAAGTAGAGGCCCTGGGCGCGATCGCGATCCTCGACCGTGAAGCCGCTGCGATCGAGTGCCAGGCCGACGCGCCGCCAGGCGCGATCGAAGCCGTCGTCGACCTGCAGCGTTGCCGCCGGCTGCCCCGCGACCACCCGCGCCCGCGCCGGCCCGGACTTGGCCGGAGTCGCTGCGGCCTGGGCCACGTCTTCCTTGGCGCCGAGCTTGACCATGAGGCGCGACAGGAACTCGGCTTCGAGCTGCGGATCGGCCGCCCGCGGCTGCCAGACGGTCGAGTCCTTGCGCTCGTTGTTATAGACCTCCTGCATGCCGCGGTGGGTCAGGTAGATGTCGCTGCCGGTGGGGGTGCGCTCGATGCGGGTGCGGAACTTGTCGAGCTCGCCGGTGGAATAGACGCTGTCGAAGATCCGACCGACCGTGCGGCGGATGATGTCGTTGGGCAGCTTGGCGCGATTCTCGGCCCAGTCGGTTTCGAGGACGCCCGCCTCGGGACGGTCCTGGATCAGCACGAAACCGTTGTCCTTCCAGAACGAACGCACCAGGGGGTAGATCTTTTCGGGCGGCAGCGAGGTGCTCAGCCAGCGCGCATTGCCGAGGCGTTCGATCTTCATGTCGCCGACCGACGTCGGCGCGACCGTCGCCGCTGCCGCCGCGGCGGTCGCCGTCGCGGCCTGGCCCGACTGGAACTCCGAGGCGCTGACCGTGCCGCCACCGGGCTGCTGGTAGCGGGTGTTCTTGGCGAGCTGGGTGAGGTCGGGCGGAACCTCCAGACCGGAGGTCTGATTGCCGGCGGTCTTGTAATCGATCTTGTCGCCGCTCAGCATGTTCTCGACGGTCGAGCAGCCGATCAACGTCAGGGCGAGAAGCAGGGCGCTGGTGCGCAACGCGTAGGCATGAGGGGAACGGGTCACGGGGTCTGTCTCCAAGGGGCTGCCGACTGCGGAAGACGCAGCCGGAAAGAAGTTCGGCATCAGGGCAGGGATATCGGGCGCGTCAGGCCAGACCGGCTTCGGCCAGGGCCTTCTCGACGACGGCCTGGCCGGCGCTGCTGAGCGGCGTGATCGGCAGTCGCAGCGCGGCACCGCACCGACCGAGCCGCGCCAGTGCCCATTTCGTCGGCGCCGGGCTGGATTCGACGAAGAGCGCCTGGTGCAGCGGCAGGAGCCTGAGGTGGATGGCACTGGCGCGCCGGGCGTCGCCCGCCAGGGCCGCGTCGCAGAGCTCGCGCATCGCGCGTGGCGCGACATTCGCGGTGACGCTGACGTTGCCATGGCCGCCGAGCAGCATCAGTGCGATCGCCGTGCCGTCGTCGCCGGAATAGATGGAGAACCCCTTCGGGGCATTGCGGATCAGGGTGGCCGCGCGTTCGATGTCGGCGCTGGCCTCCTTGATGCCGATGACGCCCGGGACGCCGGCCAGGCGCAGGGTGGTTTCCGGGAGCATGTCGGCCACGGTCCGGCCGGGCACGTTGTAGAGCACCATCGGCAGGTCGACGGCCTCGGCGATCGCGCGGAAGTGGCGGTAGATGCCCTCTTGCGACGGCTTGTTGTAGTACGGCACGACCGACAGCGTGCAGTCGGCGCCGACCTTGGCGGCGTAGCGCGAAAGCTCGATCGCCTCGGCGGTGGAATTGCCGCCCGTGCCGGCCATCACTGCGACCCGGCCGGCGGCATGTTCGACGGTGACGCGGAGGATCTCGCAGTGCTCTTCGACGGTGACTGTCGGCGATTCGCCGGTGGTGCCGACCGCGCCGATGCACTGCGTGCCCTCGGCGATGTGCCAGTCGATGAGGCTGCGCAGGGCGGCGTAGTCGATCTGGCCGTCGTCCTGCATCGGGGTGACGAGCGCGACGATGCTGCCGGTGATGGGTTGCATGGCTTTCCTCTGAATCCGCTGATTTTAGCCGGCGCCGCCCTTCACGCCGGCGCCAGGTCCCAGCGCCTCGGCGGGTCGGCGTCGGGAACTCCGCGCACCGCGACGATCCGCTGCACGAAGCGCTCCGGCGCCCGCAGGAATCCGTCTTCGTAGGCGACGATCCGCAGCGCGCCCGCGACCTCGAGCAACTCGCCGGGGCGCAGCAGGAATTGGGGGTTCGATGGTTTGCCGACCGTCTGGTTCCCGATCGCGAAGGTCTCGTAGAGCAGCACGCCGCCGTCGGCCAGCGCCGCCAGCACCGTCGGCCACAGCGGACGCCAGAGGTAGTTCGTGCAGACCACCGCGTCGAAACGCGAGCCCGTCGGCAGCGGCCAGGGCCCGTTCTCGATGTCCGCGACATGGACGTCGGCCACGTCACGAAGCGGATCGACGGCGTCGGCGTCGCGGTCGATCGCGGTCACCCGGCAGCCGAGCGCGGCGAACCAGCGGACGTGGCGTCCGCGGCCGCAGGCCACGTCGAGCACCGCGGCACCCGGCGCGACGAGGTGCGACCAGCGCACGACCCATTCCGAAGGGGCCGACATCAGCTCGAGCCTCGTCCCGTCTGCACGCTGACAGTGTGCACCTGGCCGTCGTCGCGCAGCGGCAGCGTGCCATCCGCGCATGCGGCGCCGTCGAGCGACACCGCAAGGTGGCCTTGCGCGGCGTCGACCTGCGTCACCTCGACCCGGTAGGTCGTGTCGAGATAGCGGTAGTCGACGTGGTAGCCCGGCCACTCGCGCGGCAGGCAGGGCGTGAATGCCAATCGCGCAATCCCGCCACTCGTCGAGAGGCGAAGTCCGAGCAGGGACTCCACGATCAGCTGGTACATCCACCCTGCCGAGCCGGTGTACCAGCTCCAGCCACCGCGTCCAGTGTGCGGGGCGACGCTGTACACGTCGGCGGACACCACGTAGGGCTCGACCTTGTAGCGCTCGACGCCGTTCGCATCCCGTGCGTGGTGGACCGGGTTGATGAGGTCGAGCAGCGCCCATGCGCGCTCGCGATCACCGAGCGCCGCGCAGGCCATCGTCGCCCAGATCGCGCCGTGCGTGTACTGGCCGCCGTTCTCGCGCACGCCCGGCACATAGCCAGCGATGTAGCCCGGGTTCGGGCCGCGCCCGTCGAACGGCGGATCGAGCAGTTGGACCAGGCCCGCGTCGGCACGCACCAGACGTTCATGGAGCGCGTCCATGGCCTGGCGCGACCGGGCGGGATCGGCGACTCCGGAAAGAACCGACCAGCTCTGCGCGATCGAGTCGATCTGGCATTCCACACCTCCCGCGGTGCCGAGCGGGGTGCCGTCGTCGAAGTAGGCACGCCGGTACCAGGATCCGTCCCAGCCTTCGGCTTCCAGCCGGGCCGCAAGCCGGGTGCGCTCCACGCCGCATTGTTCTGCCGCGGCCTTGTCGCCACGCCGCGCCGCCAGGACGCCGAACCGTTCCAGCACCGTGCAGAGGAAGAAGCCCAGCCAGACGCTTTCGCCGCGACCGCCGTGGCCGACGAGGTTCATGCCGTCGTTCCAGTCGCCGGTGCCCATCAGCGGCAGTCCATGCGCGCCGAAACGCAGGCCGTGCTGGACCGCGCGCAGGGCATGTTCGTAGAGCGGCGCGGTCTGGTGCGAAGGCGCCGGCAGGTCGTAGTACGAATCGTCCTGGGGGCTGACGGCCCGGCCTTCGAGAAAGCGCACGTCCTCGTCGAGCACGCCGGCGTCGCCGGTCGCCTCGACGTAGCGCGCGAGCGCCAGCGGCAACCACAGGTAGTCGTCCGAGATGCGGGTGCGCACGCCGCGGCCCTGCGGCGGATGCCACCAGTGCTGGACGTCGCCTTCGGGGAACTGGCGACTTGCGCACAGCAGCAGCTGGGCGCGCAGCATCTGGGGCTGGGTGTGCACCAGGGCCATCGCATCCTGCAGCTGGTCGCGAAAGCCGAAGGCGCCACCCGACTGGTAGTAGCCGCTGCGCGCCCAGATCCGGCAGGCGATGGTCTGGTACAGTAGCCAGCCGTTGGCCAGCATGTCGAGTGCCGGGTCGGGCGTGCGCACGCGCACCGCGCCGAGCGTGTGCTCCCAATGACGCTGCACCTCGGCGAGCGCTTCGGCGCAGGCGGCCGAGCCGCGGAAGCGCTGCACCAGTTCGCCGGCTTCGTGGGCGCTGCGGCCCATGCCGAGGCGAAACACGATCTCCACGGTCTCGCCATCGAGGAGGGCGACCGGTACCTGGATCGCCGCGCACGGGTCGAGCGCGGCGCCGCTGCGCCCCGACAAGCGGACCCGGCCGAGCGCGGCGGGTGCCTGCATCGAGCCGTTGCGGCCGATGAATTCGTTGCGGTCGCAAGTGTGGCTGCCGTTGGCACGGGCGGAGTCGTCGACGTCGAAGAAGCCGATCCAGTCGGCGTAGTCGTTGCTGTACGGGTTGCGCGCGTAGAGCGCCTCGTTGTCGGCGCAGACTTCGGTGACGATGTGCGGTGCGGACTTCGGTCGCAGGTCGCCGAGTACCCATTCGACATAGCCGGTGGCGCTCAGCTTGCGCGGCCGGCCGGACTCGTTGGTCAGCCTCAGCACCGAGAACTTGACCGCCGCATCGAGCGCGACGAAGACGCGCAGCTCGGCATGGATGCCGTAGGCACGATGCTCGAAGGCGCTGCTGCCAAAGCCGTGGCGTGTGACGAAGGCTCCGGCGCCGTCCGCGCAAGGCAGCGAGGTCGGGGACCAGACCTCTCCGCTTTCCTCGTCGCGAAGGTAGATGGCCTCGCCCGAGCCATCGGAAACGGGATCGTTGTGCCAGGGCGTGAGACGCAGCTCATGCGCGTTCTCGCACCAGGTGTAGGCGCTGCCGGCCTCGGAGACGACGCTGCCGAAGCGGGGATTGGCGAGCACGTTGACCCAGGGAGCGGGCGGACGTTCGCCGGCCGGCGGGGCGACGACATACTCCTTGCCATTGGCCGAGAAGCCACCGGTGCCGTTGAAGAGCACGAGTTCGCCGGCGAGCGGTCCCGCCGACGCCGTCACCGGCAGCGGCGCGGCGCGAGCCAGGCGCGGAGGCAAGGGTGCGGTGCGACGCTCAGCGGGTCGCGTGGCAGCGAATGGCGCCGTGCGCCGTTCGCGCAGGGGCCGGCGGCTGACCTGCTCGATCAGCGTGCCGCGGCCGTCGCTGAAGACGGCGCGCGCGACCGACTGCAGCAGGATGCGGTCCTCGTGGGCGATCTGCTCGACGTGGCGCACGAAGATGCCGCCAGGACGGTCGATCACGTGGGCCTCCACGCCGCCGGCGATCAGGCCCATGATCTGTTCCTGCAGTCGCTGGCGGTAGGTGTCGCGCTCCTCGTTCCAGATCACCAGGTCGACTGCGAGCCCCTTCAGGCGCCACCATGCATGGGCCTGGACGAACTGGCGCACCAGCTCGATGTTGTCGGCGCTGCCGATCTGCAGCAGCACGATCGGCAGGTCGCCGGAGATCGCGTAGCCCCAGAGTCCCGACTGGCCGCGCCGGTTTCGGATCAGGACGCCGGGATCGGCGCGAAGCGCCGGCTGGGTGTAGATCACAGCCCCGGCGAGGCGACCGTAGAGCTGGGCATCGGCCTCGCTGGCGTTGAGCTGCCGCAGCACCACGTTGGCGTGCGTCCAGGCCAGTTCGAAGACCCGTCCGGCGAGGCGCCGGTCCTGATACTTCTCGGCCATCGCGACGCACGCCTCGCGGCTCTCGCCGACGCCGTAGACGATGTCGATCATGATCGTCTGGTCGGGATCGAGCGTGACCACGCAGCGGCTCGCTGCCACCGGGTCGAGCACCGAGCCGGCGGTGTTGGAAAGCGGCCCCGCCATGGTGAGCGCGAGCGGCTGCTCGAGCGTGCGACCGCGCCCGATGAAGCGTGCGCGATCGGTCTCGTGCGAGATCTCGCCGGCACGCGCCTCGCCGGCGCCGGGCACGTGCAGGTTGTGCACCGCCATCAGCTGCACCATCCACGGGGTTGCCTCTTCGGGTGAACGCGGGCGCCGCGTGCACAGCACGGCCGCCGGGCGCTGCAGGATCTCGGTCTGGACGAAGAGCTTGCTGAAGGCAGGGTGCAGCACATCCGCGACCGGATTCGCGAGGACCACCTCGGTGTACGTGGTGACCTCGATCGTGCGCCGGACGCGGCTGTTGTTGGTGATGCGCACCCGACGCAGCTCGATGTCGTCTTCCGGAGAGACGACGATCTCGGTGTGCGTGTCGATGCCGCCGTCGCGGCGCCTGAACTCGGCACGCCCGGCGGAAAAGATTGCCTCGTACAGGTCGGCCGGGCGGCGCGTCGGCTGGTGCGCGGTCGACCAGAGTTCGCCGCTGGCAAGGTCGCGCAGGTAGCAAAAGCTCCCCCAGGAATCGCGCGTCGTGTCCTCGTGCCAGCGCGACACCGCCAGATCCTTCCAGCGGCTCGAGCCGCCACCGGCCTGCGTCACCATGACGTGATAACGCCCGTTCGACAGCAGCTGCACTTCCGGGGTCGGCGTGTCCGGATCGTCGATGACGCGGATCGGCGTCGCGTCGCCTTCGGAAGCCGCGCGGGGGCCGGCGCGTTCGTCGATGTCGGCCTCGAACACGGTCACCTTTGGCACGCGCTCCTGGAGCAGCAGCAAGGTTGCCTGAAGTCGCGGGTCGGCCTCGAAGTGGCGCTGCATCGGCCGTTCGAGCAGCAGGTGGGCCAGGGCCAGCAGGCCCATGCCCTGGTGGTGGGCCATGAACGAGCGCACGATCGCGTGGTTCTGTCCGCGCGGCAGCCGCGACGCGGTGTAGTCGACGGCCTCGTAGAGGCCGTAGCGTCCGGAGGCGCCGAGTTCGGCCAGCTGTTGCAGGTTCTCGCACGCCGCCTTCGGTGCGACCATCAGCGCCATCATCGACGCGTAAGGCGCAACGACCAGATCCGCCGCGAGGCCGCGCTTCAAGCCCAGGCCAGGGACGCCGAACGCGCGGTACTGGTAGTTCAGCGCGGTGTCGGTGGCGTTGTAGCCGGATTCGGAGACGCCCCACGGCACGCCGCGCTGGGCGCCGTACTCGATCTGCCGCTGCACCGCCGCGTGGCACGTCTGGTCGAGCAGGGTGTGCTCGTAGCTCGGCATCAGCAGCATCGGCATCAGGTACTCGAACATCGAGCCGCTCCACGACAGCAGCACCGGCTCGCCGGCGGCAGCGGTGAGCAGGCGGCCGAGCGCGAACCAGCTCTCCTGGGCGATCTGGCCTTGCGCGATGGCCACGAAGATGCCCAGGCGCGCCTCGGAGGCGAGCAGGTCGTAGTAGCCGGAGTCGGCACGGCGCTCGTCGACGTTGTAGCCGATCGTCATCAGGTGGCGCGTGTCGTCGTGCAGGAAACGCTGGTCCATCTCGGCCATCGCGCCGGCGCGGGCCGCGAGGTCCTCGAGCGCGTGCAGCCGGACCTGCGCGGCCGCCCGGCATGCCGAGTCCGCAGCAGTCGCCGGGCTCTCGGCCAGCGCCCGCAGGCTCGGCAGCGGCCCGGAACCGGCATCGCCAGACGGCATCAGCGCGCGGAACTCGGCGCAGGCGTCGCGGCACTGGTCGGCCAGTGCCCGGGCCCAGGCGTGGGGCTCGTCGCCTGTCGTCGCGCCCTCGTCCGCGCTGGCGTCGACCACCGCCCGGAGCGACTGGACGATGGCGTCTGCAGCGCGCTCGTACTCGTCGAGCAGCGCGCGCCAGGTCGAGGCCGCGAGCGGGGGACTCGGATGATGCTGCTCGAGTGTCTGCTCGAAGCTGTCGAGAGCCCGCCACAGCGTCTCGCGCTCCCCGCGGACCCGCGGCCCGACGGATTCGCGCAGGACCCCGAAGGTGTCCCGCAGGCCGTCGCGCCAGGCTCCGTCCAGCAGGGGTGCGTCGGCCAGCGCCAGCAGTCCCGCTCGCAGGGTCAGCAGCTGGCCGGCGAGGTTGCCGCTGTCGACGGTCGAGACGTAGTGCGGGCGCAGCGGCGCCAGTGTCTGGGTGTCGTACCAGTTGAAGAAGTGGCCGCGGTAGCGCTCCATTCCTTCCATCGTCGACAGCGCGGCCTCGATCCGCACGATCAGCGCGCCGATCGTCAGGTAACCGAAGTCGCGCGCAGCCAGTCCGGCGAGGAGCGCGAAGCCCATGTTCGTCGGCGAGGTGCGGTGGGCGATGCGTGCCACCGGTTCCTCCTGCATGTTGTCGGGCGGCAGGTGGTGATCGACGGCGCCGACATGGGTCTCGAAGAAACCCCAGGTGCGGCGTGCCAGGCGGCGCAGGAAGACCGTCTGCTCGGGCTTCAGGACTGGGATGCGGCGCGTGATCGGCCGGTCGATCCACCAGACGATGAGCGGCGACAGCAGCCAGGCGAGCAGCACCGGCGCAGCGACCACCAGCGCGGCAGGGCGCAGCAGGCTGAGTCCGAGCGCGCAGAACGCTGCCAGCAGCGGTCCTGCGGCCAGCGTCCGCAAGTTCTGCCAGAAGTCCGCGAGGCTTCCTGGCGGCGTGTCGGCCCGGACATCTGCCGAGGGACGCCATTCGAGCAGGCGTCGGCGCGTGACCAGCACCCGCCCCAAGGTGACGCCGATCGCCCGAAGACTGTACGCCGCCTCGTGCGGCAGGCAGGAGATGCTCTGCAGCAGTTGCAGGAACAGGTTCGACACCTGTCGGCGCACCGGGGCGGCTGCGGCCACCGGTTCGGGCGTGCGCAACCGTTCCAGCGGGCGCTGCAGCCACTCCAGGAGCTGGGCCGCGAGCGGCACCAGTCCGATGATGGCGAGCGCGCGCAAGGTCCAGACACCCGGATGAGGCAACAGGAACCAGCCCGCCAGCAGCACCGTCAGCAGTGCGCTCGGCGCCAGGCTGCGGCGCAGGTTGTCGAGGATCTTGGCGCGCGAGAAGGCCGACAGCGGATTGCGCGGCGATCCGGCGAGCCCGCGCAGGCGCAGCCGCAGCCAGCCGAGCAGCTGCCAGTCGCCGCGGATCCAGCGGTAGCGACGCGCCACGTCGATGCTGTAGCGGGTCGGCGCCTCCTCCAGCAGTTCGACGTCGCTGAGCAGGCCGGAGCGGGCATAGCAGCCTTCCAGCAGGTCGTGGCTGAGGATGCGGTTCTCGGGCAGGCGGCCGGCCAGCGCGCGTTCGAAGGCATCGACGTCGTAGATGCCCTTGCCGATGAAGGAGCCTTCACCGAAGACGTCCTGGTAGACGTCGGAGACCGTGCGCGTGTACGGGTCGATGCCGGGCTCGCCACCGTAGAGGCGGGCGTAGCCCGAGCGGTTCGTGCTCGGCAGGCTGAGGCCCACCCGGGGCTGCAGGATGCCGTAGCCCTCGACGACCATGTCGCGCCGCGTTCCCTGTCCGAAGCGCGGGCGGTTCAGCGGATGCGCCATCGTCGAGACGATCTGCGCCGCCGCGTCGCGCGGCAGCTGCGTGTCGGTGTCCAGCGTGATGACGTAGCGAACCGCGGCAAGTGTGCGGACGTCGCCGACGATCCGAGCGAAGCGCTCCTGCGCGTCGGTGCCGTGGCTGCGCAACGCGGCGTTCAGATCGGCGAGCTTGCCGCGCTTGCGCTCATGGCCCATCCACACCCGGTCGCGTGCATTCCAGCGCCGCGGGCGGTGGAAGAGATAGAAGATGTCCGGCGGTTGGGCGACGCCGGCGGGACGATATTTCTCGTTCAGTGCCGCGATGCGCTCGCTTGCGTGCTCGACGAGAGCCGCGTCGGACGGAAGGTGCTCGGCATTGGCGTCGTGGAAGTCTGTCAGGAGCGCGAAGTGCAGGTGCGGATCGCGGTTGGCGAGGAAGCGCACTTCGAGGGCTTCGACCAGGGCGTCGATCCCCTCGGCGCTGCCGAGCATCGTCGGCACCACCACCAGGGTGCGGGAGCTCGCGGCGATGCCGACGCTGTAGTCCAGGCGAGGCAGCGGACGCGGATCGATGAAGAGCGTCACGAGCCAGTTCGCGAGGGCGACTGCGAGCTGGCTTGTCGCGACCAGCATCGTCAGGCCGAGGAGCGCTTCGAGCCACCACGGCCACTCCAGCCACACCAGCGCATCGACGATCGGGGCGGCGCTCAGCGCCAACGTGAAGAGGATGATCGTGCCGGCGTAGAGGGGCAGTGGCCGGCGCCGGGCGGCGCGGGCGAACGTCATCAACGGCGGGGGGCGTGCCCCGACAGCGCGTTCGAGCATCGGCCGGCCCGCGTCGACCAGGTGGTAGCCGACGTGCGCGGGCCGGTTGTCCGCGCCCCGATCAGCGGATTTGGGCGACGACGCGGCCGCCTGTTTCGCGAGTGCCACCGCCTGTCGCGCGACCTCGGCTTCGGCGACGTCGCCCAGACGGGCGATGGACTCGACCGCGTGGCGGTACTGGTCGCGGGTGGCGAAGTCCATCTGCGGATAGACGCCGCTCGGGTCGCCGCACAGCGTCTGCTCGACGAGGCTCAAGGTCTCGACGAAGTCGCGCCAGTTCATCGCCCCGAGCAGGCGCAGGCTGCCGATGCTGTTGCTGACCGAGACCTGGTTGGCGGCCTGCTGGCGCGCCTCGAGCTGTACGAGCTGTTCGATCGTCTCGCCGGAGTCGGCCAAGCGCTGCTCCAGCCAGGTGAGCGGCAGCGCCAGCGCGGCGCCCTTGCCCTGGAGGCGCCGTGCGAACTCGGCGACGAAGGCGTTGGTCAGCGGCGGCTTCGAACGCGCCATGTCGGCGATGACGAGGATCAGGTCGCTCGGCGCCTTCTCGGCCACGGCAAGCATGTTGTCGGCCCAGACGGCGGCCGTGTCGCGATCGAGGTGGGCGACCGCCACGCGGGCAGCGACGCGTCGCAGGTTCTCGATCAATGCCAGGCGCAGCATGATCGGAAAGGCCCAGAGCTCGCCGATCTGCAGCGGTTGCAGCGACTGGTAGGCGCCGACGAAACGGCTCAGCGTGCCGCGCCCGACCTTGCCGTCGCCGTGGGCGATGGCCTGCAGCGCCAGGTCGTAGACCCGGGGACGGCCGGCGCCCTCGCCGTTGACGGGATCTTCCGTCAGGCGCGGCAATTCACGGCTGTAACCGCGCGGCAGGTGCCGCCGCGCGGTCCGGATCTCTTCCTCGATGAGGTAGAAATTGTCGAGCAGCCATTCGGCGGCTGGCGTGAAGCGGCGCTCCGCGTCCGCGGTGGCGGCAAGCTGCTTGCCGAGGTCGACGAGCACGCGCTCGTTCGCGCTCAGCCGGGTAAGGAGGCGGTCGGGCAGCGGCACGGCGCTGAGCACGTGGATCGCGGCGAGCCGCTTGCCGTGCAGCTCCATCTGTTCGGCGCTGAAGAGCTCCGCGCGCAGCGGCTCCTCCTCGAGCGGCGAGGCGGCCGGACCGCCGGCCTTCCAGGTGCGCGACCACCAGGAGCGGGCGCTTTCGATCGGACTCTGGAAATGGCGGGAGGGATCGAACATCGGCAAAGGGAGGTCTCGGAGCGGCCGGATCGGCCGCGGCAAGGTACCACGCGGCACCGCGGACCACCTGGGACGGGCGAAATGGGCCTTCTAGAATCGCCCGTCATGGAGACCAGACCCCGTGCCAGGACCGGCGCCGCGCATTACGCGGAGGCTTCGATCCGCGTCCTCAAGGGCCTCGAGCCGGTCAAGCAGCGGCCGGGAATGTACACCCGCACCGACACGCCGCTGCACATCGTCCAGGAGGTGATCGACAACGCCGCCGACGAGGCCCTCGCCGGACACGGTCGGGCCATCGACGTCACGGTCCATGCCGACGGCTCGGTCAGCGTCTGCGACGATGGCCGCGGCATTCCGTTCGGGCCGCACCCCGAGGAGAAGATCAGCGTCATCGAGATCGTCTACACCCGGTTGCATGCCGGCGGCAAGTTCGACAAGGGGTCGGCCGGCGCCTACAGCTTCTCGGGCGGCCTCCACGGCGTCGGCGTCAGCGTCACCAATGCGCTGGCGAAGCGGCTCGAGGTCACGGTCTGGCGCGGCGGCCAGGTGGCGACGATCGCGTTCGCCGGAGGTGACGTGGTGCAGCCGCTGGCCCTGCGCAAACCGGCGACCGCCGAGCGCCGCGCCGGTACGACGGTGCGGGTCTGGCCCGATCCGAAGTACTTCGAGAGCCCCGACGTTCCGCGCGCCGAGCTGACCCACCTGCTGCGCAGCAAGGCCGTGCTGATGCCGGGCGTCACCGTGACGCTGACGATCGAGAAGGCCGGTCGTGCCGAGCCCGAGCGCCAGTCGTGGCTCTACCAGGGCGGACTCGGCGACTACCTGATGCAGGCGTTGCCGGTGGATCCGGTGATCCCGCTGTTCGAAGGCGCGCACTATGCCGACGGCGGCGAGACCGAGAACTTCGCCGAGGGCGAGGGCGCGGCCTGGAGCGTGGCCTTCACGGACGAGGGCGCGCCCGTTCGCGAGAGCTATGCCAACCTGATCCCGACGGTCGCCGGCGGTACCCACGAATCGGGGCTCAAGGACGGCCTGTTCGGTGCCATCAAGGGCTTCATCGACATGCACGCGCTGCTGCCCAAGGGCGTCAAGCTGATGCCCGAGGACGTGTTCTCGCGGGCGAGCTTCGTGCTTTCGGCCAAGGTGCTGGACCCGCAGTTCCAGGGGCAGATCAAGGAGCGTCTGAATTCGCGCGATGCGCTGCGGCTGGTGTCGACCTACGTGAAGCCGTCGCTCGAACTCTGGCTCAACCAGCATGTCGACCACGGCAGGAAGCTCGCCGACCTGGTCATCCGCCAGGCGCAGACGCGCCAGCGCGCGAGCCAGAAGGTCGAGAAGCGGCGCGGCTCGGGCGTCGCCGTGCTGCCGGGCAAGCTGACCGATTGCGAAAGCCGCGACCTGGCGCTGAACGAGCTCTTCCTCGTGGAAGGCGACTCCGCCGGTGGCAGCGCGAAGATGGGCCGCGACAAGGAGACTCAGGCGATCCTGCCGTTGCGCGGCAAGGTCCTCAACGCCTGGGAGGTCGAGCGCGACCGGCTTTTCGCCAACAACGAGATCCACGACATCGCCGTGGCCATCGGCGTCGACCCGCACGGCGCGAACGACACGCCCGACCTCTCCGGCTTGCGCTACGGCAAGATCTGCATCCTCAGCGACGCCGACGTCGACGGCTCGCACATCCAGGTGCTGCTGCTGACCCTCTTCTTCCGCCATTTCCCGAAGCTGATCGAGACCGGCCACATCCACATCGCCAAGCCGCCACTGTTCCGGGTCGACGCGCCGGCCCGCGGCAGGAAGCCCGCGGCGAAGATCTACGCCCTCGACGAAGGCGAGCTGACGGCCACGCTCGACAAGCTGAAGAAGGAAGGCGCGCGCGACGGCTCGTGGAGCATCAGCCGCTTCAAGGGCCTCGGCGAGATGAACGCCGAGCAGCTCTGGGACACGACGCTCAATCCGGAGACGCGGCGCCTGCTGCAGGTCGAGTTCGGCGTGCTCGGTTTCGCGGCCACGGTCGAGTCGCTGACGCGGCTGATGGGCAAGGGCGAGGCGCAGGCGCGGCGCAACCTGATGGAACTCCACGGCGACGAGGTCGAAGTCGATGTCTGAGGCCGCACGAGGCCGGGCGCGATGACATCCGCGGCGAGCTTCCGGCTGCGCCCGACGATGCTGTCGGACCTCGACTTCGTCATCTCGGTCGAGCAGGACCCCCGCAACCGGCCGTTCATCACGCCGTGGGACCGGACCCAGCACGAAGGTGCGATCCGCTTCCCGGACTTCCGCCATTTCATCGTCGAGGCCGGCACCGGCTATCCCTCGGCCGGGTTCGTGATCCTGCAGGGCTGCCGCAATCCGCACCGCTCGATCGAGCTCAAGCGCATCGTCCTCAAGGCCGACCTCCATGGCCAGGGCTACGGCCGTGCGGCGCTGCGCCGGCTCGCCGAGATGGCCTTTCGCGACCTTGGCGCGCACCGTTTCTGGCTCGACGTCAAGGCCCGCAACGTCCTCGCCCAGGCCCTGTACCGCAGCGAAGGCTTCGTCGAGGAGGGGCGCCTGCGCGAGAGCGTGCGCACCGAGGAGGGCTACGACTCGCTGGTCGTGATGTCGATCCTCGCCTCGGAACACGCCCTGCGCCAGGCGGGCGCGGCGACGGCGGCAGCGGTGCCGGTGACCGCCCGCTAGGGATTTGCGACCCGGCCTCGACTTACCATGGCTGCACTGACCGGAGATTGCGCCGGTCGATCCAGGAGAGCGCCGTGATCCAGACGACGATGATGAAGGTGCCGCTGTCGCTCAATCACCTGCTGGAGCGGGCGGGGCAGCTCTTTCCGCGCAACACCATCGTCTCGCGCCTCCCCGACAAGTCGCTGCGCACGCACAGCTATGCAGAGTTCCACCGCCGCACCCGCGCGCTCGCCTCGGCACTGCAACGCGCCGGATTGAAGAAGGGCGACCGCGTCGCCACGCTGTGCTGGAACCACCACGCCCACCTCGAGTGCTACTTCGGCATCCCGGCGGCAGGCGGCGTGATGCACACGCTCAACCTGCGCCTGTCGCCCGACGAGATCGGCTGGATCGCCAACGACGCCGAGGATCGCTTCCTGATCGTCGACGACGTGCTGTTGCCGCTCTACCGGCAGTTTGCCGACAAGTGCCGCTTCGAGCGCGTCATCGTCTTCCCGTTCTCCGGCGCGACGGTCGACGATGCCTGCACCGACTATGAACGCTTCCTCGACGGCGGGGATGCCGACGCCTTCGAGTATGCCGCGCACGACGAGGACGACCCGGTGTCGATGTGCTACACCTCGGGCACCACCGGGCACCACCGGGCGGCCCAAGGGCGTTGTCTACTCGCACCGCTCGACGGTCCTGCACACCTTCGTCGGCTGCCTCGGCGACTTCTGGGGGCTGAAGTCGACCGACGTCATCCTGCCGGTGACGCCGATGTTCCACGCCAACAGCTGGGGCGTGCCGTACGCGGCGGTGATGCTTGGGGTCAAGCTGGTCTTCCCCGGTCCGCACCTGCATCCCGACGACCTCCTCGACCTGATGCAACTCGAGCCACCGACGCTCGCCCTCGGCGTGCCGACGATCTGGATGGGACTGATCCAGGCCTACGACCGTGCCCTCGCCGAGCAGCCGGGCCGCTGGAAGCTGCCGCCGGGGCTGCGCTCGCTGGTCGGCGGCGCCGCGGTGCCGGAGGCGCTGATCCGGGCTTTCGCCCGGCACGGCGTCTGGATCATCCAGGGCTGGGGCATGACCGAGACGTCGCCGCTGGCGACGGTCTCCTACCTGCGCAACGAACTGAAGGACGTGGGCGACGAGGAGCGCTTCAAGCGCGCGGCGATGGCCGGCGTTCCGGTGCCGCTGGTCGACGTGCGCATCCGCACCGAGGACGGCGCCGACGCGCCGTGGGACGGTACGACGATGGGCGAGATCCAGGTGCGCGGCCCGTTCATCACCGGCTCCTACCACGAGGTACCGGTCACGCCCGACAAGTTCACCGACGACGGCTGGTTGCGCACCGGCGATGTCGCGACCGGCGACGACCACGCCTTCGTGCGCATCACCGACCGGACCAAGGACCTGATCAAGTCCGGCGGCGAATGGATCAGCTCGGTCGACCTCGAGAACGCGCTGATGGGGCATCCGGCGGTCGCCGAGGCGGCGGTGATCGCCATCCCCGACGAGAAGTGGAGCGAGCGGCCGCTGGCCTGCGTCGCCTTCAAGCCGGGCCAGGCGATCGCGGCCGATCGCCTCGGCCCGGAATTGGCCGCCCACCTGACCCGGCACGGCTTCGCCCGCTGGCAATTGCCGGATCGCTACGAGGTGATCGACGCGGTTCCGCGGACTTCGACCGGAAAATTCTGGAAACTCAAGCTGCGCGAGCGCTTTCCGAGCTGATGACGCGCACCATCCCCCACCAACGACCCGAAAAGACCTACTGCCCATGCTGCTGACTTCCGACGCCCGCGGCGTCTTCCCGATCGCGCCGACACCCTTCTTCGACGACGGCCGTGTCGACACGGCCTCCATCGACCGCCTCACCGATTTCTACGTCGACTGCGGAGCGACCGGCATCACCGTCCTCGGTCAGCTCGGCGAGGCGCCGAAGCTCGAGCATGCCGAGGCCGTCGCCATCGCCGCCCAGGTGGTGCGCCGCGCGCCGAGCCTGCCGGTGGTGGTCGGCGTGTCGGCGCCGGGATTCGCGGCGATGCGCGCGCTGACGCGCGAAGTCATGGAGAAGGGCGCTGCCGGCGTGATGATCGCGCCGCCGAACACGCTGCGCACCGACGACCAGATCGTCGGCTACTACCGCCAGGCCGTCGAGGCCATCGGCGCCGACGTGCCCTTCGTGCTGCAGGACTATCCGTTGACGTTCTCGGTGCAGATGGCGCCGTCGGTCGTTCGTCGCATCGTCGTCGAGTTGCCGTCCTGCGTGATGCTCAAGCACGAGGACTGGCCGGGACTGGAGAAGATCTCTGCGCTGCGCGCGTTCGAGCGCGATGGCTCGATGCGGCGGCTGTCGATCCTGTGCGGCAACGGCGGCTTGTTCCTCGATTACGAGATGGAGCGCGGCGCCGACGGCGCCAACACCGGCTACTGCTTTCCCGACATGCTCTGCGACGTCGTCCGGCTGTCGGCCGCCGGGCAACGCGAGGAGGCGCACGACCTGTTCGATGCCCATCTGCCATTGCTGCGCTACGAGCAGCAACCGGGCGCCGGACTGGCGGTGCGCAAGCACGTGATGATGCGCCGCGGCCTGCTCGCGAGCGCGGCGCAGCGCAAGCCCGGGGGCGGCTTGTCGCCGGCAGCGCTGGCGGAGGTCGAGCACCTGCTCTCGCGCCTGGCGCGGCACGACCCGCGGGCGCGTCTGGATGCGGTCCGGTAGGTCGAAGCCGATCCTGGCCGACCGGATGGCGATGGCGGTGTTCTCGCGCGGCTGCGCGGCGGTCATCGCGGCCGGCCTCGCCGGCTGTGCCATCAGTCAGCGTCCGGTCGCGATCGAGGCGCACGAGTCATTCGATTCCGCGACCACATACAGCCGCACCTATGCCGCGCTGGACGTGCAGACCTGCGAGGCGGCGCGTCGCACCCTGCTGAGCCAGGGCTATGTCGTCAACGTCGCGACCGCGGAGCATGTCCGGGCCCGGAAGAACTTTCAGCCGGCACAGGAAACCCATGTCGAGGTCGAGTTCAACGTGGTCTGCGCGCGCGAGGGCTCGGCCGGGCACCGCACCATCGCCTTCGTCAGCGCGATCCAGGAGCGCTTCGCGTTGAAGAAGAGCGCCAGTTCGGCGAGCCTGGGGGTGGGCGCGTTCGGCTCCTTGTCGTTGCCGTTCACCGGCAGCGACGACTCGCTCGTCAAGGTCGCGAGCTTCACCATCACCAGCGCGACGTTCTACGAGCGCTTCTTCCAGCTCGTCGAGCGCTATCTGGCGGGCGATCCGGGACAGCGGATCGTGCCCGCGCCGGACGCGCTGCAACCGGTGCCGGTGCCCGCTGGGCCGGCCGCGTCGGGCGGCAGTGCACAGCCGTTGCCGGGCGCGTCCGGGGCACCGACGCCGCGCTGAGGCTGCCTCCTGTCACGACCGCGGTGCGGCCACTGCAATGTCCCCGCGCCCCCGAGCCGAAAGCCGGGATGCGATGATGGATGCGCCGGCAGGGGCGGTCCCTTCCGGCTCACCTGAAAGGCTGGCGCGATGGAAACCCTGGACGACATGCGACGCCGGCACCTGCTGACGCCCGAGCAGCATGCCGAGATCCGCGCCTGGGTGGCGGACGGTCGCACGCCCGAGGCGATCATGGCCATGCCGGCTCACCTCTGGCGTGCGTTGACGCTGGCGAGCGTGCTGATGAACGTCGACGCCGACCTCTGCCGGCCGCCGCCGCTGGGAGCAGGCTGGGGCGACGCGCCCGCGTAGCGGTCAGGCTCCCACCAGATTGCGACCGGACTGGCTGGGCCTCGTCCGGGCGACACCGCGTCGGACCATCTCGATCACCGTGACGGGGTGGCTACACTTCGCGCCTTCCGTTCAATCGCTACCGCCTGCGCGCCCCCATGGATCTCTTCACGCCTCCGGCCCCCGCCGCCGGCGACGCCGTCGCCATCGCCGAATACGCCGAGCGCGCCTACCTCGAATATGCGCTGAGCGTCGTCAAGGGCCGGGCGCTGCCCGACGTCTGCGACGGCCAGAAGCCGGTGCAGCGCCGCATCCTCTACGCGATGGCCCGCATGGGCCTGGCGTTCACGACCGGCGCCGGGCCGAAGGCGGTGAAGAGCGCGCGCGTCGTCGGCGATGTCCTCGGCCGTTTCCATCCGCACGGCGACCAGGCCGCGTACGACGCCCTGGTGCGGATGGCGCAGGACTTCTCGCAGCGCTATCCGCTGATCGACGGCCAGGGCAACTTCGGCTCGCGCGACGGCGACGGCGCCGCGGCGATGCGCTACACCGAGGCGCGGCTCGCCCCGATCACCCGGCTGCTGCTCGACGAGATCGACGAAGGCACGGTCGACTTCATCGCCAACTACGACGGTTCCACGGTCGAGCCCCGGCTGTTGCCGGCGCGGCTGCCGTTCGTGCTGCTGAACGGCGCCAGCGGCATCGCGGTCGGCCTGGCCACCGAGGTGCCGAGCCACAACCTGCGCGAGGTGGCCGCGGCCGCGGTCGCACTGGTGCGCGACGAATCCTTGACCGACGCCGCGGTGGCCGCGCTGATCCCGGGGCCCGACTACGCCGGCGGCGGCCAGATCATCAGCAGCGCCGACGACATTCGCGCCGCCTACGCCACCGGCCGCGGCAGCCTGAAGGTCAGGGCGCGCTGGAAGATCGAGGACCTGGCGCGCGGCCAGTGGCAACTCGTCG
This sequence comes from Burkholderiales bacterium, assembly GCA_038318385.1. Taxonomy (GTDB): domain Bacteria; phylum Pseudomonadota; class Gammaproteobacteria; order Burkholderiales; family Burkholderiaceae_C; genus Schlegelella_A. Next base: position 18,294 of record JBBQCD010000009.1, on the reverse strand, counting down.
TCACCGAGCTGCCGCCCGGAACCAGCACCCAGAAGGTGCTGGAGGAGATCGAGGAGCTGACCAATCCCAAGGTCAAGCCCGGCAAGAAGGCGATCGGTGCCGAGCAGGCCCAGTTGAAGGCGACCGTCCTCGGCGTGCTCGATGCGGTGCGCGACGAATCGAGCCAGGGCGCGCCGGTGCGCCTGGTCTTCGAACCGAAGACGCGCACCATCGACCAGGGCGAGTTCAGCGCCACGCTGCTGGCCCACACCAGTCTGGAGAGTTCGGCGCCCATCAACCTGACGATGATCGGCGCCGACGGGCGGCCGGTGCAAAAGAGCCTGCGCCAGATCCTGCTGGAGTGGGTGCGCTTCCGCATGGCCACGGTGCAGCGCCGCACCGCGCACCGGCTCGGCCGGGTGCGCGAGCGCATCCACGTCCTCGAGGGGCGGCAGATCGTGCTGCTCAACATCGACGAGGTCATCCGCATCATCCGCGCTGCCGACGAGCCCAAGCCGGCGCTGATGGAACGATTCGCGCTGAGCGAGCGTCAGGCCGACGATATCCTGGAGATCCGCCTGCGCCAACTGGCGCGACTCGAGGCGATCCGCATCGAGCAGGAGCTGAAGGAACTGCGCCTCGAGGAAGGCAGGCTCGACGAGATCCTGAAGAGCCCGGCGACCTTGAAGCGCACCGTCATCCGCGAGATCGAAGCCGACGCGAAAGCTCACGGCGACGAGCGTCGCACCCTGATCCACGAGCAGAAGCGCACCGTCGCCGAGATCCGCGTCGTCGACGAGCCGGTGACGGTCGTCGTCAGCCTCAAGGGCTGGGTGAGGGCGCTCAAGGGCCATGAGGTCGATGCGGCCACGCTCGCCTTCAAGGCCGGCGACGCGCTCTACGGCACCTTCGCCTGTCGAAGCGTCGATTCGCTGCTCGTCTTCGGCACCGAGGGCGGAAGTGTCGGCCGTGTGTATTCGACGCCGGTCATGCAGCTGCCGAGCGGCCGCGGCGATGGTCAACCCATCACCAGCCTGATCGACCTGGAAGCGGGCACGCAGCCGGCCCACTATTTCGCCGGCGCGGCACAGCAGGTGCTGTTGCTGGCGGCGACCGGTGGCTTCGGCCTGCTGGCGCGGGTCGGCGACCTGACGGCGCGACAGCGGGGCGGCAAAGGATTCCTCAGTCTCGAGCCCGGCGACAAGCCGCTGCCGCCGAGCGTGGCGGATGCCCAGGACAAGGTCGCCTGCGTGTCGCTCGGCGGACGCCTGCTGGTCTTCCCGCTGGCCGACCTGAAGCTGCAGCCCAACGGCGGCCGCGGCCTGACCTTGATGGATCTCGATGCCAAGGATGCCCTGGTGAGCGTCGCCGCCTTCGGCTCCACGCTGCGCCTGCTCGGGACCGGCCGTGGCGGCAAGGCGAAGGACGAGCTGCTGAAAACTGCGGCGCTCGAAGACTACGTCGGCAAGCGCGCCCGCAAGGGCAAGCTCGTGGCTGGCATGAAGGCGCAGCGCGCGGTCGCCGCGGGCTGAGCGCAGCGCCGTCGCGGCGCGCCGCGCGTGACAGGATGCGGCACCGTGCGCCGCGCGTCCTCGGAGGCAGCGCAGCCGCAGTGGAATATCAGCCGCGTCGGCGGGCGAGCACCGTGGCGGCGAGGCCGCCGACGACGACGAACAGGGCCAGGCTCCAGAAGTCGTACGGCACACCCAGCAGGTTCACGGCCGCGTCGGCGCAGCTCGCGCGTGGCGAGAACACGTCGGGGAGCAGCGACGGCAGCTGCAGTGCGTTGAGTATCTTGTCGGCGAGCGTGAGATTGCAGGACGCCGAGACGGCGGCGTAGAAGTGCTGCCACAGCGCCGCGGCGATGCCCGAGAGCGCGAGCAGGACGGCGAGGCCTGCGCCGAGGACGCGCCCGCCAGCCCCGCGCAGCGCGAGACCGATCAGGCAGACGACGGCGATGGCAATGAAGATCGTCCGTTGCAGCACGCACCACGGACACGGCTCCATGCCGAAGACGTGCTGGGAGACCAGCGCCGCGCCGACCGCCGCGAGGCAGATCAGCGCGATCAGGCCGAGCCGCCGGTCGGGCGCGGCCGTCATGCGACCTGGACGATGAGTTCGATCTCGACACAGGCGCCGAGCGGCAACTGGGCCACGCCATAGGCGCTGCGCGCGTGTGCCCCCTTTTCGGCGAAGACCTCGCCGAACAGTTCGGAGCAGCCGTTGGTCACGAGGTGATGCTCGGTGAACTCGGGGCTGCTGTTGACCAGGCTCGTGACGCGGACGATGCGCTCGACCTTGTTCAGGTCGCCGATCGCAGCGTGCAGCGTGCCGAGCAGGTCGATCGCCACCGCACGGGCCGCCTGGCGACCGGTCGCGGTCGTCATGTCCTTGCCGAGTTGTCCGACCCACGTCTTGCCATCGCGCTTGGCGATGTGGCCCGACAGGTAGACCAGGTTGCCGGTGCGCACGAACGGCACGTAGGCCGCAGCCGGAATGGACAGCGGCGGCAACGCGATGTCGAGGTCGGTCAGGCGGTCGTAGATGGAAGACATGGGTTTCTCACAGGCGCGGGAGGAATCGCAAATCCTACACTGCGTGCGATGGGAGGAAGCGGCACCGGCGGGCGTCTGGTGGGGCTCGCGCTCGCCTGGCTGGCCGGGGTGGCGCTGCACCTGCAGGAGCGGTCGTTGGCGCCGCCCGCGTGGTATGTCGCGGCGACGGTCGCGGCGACCGCGGCGCTCTTCGCCGGCGGAATCTGGAGGCGGCTGTTCGTGCTCGCGCTGCTGGGCGCGTTGCTGGCGGGCTACTCGGCGTCCGGCTGGCGCGGCGCGGAACGCCTGCAGGAGGTTCTCGACCCCGCGCTCGAAGGCCGCGACGTGGTCGTCACCGGTGTCGTCGCCAGCCTGCCGCAGCAGGGCGAGGCCGGTCTGCGCTTTCGCTTCGAGGTCGAGGCGGCGCAGCGGGATGGCGCCACGGTCGCCGTCCCCCGCCTGCTCGCCCTCGGCTGGTACCGCGGCTTCGACGAGGACGCCGCGCCGAGCGAACCCCAGCGCGAGCTGCGCGCGGGGCAGCGCTGGCGCTGGACCGTCCGGTTGCGGCAGCCGCATGGCAACAGCAATCCGTTCGGCTACGACTACGAGCTGAGCCTCTTCGAGCAGGGCGTGCGCGCCACGGGCTACGTGCGCGACGCGCCGACGCTGCTGCTCGAGCGCGCTGCCGGTTTCCCGATCGAGCGGCTGCGCCAGCGCGTGCGCGACGCCATCCAGGCGAGCGTTGCCGACCGGCGTCTTGCCGGCGTGCTGGCCGCGCTCGCCGTTGGCGACCAGGGCGCGATCGAGCGCTGGGTATCGACAATCAAGTTCTACCTTGACGCTACCTATGAAGCGGGCGTGATACACAAGGTCCGTTGACAAACGGTTCTACGTCAAGGCCGTCGACCCTGCCAACCCTTTCGACAATCAAGTTCTACCTCGGTTCAGCGGCCACCACTAGCCGTACGCGAACATCGCAAGTCTGGGTTCGCGCCTTTCGCGAGCTACAACGGCTTGTTGGACTTGTCGGGCGACTCCGCCCTCGGGTCCTTGTATCCTGGTGCCAGATAGGCGTTGTTCGCCCCATAGAGGGCCAACGAGTCGCGAAGCCACAGGGCGTATTCGGGGCCTTTGAGGCTGTGGTCGGGGGAGCAGTCCACTGTGCCACGCCGGAGCATGTAGCCGGCGTTGGCTGCTCGGACCTTGACCTTCAACACGCCATCCGGCATGTCGTAGTCCATCAAAACGACTTCTGGCCGAGGGTGGGTAGGGTGAGGCACGAGCTCAAGTTCGATGATGCGGCTCCACTGATGGTCGTACTCGGCGGTCTCTTCCTTCAGGACTGGGCTGTCATCCAGGACCGTCGGCGCATCCATGCGCGTAAAGACGAAGTCGCGAAACTGCTGTCTCTTTCGGTCAAACGCGCGAACGTGCCACCGAAGTCCGATGTCCACGAGAGCTAAGGGAACGAACTCCCGTTCGGTCCTGCCGCTCTCGACCGACGTGTAGGCGAGGCGGACTGCCTTGCCAAGGTGTATGGCCCTGGTTATTGGCGCCAAGACGGACATCTTCGGCAGGCTGAGCGCCGTCTGAATCTCACATCGCACCAGCGGTTGCCGCGGCTCGCCGATACCTTCACCGAACCCTTGGGACAGCGCCGTCAGCACTCGCTGTGGCGAGTGCTCGAACAGCGGAGTGAAGTTGGGCGTGATGCGATAGGTCTTCGTTGCGTTGTCCAGCTCCAGGTTCTCAGGGGCGATTTCCTTGTACTGGGCGATGTCCCGCGTTGCTCCTGCGGGAGCTGTTTCAAAGCGCGCGACAACGTCTGAGCGACGGAACTCGCCTAGGAAATACAGCTTGAAGTCAATGTGGGACAGACGCTCCCGTTGCACGCGGGGCAGCTTGTCGAGGTCACGCCGTCGGCGCTCCGTCTGGTCTTCAGTCATCTCCCAATGATAGCCCGTCTGCGCAGGCAGCATGCTCCAGAGGATTGCATGACATCATCAACATGAGCATGTGATAAGCTCTAGATGTTTATATGGAGTCACCATGGCAAAGAACAACCCCCCAGGCGACGGACACCGTATCGGCGCCGTCAAGCAGCGCAGCCAGACCGTGACGCCGTCCGGTCACCACGTCAAGCGCGACACCGAAACCGGGCGCTTCCTCGACGTAAAGACCACCGACAAGACCCCCTTCAAGGGCGTCCGTCGCGAGAAGAAGTAGGTCAGCCGTGTTCGACCGAATCCTGGAGCACTTCCTGGGAGAGCCACGGCGCCTGATTTCGCTCGGCTTTGCGATGGTCCGCTGCGGCGGTTTCCTCATGGTGGCCGGCCTCGTCGGTTACGCGGCGACCACGGCTGTATCGGTGGCTCGGGGTATGGCGACCCCTGCACGCCCAGAGGTTCCGCTTGCTGAGGTGCTGCCCACCTACTTGTCCTGGTGGATGCCAGAGAGCGCGTTCGGGTTCGGCCTCGCGCTTTTCCTCATCGTTGGTGGCGTCGTCGCCGCTCGGACCGGGCGCGCCTACCAGCGCTTCGGCCACGTCTGAAACCAACCTGTTGATGTGCGCAGCGCGCCGTAGGAGCCCTTGAGATGAATCGCGACAACCTCACCGGCTTTCCGGCCCGCCATATCACCGCGGACGCTTCGGCGCGCTTTACGTACCTCGCCGAGGCCATCGGCAGGGCGTTTGAGCCGACCCAGACGCAGCTCGATGAATTGGAGCGCGCGTACACCGCCACCGGTGATTACTTGACCGAGTGCCAGGAGTTCGACGGTCTGCTGAGGCACGTGCACGCACAGGGTTCGCGCCCGCTGGGCACCATCGTCAGGCCTATGGACCCCGAGCGTGAGGGCTTCGACATAGACCTCGTGGCGCGCTTGGCGCGTGCTGCCCTCACCCGTTACGGCGGCGACAAGGGCCCGGCTCTGCTGCTCCAGCACCTCTTCACGGCGCTGAACCGATATGCCCAGCGGCACGACCTGGGCATCGAGCGCTGGGACCGGTGCGTGACGCTCGTGTATGCCGGCGGCATGCGCGCCGACTTCGCGCCCGTCATCGACGACCCTGCCTACGCGCTCCCCCACGGCGAGCACCACGGCCGCATCCCCGACCGAGACCTCCGACGCTACCTGTCCACCAATCCCAAGGGCTACTGCCTCGGCTTCGACGAGATTGCCAGGATTGCGCCGCAGTTCAGGATGGTCGAGGCGTTGAACTTCGCCATGGACTCCGTGCGCAAGGCGGACGTCGAACCGCTGCCTGATGCCGCGCAGGTCTTCGGGCGGCTGCTCAGCAGGTACGTTCAACTAGGCAAGGTGCACCGGAACAACGCTTTCGCTGCCATCGCCAAGGGCCAGGAGTTGGCCCCGACGTCGGTCTTCTTGACGACACTCTTTGCGAAGGCCTATGCCATCTTGGCGCCCCAGCCGCACGACGGCCCTCTGGACCTGTTCTTCGACATCGTGGAACTGGTGCCGAACCTGTTCGAGCGCGAAATCCTGATGGGCGGCAATGAGCGCTGGGTGCTGATGAACCCCTGCGCTCAGTCGGACAACCTTGCCGAGTCCATGAACACGCGCGAGCGCCAGCAGGCCTTCGTGCAGTGGCACAGACGGCTGCTGGCGGACTTGACCGTGCTGCAGGAGGCCATCGACGGCAACAAGGGCCTTGACGTCGTGGTCAAGGCCGTGGAGGTGGCCTTTAGCAAGCGCGCGGGCCAGGCAGTGCTGCGGCACAGTGCCCAAAGGCGGGAATCCAACCGGATGTTGGGCCGGGCGAGCTTCATCGCCGCGGGCAGCGTGGCGGCCGTCGCGCCTGCTCGAGCCCACACCTACTTCGGTGGTCCGACCACGTGAGACCACCCGTCCGCGTCCCCAACCTTGCCCAGCGGCACGTTGAGCTGAAGGCCCTTGCGTGGCCAGAAGCGACGCTGGAGTTTGTGCGGGGTCGCGAACTGCGGTACGGCTTCAAAGTGGCTCCAACGCCGCTGTCGCGCGTGTATCGCTGCTTGCTGAAGCTCTATGTGGCCAAGTCTCCGGCGCTCTTCGTGTTGGAACCTGACCCCCGGGTGCTCGCGGCGGGACGCAAGTTGCCGCACGTCTACCCCCACGATGGCCGGGGCACGAAGTTGTGTCTGTGGCTACCGAAAGCAAGCGAGTGGTCTCAGTCAATGAGGCTCGACGACACGTATCTGCCGTGGGCTGCGGAGTGGCTTGACTACTTCGAAGAGTGGCTGACAACTGATGTTTGGGCGGGCGGCGGTGCCCACCCGGAACCACGGAACAAGCGGCGGGCTAAACAGACGGCGCTTAGGCCGGCTCGATAGGAGCACGAAAGTGAATTCCATAGTCATCAAGCAAAACGAAGCTCGAATGCTCTCGCTGGTGCGCGCTCGGCGTCGCATTTACTGGACCGCCAAGCGGTACCAGGGTGCCGTCGTCCTGGGAACACTTCTGCTTCCGGTCATCAGCCTCGCAGTTGCTTCGTTCCATCCAGCCGCAAGGTCCTACGTCGCAGTGGCAGCAATTCTCTTCGGGCTGTGCGAAGTCGTCCTCATGGACCGATGGCATAAGGCCCAAATGAAGGATGCCGCCAAGCTTCAGGAGGACTTCGACTGCGAGGTGTTGGACATGCTGCACAACAGCTTTCTCGTCGGCGCCAACGTCGACCCGGAAGAGGTGTACAGGTTTGCATCAAAGACGCTGAGCCAGAAGCAGGAGGCGCAACTGCGCGACTGGTACCCCGTGGCTGTGGGCAAGGTCCCCCTGCACATCGGCCGCATCATGTGTCAGCGTGAGAACCTCTTGTACGACGGCAACGTTCGCAAGAGTTGTGGCCGTGTCTTGAAAGGTGCGTTGCTGCTGCTTGTGGCGCTACTCATCGGGTACAGCCTGGCCGCCGACCTCAAGGTGGATGCGTTGGTCCTGACGGTCTTGGTGCCAGCGATGCCCGTGGTGAACTGGGCTCTACGCGAATGTGCCCGCCAGCGAGACACCGTCGAGACGCTATTGCGACTGAAGACCGAATCGGAGAAGTTGTGGAAGTCAGCGGTCGATGGCCTATCACCGGATGAAGCGGCCGACCGGTCCCGCGAGCTGCAGGACGCCATCTACAACCACCGAGTAGCCAGCCCGCTGGTCTTTGACTTCATGTACCGCTTTCAACGCAAGGACTACGAAGCGCAGATGAACGCAGGTGCTGAGCACTTCGTAGCGGACTACTTGAAGAAGAACCCAGCCACGGCGTAAACCGATAGGCCTCGCCATGCAGGCCCAGCGCGCACCGCAGTTGAACATGCTCGCCTTGGCGAATCGCATTCAGCCACAGGAGTCTGAATCTCTCGCAGCGCGGATGCATCGCCACTCTGTCAAGAACAGGCTGGAGAAGGCCTTCACTGTGAGCAGCGTGCGCGAAATCGGCAGCCAAGCCCGTGGAACAGCTGTCCGCTACTACAGCGACCTGGACCTCATGGTTGTTCTTCGTAAGGAAGAAGTCACCTGGGGGTCGAACGTCGTGTGTTCGGACACCGTCATTCGCCGAGTGCTGGATGAACTGCGCGGAAGATTTCCCGCGTCAAACATCAAAAAGGACGGGCTCACTGCGACCATTGCCTTCGGTAGCACCAAGCAAAGTCTTGACGTTGTGCCGGCCTTCTTCGCTCGGTTCGACAAGAACAGCATGCGGCCGGTCTATCTCATCCCGGACGGTAGCGGTGGCTGGCTCGAAACCAGTCCGCAGGTGCACGACCGCTACTTCAGCAAGGCCCAGGAAGCGAGCGGAAACAAGCTCCGCAAGGTGTCGCAACTCTTGAAGTGGTGGAAGCACTCACGCGCCGAGTCGTTGCCGATGGGCAGTTTCTACGCCGACATGGTGCTCTCCGCGTGCGGAACGTGTGTTGGGGCCAAGACGTTCGGGCAGTGCCTGCACGACTTCTTCTCTGTGCTGTCAACGGGGCAGTGTGGTGCATTGGACGACCCCTGCGGTATTGCCGGGCACATCACGGCCACGAAGACTGAGGCACAGCGCCTACAGCTACTTGCAACGGTGAACTACGCGCTCGCGCATTCCAAGTCTGCCTTTGAAGCGCAGCGATGCATGGAGTCACGAGAAGCAAATCGGCAATGGGACCTCGTCTTCAATCGTAGCTACTGAGCCCTCTGGCGAAGGGACATGGTCTTGCATGGCTAACCTGTGTGAACCAACAGCGGGCTAGTCCTCAATCGTGAGACCGAAGCTCCTGAGAATGGGCTTTGCTTTGTCCCAGCGACCATTCCTTTTCCATCTCGCCAACGCGTTCGAAGGACTGGCCGAAGGAAGGCCAAACGCCCAGGCAGCTTCATACACGGTGAAATCACCGCAGAGGCTGTGAAGCACGCAATCCAGTATCTTCCGCAATTCTGTGGTGGAAGGCCTGCACCCTTGGAGAACTGGTGCAACAGCGTTCCATGCCTCGTCGCTGACCCAAGGCACGGACTGCCAGATACGCTGCAACGATGAACTCACAGCTCACTCAACCGACTTGCGCACCCTCTTCGTTTGCATTCAAGACACGCTCCGCACCCCAACGACGAGTAGGTGCTGGCTGACGGATGCCCGGGTCGCGCGAGGGGAAACCTATGGCAGATGCCGCGGTGTGGCGAGCGGTGCGAGTTTTCGCTTGAGCTTGCTCGTGCCCAGGTACACGGCCGGGTCTATTCCGTGTCGAACGACCAAGCCATCGAACAGCTTGAAATCGCAGTCCGCATCCGGCCAACTTCCCACGTCGTCAGGTTTGACGTCGCAGGTAGCCCCTCTGGCCAGTGCAACTTCGTGGGTCCGCCCCCAACAACCTGCCGAGCACGCATGGCCATGAGCTACCGTGGACCTCACCCCAGTGTCGTAGAGCACGGGGTGGACCCCAGTGGTCGACTCGATGAATCGTGCAACTAGGAGTGCCGTAAGTCGATTGAGGGGGTAGCACCCGCTGAAGTGGTCCGCCTTGACGGCGAGCCGGAGCTTGTCGATGGGTCGTCCTGCAGTGACGCGCTGGAGGTAGTCCTCGACGTGCTGCCGCTGTGGCAACCCAAAAATCTCTTCGACCAAGCTGGCGTATCGAACATGAATGCGCCGAAGGACCTCGCAGTCGTCAATCGGCAGCGGCGCTACCAACTGCTGAAGCATGGTGAGCTCTTCCCACTGCCACACGTCAGCAACCTTTCGAACGAAGGCGGCGGGCAACATGTTGAGGATGGGATTCGCGACCGCCTTCACCGAACGCTTGCCTGTTGCAAGTCGAACGAAGTCCTGCAACGCGCCATCGCCGCTGCCGGAGACGAGCACACCGTTCGGGACACTGGGCATACCGAAATTGGGTTGCTCGAACTTGTCATCGTCCCAGAACTGCAGGCCAGAAAACGTCCCAGGCGTGCCTGGCACGGTGTCGTCTCGAAGGGACGAACGCTCTGAGCCGAAGCCCACCGTCAAGATGACCAGAGCCACGCTCGGCTTTTGTGGGGAGCCAGCCGCGTCGATGTACTCCACCCGTCGTCCGCCAGCCTTGTTTCGCGGTACACGGCGTACCGTGGAGTCAAAGGCAGGGGTCACTGCAGCGCCGAGATGCCGTGCGAGTTGGCTTTGCAGAAAGCCAGCGATGAAAGGTGCAGCCCCTGCAGATATCGCGGGAAACGCGAAGTCCTGAGCTGTCAGCATGGAGCCGTCGTCGTGTATCGGCCAACGGCCCTCGGTCCAGTGACGCGCCGGCCAGTCGTACTGGACAGGGTCCAGCCAGCGACTCTTCGCCTTGCCCTGCAGAGACAGGGCGTTGTGTTCCTTCTCTACGAGGAGGATGGATGTCACACCCAAGTCGGCAGCGACTATTGCCGCCGTGGTTCCGGCAGCGCCCGCACCGACGATGCCGAGCGAGGAGTTCTCGTCAATGTGCCCCTCGTCCCACAGGGCATGAACGAGGTAGTGCGCCCGGACAATCTGGTCGCGGATGCTGACAGGCGTGTACTGGCCGAGCCTGTAGAGGTCAGGGCCAAGCCGATGAGCAGCGAGAACGTGCTCGCTCATGACGCGAGGTCACGAGCGAGGTTCTCAGCGTGAGTGCACGGCGTTGAGCTGCTCGAACAGTTGCTCTTCTTCTTCTGCAGATAGGTCGTCAACGGCCGCCTCCTCTTGCGTCCGAACTCCTTGCCGAGCAGCCTTCTTGCGGACGCCGATTCCTCGGTCTTGCGCCTCAAGCGCGTGCAGGACGGCCTTAGCGAAGCCCTCCGTGCCCACCTTGTCGCGGTACTGCTCGGCCAAGCTGACCACTCGGATGCTGAGTTGGCTCAGGGCGCGCCACAAGTCAGGTGCAAAGGATGCTCCTGAACTCAGCGTCACGATGACGACTGGCCACCCATGCTTGGTTCGCAGTTCGATGGCGTCGCGCAGTTCGTCGACGAAGGCCGAACCCGGCAGAGTCCATGTCAGGATGACCGACACGCGTTGCTCCTCCTGCGACATCGTGACTCGGTCGCGAGTGGCCCCCGTCATGAACGAGGTGAACGAAGCTCTTTCCATTACCACGCCTCATAGTAGCCGTTTTGGCACGGGCAGTCCCAGGTGTAGCAAGCGGCCTACCCACACAACGCACCATATTGGTGCAAAACCCCGTGAACGAAGGCCGGCCCACACTGATTTGTTGGACAACCGAGGTGGTACGAGGTTTCCTCGTTACGAGGCTGGCTCCGCCGGTCAAGCATCGCCGACGCGGTCTACCGCGTCCCGCCTGGGTACGTCGTCACCTGCGACTTCCCGTTCGAGTCGAGCCACTGATAACCCTCGAGCCGGCCCTTGAGGTCCCAGTGGACGCGGTAGGGGCCTTCGCTGGGGACGCCAACCGTCTTCAGGAGGTCCGGAGGCGGCGGAAGGCCGCTGCCGGGGGAAGAGCGAGGCGCCGCCAGAGGTCATGTTTCTGTCCTGATTTGCTTGGCGGCGTGTGAGACGACGACTGCTGCGGCGGTGTGAGCACGTATAAATGCCTTCCTGACCACAGTACTCTGTCCGGCGCCCGCGTTTATCAGCCTCGCCGCCCGCAACTTGCGTCTCCTCTTCATCTGCAGCCAAAACCGCCTCCGCAGCCCCACTGCGGAGCAGGTATTCGCCGACCGCCCTGGCCTCGAAACAGCCTCCGCCGGTACGAACCGCGGCGCTGACAACCCGCTATCCCCAGAGCTGGTCGAGTGGGCGGACGTCATCTTCGTCATGGAGAAGCAGCACCAACGCAAGCTCTCGCAGAACTTCGGGGCGTACTTGCGCGGCAAGCGAGTCATCTGCCTTGGCATCCCGGATGACTACGAGTTCCTGCAGCCAGAGCTTGTTGAAGCACTGGAGGCGAAGGTGGCCAAGTTCCTCCGTTAGAACCTCACGGCCACAGGAAAGCGATGGTGCCCAAGAGGACGAAGTCTGCGCATCCAATTCAGTTGAGAGCTAGCTTCTGGCGGACTCCTTCAACTTGGCGATAGCGTTACCTCAATCGGCGGCACGAGCTTCTCGAAGCACTTCCAACACCTGTTGCCATCGGCCGTCCTTCTGCCACCGACAGAACGCCACACAAGCCGTCGTGTGCTTGATGCCTTGCGGGTAGACGGTCTCCGTCCAAGAAGTACCCTGACACTGCTTGGCCAAGATGGCGTCGACGACGGCCCGTGGGTCGTACTTGAATCCAGGGCCACCGCGCACGACTATCGGCTCAACTGCTCGCCACTCGTCGTCCGACAGGGCGTGTTCGCCATCGCGTAGACCAATCGAGCCGTCCCTCGTCTTGTTTCGCTTGAAGCCACTGGCCATGGCTTCGTCCATAACGTGAAAGCAGATGGCTCGGCCATGGTCGCTCGCGAACTCGAACGGGTCTTCCTGGGCGGTCACCGAGACGAATGCCAAACGCGTCGCGTAGAAGTTTTGCGCATGCATGCGTCCGTGCAGCACCATGCGCGCCGAAGCCTGTGGAAGGTCGAGCGCGAGCCGGCCCTGTTGCGAAGCACCGAAGGCACTCGCCCACATCGCCCGTGCTGACGGGAAACAATACATCCACGACAAGGGCTCGGTGATAGAGGCTCGCTCGCGGGCGTGATAGGAACCGCGGAACCCGCCTAGCAGGGCAATGTGCCCGTGAGGCCCGGGGCCAGCGTACGTGCAAACGCCTTCCAGCGATTGGGGGTGGAAGAGCAGGGGAAAGACGTGGTGGTTCGGCCGGAACAGTGCTCTCATGAAGACGAGCGCGGGCACGACGAACCGGATACGGTTGTACTGAAACGCCCACGCCTCGTGCCCATGACCCTTCGGCACGCTTATCCCGAATGCGCCAGCGTACTCGGCGATGCTCGCAGGCTCCCACTCATCGAAGTCCACTTCCGCACGCCGCCGCGCGTCTGACGCGTCCGGCAGTCCATTCAAGCCCAGTTGGTCAAGCTCGTAGCCATTCCGGGCCTCGAGGCTCCCGATGCCAACCGCCAGAACTCGCTGTCCATCCTTGGTCAGCCGTGTCACCAACTCCATGTCCTTCTCCGCAGTGCTCGGAGAAGTGAAGTCACCACTTTTATCTGCCGGCTCTGGTCAACCGACGGGCCGCATCGCGTCTGCTGGCGGTCAACAGAGGCTCACCGGCCTGCGAGCCACTCGGTGTCTTGCAGCTCCAAAAGCTTCAGGTGAGCTGCGAAGATTGACTCAAGCGAGGGTGGACGGCTGGCGGCCTCGAGTTGGTCGTCCGTGTACTCCGGAGGGAGGGTGGCGCTCAGGGCGGGTCCGATGCCCCGGTCGGTGGTCGTCGGCTCAGGCAGTGTATTGACGGGGGAATTCATTGATTGGACTGTGTAGGCGCAAAACGCTTGATGGTCCGTGTAGGCTCACTGTTTATCTTCGGCTGTTGGCCGGGGTCACTGGCAGCCCATCCGTCGGTCAACGCTTCGCCGCCGCAGCCTTACGTGCCATGTTCCGCTGGTGCGCTTCCCGTCCACCCAACTTGCGCTCAGACGCCTCGGTCGCCCGAAATGCCGCCAACTCCGCGTTCGTCTGCGGGAACTTGTTCCTGTCGTGACGGAACGCGCTCCAGTGCCCTGTGTCCTTCATCAACTGGGTGATGGTGGTTTGCACATTGCGCAGGTTTGCCCTGATAGCCGCTTTGCGGACTCGCTTGGCAAGTTGTTCGTCCAGCGAATTGGCGTCACGTGGCACCTTCCCAGGCGCCCGATAGGCCAGGGTCTTCTGGCCCGCGTCGCAGCTGTCAAGGAATGCTTGCATGAGCACATGCTTGACCGGCGCGAACGGCACCCCGATTCGTTCGCGCACCATCAGAGCAGGCCAGGAGCGGCTGGGCTCAGCCACCGGGCAGCCCAGGCCCGCAAGGTAGTCTTCGCCATAGGCCGCCTGTAGGTTCATCGCCAACTGCGCGCTCGCGACTTCCCCAGTGACCATGACGAAGCCCTTTGCTAGCGCAAGCGTTCGGTAGTGCGTCGACCAATCGGCGGTATGCCCGTCGATGCGGCGCAGTAGTTCGCGACTGCTACGAGCCAGCGCCTGCGCAGTCGTGCAAGTTACTTCCGCGGGGTCCGGGCGACCTCTTTGGTGTTGAGGCAAGCCCATGCCGTACGCTCGCGAGGCGTTGCTGGTCGCGAAGTCGCCTAGGCGGAGGGGCGTAGCGTGGAGCCCGCACACATGCGTTGCCGGCATGCAGTGGTCTCGATGCCAGTAGCTCTCACCTCGTTCTACGCCATCATCAGCCACGCAGTCAGGGCAGTACCGCAGTGCCGGCAGCCCCTGTGTGACCGACTGGATGAGGGAGCTGACGGAGCCTTGCTGCGCATCCTGTCCAAGCGCCTTTGACGCGAAGCGGTCAACGTCAGCCGGCGTCATGAAAGCAACGATGTACGGGAAGGCCGTATGTTCCCAAAGTAGCTTGTGCACGTCCACGCGCATGAGGTCCGCCAGCCGCGACAGGTCAGACGGCAGGAAGAACGACAGATTGCTGCGTCGTCTTCCCGTCACCTCGATGAGCAGGCGCTTTGCTGGCACACCCGAGTGAATGACCGCTCGGGTGAGCGCGCTGCCAACCAGCTCGCCAGGGTAAGGCGGCGGAAGGCTCAGCCAAGACAGACCAATTCCTCCGGGTCAGGCGCCATGCCCAGGTTGACCAACTGCTGCACGACTGTCGTGCGCTGCCGAAACGCGAGCACGACCGCGTTTCGATAGTCTTCCGGCCGGACTGCCAGCCCCGGAATCTCCGGCTCCGTAGGCTCGTTGGACTTGGTGCGCTTGGGCTTGGTGACTGGCTTCAGCGGCGCGACTTTCTTGGCCAACTGCGCGGCCGCGTCGAACATATTCCTCGCGGTTCCATCGGCATTGACTTCACGAGCAAGGGCGGCAGCGTCCTCCGCCGGCAGGCCTAGAACCTGTGCGGCACTTGCCAGCCGCAATTCGAAGTCTTCAGCTCCAGGACGCGTGGACGCGGCAGGAATCCGTTGAGCACGGTATCGGCGCTCAAGGTCGGCGACCAAATCAGCAGCGCTGGGCGGCGTGATGTCTTCGTAGCGCTTAAGCGACTTCATGTCCTTGTCCCGCAGCGCCTTCACCATCGGATGAATGAGGTACAAGTCCTTCTGGTACACGTCAACGATGAGCTGCTCGCTGAGCGTCTCAGATTGGTCGAGGATTGCCCGGGCCTGAGCGACCATGAAGAGCTTGATGACAAGGTCGATGACGCCTTGCGTGCAGTCGTACAAGATGTTGAGCATGCCGTCAGTTAGAGGTACCGGCGTCCCTACCCACTGGTACTTCCACAGCTCGCTGACGAAGTCGAACCACTCGCCCGCTCTCCGTTCGATGGTGCCGTCTGCTCGAGCAACGTGTTCCCACTGTGCCATCGGACCCCAGTCGCCCAACCCGAGTCCCAACGAACGCCGAGCTTGACGAAAGTCCAGTCCAAGAATCTTGTTCGCCTTGTTCGTTCCGATGTACAGCTGAGGCACCTTGCATTGATTGCACAAGGACGTCAGCTCCGACATCAGAATCTGCTCGTCCTTGCGGGCGTTCGCGACGTTCTGGACCTCGTCGGGAATAAGCAGCCCAACGCAGTGCTTGTTCATCAAACGGGCCGCGACTCGAATGAGAACGTCACCCGACGCGCGGCTCTTGGCAACATAGTGGTCGTAGTAGTTGCTGTCTGGAATGAGATAGTCAAGCTTCTCGATGATGCCGGTGGCCAGTGCCTTTGTGCCCCTGCCGTCGCTGGGCATCTCGAAGTGCAGATACGTGACCTGGAACAGGTCTAGCTCCGGGTGGTAATAGACAGGTGGGATGTGCGCGAGAACGCGTTTGACTGTCGTTGTTTTGCCCATGCCAGAAACGCCGACCAGCGCAGTCGACAGTTGGGGTGTCAGCGTGTCGGCTGACTGGCGGAAGGGCTTGTCTTCTCGCTCTAGGCTGTGAATGTGCTGATAGATTTCGACCTGGTCGCGCGTCATTGGCCGGCGACCGACATAGCCCTCACGCATCATCGAGTCCAGGACACGTGCAAGTTGGATGTGCGCGGCCAGAGGCACCATGAAGTTGGTCAGGCCAAGCAACTCGTGGATGCGCATGTGTGCATCCCAGTCCCGAGCCTCGACGCTGAAGTCCGGCTCAAGCGTGAGCGAAGCTAAGAGTTCGGCTTCGTCTTTGGGTTTGGGCAGCGTCTCGATGAGCTTGTTGCCTCGATAGCGCGCGATACGCTGCTCTGTGTCGTACTTCGCAATCCTGACGTGCGGCGGAAACTGTCTTTTTGAAGTGCTCATGGTCTTCCTTGATTCCTCACCCTTGCATGCGCTTTCGGGCAGCGGCCATCCGCTCTTTGAGCGTCATAGGTGCATCAGCGCCAGCGTTTGCATGGGCACCGGGTGTGGGCATGGCCTGCGATGTCTCTTGGTCCGCTCCACGACCAATGGGAATGACGACGGCGCTTGTGACGGGCGTGTCGTGGGCCCCGGAAGTTGGACCCGCGCCGGGCGTCATCTGCGTCGACGGCGGGCTAGGTCGAACTCCACCACTGGCCGCACGCTCCGCACCGAGCTCCGCTGCCCGCGCCGGCGCCGTGTCCTTCTTGCGGCTGGAACGCGACACTCCCTTGACCACAGGGAGAACGTCGGCCTTTGCGGAAGCAATCAGCGGAGCCGCGTGTTGGTTGTATTCGAACCGAGCTTGGCGCCTTACCTCCTGCGCGGGCGCTGTTAGTTGGTCCACGTCGTAGAAGTGACGAGTCACGTCCGCGAGCGCCATCCCCGCAAACATCACACTGTCCTTCGTGAGGGATGCTACAAAGGACTCGCCGCTGCCATCGGGCGAGAAGACGACGATGTTGTCGACGAGGCGGTAGTCGAACGCAATCTCCAACGGCTTGCGGTGTCGGCGCCCCTCGACCAACCAGCCGCGAGCTTCGGCTTCAGGGCAGGAGTACAGGAGTCGACCGAACTGCAGGCCGTCCGGCGTGATGGTCGCCTTGTCGCGCGGCATGAGCTCCGCGCGAACACGTTCGAAGTCCATCTGGTCGAGCTTGCCCATGCGGCGGCGCATGCCGTGCAAGTACAACTCACGCGGAATCGGAGGCACACCATCCGCCACTTGAGCGATGGACAACGGGTAGCCCGCCTGCATCGTCTTGTTGTGAGTGATGATGGCTTTGACGATGAGGGACGTGAACTGCTTGATGTTGAGTACCGTGTCCTTGTCGTTCTTGGCTCCTCGCCGCCTGCGGTTCTCCGCGTCGGGGGAGTACGCAGGCGTGTGCGGCGCAATGATTTGATGAAGCATCGCGAAGCCGCACTCAACGAGTGGCTTCCAGTCAGGGCGCAAGCCGGGGACGTTCATGAGCGTGGCGCGCAGTGAGCGCGCAATGCGGCGCGCCTTCTTGGCTGTGAGCTCGCCTTGGTCGGCCAGGAATGCCTCCGGCAAAATGCCGTGTGCCACCCAGTCAGCTGGGTCGTAGTCGATACCCAGGTAGCGGCAGAGTTTCTCCTTGTCCTCTCCTAGGCTCAGGATGTCCTGACCATGTGGGCGAGTTCCTCGGTTGGATTGTTCAGGTCCATGGTCAGCGCCTTGGCAGAGCCGTTTGTGATGACGCTCGACTTCCTCGTCGACCGGGTGCGCGTGCTCAGGGGATGCAGGTCGTGCTCGAATTCAACGCGAAAGCAATACGTGCGGTCTTCGGCGCCGGCAGGCGTTGCCGCTGGGAGTCGACGCTCCGCGTAGTACTTGTCCTGAAGGGTGAGCGTGTGGGCGGAGACGAGGGCGTTGTGATGAGCGGGGGCGTTCGGTACTTGTATGTTCATGGTTGGGAGTTCGTTGGTGTTCGTCGCGAGGCTGGGCTGAGGACTCAGCGCAGGAAGCCGTCGTCGAGGTAGGTGAGGCGAATGCAGGCCATGCAGCAGCGCATGTGTCTCTCAAAGCCGGCAAGGTCTTGACTCGGGGAGGGAACCGACCTGCTGACGACGTCAAAGTAGGTGGGGTCAATGGCGGACGAGACGTGCTTCACCAGTGCGGCAACGTCGTAGGCATCGAGGTATTTGTGGACGTGCTCCGCAAACTCAGAGAGGACGTGAGGGCTGGGGGAACGGGGCGCTTCCGACGACACATCGCCAGCGGCAGGGTGCAGCGTCTTGCTTCCAAGGTCGAGTTCGAAGATGCGGTCGATGAGCCATCTGACCTCAGGCAGTTCCAGCGTGTCAGGGCGGTAGGTCAGCTTCATCGCCACCGGCCCGAAGTGCAGGTACGGGCTCACCCACAGGC
>JBBQCD010000008.1:0-101215 GCA_038318385.1 Burkholderiales bacterium | reverse complement strand
GACCTTCGCGATCGCGCTCGACTACTCGCTCCTCGATCTCGTCAAGTCGGTGGGCCTGACGCCGAGCGGCGAATCGGGAACGCTCCTGAAGATGCCGATCTCGCAGGTGGCGCCGATCCTGCCCTACCTGTTCCTCGTGCTCATCCTGATCTTCCGGCCCAAGGGCCTGCTCGGGACGCGGGAAGGATGACCGTGAGCGCAGCGCCTCCGGTCGCCGTCGCACGCCAGGCCGTGAATGCGCGCGTGCCCCTCACCGGGCGGGTCGTGGTCTGGGGCGTGTTCACGCTGCTGCTGATGATCGCGCCGCTCGTCTTCACCAGCAACCTCGACCGTTCCATCCTCTCGCAGATCGGCATCGCGATCGTCGCTTGCTTGTCGTACAACATGCTGCTCGGGCAGGGCGGCATGCTGAGTTTCGGCCATGCGGTCTACACCGGGCTGGCATCGTTCGTGGCGATCCACGCGCTGCTCGGCGTCGCCGACGGCAGCTTCCCGATCCCGGTCAGCCTGATTCCGCTGGTCGGAGGCTTCGGCGGCATGGCCTTCGCCGTCGTGCTCGGCTACGTGACGACGAAGAAGGCCGGCACGCCGTTCGCGATGATCACGCTCGGCATCGGCGAGCTGGTGTTCGCGATGTCGCTGATGGTGCCGGAATTCTTCGGCGGCGAGGGCGGCGTCTCGGCCAACCGCACCGCCGGGGCGCCATTCATGGGCATCACCTACGGCCCGCCGATCCAGGTCTACTACTTGCTCGCGGTCTACACGCTCGTTTGCACGGCGGCCATGTACGCCTTCACGCGCACTCCGCTCGGCCGCATGCTGAACGCGGTGCGCGACAACCCGGAGCGGGTCGAGTTCATCGGCTACAGCACCCAGCGGGTGCGCTACTTCTCCTTCGTCATCGCCGGGTTTTTCGCAGGCATCGCCGGCGGCATGTACGCATTGAGCTTCGAGATCGCCACCGCGGAGGTCGTCGGCGCCTATCGCTCCGGCGGCTACCTGCTGTTCACCTTTCTTGGCGGGGCCACCTTCTTCTTCGGGCCGATCATCGGCGCGGTGCTGATGGTGCTGAGCGCCGTGCTGCTCTCCGAGATCACGAAGGCCTGGCAGCTCTACCTCGGCCTGATCTTCCTCTTCATGGTGATGTATGCGCCCGGCGGCATCGCCAGCCTGATCATGATGAACGCGCGGGTCGCCCTCCACCGCAAGCTTCACCGGCTCTGGCGCGTCTACCTGGCGCTCGGCCTCGCCACCCTGGCGATGCTGGCGGGTGTCGGCGCGATCGTCGAGATGGTGTATCGCCTGCAACTCGATGCCAACGGTGAATCGACGCTGCACTTCTTCGGCCTGATGCTCGATTCCCGCGGCACCGCCAGCTGGGTCGGGGCCGTGGCCGTGGCTGCAGTCGGCTTCGCTGCCTTCGAGGTCTGCCGCCGCCGCTTCGCCCACACCTGGGGGACCGTGCAGGCCGAGATCGAGTCCGACATGGCGTTCAAGGAGCGGCCATGACGGCGGCCTGCGCGATCGAGTTGAGGGCGTTGCGCAAGTCGTTCGGCAAGACCGAGATCGTCCGCGGCTGTGACCTCGCCGTCGCACCTGGCGAGCGCGTCGCGATCATCGGCCCGAACGGTGCCGGCAAGTCGACGCTCTTCAACCTCATCAGCGGCCGCTTCGGACCGACCAGCGGCCAGATCCTGCTCAACGGCAAGCGCATCGACGGCATGCAGCCCTATCAGATCAGCCGGCTCGGACTGGCGCGCAGCTTCCAGATCTCGAACATCTTCGGGCGCCTCTCGGTGTTCGAGAACCTGCGCTGCGGTCTGCTCTGGTCGATGGGCTACCGCTACGCGTTCTGGAAGTTCCTCGCCGACCTGCGCGATGCCAATGAGCGCACCTCGGAGCTCGTCTCGATGATGCGGCTGGACGCCAAGCGCGACACCCTGGCCATGAATCTCACCTACGCCGAGCAGCGCGCCCTCGAGATCGGCATCACGATCGCCGGCGGCGCCGACGTCGTCCTGCTCGACGAGCCGACTGCGGGCATGAGCAAGAGCGAGACGGCGCGCTTCATCGACCTGATTCGCGAGGTGACGGTCGGCAAGACGCTGCTGACCGTGGAGCACGACATGGGCGTCGTCTTCGGCCTGGCCGACAAGATCGCGGTGCTCGTCTACGGCGAGGTCATCGCCTTCGATGTGCCCGAGGCCGTGCGCGCGAACGCGCGAGTGCAGGAGGCCTACCTCGGCTCGGTGCTCGCCGATCAGCAGGTCGCCGCGGCCGGACACGGAGGCTGAAGGCCATGCTGGAGCTGAAGGGCCTGCACGCCTACTACGGCAAGAGCCACATCCTGCACGGCGTCGACATGGCGGTGGGCGAGGGCGAGATCGTCGCCCTGCTCGGGCGTAACGGCTCGGGGCGGTCGACGACGGTCAAGGCCATCATGGGCCTGGTGCACGGCGAAGGCTCGATCCGCTTGCGCGACGAGGAGCTCCTGGGCCAGAAGACCTACGACATCGCCCATCGCGGCATCGGCTACGTGCCCGAGAACCGCGACATCTTTCCCAAGCTCACGGTCCACGAGAACCTGCAGCTCGGCGAGAAGAAACGCAAGAGCGGCAAGAAGGCGCCGCGATGGTCGTTCGATGACATGTACCGCATGTTCCCGCGCTTGAAGGAGCGCGAGCACACCGAAGCGGGCGTGCTTTCCGGGGGCGAGCAGCAGATGCTGACGCTTTGCCGCACGCTGATGGGCGATCCGGATCTGATCATGATCGACGAGCCCACCGAAGGCCTCGCGCCCAAGATCGTCGAGCTCGTCGCCGAGTACCTGAAGACGCTGAAGGAGCGCGGCGTCTCGGTGCTCCTCGTCGAGCAGAAGCTGACGATCGCGATGGCGATCTCCGAGCGCTGCTACGTCATGGGCCACGGCTCGATCGTCTTCGAAGGCACGCCGCCCCAGCTGCTCGAAAACGCCGAGATCCGCAAGGAGTGGCTGGAAGTCTGAGCGGACTTCGGCCGAGTCGGGCGATCAGCCTGGACAGGTAGAGCGCACCGAAGGAGAGGTGCGAGCCGATGATGACCGGCTGCCCCTGGCGGAAGTGGGGCGCGGCCGCGTCGAGCACCGCCTTGTGGCCGTAGACTGGCAAGGCGACCATGACGACGTCGGCCTGGGCCACCGCGTCGGCAGCGCTGGACGCCACGCGCGGCACGAATGTCGCCTCGAGGGCGCGGGTCGCGACGAGCGGCTGGCCGGCGGCGAACGCCGCCTTGCGCTGGCCCGAGGGCGACCACAGCAAGGGATCGTGCCCGGCGCGAACCAGAGCGGCGGCAGCGCCGCAGGCCACGGCGCCCGTGTCGATCCCATCGGCGCGATGCGTCGAGGTCTCTCCGGCATTTCTCTATCTCGACGACGGGCGGTCGTGCTCCGTGGGGTGCATGCTCATCGGCTTCGCGTCCGGGGCGCGCCTAGAATCGAACGAACGTTCTTTTAGCCGCTGCGCGGTCGTGCGGCGGCCCTTCACGAGGATCTGTCATGGGCGCGAATTACGAGTTGCGCGGCGACGTCGCCGTCATCACGATGGACAACCCGCCGGTCAACGGCCTCGGCTACGACACGAGGCGCGGCATCGTCGACGGACTCGACAAGGCGCTCGCCGACACCAAGGTGAAGGCGATCGTCGTCACCGGCGCCGGCAAGGCGTTCTCCGGCGGCGCCGACATCCGCGAGTTCGGCTCGCCGAAGGCCGGCGCCGAGCCGAATCTGCTCTCGGTGATCGCCGCGCTCGAGGCGAGCCCGAAACCGATCGTCGCTGCGGTCCACACCGTCGCGATGGGTGGCGGCCTCGAGCTCGCGCTCGGCTGCCACTACCGCGTCGCCGCGAAGGGCGCACTGATCGCGCTGCCGGAAGTGAAGATCGGCCTCATTCCGGGCGCCGGCGGCACGCAGCGGCTGCCGCGCGTGCTCGGCGTCGAGACGGCGCTCAACATGATCGTCAGCGGCGAGCCGGTGAAGAGCGAGATGCTGGCCGCGCTGCCCGGCCAGAAGCTCTTCGACAAGATCGTCGACGGCGACGTCGTCGATGCGGCGGTCGCGTTCGCGCGCGAGAAGGCCGACGCGCGGCCGCTGCCGATCGTGAGTCAGCTGAAGATGAGCTATCCGAATGCCGACGCCTACTTCCAGTTCGCGCGCAACACCGTCGGCGCGATGTCGAGGAATTTCCCGGCGCCGCTGAAGTGCGTCGATGCCGTCGCTGCGTCGGTGCGCATGAAGTTCGCCGACGGCATGAAGCTCGAGCGCGAGATCTTCACGGCGCTCATGGCGACGCCCGAGTCGAAGGCGCTGCGCCACGCCTTCGTCGCCGAGCGCGCGACGACCAAGATCCCCGACGTTCCGGCCGACACGCCGGTGCGCGCGATCAGGAAGGTGGCCGTCATCGGCGCCGGCACGATGGGCGGCGGCATAGCGATGAATTTCCTCAACGCCGGCATCCCGGTCGTGATGCTCGAGATGAAGCAGGAGGCTCTCGACAAGGGCGTCGGCATCATGAGGAAGAACTACGAGGCGCAGGTCAAGAAGGGCAAGCTCAAGCAGGACAAGCTGGACGAGCGCATGGCGCTCCTGTCGACGACGCTGAAGTACGACGACCTCAAGGACGCCGACCTCGTCATCGAGGCCGTGTTCGAGGACATGAAGGTCAAGGAGCAGGTGTTCAACACGCTCGACGAGGTGATGAAGCCGGGCGCGATCCTGGCGTCGAACACCTCCACGCTCGACCTGGACAAGATCGCCGCATTCACGAAGCGGCCCGAGGACGTGATCGGGATGCACTTCTTCAGCCCGGCCAACGTCATGAAGCTGCTCGAGGTCGTGCGCGGCAAGAAGACTGCCAAGGACGTGCTCGCCACGGTGATGCAGCTCGGCAAGAAGATCAGGAAGACGACGGTCGTCTCGGGCGTCACCGACGGCTTCATCGGCAACCGGATGATCGAGCAGTACTCCCGCCAGGCCGGCTTCCTGCTGGAGGAGGGCGCGACGCCGCAGCAGGTCGACAAGGCGATGGAGAAGTTCGGCATGGCGATGGGCCCGTTCCGGATGGGCGACCTCGCCGGCAACGACGTCGGCTGGTACATCAGGAAGCGCCGCTACGTCGAGAAGCCCGACATCCGCTACTCGAAGACCGCCGACCTGCTGTGCGAGCTCGGCCGCTTCGGCCAGAAGACGGGCGCCGGCTGGTACGACTATCTTCCGGGCAAGCGCGACGCGATCCCGAGCAAGGTCGTGGGCGACATGCTCGAGAAGCACCGCGCCGATCTCGGCATCACGCCGCGCAAGATCGGCGACGACGAGATCGTGCATCGGCTGGTCTATGCGCTGGTCAACGAAGGCGCGAAGATCGTCGACGAAGGCATCGCCCAGCGCGCCAGCGATATCGACATGGTCTACCTCACCGGCTACGGCTTCCCGATGCACCGCGGCGGGCCGATGAACTACGCCGACACGAAGGGCCTGTTCAACGTCGTCCAGTCGATGAAGCGCTTTGCCGCCAACCCGCACGACGACGCCTCCTTCTGGAAGCCGGCACCGCTGCTCGCGAAGCTGGCCGCCGAAGGCAGCTCCTTCAACTGAATCGCCCAGGAGAAATCACCATGACCAGCGCCGTCATCGTCTCGACCGCCCGAACCCCGCTTGCCAAGAGCTGGAAGGGCTCCTTCAACATGACGCACGGCGCCACCCTCGGTGGTCACGCCGTCAAGCACGCCGTCGAGCGCGCAGGCATCGATGGCGCCGAGGTCGACGACGTCATCATGGGCTGCGCCACGCCGGAGGGTGCGACCGGCAGCAACATTGCCCGGCAGATCGCCTTGCGGGCAGGCTTGCCGATCACGACCAGCGGCATGACCGTGAACCGCTTCTGCTCGAGCGGCCTGCAGACGATCGCCATGGCGGCGCAGCGCATCGTCGCTGGAGAGAACGACATCGTCGTCGCCGGCGGCGTCGAGAGCATCTCCTGCGTACAGAATGAGGCCAACAAGCACATGCTCGCCGACTCGTGGCTGCTCGAGCACAAGCCGACGATCTACTGGAACATGCTGCAGACCGCGGAGCAGGTCGCCAAGCGCTACGGCATCCCGCGTCAGCGCATGGACGAGTACGGCGCGGCCAGCCAGCAACGGGCCACCGCCGCGCGCGACGCCGGCAAGTTCGAGGCCGAGATCGCGCCGATCACCGTGCTCGCCGGCGTGGCCGACGCGGTCATGGGCCTGCGCACCAAGGAAGTGACGGTCAGCGCCGACGAAGGCATCCGCGCCGGCACCACCTACGAAGGCATCAAGGACATCAAGCCGGCGATCCCCGGCGGCGTCGTCTCGGCCGGCAACGCCAGCCAGTTCAGCGACGGCGCCGGCGCGGTGGTGGTGATGAACGAGAAGCTCGCCGAGCAGCGCGGCCTGAAGCCGCTCGGCCGCTTCCTCGGCTTCGCGGTGGCCGGCTGCGAGCCCGACGAGATGGGCATCGGCCCGGTGTTCGCGGTGCCCAAGGTGCTCAAGCGCCTCGGCCTGACCGTCGCCGATATCGATCTCTGGGAGCTGAACGAGGCCTTCGCCGTGCAAGTGCTCTACTGCGCCGACACGCTGGGCATCCCGATGGACCGGCTCAACGTCAACGGCGGTGCCATCGCCGTCGGCCATCCGTACGGGGTGAGCGGCCAGCGTCTGACTGGCGCGGCGCTGATCGAAGGCAAGCGGCGCGGTGCGAAGAAGGTCGTGGTGACGATGTGCATCGGCGGCGGCATGGGCGCAGCAGGCGTGTTCGAAGTCCTCTGACGCTGGCGCGCCTCTCGCGCTGCGGCCTTTCGACATGGACATCCTGCGCACGCCCGACGCCTGCTTCGGCGCGCTCCCCGGCTACCCGTTCGCGCCGCACTACGCAGACGGCCTGGGCGGGCCCGAGGCCATCCGCGTGCACTATCTCGACGAAGGTCCGGTCGAGGCGCCGGCCATGGCGCTCTGCCTGCATGGCAATCCGACATGGAGCTACCTGTATCGGCACATGATCCCGGTCTTCGCCGGCGCCGGCCTGCGCGTCGTCGCACCCGACCTGATCGGCTTCGGCAGGTCCGACAAGCCCGTCGACGCAGCGTGGCAC
The DNA here is from genome assembly GCA_038318385.1 of Burkholderiales bacterium. Classification (GTDB taxonomy): domain Bacteria; phylum Pseudomonadota; class Gammaproteobacteria; order Burkholderiales; family Burkholderiaceae_C; genus Schlegelella_A. Next base: position 94,071 of record JBBQCD010000008.1, on the reverse strand, counting down.
ACCTTCGCCAGGCATCGCGACATGCTGCTCTCGTTCGTCGAGCGGCTCGACCTGCGCAACGTCATGCTGGTGTGCCAGGACTGGGGCGGCCTGCTCGGCCTGACGCTGCCGCAGGCGATGCCGGAGCGCTTTACGCGATTGCTGGTCATGAACACCGGCCTGGGTACCGGCCGGGTGACCGAAGGCTTCAGGCAATGGCGCGCCTATTCGAACGGTCAGGCCGACCTGCCGGTCGGCAAGCTGATCCAGCGCGGCAAGCCGGACCTGAGCGCGGCCGAGGTCGCCGCGTACGACGCGCCCTTTCCCGACCCGCGCTACAAGGCGGCGTTGCGCGCCTTCCCCGACCTCGTGCCCGACGGCGACGACGCGCCCGGCGCATCGCTCAGCCGCGAGGCAGGCGCTTTCTGGCGCGAGCGCTGGTCGGGGGAGAGCTTCATGGCCATCGGCATGAAGGATCCGGTGCTCGGCGAGGTGCCGATGCGTTCGCTGCAGAAGACGATTCGCGGCTGTCCGGTGCCGATGGAAGTGGCCGAGGGCGGGCACTTCGTCCAGGAATGGGGCGGACCGATCGCAGCCGCGGCCCTGGAACATTTCGGGCTCGAGGCCGGCTCGCCGTCGTCCTCGGACGTCATCGCGATGGCACCCTCGTGAGCTACCGGCAAACCGTCGACTTTCTTCTCCACGACTGGCTCGAGGTCGAGTCGCTGCGCTCGCGTCCGCGCTTCGCCGACCACTCGCGCGAGACCTTCGATTCGGTGCTCGACACCTGCGAGAAGATCGCTCGCGAGAAGTACGCGCCGTTCAACCGCCTTGCCGACACCGAGGAACCCTGGTTCGACGGCGAGAAGGTGCATCTGCCGGAATCGAGCCACGCGGCCGCCAAGGCCTACTTCGAGTCGGGCATGCTGGCCGCGGCCCAGGACTACGAGATCGGCGGCATGCAACTGCCCTGCGTCGTCGAGATGGCGGCGAACAGCTTCTTCTCCAAGGCCGGGATCGGCATCGGCGGCGGCGGCATGTTGACCAGCGGCAACGCCAACCTGCTGATGGCGCACGGCACGCCGCTGCAGAAGGAGGTGTTCGCGAAGAACGAGTTCGCGGGCCGCTTCACCGGGACGATGTGCCTCTCCGAGCCGCAGGCCGGCTCCAGCCTCTCGGACATCGCCACCCGCGCCACGCCCGATGGCGCCGATTTCGCGAGCGAACCGCTCGGCCCGCGCTACCGTCTTCGCGGCAACAAGATGTGGATCTCGAACGGCGAGAACGAGCTGGCCGAGAACATCGTCCACCTCGTGCTCGCCAAGATCCCGGACGAAGAAGGCCGCCTGGTGCCCGGCACGCGCGGCATCTCGCTCTTCATCGTGCCCAAGAAGATGGTCGGCGCCAAGGGCGAGCTCACCGGCGAGCGCAACGATGTCGCGCTGGCCGGGTTGAACCACAAGCTCGGCTACCGCGGCATTCCGAACACGCTGCTCAATTTCGGCGAGGGCAAGCACCGGCTGCGTGGCGGCGGGCTCGACGGCGCCGGATCCGGCGCGGTGGGCTACCTCGTCGGTCGCCCGGGCGAAGGCCTGCGCTGCATGTTCCACATGATGAACGAGGCGCGCATCGCCGTCGGCCTGGGCGCGACCATGCTCGGCTACGCCGGCTACGAGGTCTCGCTCGCCTACGCGAAGGATCGGCCGCAGGGGCGGCCGATCGGCCCGGGCGGCAAGGACGCCGCGAAGCCGCCGGTGCGCATCATCGAGCACGCCGACGTCAAGCGCATGTTGCTGGCGCAGAAGAGCTATTGCGAAGGCGCGCTCGCTCTGGAGCTCTACTGCGCCCGCCGGGTCGACGAGCTGCACACCGGCGAGGACGACGCGAGGGCGCGCGCCCACCTCTTGCTCGAGGTGCTGACGCCGATCGCCAAGAGCTGGCCGAGCGAGTGGTGTCTCGAGGCCAACAGCCTGGCGATCCAGGTGCTCGGCGGCTACGGCTACACCCGCGACTTTCCGGTCGAGCAGTACTGGCGCGACAACCGCCTCAACATGATCCACGAGGGCACGCACGGCATCCAGGCGCTCGACCTGCTCGGCCGCAAGGTGGTGATGGACGAGGGCGCCGGCCTCGCGCTGCTGCGCGAAACGATGGCCGAAACGACAGGGCGGGCGCGGGCCGTGGAGACGCTCGCCGCGCATGCCGATGCCCTGGATGCCGCCAGCGACCATCTCGCGGCCGCGACCCGCGCCGCGTGGTCGACCGGCTCGCCCGAGGACGCGCTCGCCAACGCGACGCCGTACCTGCAGGCCTTCGGCCATGTCGTGCTCGCCTGGATCTGGCTCGACGTCGCCGTGCGTGTCGCCGCGGCCGATCCGGATGCCGCGCAGCGCGGTCGCCTTGCCGCCTGCCGCTATTTCTTCGCCTACGAGCTGCCGAAGATCGGCGCCTGGCTCGGCGTGGTCGAGCGCCGCGACGACACCTGCCGGACGATGACCGAGGACTCGTTTTGAAGCTCTCGGCCGGGCGGCTCGACCTCCTGGTCTGGGTCCTGATCTACGGCGGCTTGCTGCTCTGCGGGCTGGGTGTTGCCCTGTCGCGCGACGGCTTCGACTACGGCTGGGGCGTCGGCCTTGTCGGCCTCGCCGGGGCGGCGGCCGGCGTGGTGCTGATCTATGTCCGTTCGCGCCTGGCCGATCGCGGCGATGCCTGAACCGCGACTCCTTTCCCAAACCGATTCATCGAGGAGACATCCATGAGCACCAACGTCCGCCAGTTGTTCGACCTTGCCGGCAAGACCGCGCTCGTCACCGGCGGCTCGCGCGGCCTCGGCCTGCAGATCGCCGAAGCGCTCGGCGAGGCCGGCGCCCGCGTCATGCTCACCTCGCGCAAGGCCGGCGATCTCGAGGAGGCCGCGGCCTTGCTCAAGGCCAAGGGCATCGAGGCGATCTGGATCGCCGCCGACGCCAGCCAGCCCAGCGAGATCGTGCGCGTGACGCAGGACGCCATCGCCCGGCTCGGCCACGTCGACATCCTGGTCAACAACGCCGGCGCCACCTGGGGCGCGGCCGCCGAGGATCACCCGCTCGAGGCCTGGGACAAGGTGATGAACCTCAACATCCGCTCGATCTTCCTGATGAGCCAGGCGGTGGGCAAGCACAGCATGATTCCGCGCCGGAGCGGCAAGATCATCAACGTCGCTTCGATCGCCGGCCTGGCCGGCAACAGCGCCGGCATGTCGATGCTCGCCTACAACACGAGCAAGGCTGCGGTGGTGAACTTCACCCGCACGTTGGCCGGCGAATGGGGCAAGTACAACATCAACGTCAACGCCCTGGCGCCCGGCATGTTCCCGAGCAAGATGACCAAGGGCACGATCGATCGGATCGGCGCCGAGAGCCTGGCCGGCCACGCGCCGCTGCTGCGCATCGGCGACGACGACGACCTGAAGGGCGCGACCCTGCTGTTCGCCTCGCAGGCCGGCAAGCACATCACCGGGCAGATCCTGCCGATCGACGGCGGCGTCTCGGCAATCATCGCTGCATGAAGCCCCCACGCTTCCTGCGGTCGCTGCCTCCCGAGGGGGCGCGGCCGGCCTCAGGGCGCCCCGGCGGCCGGCCGTCATGAACTTCCAGGTCGAGATTCCCTTCGTCGACCTGCTCGGCTTCGAGCTGCTCCGATTCGAGAAGGGCGAGGCCGAGATCGCGCTGCAGTTGCGCGACGAACTCAACAATTCCTGGGGCGTGGCCCACGGCGGCGTCACCATGACCCTGCTCGACGTGGCCATGGCGCACGCCGCACGCGCTCCGGGCGACGAGGGCGTCGCCGAAAGCTCGGGCCTGGTCACGATCGAGATGAAGACCAGCTTCATGCGCCCGGGCCTCGGCCGACTCGTGGCCACCGGCCGGCGCCTGCACCGCACGGCCTCGATGGCCTTCTGCGAAGGCTCGGTGGTCGACGCCGGCGGCCAGCTCGTCGCCCACGCCACCGGCACCTTCAAGTTCGTCAAGGCGCTGCCGGCGGGTGGCAGGCGCATCCAGCGCATTGCTGCATCCGATTGAACACGGAGTTTCCCCACCATGCCCAGCCTCAACCGACAGATCCACCTCGTCTCGCGCCCCGAGGGCGATGCCCGCGCCGACAACTTCCGCCTTGTGGAGGTGCCGATCGCCGAGCCGCAGGAGGGCCAGGTGCTGGTGCGCCACCGCTTCCTCAGCCTCGATCCCTACATGCGCAGGCGCATGAACGACGCCAAGAGCTACGCCAAGCCGCAGGCGCTCGGCGAGGTGATGCTCGGCGGCACGGTCGGCGAGGTGGTGGCCTCGCGACATCCGGGCTACCAGCCCGGCGATACCGTCGCCGGCATGGGCGGCTGGCAGGAGCACGCACTGGTCGACGCCACTGTGCCCGGCGTGCTGCGCAAGGTCGACGCGAGCCGGATCCCGCTCTCGGCCTATCTCGGCGCCGTCGGCATGCCGGGCGTCACCGCCTGGTACGGCCTGATGAAGATCTGCCAGCCGAAGGCGGGACAGACGATCGTCGTCAGCGCCGCCAGCGGCGCGGTCGGCAGCGCCGTCGGCCAGCTCGCGAAGACGCGCGGCTGCCGCGCGGTCGGCATCGCCGGCGGCGCCGACAAGTGCGCCTACGTCACCGGCGAGCTCGGCTTCGACGCCTGCATCGACTACAAGGCGCATCGGGATTCCAGGTCCCTGTACGCGGCGCTGAAGGAAGCGACGCCTGACGGCGTCGACGGCTGCTTCGAGAACGTCGGCGGCGCCGTGCTCGACGCGACCCTGGCGCGAATGAACGCGTTCGGCCGGATCTCCCTGTGCGGAATGATCAGCGGCTACGACGGCCAGCCGATCCCGCTGCAGCAGCCGCAACTGCTGCTGACGCAGCGCCTCACGGTCGAGGGCTTCATCGTCAGCGAGCACATGGAGGTCTGGCCGGAAGCGCTGAAGGAGCTCGGCACGCTCGTCGCCACCGGCAAGCTCAAGTACCGCGAGACGATCGCCGAAGGGCTGGAAGCGGCACCCGAGGCCTTCCTCGGGTTGCTGAAGGGAAAGAACTTCGGCAAGCAGCTGGTGCGGGTGGGCTGAAGACATGAGCGATCTGATCCTGCATCACTACGCCGGCTCGCCGTTCTCCGAAAAGGTGCGCCTCGTGCTCGGCATGAAGGGACTGGCCTGGCGCTCGGTCGACGTGCCTGCCATCCTGCCCAAGCCCGACGTCGTCGCCCTCACCGGCGGCTACCGGCGAACGCCTTTCATGCAGATCGGCGCCGACATCTACTGCGACTCGGCGCTGATGTGTCGCGTCATCGACCGTCTCGCTCCCGAGCCGCCGCTCTATCCGCATGCCACGCGCGGCCTCGACGACATCGTGGCGCAGTGGGCCGACAGTGCGCTGTTCTGGTCGGCGGTGCCTTTCACCATGCAGCCCGCCGGCGTGGCCCACATCTTCGCCGGCGCGCCGCCCGAGGCCCTCAAGGCCTTCTCGGTCGATCGCGCGGCGATGGCCGGGGCGATGCGCCGGGCGCCGACTGCCGATGCCGGAGCGACCACCCAGCTCTATCTGAGCCGCCTCGAGGCACTGCTCGGCGACTCCAGGCCGTTCCTGCTCGGTGCCTTGCCGTGCATCGCCGACTTTTCTGCGGCGCAGTCGGTCTGGTTCATTCGCCGGGCTCCGCCGATCGCGGCAGCGATCGCGTCGTACCACCGCGTCGCCGAGTGGTACGAGCGCGTTGCCTCGTTCGGCCACGGCCGGCCGGAGCGCATGACGAGCGCGGCGGCGATCGGGATCGCGGCCGCGGGCGGCGGGTTCGCCGCGTGCGCGGTGGCGGCGGATGCCGGCCTCGCGGCGGGCACGCGGGTCAGCGTCACGCCTGCCGACTACGCGCACGACGAGGTCTGGGGAACGCTCGTCGGCCTCGATCTCGACGAGGTGGTGGTCGAGCGCGTCGACCAGCGTGCCGGCACCGTTCACGTCCACTTTCCGCGTGCCGGCTTCCATGTCCGCGGCGAAGCTCCGAAGAAGGAAAAGCAATGATCAGGAATTTCGCCGGCCGCACCGCGGTCATCACCGGCGCGGGCTCCGGCTTCGGTCTCGAGACCTCGCGGATCGCCGCGCGCCGCGGCATGAACCTCGTCATGGCCGACGTGCAGGCCGACGCGCTCGAGCGCGCCGCTGCCGAGATCGAGGCGCTCGGCGCCAAGGTCCTGGCGCAGCGGCTCGACGTCAGCAAGGCTGCCGAGGTCGAGGCGCTGGGCCGTGCGGTCGAGCAGCGCTTCGGTGCGCCGCACTTCGTCTTCAACAACGCCGGCGTCGGCGCCGGCGGCCTGATCTGGGAGAACACCCTCGCCGATTGGGAGTGGGTGATCGGCGTCAACGTGATGGGCGTGGCCCATGGCGTTCGCGTCTTCACGCCGATGATGCTGGACGCCGCGGCCAAGGACCCGGGCTACGAGGGCCACATCGTCAACACGGCGTCGATGGCCGGCCTGCTCAATCCGCCCAACATGGGCGTCTACAACGTCAGCAAGCATGCGGTCGTGTCGCTGAGCGAGACCCTCTACCAGGACCTGCGCCTGGTCACCGACCAGATCGGCGCCTCGGTGCTGTGCCCGTTCTTCGTGCCGACCGGCATCACCGAGAGCCAGCGCAACCGGCCCGACGCGCTGCGCGCCGCCGAGAAGCCGACCCGGAGCCAGCTCATCGGCAAGGCGATGAACGACAAGGCGGTCGGCAGCGGCAAGGTGAGCGCCGCCGACGTGGCGCAGCGGGTCTTCGACGCCATCGAGGCCGATCGCTTCTACATCTACAGCCACCCGAAGGCCCTGGGCAGCGTGCAGACACGGCTCGAGGACGTGGTGCAGGCGCGCAACCCGACCGACCCCTTCGTCGGCAAGCCGGAGATCGGCGCGCAGTTGCGCGCCGCCTTGCGCGCGACGGACTGAGAGATCGCCGGCTCGCGGGCTTGGCACCGCGCCCTGCCTCGCCTCCAAGCCATGGTGTGTGCCGGTCCGGCGAGCGATCATTGCCGTGTCATGGGCATCGACACCGCCGCGACCCATGCGCTCGCATTGCCGGCGAACAACACCGTGCCGACCCGCCACCCGTAGCGCGGCCCGCCCGCGACGAACGCGACCAGCAGCCGCGTCAGACTGTTGAACGAGATCGCAAGCAGGACGCCAGTGACCAGATCGGGCGCTGCGAGCTGGCCGCTGCCGAACAGCGCCGACAGCGGCACGACCGCGGCATGCGCGTCGGCCAGGCCGGCAATCGAGGCGCTCGTCAGCACGCCGCCGGAGCCAAAGCGGCGGTTCGCTTCGGCCACGACCAGGGTCACGATCGACAGTGAAGCCGCGACGGCCAACGCTTCGCGCAGGCTGATGGCGCCGGTGCGGGCGCGGGGCGCCGCCTCGTCGAGCGGGCTTTCACGGCGCGCCGAGAAACCGAGCGCAGCACCCACTCCCAGTGCGGCGATCAGCCCCGCCATCATGGCCGGCAGGATCACACGGGCCGCCCCCGGCGATAGAGCCACGGCGATCAGAGGTGCCTGAACCCACGTCGCGGCGGTGGACAGTGCGGCGCCGGTCGCAATCGACCCCGTGGATGCCGGGTGGCGCCGTACGCGCGCACCCAGCGATGCGATCGCTGCGGTGCTCGAGGCGAAACCGGCGAGGAAACCGGCTGCCGCCGTTCCGGCGCGCGGCCCGAGCAACCGCATCGCCACGTGCGCCAAGGCCTGCACCGAAAGGATGAGCAGCACCAGTGCTGCCAGGGGTCTCGGGCTGATGCCGCCCAGCCAACTGAAGGATTCGCCGGGAATCAGCGGCAGCAACACCAGCGCGAAGCCGGCGAGCAAGAGCCCATCGTGCAACTCCTGTTCGCTCAGGACGTCGGTCGCGAACCGGTGCAACCCGCTTCGTGCGGCGAGCAAGGCGGCCAGAACGACGGCGCATCCCGCACCCAGCGACGGCGAGACGACCGATTGAACGCCTATGAGATAAGCCGCGAACAGCGCCACCTCGGTGGTCAGCCCGGGGTCGAGCGACCGGCTCCTCAGGTGTCCCGCTATCGCCAGCACGGCGACCAGCGCCCCGCCCGCCACGACCAGGCCAGGCGAGGAGATCGACTGCGCCAGGGCGCCGCACGATGTCACCACCGCGAAGGTGCGCAGACCTGCGGCCTTTCGGGTGTCGCCCTGGCCTTTGCGCCGTTCGCGTTCCAGCCCGATCAGCAGCCCGCCACCGAGCGCCACGAGCAGGCCCAGCGCGCTTTCGGGCGGTATCGAAGCGTTCAAGCCGGCACTGGGGATCGAGGTTGCAACAGGTTCACGGGTCGATCCGATTGTCGATCTTGTCGTCGCCGTGAGGGGCGCCGAGGGGCGGATCCGGATGAAGGGCAAACCGGGCGTGTGGATCATGTGCACGATCAATGTCTGTGTCAGCAGGCCGACCACGAACCAGCCCGACTGGAACAGGCTCTGCTGGGCGATCGTCCGGGCCTCGAACACCCACCACATGACGGCGAAGGTGACGAGGTCGTACAGGGAGCTGATCGGGCCCAAGAAGAGCATGAAGCGGCCGACGCCCTCCGGGTCCCGCTGCAGCGGCTTGGCCACCCGTTCCGGGTCGACATTGTCGAACGGGATGCCGATCTGCGAGATGTCGTAGAGCAGGTTCTGCATCAGCAGTTGCAAGGGCAGCATCGGCAGGAACGGCAGGAATGCACTGGCGACCAGGACCGAGAACACGTTGCCGAAGTTCGAGCTGGCGGACATGCGGATTCAGGCGATCGTTGGCGGACAACGCGGCCTCGATCCATGCAGGCAGCCGCAGCGTGCTCTGCTCCATGGCGGCGACGGCGCCGGACCTTTGCATCGGGACCTCGGTTTGCGGGATGTGCGCATCAGTCTGTTCCCTCCGGATGACGGTGGTGCGGCGAACGTCGCGTTCCGGGCCCTTGCTTGAGGCAGATCAGATCGGTAGTCGACATCCTGGAGCGAGCTCGAAAAGAAACCGCTCACTCGGTGCGCTGGCGCACAGCATTCAGTGCCGGGAACAGGCTAGCCTTTCTTCTCGACCCAGTCAGATCGCAGGCATCCGATGTCCACCGCGCCAGAAAAACCGCTCGATGAACGGAGAATCGTTGCGGCCCTGGCATTGCAGTGCCATCTGCCGGTCGATGACGTGGCGAAGGTCTACGAAGAAGAACGAGCCGGACTCGCCATGGGTGCGCGCGTCACCAAGTTCCTTCCTATCTTCGCGATCCGCAACGTGCAGGAGACGCTCCGCAAGCGTGGCGCGGACAAGCAAGTCATGGCGTCGTCAGGTGCAGCCCTACTCGCCATGCAAGGCCAGTAAGCCCACCCGAGGGGCTGCGTCTCGCTTCGGATCAATCACCGGTTGACGCATGTCAAGCCCGCAACGGCGGCAGCGCCCACACTTCGGCATCGCTGCCATCGAGGACACCCACAGCATGTTCCACGCCATCGTCTGGCTCGATCATCACAGCGCCAGGGTTCTGCAGTTCGACGCCGAGCACGTCGCGAGCGAGCGCATCCGGGCGCACACCCACCACACCCGGCAGCACGGCAGCGAGGTTCGCAGCGAGCACGAGTTCTACGGCGAAGTCTGCGAAGCGATGAAAGGCATCGAGGAAGTCGTCGTCGTCGGCTCATCGACGGCGCAGGCCGACTTCAAGCACTTCATCGAGAAGCACCGGCCGCTGGTCGCGAAGAATGTGGTGGGCTACGAAAGCGTCGACCGCCCTAGCGATCCCCAATTGGTCGCCCTCGCGCGACAGTACTTCGCGAAGCGCGACCGCATGGGCGCAGACCCGGCGAGCTGAAAGCGGTCGCCACCTCGCCTTCATCCCCGGCCAAGCCACCCGCGAAGCCGCACCGACAGGGCTCGAGCCGACGGCTCAGCAGCCGATCTTCGCCGCCTGCACCGGCCGGCCGGTCTCGGCGTCGACGACCACGAGGTTGATCTCGCGCGGATGGCCCGCATCGCCGCGTGCCGGAAGCTGGAACGCCACCGTCTGCGGCGCGGCGGCGCTGGCTGCCCACGCCGGCACGGTCTTGTAGTCGCGAACGACGAAGTCGTGCTGCAAGGTGACGCCGCGGTTCTCGCCCGCCTTGACCGAGGTGACGTGGCCCTGCTCGGTGACCGCCCAGTAGGCGGCGAGCCGCTTCGGTGAGCGCGCCGATGCGACCACGGTCGCGGTGACGCGGTCGCCTTCGCGCGTGAGCGTCACATCCACCGGCGCCGGCGGGCGCGCGCCGCCCGGGGCGGCGATCGAAGGCCAGTCCTTTCGATCCTGGCCGTCGACCACGACCTGCGGCGTGTAGCTGAACCGTGCGCCGTTGCTCGCCTGCTGCTGTGCCTGCCGGTCGGTGAAGGCCGGGCTGGCGAAGCGGTCCTTCCAGCCGAGGCGGTCCCAGTAGTCGACATGGAAGGCCAGCGCCACGACGCTCGGGTCGGTCTTCAGTTTCGATAGCCAGCGATCCGCGGGCGGGCACGAGTCGCAGCCCTCCGAGGTGTAAAGCTCGATCACGGAAGCCGTGGCAGGCGCGCTCTTTGCCACGCACGCTTCGGCGGCTCGCGCTGGACTCTGCGCGAGTGCTGCCAGGCCGACGATCGCGAGAGCGAGGGCAGGGCGCTGGCGACGTTCGTCCGGATTCGGTCGATTCATGGCGTGGTTCTCTCGTTGACGTCGGGTGCGGTAGGTCGGGGTTCGAGGCTCCACCTTACGCCAACCCATGCAACGCGTTCTCTTCGCGCATCCGATCCGGCCGAACCCGCGTATAGAAGCAGCAGACGCATCGCCGCAGCGAGACGTCGCGCGAAATCCATCATCAAGGAGCGGAGACAGACCATGAAGTTCAACCCAGCGCATCGCGCCCGCCTGCTGCCGATCGTGGCCGCCGTCGGAGCGCTCTACGGAATCGCCAGCCTGCCGGCCCAAGCCTCCAGCCACCGTGAAGCCCCGGCGATCACGGCGACGCCGAAGGTCGACGGCACCGACTTCTACATGTTCAACAGCTACGAGACCGGCCGCGCCGGCTTCGTCACGCTGGTGGCGAACTATCTGCCGCTGCAGGACGCCTACGGCGGCCCGAACTACTTCAAGCTGGACTCGAACGCGCTCTACGAGATCCACATCGACAACAACGGCGACGGCAGGGAAGACATCACCTTCCAGTTCCGCTTCAACAACACGCTCAAGAGCCTGACGCTGCCGATCAACGGCACCAACGTCGCGATCCCGCTGACCCAGGCCGGCCAGGTGAGCGCGCCGAACGCGGCCGCGCTCAACGTCAACGAGACCTTCACCCTCGATATCGTGCGCGGCGACCGCCGCATCGGCACGCGCGCTGCGGTGACCAATGTCGCGGGCGGCAGCGCCACCTTCGCCAAGCCGTCCGACAACATCGGCATGAAGACGATTCCCGACTACGCCGGCTACGCCGCGCAGCACGTCTACAACGTCACCATCCCCGGCTGCTCGACCGCCGGCAAGGTGTTCGTCGGCCAGCGCAAGGACCCGTTTGCCGTCAACCTCGGCGTGATCTTCGACCTGGTCAACATCCCCGGCGCGGCCGACTTCAGCGCCGCAGAAGCCGGCTTCGTCCTCGACCCGACGAAAAAGGATGCCGGTGCCGACGACCTGATCTACAAGAACGTCACCGCGCTCGAGATCGAAGTGCCGACGAGCTGTCTGCTCGCCGCCGGTGGCGCCGATCCGGTGATCGGCGGCTGGACGACCGCCAGCCTGCGCCAGGGCTCGCTGCTGAGGAATGCGCCGACGAGCGGCTATGCCACCTCGGCGATCTTCGGTGGCGCGTGGACCCAGGTCTCGCGCCTCGGCCATCCGCTGATCAACGAGGTCATCATCGGCCTGCCGGACAAGGACAAGTTCAACAACGCCAAGCCGAAGGACGACGGCCAGTTCGCCACCTACGTCACCAACCCGACGCTGCCGGCGCTGATCGAGATCGCGCTCGCCACGCCGAACATCGCGCCGAAGAACTTCCCGCGGACCGACCTGGTGACGACCTTCCTCACCGGCATCGCCGGCGTGACCCAGCCGAAGGCCTTCACGACGACGCCGTCGACCGGCGTGGCGTCGGAGATGCTGCGTCTGAACACCGCGATCCCGGCGACGGCGGAAGCCTCGCAGAACCGGCTCGGCCTGCTCGGCGGCCTGCTCGCCGGACCCGGCGGCGATCTGGCGGGATACCCGAACGGTCGGCGGCCGAACGATGATGTCGTCGACATCTCGCTGGTGGCGGTGATGGGCGGCCTGTGCCAGGCCAACGGCGCTGCCGACACCTACAAGTTCGGCGCGTCCTGCAACCCGACCAACGTGCCGCTCGGCGCCGCCGTCTTCAATCTCCACGACGGCGTCGACCAGGCCGGCGCGAAGGTGAAGGCCGCGGGCCCGCTGCTGCCGGCATTCCCGTACCTGGGCACGCCGCTGCCCGGCGCGCGTTGAAGGAGAAGCCCATGCGAACGAAAGCAACCCTGGCGGCGCTGACTGCCGCCGCCCTCGTAGCGGCTTGCGGCGGCCACGACTTCGATTCGACGCCGCCGCCGGCGACGAGCGAAGTGCCGGCGAGCGCCAGCGCCTCAGTCGATGGCTTCATCGGCTACCTGAAGCTGCTCGCCGTGTCGGTTGCCGACATGCTCGAGCCGGTCGACACCAGCATGGTCACAGGTCCTACCGACGAAACCAGCGAGCCGCAGGTCGTGAACTGACGTTATCGGAGGGGAGGCGCGATCGCGCCTCCCTTACGATGCGCTGCAATGCGGATGAATTCTTTGATGACCGGCGCCTTGGCGACCGGTCTTCTTTTATGTGCCGCTGGGTCGTCTGCGGCGCCCATCGTTCCCACCCGGGACGACGAGGTGATCGAGGTGCTGCCGGCCGCGGCCGGCAATCGCGCCGAAGAGAAGCGCCTGCGCAAGGAGCTCGCCGCCCGGCCGAACGATGCCGCGCTTGCCGTGCGGATCGCCCGTCGCGACCTCGACCGCGCCCGCGAAGCCGGCGACCCGCGCTTCGCCGGGCTGGCGCTCGCTGCCTTGCGGCCCTGGCCCGACGCATCCACCGCACCGGCCGAAGTGCTGCTCATGCGGGCGACGCTGCAGCAATACCTGCACGAGTTCGACGCCTCGGTGGCGAGCCTGCGCCTGTTGCTGGCGCGCCCGGGTGGCGAGCCTCAGACGCAGGCCTGGCTCACGCTGGCGACGGTGTTGCGGGTGCAAGGGCGCTACGGCGACTCCGACGAAGCGTGCCGCCGGGTCGCCGCGGCCGGTGCTCAACTCCACTCTGCGGCCTGCCTCGCGGAGAACGCGGCCCTGCGCGGCGACGTGGTGAAGGCGCGCCGCAGCTTCGAGGCGCTGCTCGCCGAACCGCGCCTGCCGCCGGCGACGCAGGGCTGGCTGCTCACCTCGCTGGCCGAGCTCGAGGAGAGGGAAGGGCGAGGCCCGGCGGCCGATGCCGCCTATCGCCGCGTGCTCGGCCTCGGCCCCGACACCTACGCCGCGATCGCCTACGCCGACTTCCTGATCGAGCAGGGCCGGCCGGTCGAAGCGCTGACCGCGCTGAAGAATGAGCCGCGCACCGATGCGGTGGTGCTGCGCCTGGCGATCGCCGGCACACGGGCGAAGACGGGTGCTGCGTCTGCGGACGCGGCCGAGATGCGCGACCGAATCGCCTTGGCCAACCAGCGCCCCGAGGCGAAGAAGTTCCACGGCAGGGAGCAGGCGATGTTCGCCTTGTTCGTCGACGCCGCGCCGGCGCGGGCGCTGGCGCTGGCCCGCGGCAACGTCGAGCAGCAGCGCGAGCCGCTCGACCTGCTGGTGCTGGCCGAAGCCGCCAAGGCGAGCGGCGATGCCGCAGCCATCGCCGAAGCGAAGCGCCTGAAGGCTTCGCTCGGCCTGCACGACCGGCGCATCGATGCGCTGTTCTGACGTGTTCCGTGGCTTCGCGGGCCGCGCGCTCCGTGCCGGCCTGACGATCGCGCTCGTTGCGCTCGGCGGCCTGGTGGAGGCGCACAAGTCGAGCGACTCCTACCTCCAGCTCGACGCGAAACCGGGCGCGCTCACGGTGCGTTGGGACATCGCCCTGCGCGACCTCGACATTGCCCTCGATCTCGACGCCGACGGCGACGGCCAGCTCACCTGGGGTGAGATCAAGGCGGCCTGGCCGCGGATCGAGTCGTATGCGAGCGCGCGGCTGAGCATCGAGGGCTGCGCGCTTCGGCTGGGCGAGCGGGCGCTCGAGCGGCGCAACGACGGTGCCTATGCGGTGCTGAACCTGTCGTCCGATTGCACGCTGGCGAATCCGCCCGTGATCCGCTACTCGCTGTTTGCCGAGGTCGACCCGACCCATCGCGGCATCGCCAAGGTGCAGCGGCGGGGCGAGGAGATCGCGCTCTCGGTGCTCGATCCGTCGCGGGTCCTCGGGATCCCGGGATCCGCGCCGGGCCCCGTCGCTGGCGCATCGGCGGCCGAGGCTGCCCGGGCGAGCCCGCCCTCGCGCTGGCAGTTTCTCGAAGAAGGCATCCGCCACATCCTGACCGGCTACGACCACGTGTTGTTCCTGCTCTGCCTGCTGCTGCCGGCGGTGATGCGTCGCACCGGCGGGAGCTGGAAGCCGGTGGAGAAACTGTCGCCGGCGATCTTGCCCGTCGTCGGCATCGTCTCGGCCTTCACCGTGGCGCACTCGATCACGCTCGCACTCGCGGCGCTGAAGCTGGTGTCGTTGCCGTCGTCGATCATCGAGCCGGCGATCGCGGTGACGATCGTGCTCGCGGCGGCCGACAACGTCTGGCCGATCTTTCCGGTGCGGCGGATGGTCGTGGCCTTCTTCTTCGGCCTGATCCACGGTTTCGGCTTCGCCGGCGTGCTCGCCGAGCTGAACCTGCCGACCGCCGATTTCGCCTGGGCGCTGCTGCAGTTCAACCTCGGCCTGGAGGCCGGGCAGCTCATGATCGTCGTCGGCGCGACGGCGGTGCTGTTCGGGCTGCGTCGGTGGCCGCACTATCGCGGCGTCGTCATCCGCGGCGGTTCGGTCGTTGCGATGGCGGTTGCCGGGCTGTGGTTTCTGGAGCGGGTCGCGGACTTCAAGCTGCTGCCGTTCTAGGCGCCTGATTTACAATCGGCTCATGGACAACGACAAGAGCGAGAAAGGCATGCCGGTTATGACACCGCGAACTACGCCCGCCCTCCGCAGGGTGTAGGCGCGCCGCGCGTCCCGACATCGCATTCGCTCTTCAACTCGTCCATCACAGCGCGGCCTCGACCGCGCTTTTTCGTTTCTGAAAGACGCATCATGGTTTCGATCGAACTCCCCGACGGTTCCCGCCGTGAGTTTCCCGCTCCGGTCTCGGTGGCCGATGTCGCCGCGTCCATCGGCGCCGGCCTGGCGAAGGCGGCGCTCGCCGGCCGCGTCGGCCGGGGCACGGACAGCCGCCTGGTCGACACCAGCCACGTGATCGACCACGACGAGCGCCTGGCCATCGTCACCGACAAGGACGCCGACGGCCTCGACATCATTCGCCACTCGACGGCGCACCTCCTCGCCTACGCCGTCAAGGAGCTGTTCCCCGATGCCCAGGTGACGATCGGCCCGGTGATCGAGAACGGCTTCTTCTACGACTTCGCGTACAAGCGCCCGTTCACGCCCGAGGACCTGACGGCTCTCGAGCAAAAGATGGCCGAGCTGGCGAAGAAGGACGAAAAGGTCGAGCGCCGCGTTTTGCCGCGCGACGAGGCCGTGGCGCACTTCAACGCCATGGGCGAGGCCTACAAGGCCGAGATCATCGGCGCCATTCCCGCCGGCGAGGATGTCTCGCTCTACCGCGAAGGCGCGTTCGAGGACCTGTGCCGCGGCCCGCACGTGCCGAGCACCGGCAAGCTCCGCCACTTCAAGCTGATGAAGGTGGCCGGCGCCTACTGGCGCGGCGACCATCGCAACGAGATGCTGCAGCGCATCTACGGCACGGCCTGGGCCACCAAGGACGAGCTGCAGCAGTACCTGACGCGCCTGGAAGAAGCCGAGAAGCGCGACCACAGGAAGCTGGGCCGCGAGCTCGACCTGTTCCACATCGACGAGGTCGCGCCCGGCGTCGTCTTCTGGCATCCCAAGGGCTGGGCGGTCTGGCAGGTGATCGAGCAGTACATGCGCGGCGTCTACCGCGACACCGGATACCAGGAAGTCAAGGGCCCGCAGCTCCTCGACAAGAGCCTGTGGGAAAAGACCGGCCACTGGCAGAACTACCGCGAGAACATGTTCACGACGGAGTCGGAGAAGCACGAGTACGCGCTCAAGCCGATGAACTGCCCCGGGCACGTGCTGATCTTCAAGTCGCACCTGCGCAGCTACCGCGACCTGCCGATCCGCTACGGCGAATTCGGCCAGTGCCATCGGAACGAGCCGAGCGGGGCCATGCACGGCATCATGCGGGTGCGCGGGTTCACGCAGGACGACGGCCACGTCTTCTGCACCGAGGATCAGATCCTCGATGAATGCGTCGCCTACACCGCCAAGCTTCAGGCGGTCTACAAGGATTTCGGTTTCGACGAGATCGTCTACAAGGTGGCGACGCGTCCGGAGAACCGGGTCGGCTCCGACGAATTCTGGGACAAGGCCGAGTACGCGCTGATGGAGGCGCTGCGGCGCAGCGGCTGCGAGTTCCAGGTCGCGCCCGGCGATGGCGCCTTCTATGGTCCGAAGATCGAGTACACGCTGAAGGACGCCATCGGACGCGAATGGCAGCTCGGCACGATGCAGGTCGACTTCAACACCGCCGAGCGCCTCGGCGGCGACTACGTCACCGAGACCAGCGGGCGCGCTTTCCCGGTGATGCTGCACCGGGCGATCGTCGGCAGTTTCGAACGTTTCATCGGCCTTTTGCTCGAACACCATGCCGGCGCGCTGCCGGCGTGGCTGGCGCCGGTCCAGGCGAGCGTCCTCAACATCTCCGAGGCGCAAGGCGACTACGCCCGGGAAGTGGTCAAAACGCTTCAAAAACAAGGACTTAGAGTCGAAGGCGATTTGCGCAACGAGAAAATAACCTATAAAATCCGGGAGCACTCGTTGCAAAAGGTCCCGTACATCCTCGTCGTGGGCGACAAGGAGAAGGCAAACGGGACCGTTGCCGTGCGCGCCCGTGGCAATCGCGACCTCGGTGTGATGTCGGTTTCCGACTTCGCCGCCCGAATCGCGGATGACATCTCCCAGAAGGTGTGAAAGCACTTGCGTGAAAGCGCAACGGGGGCGGCGCGCTTTTGTCCGTGTCGAGACCCGCTGCCTTGGGCCTCGTTGAAAGGGATTCCACATCGCTACATTCGCTGACCGCCGTACTCCCAATGCCGAACGCAAGCATCGCTTGAACCGGGAAATACTGGCCCCTGAAGTCCGGCTCAACGGTCCGGAAAACGAACCTCTGGGCGTCGTGCCCATCGCCGAAGCCCTGCGTCTGGCGGGCGAGCAGGACGTCGATCTGGTCGAGATCGTCGCCCAGGCCGACCCTCCGGTCTGCCGGCTGATGGACTACGGCAAGTTCAAGGACCAGGAGCAGAAGAAGGCGGCCGAGGCGAAGGCGAAGCAGAAGATCATCGAGATCAAGGAAGTGAAGTTCCGCCCCGGCACCGACGAGGGCGACTACGCGATCAAGATGCGCAACCTCCGTCGGTTCATCTCCGAAGATGGCGACAAGGGAAAGGTCACGTTGCGTTACCGGGGCCGCGAGATCACGCACCAGGACATCGGCATGCGGCTGCTGGAACGTATCCGCGACGAACTGGCCGATGTGGCGGTGGTGGAGAACATGCCCAAGCTCGAAGGGCGTCAGATGATCATGGTGCTCGGTCCGAAGAAGCGCTAGAGATCCGAAGGGTGAGATTTCGGCGCCGCGGTCGGTCACCGCGGTGCTGAAGAAGAAGAAGCGACTGCAGGCCTACAAGACGGCAAAACCTTGCCGGCGCCTGCAGCAGCAAACGAAGAAGGAGCAGTCATGCCCAAGATGAAGACCAAGAAGAGCGCCGCGAAGAGATTCCGCGTGCGTCCAGGCGGCACCGTCAAGCGGGGCCAGGCGTTCAAGCGCCACATCCTGACGAAGAAGTCGACGAAGAACAAGCGCCATCTGCGCGGCGCCGTCACCGTCCACGAGACCAACATGGGTCACATGGCGCAGATGCTGCCATTTGCCGGCCTGTGACCCGTCTCTGACTTGCATTCCAAGGAGTAACTCATGCCTCGCGTCAAACGTGGTGTAACGGCTCGCGCCCGCCACAAGAAAATTCTCGTCCTCGCCAAGGGGTTCCGCGGTCGCCGCAAGAACGTCTTCCGGATCGCCAAGCAGGCGGTCATGCGTGCCGGCCAGTACGCCTATCGCGATCGCCGCACCAAGAAGCGCGTCTTCCGCCATCTCTGGATTGCGCGCATCAATGCTGCCAGTCGTGGTCTGGGACTGACGTACAGCAAGTTCATGGCTGGCCTGAAGAAGGCCTCGATCGACATCGACCGCAAGGTCCTCGCCGACATGGCGGTCCACGATCCAGCGGCCTTCGGCAGCATCGTCGAGAAGGTGAAGGCTCAACTCGGTTGAGTCGCGGCCGCGGCGTGCATCGCATGCGCGCCCGCGACCACACGCCCGGAGGCTTCGAGCCCCGGGCGACCTTCCAGGCCGCCCTCGGGAGCGGCCGGCTCGAAGCGCCGACACGATGAACGAATTCGATCCGTTAGTGGAAGAAGCGCAGGCGGCGTTCGCCGAAGCCCGCGCTCCCGCCGAACTCGAGAATGCCAAGGCCCGCTTTCTTGGCAAATCCGGTCGCGTCACCGATCACCTGAAGTCCCTGGGCAGCCTCGCGCCCGAGGACAAGAAGGCGCGTGGGGCCTTGATCAACGCCGCCAAGCAGCGCATCGAGACCGCGCTGGCGTTGCGCCGCGAGGCCCTTGCACAAGGCGAACTCGACCGTCAACTTGCCGCCGAGGCGCTCGACGTGACGTTGCCGGGGCGCCGGCGCGGGACCGGCAGCCTGCATCCCATCACGCGGGCGCGGCAACGGATCGAGGCCATCTTCGGCTCGATGGGTTTCGACGTCGCCGACGGTCCGGAGATCGAGACCGACTGGTACAGCTTCACCGCACTCAACAACCCGGAGAATCATCCGGCGCGTTCGATGCAGGACACGTTCTACGTCGACATCAAGGACGACGAGGGACACTGGCTCAACCTGCGCCCCCACACGTCGCCGATGCAGATCCGCTACGCCCAGGCGCATGCCCGCAAGTACGCGGGCCAGCCGCGGATGCCCGACGTGCGGGTGATCGCGCCGGGTCGGACCTACCGCGTCGACAGCGACGCGACGCACTCGCCGATGTTCCATCAGGTGGAGGGCCTCTGGATTGGCGAGGACGTGAGCTTTCGCGACCTCAAGGCGATGTACCTGGAGTTCATCCAGACCTTCTTCGAGACCGAGCACGTCAAGCTTCGCTTCCGTCCGAGCTATTTCCCGTTCACGGAGCCGAGCGCCGAGATCGACATCATGTTCGAGAGCGGTCCGCTGGAAGGCCGCTGGCTGGAGGTTTCGGGTTCGGGTCAGGTGCATCCGCAGGTCGTGCGCAACATGGGTCTCGACCCGGAGCGTCACATCGGATTTGCCTTCGGCTCGGGCATCGACCGTCTCGCCGTGCTGCGTTATGGCATGAGCGATCTGCGCCCGTTCTTCGAAGGCGACCTGCGCTTCCTGCAGCAGTTCGAATAGCCGAGACGCGCGATGCAGTTGCCTGAATCCTGGTTGCGCGAGTTCTGCGATCCGCCGATCGCGACGGCGGCCCTGTGCGAGATGCTGACGATGGGTGGCATGGAGGTGGAGGAAGCGCGCCCGGTCGCGCCGCCGTTCACCGGCGTCGTCGTCGGCCATGTGCTCGAGGTCGCGCGCCATCCGAATGCCGACCGGCTCAGCGTCTGTCAGGTCGATGTCGGCCGTGGCGCGCCGCTCGGCATCGTCTGCGGCGCGCCGAACGTGCGCGCCGGCATCAAGGTGCCCTGCGCCCTGGTGGGTGCCGAGCTTCCGGCAACCGACGAAGGCGATAGCTGGCCCTTCGTCATCAAGGTCGGACAGCTGCGTGGGGTCGAGAGCCAGGGCATGCTGTGCTCGGCCCGCGAACTGCGCCTTTCCGACGACCACGGCGGTCTGCTGATCCTGGACGAGTCGGCCGAGATCGGTCGAGACGTGCGCGAAGCGCTGCGCCTGGACGACACGTTGATCACGCTGAAGCTGACGCCGAATCTGGGTCATTGCCTGAGCGTCTACGGCATCGCTCGCGAGCTGTCGGCGCTGTCCGGAGCGGCGCTGACAACGCCGTCCATTCCGCCGGTCACCGTCGGCGGCGAGGCACGACTGCCGGTCCGCATCGAAGCGCCGGACCTGTGTGGTCGCTTCTCCGGTCGCGTCGTCACGAACGTCGATCCGACCGCACCGACTCCGACCTGGATGGTCGATCGACTCGCCCGCTGCGGCCAGCGCTCGGTCTCGGCGCTCGTCGATATTTCGAACTACGTGATGTTCGAGTACGGACGGCCGTCGCACATCTTTGACCTCGACAAGATTCATGGGGGCCTCGCCGTGCGCTGGGCCCGCGACGGCGAGACGCTCGAGCTCCTCAATGGCAGCACCGTCGCCCTGGATCCAACGGTCGGCGTGATTGCCGACGACCGCGCCGTCGAATCGCTGGCCGGCATCATGGGCGGTGCGGCGACGGCGGTTTCGGACGACACGCGCAACATCTACGTCGAAGCCGCGTTCTGGTGGCCGGACGCGGTGGCAGGGCGTTCGCGTCGTTTCAACTTCACGACCGATGCCGGACATCGTTTCGAACGCGGGGTGGACCCTGCAACGACTGTCGAACACATCGAGCGCATCACCGCGCTGATCGTCCAGATCTGCGGCGGCGAGGCGACTCGCTGCGGTCCCATCGACGATCAGTCCGTCAACGTGCCGGACTCGGGCACCGTGACACTGCGTGTCGAGCGCGCGGCCAAGGTCGTCGGCATGCCGGTCACGCAGGCGCAGTGCGAGGACACCATGCGCAGGCTGGGCCTGCCGTACACCGCCGATCCCGGACGCCTGCACGTCACGCCGCCGAGCTGGCGCTTCGATCTCAAGATCGAGGAAGACCTGATCGAGGAAGTGATCCGCCTGCTCGGTTACGACGCGCTGCCGGACGCGCCGCCGCGCGGCGATCTGGCGCCGCGCGTGGCCAGTGAATCACAACGTGACGCCGATGTCCTGCGCGAACGCGCCGTCGGGTTGGGTTACCGTGAAACCATCAACTTCAGCTTCGTCGAGGAGCGGTGGGAAAGCGAACTCGCCGGCAACTCCGATCCGATCCGCGTTCTCAACCCGATCGCCAGCTCTCTGGCCGTCATGCGCTCGAGCCTGATCGGCAGTCTGGTCGGCGTGCTCCGGTTCAATCTCGCCCGGCGTGCGCCACGGGTCCAGGTGTTCGAGGTCGGCCGCGTCTTCCTGCGCGACCCGGCGGCGTCCGACGGCGCCCGCGAGGTCTGCGGAGTCCGCCAGCCGGTGCACATCGCGGGCCTGGTCTACGGCGCAGCGGCACCGCTGCAATGGGGCCTCGCGGACCGGGCGGTGGACTTCTACGACATCAAGGGCGATGTCGAAGCCCTTTGTTCCCCGCGTCGTCCGGTCTTCGTGGCGTCGACGCATCCGGCTATGCACCCTGGACGCAGCGCGCGAGTCGAAGTCGATGGCGTCGTCGTCGGCCACGTCGGGGAGCTGCATCCGCGTTGGCGGCAGGCCTACGAGCTGCCCGCGGCGCCGATGCTGTTCGAGCTGGACCAGGCGGCGCTGGGACGAATCTGCCTGCCCGCGTTCGCGCCTTTGCCACGGCAGCAGTCAGCCTGGCGCGACATCGCCGTGCTCGCGGGCGAGGAGGTGACCCATGCCGGACTGATGGCTGCGATCGACGCCGTTCCCGGAGGCCTGGTCCGTTCGGCCCGGCTGTTCGACGTTTATCGCCCCACGAGGACGACGGCCGCAGGCAGCCCCGCTGAGCGCAGCCTGGCCGTGCGGCTGGAGATTCGCGACGACGATGCCACCTTGACGGACGAGCGCATCGATGCCGTCGTCGCCGAGGTTCTGGGCGCCCTGCAGCGCCGCCTGGGCCTGCGCCTGCGCACCTGAGGGAGACCCATGACGCTGCCTGAACCCGTCCGCAACCGGATGCTGCTGCAGACCCTGGAGACGCCGACGCTCACCAAGGCCGAACTCGCTGAACTGCTGTTCGAGCGGCTGGGCCTGAACAAGCGCGAGTCCAAGGACATGGTCGAGGCCTTTTTCGATCTGATCGAGAAGACCTTGTTGACCGGGGACGACGTCAAGCTGTCGGGATTCGGCAATTTCAACATCCGCCGCAAAGCGCCGCGGCCGGGACGCAACCCCCGAACTGGCGAATCGATCCCCATCAAGGCGCGCAATGTCGTGACATTTCACGCGAGCCACAAACTCAAGGGAGTCGTGCAAGGCGACACGCCGATCGGCGAGGAGTTCGAGTAAAGTCTAGGTTTATCTCCTGATCTTGTTGATTTTCATGGAGAAATCGCTCCCCGCCATTCCTGCAAAGCGCTACTTCACGATCGGCGAGGTGAGCGAGCTGTGCGGCGTCAAGCCTTACGTGCTGCGCTACTGGGAGCAGGAGTTCACCCAGCTCAAGCCGATGAAGCGGCGCGGCAACCGGCGCTACTACCAGCATCATGAAGTCCTGCTGATACGGCGCATCCGCGAATTGCTGTACGAGCAGGGTTTCACGATCAGCGGCGCGCGCAATCGGCTCGTCGACGCGCATCACGGCCGGACGGTCGCGGACCCTCCATCGGAGGACGACTCGGGTCTCGAATCCGATCTTTCGCTTTCCGGGGAATCCTCTCCCGAGAACGGACAAATCGCGTCAACCGAGCCCGTCTCGCCGGATGCCGTACCGAGTACGCTGTCGCCGACGCAGATGCGTCAGGAATTGATGTCCATCCGCGGCCTGCTGCTCGTCTGATGCGCGGCGTGGCCACCTATAATGCGGCGGTCACGGGGCGTAGCGCAGCCTGGTAGCGCACTTGCATGGGGTGCAAGGGGTCGCGAGTTCGAATCCCGCCGTCCCGACCAGTAGAGACAGGGCCTAGCAGTCAGTAGCTGCTAGGCCTTTTGTCATTCTGGAGCGATGCCGACCGCTCCGTCGCCTACCTCAAATCGGCAGCGCGACCGGCGTCCATCGAATGCCGCGGGTGATGCGCGCGCCGTGAGAAAACGAGAGATCGGCGTTCCTTCTGAATGAAGCGCCGCCGTCAGCCGGACTACTTCTTCATCATCGGCGCACTGGCGGCGCCGTCCTTCATCATCATGTCGCCCTTTTTCATCAAGTCGGCGCACATGTGGTCCTTCTTCATCATCGCGTCGTCCTTCTTCATGTCCTTCTTCTGCATGGCGATGTGATCCTTGCATTCCTGCATCGTCAGGTCCTTTTGCATCATGCCGTCCTTGGCCATCGGATCGCCTTTCTTCATCGAGTCCTGGGCAAAGGAAGCGCTGGCGGCGAGGAGGATGCAGCTCGACAGGAGTGCGCGGGTGGTGGTCTTCATGGGGTGTCCTTAGGAGTGTGGGAATGGCCAGGTGACGACGGCACCCGGACCTGGTTGGTCGTTGGCGAATGCCGTCGTCTTACAGCTGCGGTCAGTTGAGGACGGCAGGGTCGCCGGTATCGTCGGCGGGCGGCGACACCATGCTGATGTCGACCGGTTCCAGGCTGTCAGCCGACGAAGCGATCAGGGCCATCAGGTAGTCGATGAACCCGCCGGTGGAAGCACTGGCGCTGGCCGGCACTTGCGCCGTCACGGGGGGCGGGTCGTCGGACCCCCCGCAGCCGCCGAGGACGGCCAGCGTGGCGGCAAACGCCACGCCGCACCCTATTTTCTTGATGTCATTCACGGTCTTCTCCTGTGTGCTGTCGATCGATCACGGGTAGCTCGTGCCGGCGGCGGCCGGCGGATTCAGGTTGCCCGGCAGCGGCGTCGTCAAGTACGGGAAGGTCGAACCGTAGTTGGTCGAAGTCTTGCGAACGCCATCCGTGAAGGCCAAGCCGCCCGAGGGCGCGCTCGCAGCAGTGCAACCGACGCCAAACGTATCGCTCGGTCCGGTCAGGACGCAGAGCGCGCCCATCGCAACGCGCAACGACAGGTCAACCACGTCGTCGGCCGGCCGGCGGCCATTGGGGAATCCGGCCACGTCGCCGGCTGCCGCGCCGAGCGGATTCTGCGAGCCGATGGCGACCGGAGCGACGGCAGTGTTCAGCCGCAGCATTTCGGCCGGAACCACGCCCGCGGGTTGGTTCAGCGTCTTCAATCCCTTGAGGAAGACCGTCAGCAAATCCGTCCGGGGGAAGTTCGTCGGCGCCGTGACGCTCGGGAACAGTGACTGGATCAGTGTCGGCAACGTCGGGTTGGTGACGTAGTCGGCGAAGTTGGCGGCGTCGTCCTTCGGCTTGGAGCCGTTGAACTTGTCCTTGTCGTCGATGCCGATGACGACCTCGTTGACCAGCGGCATGCCCAGGCGCGACACCTGGGTCCAGGCACCGCCTTCGCGGGTCGCGTTGTTCAAGCCGGTTTTCGGCGAGCCGTCGAGCAGGCGACCCTGGCGCAGGCTGGCGGTCGTCCATGCACCGACGACGGTCTCGGACCCGGCGGTGATGCAGGAGATCGGCAACTCTAGCGCCAGCGTGCTGACGTTCTTGCCCTCGAGGTCGTTGTTGTTGCCACCGACTTCCGGCCCGAGCGGGTTGAAGTTGAAGAGATCGAAGATCTTGCCGACCGCGATGTAGAACGGTTCCTTGCGCTGGCCGACGAAGACCTTGCCGGGGGTGGCGCAGCCCGGGATGGTGACGTTGTAAATGTGCTGGCTGGCGTAGCTGGCGTATCCGGTCGTGCTGCCGAAGGTCTTGTCGCCGATGTTGTCCACCGGCTTGTCGAACACAGCCGGCGTCGCGCCACCGGCCGCGTTGGTCACGCTGCCGCGGGTGCCGTCGCGTCGCTTCCCGGTGACCACGTCGAGCGAGAAGGTCTCGCGCACGTTGAGCGACGCCGGATTCAGGCCGCTGATCGGGCCGCTGTTGATCAACGGAATCTTGACCTGCTTGCCGTTGACGTTCAGCGCGGTCGCCTTCGAGGTGTTCTTGAAGCGAAACTGGAAGGTGAGGTCCTCGACGCCGTCGCCGTTGTTGTCGAGGTGGATCTCGTACAGGGCATTCGGGTTGAACATGTAGAAGTTCGGGCCGCCCTGCGGGTCCTGGAACGGGATGTAGTTCGCGAGGATGGTGACGAATCCGGCACGGCCGGATTCGTAGCTGCGGAACATGTACAGATCTGTCGCGTCGACCGTGGCGTTCATCGCGATGAAAGGCGCTTCGCGGTGGCTCGAGGCGGAGGCGGGCAGGCACACGGCGCCGTAAAGCGATGCGATCGCGGCGACCGTCGGCATCAGCCTGATGCCGGGCGAAGAAGAGATTTTCATGACGAGGATCCTTGGGGTGTGGAATGGGCGTCGTATCGGCGGTTGCGAAAAGCCTTGTGTGGCGCTCCTGGGCATTCGTCGATTGACCGTGCGATGCTGAGGGCGGCCGATTCGATGCCCTGTAGGATGGGGCGCCGTGCACGACTCGGATGCGGGGATTACTGCATCCGCTTTTCGTACGCCGGCGTACAGACGTCTTCTTCGACTTCCATGACGCCCCGACCCGATGCTGCTTGCCGCCAGGACCAACCGCCTGCTCGCCGCCCTGCCAGAACCAGATCTGCGCAGGTTGCTGCGCCATCTGCAACTGGTCGAAATGAAGCGTGGAGCCGTGCTCCATGGGGGAACTTCGCTGTCGACCTCGCACGCCTATTTCCCGACGACTTCGATCGTCTCGCTACGCTATGGCGTCCCCAGCGAGCACGCGCCGGAGGTCGCGGTCGTCGGCCACGACGGCGTGGTCGGGATGTCGATCTTTCTCGGCGGCGAAGGCCCCCCCGGCAGTGCCGTGGTGCTGGTCGAGGGCTGGGGTTTTCGCGTCGCGGCCGAGGCACTGCGGGAGGAGTGCATCGGCGACTCCCCGCTGTTGCCGCTGCTGCTGCGATCCACCCACGCGCTGATCGCGCAGATGGCGCAGACATCGATCTGCAACCAGTTGCACTCGGTCGAGGCGCGCTTTACGCGGCGGCTTCTGCTTTGCGCCGATCGCGTATCGGAGCAAGAATTGCCGATGACTCACGAACTCATGGCCAGAGGTCTTGGCGTGCGGCGCAGCGGCGTGACGGAGGCGGCTATCAATCTGCAGCAACTCGGTCTGATCCGCTATGTGCGCGGCCGTATCGCCATTCTCGATCGCCTGGGGCTCGAGCGCCGTGTCTGTTCGTGCTATGCGCTGATCAGCGAAAGCCTGGAACGACTGCTGCCCGCTCCCCGGCGGCGGGCACAGGTGGTTGGCCAGCGGCACCCATGAGCCGCAGCCGGACGGCGGCACTGACGGTCGTATTCCTCTGGTTCCTGATCGGCGGGATCGCGCACTTCGTCGCCACCGATACCGAGATGCGGATCGTGCCGCCGTATATTCCGTGGCCTCGCACGGTGGTGCTGCTCAGCGGTGCATTCGAATTGCTGGGAGCGTTCGGGCTGCTGTGGCGCCGCAGCCGGCGCGTGGCGGGGGTGGGGCTCTTCGCGCTGACGATCGCAGTCACCCCCGCCCACTTCTACATGCTTCAGCGGCCCGAGCTGTTCCCGATTCCGTACGCTCTGTTGGTACTCCGACTGCCGCTCCAGGCAGCCCTGTTGGCCCTGATCGCCTGGAGCACCGGCGTCTTCAAGACGACGGTGCCCGCTGCAGGCGATCAGTAAGCGAAAGGCCCTGCCTTATCGCGACGCTGCACCCGAGGCCGGAAGTGCCGACGGGACGGCCGGCGACACGCCCGCTGCGGGCGCTGGAGCGGTCATCGGCACCGGGCTCATCGTGTGAGCGCCGGAGGTCCCGACCGCACTGCCGATCGGCAGCAGCGGCACGATCAGCAGGGCGACGATGTTGATGATCTTGATCAGCGGGTTGATCGCCGGGCCGGCCGTGTCCTTGTAGGGATCGCCCACCGTGTCTCCGGTCACCGCGGCCTTGTGGGCTTCGCTGCCCTTGCCGCCGAAGTGGCCGTCCTCGATGTACTTCTTGGCGTTGTCCCAGGCGCCGCCGCCGGTGCACATCGAGATCGCGACGAAGAGACCCGTCACGATGGTGCCCATCAGCAGGCCGCCGAGGGCGGCCGGGCCCAGCAGCAGGCCGACGGCGATCGGCACGACCACCGGCAGCAGGCTCGGGATCACCATTTCCTTGATCGCCGCGCTGGTCAGCATGTCGACGGCACGTCCGTACTCCGGCTTGCCGGTGCCTTCCATGATGCCCTTGATGTCGCGGAACTGGCGCCGCACCTCGACGACCCCCGCGCCGGCGGCGCGGCCGACAGCCTCCATCGCCATCGCGCCGAACAGGTAGGGGATCAGGCCGCCGATGAAGAGGCCGACGATCACCATGTGGTTCGACAGGTCGAAGCTGACCGACAGCCCGCGGGCCTCGAGCGCGTGGGTGTAGTCCGCGAACAGCACGAGTGCGGCCAGGCCGGCCGAGCCGATGGCGTAGCCCTTGGTCACGGCCTTGGTCGTGTTGCCGACGGCATCGAGCGGGTCGGTGATGTCGCGCACGCTCTTCGGCAGGTCCGCCATCTCGGCGATGCCGCCGGCGTTGTCGGTGATCGGGCCGTAGGCGTCGAGCGCGACGATGATCCCGGCCATGCTCAGCATCGAGGTTGCCGCGATGGCGATGCCGTACAGGCCTCCCAGCCTGAAGGAAACGACGATCGCGATGCAGACGAAGATCACCGGCCAGGCCGTCGAACGCATCGACACGCCGAGGCCGGCGATGACGTTGGTGCCGTGACCGGTGGTCGAGGCCTGGGCAACGTGCTGGACGGGCTTGTAGTTGGTGCCGGTGTAGTACTCGGTGATCCAGACCAGCGCGGCCGTCAGAACGAGGCCGACGACGCAGGCGCCGAAGAGCCGCATCTGCGTGCCGGCGCCCAGTGCGTCGTCCGGGATGAAAGAGCGGGTGATGAAGAAGAAGCCGATCAGCGAGATCACGCCCGCCACCGCGAGGCCCTTGTAGAGCGCCGGCATCACGTTCTTCATGCCGGGCGAGGCCTTGACCATGCTGCAGCCGATGATCGACGCGATGATCGAGAAGCCGCCGAGCAGCAGCGGGTACACCACCGCGGCCATCTGCGTCGGGCTGCCGTTGACGAAGGTCAGCGCCGCCAGCGCCATCGTCGCGATCAGCGTCACGGCGTAGGTCTCGAACAGGTCGGCGGCCATGCCGGCGCAGTCGCCGACGTTGTCGCCGACGTTGTCGGCGATGACGGCCGGATTGCGCGGATCGTCTTCGGGGATGCCAGCCTCGACCTTGCCGACGAGGTCGGCGCCGACGTCGGCGCCCTTGGTGAAGATGCCGCCGCCGAGACGCGCGAAGATCGAGATCAGCGACGCACCGAAGGCAAAGCCGAGCATCGGCTTCAGGACGGTGCTGAGTGCGGCGGTCGGCGAGGTCAGGTTGCCGTTGCCCGTGATGAACATGAAGAACGCCGTGACCCCGAGCAAGCCGAGGCCGACGACGAGCATGCCGGTGATCGCGCCGCCCTTGAAGGCGACCGCGAGCGCCGGGCCGATGCCCTGAGTCGCCGCCTGCGCGGTGCGCACGTTCGCGCGGACCGAGACGTTCATGCCGATGAAGCCGCAGGCACCCGAAAGCAGGGCGCCGAGCACGAAGCCGACGGCCGTCGTGCCGTCGAGGAAGACGCCGATGAGGACTGCGAGGACGATGCCGACGAACCCGATCGTCTTGTACTGACGGGCGAGGTAGGCTGCCGCGCCCTGCTGGATCGCGCTGGCGATTTCCTGCATGCGCGGGTTGCCGGCATCGCGGGCGAGAATCCAGCTTCGTTGCACGAAGCCGTAGACCACGGCGGCGAGTCCGCAGGCCAGGGCGATATAGAGCGCCGTCTGTGTCGACATCGGGATCGTTCCTTTGCTGTTCGATTGCTGGAGGCTGCAGGCGCGCCGCGGGAGCCATGCCGGCGGGCCAAACCCGCGGATGCTAAAGGAAAAGAATGCACTTCCCGTCGCGTTTAGGCTTCAATTTCCAGACACCCTTCGGACGCGGGACCGGTGCCGCAGGCGGGGGCGGACGAAGTATCGCCGTTTAAGATACGGGTTTTCCCGCGAGACCTTCCATGAGCCTGCACAACGTGACCCCGGGTGCTCGCGCGCCCGACGAGTTCAACGTGATCATCGAGATCCCGATGAACGCCGATCCGATCAAGTATGAGGTCGACAAGGCCAGCGGCGCGATGTTCGTCGACCGCTTCATGAGCACCTCGATGCACTATCCGTGCAACTACGGCTACGTGCCGCAGACGCTCTCCGACGACGGCGATCCGGTCGATGTGCTCGTGATCACCCCGTTCGCGCTGGTCCCGGGCGTGGTCGTGACCTGTCGGCCCATCGGCATGCTGAACATGGAGGACGAGGCCGGTGGCGACGCCAAGCTGCTCGCGGTGCCGATCGACAAGATCCTGCCCATCTACAAGCATTGGCAAAAGCCGGCAGACATGAATGAACTCCGGCTGCACCAGATTCAGCATTTCTTCGAGCACTACAAGGATCTGGAACCTGGCAAGTGGGTCAAGGTCAAAGGCTGGGAAGGACCGGAGTCGGCGCGCGAGGAGATTCGCCAGGGGATTGCGAGCTATCGCAAGAGCACGGCGGCCCGCTGACGCGGCACCTTTGCCCTCGCCGGGCCGTCCGTCCGGTGCCTTTCCTGCAGCCGGTGTCCCGATGCTCAAGCTCATCAGATCGTTCGCGTTCGTCGTCGCCGGCCTCGCGGCCCTCCTTCCGGCCTGGGCGCTGCCGCCCAGCGTCGCGGCCGTCCGCTCGGTCGAGGGCGTCGACGAATACCGCCTCGACAACGGCCTGCAGGTGCTGCTGATTCCCGACGAATCCAAGCCGACGACGACCGTCAACCTCACCTATCGAGTCGGCTCGCGCTCCGAGAACTACGGTGAGACCGGTATGGCGCACCTGCTCGAGCACCTGCTGTTCAAGGGCACGCCCAGCCATCTCAATGTCTGGTCGGAATTCGAGAAGCGCGGACTGGCCGCCAACGGCAGCACCAGCTACGACCGCACCAACTACACCGCCCACTTCTCGGCCAACCCCGACAACCTGCAGTGGTACCTCGGCTGGCTGGCCGATTCGATGGTCAACAGCTTCATCGCCCGCAAGGACCTCGACACCGAAATGACGGTGGTGCGCAACGAGATGGAGCGCGGCGAGAACCGGCCTGACGGCGTGCTGCTGCGCCACACGATGGCGGCGATGTTCGACTGGCACAACTACGGCAAGAGCACGATCGGCGCGCGTGCCGACGTCGAGAACGTCGACATCCCGCGGCTGCAGGCCTTCTACCACCTCTACTACCAGCCGGACAACGCCACCCTCATCGTCGCCGGCAAGTTCGATTCCGAAGCAGTGCTGGAGCGTGTCGCCACCACCTTCGGCAAGCTGCCCAGGCCCACGCGCAAGCTGCCGACGCAATACACCATCGATCCGGCCCAGGACGGGGAGCGCAGCGTGACCGTGCGGCGCGTCGGCGGGGCGCCGCTGCTGATGGCCGGCTACCACGTGCCGGCCGGCCCGGCGCCCGACTTCGCGGCTGTCGAACTGCTCTCGATCATCCTCGGCGAGGCGCCGTCGGGCAGGCTGCACAAAACGCTGACGGAGCAGCAGCTCGCGTCGAGCGTGTTCGCATTCGCGTGGGGGCTCGCCGAGCCCGCGGTGCTGATCACCGGTGCGCAGCTCGCGCCCGGACAGGACGTGACGAAGGCCCGCGCCGCACTGCTGGCCGTCAACGAGTCCTTCGCGGCGGAACCGGTCGCCGCCGACGAACTGGCGCGCGCCAAGGCCAAGTGGGCCAAGGGCTGGGAGCAGTCCTTCACCAATCCGGAAACGGTCGGCATCGCCTTGTCGGAATCGATCGCCCAGGGCGACTGGCGCCTCTTCTTCCTGACACGCGATCGCGTCCGCGACGCGAAGCTCGCCGACGTACAGCGGGTCGCGTCCGAGTACCTGGTAGCCACCAATCGCACCCTGGGCACCTATTTGCCGACCGACGCTCCGGTTCGAGCGCCGGCGCCGGCGAAGGTCGATCTCGCCACGACCATGAAGGATTTCAAGCCGCAGGCAGCGGCCTCCAAGGTCGAAGCATTCGACGCCACGCCGGCGAATCTCGACGCCCGGACCCGGACCTTTTCAGTCGCTGGCATCGAGGCTGCAGTCTTGCCCAAGGGCACGCGCGGCGAGGCCGTGCGCGCGACCCTGACCTTGCGTTTCGGCGACGAGAAGAGCCTCTTCGGATGGAATGAAGTGCCCGACACGGTCGCGGCCCTGCTCGACAAGGGCACCCGGACGCTGACCCGCGAGCAGATCCAGGACCGGCTCGACCAGTTGCGCACCGAGCTTTCGATCGACGGCGGGCCCGGACGCGTCACCGTGACGCTGTCGACCCGCCGCGAGTTTCTGCCGGCGGCCATTGCGCTGGTCGGAGACCTGCTGCGCCACCCGAAGTTCTCCCCGGAGGCCCTGGCCGAATACCAGCAGCAAGCCGCGACGAGCATCGAGCAGCAGCGCAAGGAGCCCGGTGCGGTGGCGAGCAAGGCCCTCGACCGCTGGAGCAATCCGTATCCGCGTGGCGATGTCCGCTACGTGCCGACCTTCGACGAGACCGTCGAGGACGTCCGGGCCGTGAGCCTGGAGCGATTGCGCGCGTTTCACGACCGCTTCTATGGCGCCGCCAAGGGCGAATTCGCCGCCGTCGGGGACTTCGATCCGGCAGCCTTGCGGAGCGCACTCGAGGCGGCGTTCGGTGACTGGAAACGCGGCGCGCCGTTCACGCGTGTGCCGCGACCGCTGGTGGCCCTCAAGCCCGAACGCATGCTGATCGAGACCCCGGACAAGCAGAACGCGACGCTGCTCGTGCGGGAATTTCTTCCCATCTCCGATCGCGACCCCGACTACCCGGCCCTGACGGTGGCCAATTTTCTGCTCGGTGGCGGCGGCAACTCGCGGCTGTGGAAGCGCATCCGCGAGGAGGAAGGCCTTTCCTATGACGTGCGCACCCGAATCAGCTGGAGCAGCTTCGAGCCGAACTCGCCCTGGCAAGCGAGCGCCATCTACGCGCCGAAGGTGCGCGCGAAAGTCGAAGCGGCGATGCGCGACGTAATCGAGCGCGCCCGGACCGAAGGCTTCGGTGCCCAGGAACTGGCCGAGGGCAAGCGCGGCCTGCTGAACTTCCGCCGCCTCGCGCGCGCACAGGACGGGACCGTGGCTGCGGGGCTGGCCAGCAACCTCTACCTCGACCGGACATTCGCCTACTCCGCGAAGATCGACGCCGCGATCGACGCCCTGACGCTGGACGACGTCAATCGCGCCTTGCGCCGGTACGTGACGCCCGAGAGCTTCGTGTACGCCTTCGCGGGAGACTTCCGCAGCGCCGTGCCGGTGGCCGACGTTGCACCTGGAGCTCGCAAGCCATGATCGAAGCCTTGACCACCCCGCCGGAGCGTTTCGTCGGCCTTCCTGATTTCCCGTGGCCTGCGCACGTCTTCCGCGGGCCCGCGACCGGTGACCTCGACCTCGCCTATGTCGATGTCGGTCCGACCGACGCCGCGCAGGTGTTCCTCTGCCTGCATGGCAACCCGTCGTGGAGCTATCTGTATCGCAAGATGCTGCCGGTCTTCCTGGCATCCGGCGCGCGCGTCGTCGCCCCGGACCTGATCGGCTTCGGGCGCTCCGCCAAGCCGGTGAGGGAGGCGGACCATACCTTCGCGTTTCATCGCGACAGCCTGCTCGGCCTGGTCGAGGAACTGGACTTGAAGCGCATCACGTTGGTCGTGCAGGACTGGGGCGGTCTGTTCGGACTGACGTTGCCGATGGCTGCTCCAAGTCGGTACGAGGGCCTGTTATTGATGAACACCGGCTTCGGGACCGGGCAGGTGACCGCGGGCTTCCGGGCCTGGCGTGACTTTTCGAACAGCCGGCCCGACCTGGATGTCGGGGCGCTGTTTCGCCGCAGCGAGCCGACGCTGAGTCCCGCCGAACTGGCTGCCTACGACGCGCCGTTTCCCGACAGCCGCTACAAGGCAGCGTTGCGCGCGTTCCCGAATCTCGTGCCGGATGGCGACGCCGCACCGGGGGCCGCGCTCTCGCGCGAGGCTCGGGACTGGTTCAAACGCGACTGGCGGGGTCGCAGCTTCATGGCCGTCGGCATGAAAGATCCGGTGATGGGCGAAGCGGCCATGCTCGCCCTGCGTGATGCGATTCCCGGTTGTCCAGAACCGATGCGCATTGTCGACGGCGGTCACTTCGTGCAGGAGCACGGCGAGGGCATTGCCCGGGCCGCGCTCGCGCACGGGTCCCGGCACTGAAGCGACCGCGCCGCCGCGTCAGTCGGGGGACACAGCCGGAGCCTTGAACGGCCGACGCTCGTTCAATTCGTCGAGATAGCCTTCGATCCCGACGCCCTCTCGGGCGAGGAAATCGCCAACGGCTCGCGCGAACTGCGGATGCGCGAGCCAGTGCGCCGACCACGTCTGCACCGGCAGGAGTCCGCGCGCCATCTTGTGCTCGCCCTGCGCGCCGCCCTCGAACCGCAGGTAGCCGTTGGCGATGCACCAGGCGAGCGGCTGGTAGTAGCAGGCCTCGAAATGCAGGCAGTGGATGTGCTCGGTGGCACCCCAGTAGCGGCCGAACGCGGTACGGCGCAGCGGGTCGATCGCGATCAGCGAGGCGGCAATGCGCGCGCCACCCCGCGAAGCGATGAAGAGCAGCCAGTTTGCCGGCAGCGTACGCGCCGCCTGTGTGAAGAAGTCGCGCGTCAGGTACGGCGTGGAATGGTGCGCGCGGTACGTCAGGGTGTAGCAGCGGTAGAAGAAGTCCCAGTCGGCAGGGAGGATGGCCTCTCCGAAGAGGGCTTCGAACGACACGTCGGCCTCGCCGACGCGGCGCCGTTCCTGCTGGATCTTCTTGCGCTTCTCGCGCTGCAGGCTGCCGAGGAAATCGGCGAAGTCGAGGTAGGGCACCGGTGTCCGGTTGTTCCAGTGGAACTGAACGGTGCTGCGCATCATCCAGCCAGCGTCACGGGCGGCGCGCTGATCGGCCTCGTCGAGAAACAAGAGGTGGGCCGAAGACAGGCCTGCTTGTTCGGCCAGCTGTTGCATGGCCCGCAGCAGGATGCTCCGATCGGTGTCGTTGCGCGCCAGGAGGCGCGGTCCTGGCACGGGCGTGAACGGCACGGCATCGAGCAGTTTCGGGTAGTACGCCAACCCGTGGCGTTCATAGGCGTCCGCCCAGGCCCAGTCGAAGACGTATTCGCCGTACGAATGGGCCTTCAGGTAGAGCGGGCACGCGGCGGCGATCGAGTCGTCGCGCATCAGCAGCAGGAAGCGCGGCTCCCAGCCGGTGTCGGCGACGGCACTGCCGGAGGCATGCAGGGCTTGCAGGTACTCCAGCTGCATGAAGGGATTCGCCGATGGCTGGTCATCGAGAAGTGCGGTCCACTGCACCAGGTCGATCGCGGCTGGATCGTCGATCACGCGCACGACGGCTTCGGCGCTGGGTTTGGTCATCGATGCGGCGTCGGTCAGGGGGGCGGGAAGGGGTGCGGTGAATGTTAGGTGCAAGGCTGCTGCCCCTTAAACTATGCGGACATCCTCGGGAAACGGCCATGAAACAGATCACTGCCATCGTCAAACCGTTCAAGCTCGAAGAAGTGCGCGAAGCGCTGGCCGAAGTCGGCGTGACAGGCCTGACTGTCACCGAGGTCAAGGGCTTCGGGCGCCAGAAAGGGCACACCGAGCTCTATCGTGGTGCCGAGTACGTCGTCGACTTCCTGCCGAAGGTGAAGGTCGAGGTCGTGGTCAAGGATGGCGATGCCGAACGTTGCATCGAGGCGATCGTCAAGGCCGCCAAGACCGGCAAGATCGGCGACGGCAAGATCTTCGTCACCGCCATCGAGAGCGTGGTGCGCATCCGCACCGGCGAGACCAACGAGGACGCGGTCTAGGGGACTTGCGGCGGGCGGGGAACGCGCCCGAAGTTGACCAGCCGCGTGCCGCACAGCGCGTCGTGCCAGAACTGGCGCTGCGGATGGAGGAGCGAGAGCGCTGCATAGAGCGCGATCCAGGCGCCCACGGCGCCGAGACTCTGCCAGGGCGTCCAGTGCAATGCCGTCGCGAGCAGCGCCGGCGGCGCGATCCAGATCCACGCGGCAAGGTATCGCACCAGCGCGCGTCCCTGGCGAGGAAGCGCGCCGTCGATCGTCTCCAGGCGGATCTGCCAGGTCTGCATCGGCAGCGTCTGGCCCCGCATCGACCAGAAGCCGACGAAATAGATGCCGTAGAAGACGAAGGCGTAGACCCGCAGCGCCTCGGGGCTTTGCAGCGGATGATGCTGGGCGGTCTGCGCCAGAAAGACCGCGCCCACCAGGCCGGGGATCAGACCGAGTCCGAACAGGACCATCGCCTCGTAGACAAAGCACGCCATCCGGCGCGGCAGGCTCGGTGTCAAGGCGAAGGTCTGAGAGCGGCGCGCCCGCGGTTGTCAGCGACGCGGCATCGACGCCGCGTCGGCCGCCGGTACCGTGCGCACGGCGGCGCCCTGCGCGCCGCGCTGGGGCAGCAAGGTGGACCTGTTGACGAACTCCGGCGTTGCCGCGATCTTCGGCAGCCCGGTGTGCTGGTGAGGCGGTGGAGCCGGACGACGGGTGATCAGCGAGGTGGTTGCACCCGGAGCCGCCTGAATGACGGTCGGCGCCACCGTCCGAGCCGGGGCGGAATACGCCGGATTCGGCACGATGTTGGACTTGGCCTGCGGCAGCTCGCGCGCCCTGTCGGTGCGTTCCGGGCGTGCGCCATCGACCGGTAGGCGGCGCGCGGCGCCGTCGGCAGTGGCATTCTGCGCACGGGTTGCGGCGGCCCGCGCCGCCAGTTCCCGCTTCTGCTCCGGCGACAAGGCCTGGTAGGCCTCCCAGCGCGTGCGGCGGTCCGTCGAAGGCACCTGCTGGGCTTCCTCGTAGCGCAGACGGGCCTGCCCGCGTTCGGTCGGCGACAGGCGCGCCCAGTCGGACATGCGTGCCTGGACACGGCCGCGCTCGTCCGGCGGCATCGAGGGCATCCGGTCGGCGAGTTGAATCCATTTCTGCTTGCGGGTGGCATCGATGCCCGACCATTCCTGCTGCAGCGGCATCAGCGCGTCGCGCTGCCCCGGCTTGAGCTTGGTCCAGCGCACCCCCTCCTCGGCTGCGGCCGGGCGGGCGGGCTTCGCAGCGGGCACGGTCGAGAAACGGCCGGCCTCGCCGGCGCCGGGCGCCTGTGCCGTGGCGTGGCCGGCGGCGAACACGAAGAGCGCGCCGCAGAGCGCCATGACCCGGGCACTGGCGGACACCCGATGCCAGCCGCTCGGTGGGGTCGATCCGGAAGATGGGCGCCTCGTGCTCACTCGCGCGGGGGAGTTTTCAGGAACTCGACGAACCCGGCGTCGCGGTAGGCAGTGGGCGGCAGATCGTCCGCCAGCAGCGCAGCGTCGACCTCGGCAGCGACGGAGATCTGCGCCTGGGTTTGCACCTTCTGGATCAGGACCAGCCCGCCGACCAGAGCAAGCAAGGGCACGAAGGAAGCCACCTTGAGCCACGTGTTGCCGAAGCCGCTGCCGAGCACCGCGGCGCCGCCAGCGCTGACGCCGACGCGGGAAGGGGTGGCGGCCCTGCGCGGCACGCGGGCGAGGGCGCCTTCACGGGCAAAGCGCAATCTCTCCTCGATGTCGCCATGCAGGCGGGCGGTGTCTTCGTTGAGGCGGGCGACGATGGCTCGGGCGTAGCGAGTCTGAGCGGCTTCGTGGGCGGTGTGTAGCGAAGACGGATACAACTGGTTCATGGTGCAATTCCCTTCGCCTTGAGAGCCTTCGCCAGCGCGTGCACTGCACGCGAGCAATGCGTCTTGACACTCCCTTCCGAGCAGCCCATCGAGGCGGCCGTTTCGGCGACGTCGAGTTCCTCCCAGTAACGCAGCAGGAAGGCTTCGCGTTGACGTCCGGGGAGCTGCCCAATCTCCTCCTCGATCAACAGCAAGATCTGCGCCCGTGAGACCGACTCGGAAGCGCTTTCCGACGCGAGCGGGCCGCCGAGCACCTCCAGCGTCTCGAGGATGTCGAAATCGCCGTCGCCACCGGCGCCCTCGAATTCCGAGAAGTTTCTGACGACTGCGTTGCGGACCTTCTGGCGCCGGAACCAGTCCATCGTGGCGTTCGACAGGATCCGCTGGAACAGCAATGGCAGCTCTGCCGCCGGGCGGTCGAAATACTTCTCGGCCAGGCGGATCATCGTGTCCTGGACGATGTCGAGCGCGGCGTCCTCGTCACGGACGGCGTAGAAGGCACGCTTGAAGGCGCGTTTTTCGACGCTCTTGAGAAAGTCGGAGAGTTCTTTGTCGGATGCCAATGGAAAGCGCTCGGGCGGCGCCCGTGGGGGCGGCGCGATTATCTCATCGGCCTTCGACGCAGCCGGGCACACGTCGACAGACCGATTGCTGCAGTGCGATAATCCGGCGTTGCACGACAGTTCGATCGCCAAGTTGACGCCCATCCGCGGCGTCGGTTTCCAGATCTCGAAAGGCGCTGAACCCGGCTCACAAGGTCGAGGGGAGGTGCACCGATGGTTTTTCGTCAGAGAAATTCACAAAGGTTTGACATGGAATCTCCCAGCGCAGACCTGAAGCGCACCGCTTCAGCACAGGCACGGCCGACGCCGGCCGAACCCAACGGCTCTGAAATCCTCGTTCGCTGCCTCCAGGCAGAAGGCGTGCGTTTCCTCTGGGGCTATCCCGGTGGTGCCGTTCTCTACATCTACGACGCGCTCTACAAGCAGGACAAGATCCAGCATGTCCTGGTGCGCCATGAGCAGGCCGCGGTGCATGCCGCCGACGGCTATGCGCGCGCCACCGGGGAGGTGGGCGTGGCCCTCGTGACGTCGGGACCCGGCGTGACGAATGCCGTCACCGGCATCGCCACGGCCTACATGGACTCGATCCCGATGGTGATCATCACCGGACAGGTGCCGACGCCGGCGATCGGTCTGGACGCCTTCCAGGAATGCGACACGGTCGGCATCACGCGTCCGATCGTCAAGCACAACTTCCTCGTCAAGAACGTCGCCGACCTGGCGCTGACGATGAAGAAGGCCTTCCACATCGCGCGGACCGGGCGTCCGGGTCCGGTGGTCGTCGACGTGCCCAAGGACGTCTCGCTGATGACGGCGCCGTTCCACTACCCGGCGAGCGTCGAGATGCGCTCCTACAACCCGGTCAGGAAGGGCCATGGCGGGCAGATCCGCAAGGCGGTGCAATTGCTGCTCGGCGCGCGCCGTCCCTACATCTACACCGGGGGCGGAGTGATCCTCGGCAATGCGTCGGCGGAACTGCGCGAGCTCGTTGACCTGCTGGGCTTCCCCTGCACGAGTACCTTGATGGGCCTGGGTGCCTGCCCGGCGAGCGAGCCGAAGTTTCTCGGCATGCTCGGCATGCACGGCACCTACGAAGCGAACATGACGATGCAGAACTGCGACGTCCTGCTGGCGGTCGGCGCGCGGTTCGACGATCGGGTGATCGGCAACCCCCAGCATTTCGCGTCGGTCGAGCGCAAGATCATCCATGTCGACATCGATCCGTCGTCGATCTCCAAGCGTGTCAAGGTCGATATCCCGATCGTCGGCGACGTCAAGGACGTGCTGCAGGAGTTGATTGTGCAGATCCGCGAGGCGCAGGCGCGCCCGGACGCCGTGGCGCTGGCGGCCTGGTGGTCGCAGATCGCGCAGTGGCGGCAGCGCGACTGCCTCAAGTACGCGGGCAGCAAGGAAGTCATCAAGCCGCAGCACGTCGTCGAGACACTCTGGAGGCTCACCAAGGACAGCGACGCGTATGTCACGTCGGACGTCGGCCAACACCAGATGTGGGCGGCCCAGTACTACCGCTTCGAGGAGCCGCGGCGCTGGATCAATTCCGGCGGCCTCGGGACGATGGGAGTCGGCCTGCCTTATGCGATGGGCATCAAGCTCGCCAAGCCCGAGGCGGATGTCTTCTGCATCACCGGAGAAGGCTCGATCCAGATGTGCATCCAGGAGCTTTCCACCTGCCTGCAATACAACACGCCGGTCAAGATCATCTCCCTGAACAACCGCTATCTCGGCATGGTGCGGCAATGGCAGCAGATCGACTATGGCGGTCGCTACTCGCACAGCTACATGGATGCCTTGCCGGACTTCGTCAAGCTCGCCGAAGCCTACGGCCATGTCGGGCTGAAGATCGAGGATCCGGCGGATGTCGAGCCGGCGCTGCGCGAGGCGATACGCCTGAAGGACCGAACGGTCTTCCTGGACGTGCGGACCGATCCGACCGAGAACGTCTGGCCGATGGTCCAGGCGGGCAAGGGCATCAGCGAAATGTTGTTGGGCTCCGAAGACCTGTGAGGTGCGCAACGGGATCTGCGGGCGAGGCGTTACCGCGCCGCGCATCGCCGGTTTCGCCAGGCACCGCACGACTGCGGACTTTTTGAACCACCACCTGCGAACGGACGCGCTCGAGGACCGGACGGTTACCGCCGCACGGCACCGAAGAGGCGAACGACACTGCACATGAAACACGTCATCGCGTTGCTGCTCGAGAACGAGCCTGGAGCGCTTTCCCGCGTGGTCGCGCTCTTCTCGGCGCGCGGCTACAACATCGAGAGCCTGACCGTCGCCCCGACCGAGGACGCGTCGCTGTCTCGCATGACCATCGTGACGACCGGCTCGGACGAGGTGATCGAGCAGATCACCAAGCACCTGAATCGCTTGATCGAGGTGGTGAAGGTCGTCGATCTGACCGAGGGCGCCTTCACGGAACGTGAAATGATGCTGATCAAGGTGCGCGCCGTCGGCAAGGAGCGCGAGGAGATGATGCGGATGGTCGAGATCTTCCGCGCCCGCATCATCGACGTCACCGAAAAGAGCTACACCATCGAGCTGACCGGAGACCAGGGAAAGCTTGATGCGTTCATCGGCGCTGTCGACCGGCCTTCGATCCTCGAGACCGTGCGAACCGGCACCAGCGGCATCGGTCGCGGCGAGCGCATCCTGCGCGTCTGAAGGCGACCCGTCGCCACCCATCCTGAAATGATTCAAAGGAGAGCAAGAGCATGAAGGTCTATTACGACAAGGACGCCGACCTGAGCCTGGTGAAGGGCAAGGACGTCACGATCGTCGGTTACGGTTCCCAGGGGCATGCGCACGCGCAGAACCTCAACGACAGCGGCGTGCGCGTCACCGTCGGATTGCGCCGGGGCGGCGCGTCGTGGACCAAGGCGGAGAAGGCCGGCCTGAAGGTCGCGGAAGTCGCCGAGGCGGTCAAGAAGGCCGACATCGTCATGATGCTGCTGCCCGACGAGCAGATCGCCACCGTCTACCGCGAAGACGTCGGCCCCCACATGAAGCAGGGCGCGTCGCTCGCTTTCGCTCATGGCTTCAACGTGCACTACGGCCAGGTCGTCCCGCGTGACGATCTCGACGTCTGGATGGTCGCGCCGAAAGCGCCGGGCCACACCGTGCGCTCGACCTACACCCAGGGCGGCGGCGTGCCGCACCTCATCGCCGTCCACGCCGATAAGTCCGGCAAGGCGCGCGATCTGGCGCTCAGCTATGCCGCGGCCAATGGCGGCGGCAAGGCCGGCGTCATCGAGACCAATTTCCGCGAGGAGACCGAGACCGACCTGTTCGGCGAGCAGGCCGTGCTGTGCGGTGGCACGGTCGAACTCATCAAGGCCGGCTTCGAGACGCTCACCGAGGCCGGCTACGCGCCCGAGATGGCCTATTTCGAGTGCCTGCACGAGCTCAAGCTGATCGTCGACCTGATCTACGAGGGCGGCATCGCGAATATGAACTACTCGATCTCGAACAACGCCGAGTACGGCGAGTACGTGACCGGGCCGAAGATCATCAACGAACAGACCCGCGAGGTCATGCGCCAGACGCTCAAGGACATCCAGACGGGTGAGTATGCTAAGAGCTTCATCACGGAGAATCGCGCTGGCGCGCCGACGCTGCTCTCGCGGCGCCGCCTGATGGCCGAGCATCCGATCGAAGTGGTCGGCGAGCAACTCCGGGCGATGATGCCGTGGATCAAGAAGAATCGCCTCGTCGACCAGTCGCGCAATTGAGGCGCGCGGGGGACCGGTCACGGGACCTGCTGGTCCCCGTCGACGAGGTCGAGACGATCGACGATGACGCCGTCGAGGGAGCGCCTCGCCGGCGTCGCAAGGGCATCTACATCCTGCCCAACCTGTTCACGCTGGCAGCCTTGTTCGGCGGCTTCTATGCCGTCGTGATGGCCATGAACGGGAGCTTCGAGCAGGCCGCCATCGGCGTCTTCTGCGCGATGGTGCTCGACAGCCTCGACGGTCGGGTCGCCCGCATGACCAATACCCAGAGTGCGTTCGGCGAGCAGATGGACAGCCTGTCCGACATGGTGAGCTTCGGCGCCGCACCGGCGCTGATCGTCTACGAGTGGGCCCTCAAGGGCCTGGGCAAGCTCGGCTGGATCGCCGCGTTCATCTACTGCTCCGGTGCCGCCTTGCGGCTGGCGCGCTTCAACACCAACATCGCCGTCGTCGACAAGCGCTTCTTCCAGGGTCTGCCGAGTCCGGCCGCCGCAGCGGTCGTGGTCGGCTTCATCTGGGTGATGGACACGTACGGCTTTCGCGACGTGGCGAAGATCGAGTGGCTGACCTGGTCGGCCTTTGCCCTGACGCTCTACGCGGGGCTGACGATGGTGACGAACGTGCCCTTCTACAGTTTCAAGGACGTCAGCTTCAAACGCACGGTCCCCTTCGTCGTGATCGTCGCGATCGCGCTCGGCTTCGCGGTGCTGGCCTACCATCCGCCGCTGGTGTTCTTCAGCCTGTTCCTGATCTACGGCGTTTCTGGCTACGGTGTCTATGTCTGGCGTCGCGCCAAAGGCCGGCCGGTGAGCGTGATCGCCACCTCCACCGACGAGCCCGACGAGGAAGGGCTGCATCGTTGAGCCGGGGAGCCGGTCGACGCCGCTGCAGTTCCCGTGCTATATTGATCCCATGACGTTCTCGACCGCAGCCACGCTACTGCTTCTTCTTGGGGTACCACGGGCTCGCTGATCGATCACGCTCCAACGTTTCGTCCACCGGCCCGCTTGCTACCTGCAGCGGGCCGTTTTGTTTTCCAGACCGCTTTCGCACCGTCATCACCAGGA
This sequence comes from Burkholderiales bacterium, assembly GCA_038318385.1. Taxonomy (GTDB): domain Bacteria; phylum Pseudomonadota; class Gammaproteobacteria; order Burkholderiales; family Burkholderiaceae_C; genus Schlegelella_A. The sequence continues at coordinate 51,578 of JBBQCD010000008.1, read as the reverse complement.
GTCTTCCCATGGCAGACAAGCTGATCATTCTCGACACCACCTTGCGCGACGGCGAGCAGTCGCCCGGCGCCTCGATGACCAAGGATGAGAAGCTGCGCATCGCGCGCCAGCTCGAGCGCCTGAAGGTCGACGTCATCGAGGCCGGGTTCGCGGCGTCGTCGAACGGCGACTTCGAAGCCGTGCGCGCCATCGCCCAGGCGATCAAGGAAGCGACGGTGTGTTCGCTCGCCCGAGCCAACGACCGCGACATCGCGCGCGCGGCCGAAGCGCTCGAGGGTGGTCACTCGACCCGCATCCACCTCTTCCTCGCAACGAGTGCGCTGCACATGGAGAAGAAGTTGCGGATGACCCCCGAGCAGGTCCACGAGCAGGCGCGGCTGGCGACGCGATTCGCCCGCAATCTGTCCGGCAACGTAGAGTTTTCGCCCGAGGACGGCTATCGCTCGGATCCGGATTTCCTGTGCCGCGTGCTCGAGGACGTGATCGCCGAGGGCGCGACGACCATCAACATCCCGGATACGGTCGGGTACGCCGTTCCCGAGCTGTACGGCAACTTCATCCGCGACCTGCGCACCCGCATCCCCAACTCCGACAAGGCGGTCTGGTCGGTTCATTGCCACAACGATCTCGGCATGGCGGTCGCGAATTCGCTGGCCGGCGTGACGATCGGCGGTGCGCGGCAGATCGAGTGCACGATCAACGGCCTCGGCGAACGCGCCGGCAACTGCTCGCTCGAGGAGGTCGTCATGGCGGTCAAGACCCGCAAGGACTACTTCAAGCTCGACTGCGCGATCGACGCCACGCACATCGTGCCGATCTCGCGCCTGGTTTCCCAGACCACCGGTTTCGTGGTCCAGCCGAACAAGGCGGTGGTCGGTGCCAACGCCTTCGCGCATGCCTCCGGCATCCACCAGGACGGCGTGCTGAAAGCGCGCGACACCTACGAGATCATGCGCGCCGAGGACGTCGGCTGGGCCGCCAACAAGATCGTGCTCGGCAAGCTCTCCGGGCGCAACGCCTTCAAGCAGCGGCTCCAGGATCTGGGCATCGAACTGGCGTCGGAGGCCGACGTCAATTCGGCGTTCGCCCGCTTCAAGGAGCTCGCCGATCGCAAGAGCGACATCTTCGACGAGGACATCCTCGCCCTGGTGATGGACGAGTCCGTGACTTCGGAAAAGGAGCACTACAGGTTGCTGGCACTGTCGCAGCATTCCGAGATGGGAGAGCGCCCGCATGCGACGGTGGCCTTTGTCGCCGGCGATACCGAGGAACACTCCGAAAGCGATGGCAACGGACCGGTGGATGCGAGTCTCAAGGCGATCGAGAAGAAGGCCTGTTCTGGTGCCGAAATGCTGCTCTATTCGGTCAATGCCATCACATCGGGCAGCACAGAATCGCAGGGTGAAGTGACGATTCGACTGCAGCACGGAGGCAGGGTGGTCAACGGCGTGGGATCCGATCCCGACATCGTCGTGGCGTCCGCCAAGGCCTACCTTGCAGCGTTGAACAAGCTCCACAGCAAGGTCGTACGGGTCGCTGCTCAGGGCTGATTGGCGTGATTCATGTCACGACTGCAGTCGTGACTTTAGGAGTACTACGTAACGTTTTGATCTTGCGCGGTTTTTTTCATTCACATACACTCGGGCGCCATGGGGTGCGAGGGAATTGCCGTGGCGTCGATCGGGAAATGGGTGACAGGTGGGTTGGTGGCCGCGGTGGCGGCCTTGGCGATCACAATGCCGACGGCTTCCCACGCGGCCGGCCGTGAAGCCAAAAAACGTCCTCACACCGCGTCGAAGCCGGTCGTGGTGCTGCGCAACAAGCAGCACGTCACCGTCCGTTCGACCCGCCATTCGGGATCTCGCAAGTCGGCCGTGGCGGTGATCCCGGCCCAGCCATCCTTCGGTCAGCTCAGCGGCCTGCATGCCGTTTCCGATTCGCTCGATCTGAAATCCGGCGTCGCCCTGGTGCTCGACCAGGACACCAATCAGGTCCTGTTCAGCAAGAATTCGGATGCGGTGCTGCCGATCGCTTCGCTGACCAAGCTGATGACGGCGCTCGTCGTCACCGAGGCCAAGCAGCCCCTCGACGAGATGATCACCGTGAGCCAGGCCGACATCGACACCGAGAAGGGCAGTCGCTCGCGGCTGGTCGTCGGAACCCAGCTGCGCCGCGAGGAAATGCTGCACCTGGCGCTGATGTCGTCGGAGAATCGCGCCGCTCATGCCCTCGGCCGCTACTACCCGGGTGGGATGGACGCGTTCGTGACAGCGATGAACCGCAAGGCCATGGCCCTCGGCATGAACGACACCCACTACGTCGAGCCGACCGGCCTGTCGAGCAAGAACCAATCGAGCGCCCACGACCTGGCAATCCTGGTCAATGCGGCGCACGAGCACCAGATCATCCGTGACCTGTCGACGTCGCAGGAGTACCAGGTCGAGGTCGGCAACCGCGCCCTCCAGTTCCGAAACACCAACGGTTTGGTTCGGAGTCCATCGTGGGACATCGGTCTGCAGAAGACCGGCTACATCTCCGAAGCGGGGCGTTGCCTGGTCATGCAGGCAAAGATGGCAGGTCGAAAGCTGATCATGGTGTTCCTCGACTCGGCCGGCAAGTACTCGCGAATCGCCGATGCCGAACGTGTCCGCCGCTGGATCAGCAACGGCCACGGTGTCCCGGCCGCTCTCGCGCCGCAGGCTCCCGAGCCGGTTACGCTGCCCAAGCTTTCCTCCTGATGTGCCGGCGGCTTTGAAGTCGCACGGCTGATCTCCCGCAGCTCGGAAGTCCGAGTGCGATGTCCGTGTCAGGCGCGGTGCCCGAGCGCCGCCGAGATCTGGGCCGCAGTGGCCTGCAGGCGCTCCAGCCAGGCCTCCTCGAGACGATCGGCGGGCGCGGAGATCGACAGGCCGGCGACCAGCTTGCCTTGGTCATCGAGAATGCCCGCTGCCATGCAGCGCACCCCGACTTCCAGTTCCTCGTCGTCTCGCGCGGTCCCGTACTGATTGACGCGGGACAACTCCCTCTCGAGTGCGGCGATCTGGGTGATGCTGTTGCGGGTGTGGCCGGCGAGCCCCGTCCGCGTCGCGTAGGCGCGAACCCGCTGCGGGTCGTCGTGTGCCAGGAAGAGCTTCCCGACCGACGTCAGGTGCAGCGGCGCACGGCCGCCGATGGCGCGAACCACCTGCATCCCTGAGCGTTCGCTGTAGGCGCGCTCGATGTAGACGATCTCGTCGCCCTGGCGCATCGACAGGTTGACCGGTTGGTGCGTGACCTTGTGCAGTTCTCGCATCGGGCCGAGTGCCGCGTCGCGCACATCGAGCCGCGCCTTGACCAGGTTGCCCATTTCCAGCATTCGCATGCCGAGGCGGTAGCTCCCGGCCTCGGGCCGGTCGACATAGCGACCGATGGTCAGGTCGTTGAGGATCCGGTGCGCGGTCGACGGATGGAGGCCGGTTTGCTCGCTGATCGATTTCAGCGAGATCGGGTCCTGGTGCGCGGCGAGCAGATCCAGCAGCGCGAACGCCCGTTCGAGAACCTGGATCGTGACCTTGCGTGGCTCGTTCTTGCCCATGGCGACATTCTGCGGCACGCCGTTCGCGTTTTGCATGACGAGATCGCCCCGCATGTCGCAAAAATCGACTTCAGGCGCCTTCCGAGAGGGCCTGGACGGCCGTAACTCCCGACCGGGTGGCGCCTTCCAGCGATGACGGATACGGACCCTCGACATGGTCGCCCGCGGCGACGAGGCCGGGGGCGATCCGCATCACGGGACGGCGCAAGCCAGGGAAGCACCGGAAGGTGGCGCGCTTCTCCGTCACGACCTGGACGGTTTCGAGGGGGCAGCGCAGCAGGCCGCCCAGCTCGACCTGGGCCTGGGCGAGGGTCGCGTCCGCCGTGGCCGCGCTGCCGCTCTCGACCCATTCCTTGGCACCGCTGACGACGAACGCCAGCAAGCCCGGCGGGCCGCCCAGCTGCCCGCGATCGAAGACGAACTGCGCCGGAGCGCCGGCGCCGGATCGCAGCGCCAGCATGGGTTGCGGCAGTACGGTGTCGCCGCTGCGCAGGTAGACCGTGACGATCGGCTCGTACGGCAGTCCAGCCGCCGCATCTGCCCAGTCCGGCCGGAGCGATCGGACAAGGCGTGCGGACTCGACGGGGCTTGCCGCCATCACCACCGCGTCGAAGACTTCGCCGTCCACGCTCCAGACACCGTCACCTCGATCGAGCGACCCGACCCGTCGACCGGTCCTGATGAAAGCCCCCGCTGCGGCGAGCCAGCGCCGTGCCGGCTCGGGGAATGTCCGATCCAGATCGACTCGCGGCAGCAGAAGATCGGCCGAGCCTCTTCCGGAAAACAGCGCGTCTTTCAGCACCCGCAGGAAGATCACGGCACTGGCCTCGTCTGAAGGCGTGTTGAGGGCGGCAACGCAGAGGGGCTCGATCAGCTCCGTTCTGACATCAGCCGGCATCTCCGCCACCAGTTGATCCACCGTCCATGCGGGGTCGCACTGGAACCGGTTCAGCATCCAACGGGCTGCCGACGCCAGCAGTGCCATGCGCGCACCCCTCGACCAGCGGGGATGCCGCCAGACCGCCGCTGCGAAGGCGAAGATCGGCGCGCCGGCACGCAGTTCGAGGCTGGCGCCATCGGCGTAGCCGATGCGCAACGGCATGCGCAAAAACGCGGCATCCTCGGACACACCGACCACGCGCAGCAGGCGCAGTGTCTCGGCGTAGGCGCCGATGCAGATGTGCTGGCCGTTGTCGAGCAGCAGACCCTCGACCTCGAGGGAGCGGGCCCGGCCGCCGAGCCGGTTCGCCATCTCGAACAGCGTCACCCGGTCGCCGCGTCGCGTCGCTTCGATCGCAGCGGCTAGACCCGCCCAGCCACCGCCGATCACCGCGAGCCGGCGGCCCTGGGGCATCAGCGTCCCCGCCAGTTGGTGCGCATCGCGATCCAGAGCTTGCGCACCGGGGTCAGCGAGACGCGCTGGTGGAGGACCCGGAAGTCGTCGGCTTCGATCTCGCGAAGCAAGGCACGGTAGATGTTGCCCATCATCAGGCCGGGCTTCTGGGCGCGTCGATCGGAGTCTGCCAACAGCGCCTGGGCGGCGTCGTAGGTCCGATGGGCACGCTCGGACTGGAACCGCATCAGTGCCGTGAAGCGTTCGCTGTAGGTGCGGTTGAGGATCTCGGCTGCCTTGACGTCGAACTGCTGCATCTCGGCCATCGGGATGTAGATCCGGCCGCGGCGTGCATCGTCGCCGACGTCGCGGATGATGTTGGTCAGTTGCATCGCAAGACCCTGGGTGTGGGCGTAGGCCAGCGTCGTCGCTTCGGTGCGTCCGAAGATGTTGGACGCGACCTCGCCGACGATGCCAGCGACGAGGTGGCAATAGCGCTGCAGACCGGCGTAGTCCAGATAGCGCGACTGGTGCAGGTCCATCTCGCAGCCGTCGATCACAGCCAGCAGATGTCCGGGCTCGATGCGAAAGGCCTGGACGTGCGGCATCAGCGCCTGCATCGCTGGGTGAGTCGGCTGTCCGGCAAAACTCGCTGCGACCTCGCTGCGCCACCAAGCCAGCGTGGTCGCCGCGACACCCGGATCGCTGACTTCGTCGACGACATCGTCGACTTCGCGGCAGAAGGCGTAGAAGGCCGTGATCGCGGCGCGCCGCTGCGGCTCGAGGAAGAGGAACGCGTAGTAGAAGCTGGAGCCGCTCTGCGCCGCGCGCTCCTGCACGTACTGGGCGGGGGTCATGCGATCTTGCGGACGCCGGGCCCGACGGAGGCCTTCATCCACAAGGCGCGCCAGCCCAGCAGCGGAAAGTCGTACCAGCGCAGCGTTGGCCGGTGTTCGAGGACCCGGAACCGGCCCCGTTCGATTTTTTCGAGGATCCGCAAGCCGCCCTGGACGACCAGGCGCAGTTCCCAGCCGGCGCTGCCGGGAAGCGCGCGCGCCAGCGGGGCGCCGCGAAGCATCAGCTCCCTCGCCCAGAACACCATTTCGGCGATCAGCGCCCGGGTGCCAGGCTCGGTGTGGCCGCGCCGCAGTACCGCAGGATCGACGCGGTGCCGGGTGCAGTCGGTGGCGGGAATGTAGAGCCGGCCCCGGCCGATGTCGACGCCCAGGTCCTGCCAGAAATTGGCGAGCTGCAGGGCGCTGCAGATGGCGTCCGACTGCTGCAATGCCTGGGCGCGACGCACACCGTACAAATGCAGCAGCAGGCGGCCGACCGGGTTCGCCGAGCGCCGGCAGTAGTCCAGCAGCTCGGCACGGTCGGCATAGGCGTGCTTGACGACATCCTGCTCGAAGGCGCCGAGGAGATCGGACAGAAGGGCACCCGGCAGGGCATGAGCGGCAATCGCCTGGCGCAGCGCGTGGAACACCGGATACCAGCGGGGAGAAGGGCGCTGGGCAGCGAGCACCGCCTCGAGATCCGCCCGGTAGGCGGCGAGGTCGGCGAGGCGTTCGTCCACGCTGGCATCGCCCTCGTCGGCAAGATCATCCGCGGTGCGTGCGAACCCGTAGATGGCGGCGACGGCGGGGCGCAGGCGTCGCGGACAAAGCCACGAGGCGACGGGAAAGTTCTCGTAGTGATCGACAGCCACGACCGCGATTGTCCATGCAAGCACCGCAGCGGGGCACCACGGCCATGGCGCCGTCGGAGGTCGGGCATCCGGCGGGGACAGTTGCGGCTCCGCGGCTCGCCAGGGGACCCGCTAAAATGTGCCGCTCACCGGATCGCCAGCCACGGGATGCCTGCCCGAGTCGGCGCCTCGGCGCGGGTGGCGAAATTGGTAGACGCACCAGGTTTAGGTCCTGACGCCTTCACCGGCGTGCGGGTTCGAGTCCCGCCCCGCGCACCAGCCCCTTACCACTGAAAGCATACAGAACATCATGGCCGTCCAAGTTGAAACCCTCGACAAGCTCGAGCGTCGCATCACGTTGTCGCTGCCAGCCGAGTCGATCAGCGCCGAGGTCCAGTCGCGCTTGCGCCGCCTTTCGCGCACCGTCAAGGCCGATGGTTTTCGGCCCGGCAAGGTGCCGATCTCGGTCGTCGCGCAGCGCTACGGGTATTCGGTCCACCACGAGGTTCTGAACGACAAGGTCGGCCAGGTCTTCTCCGAGGCGGTCAACGAGGCCAAGCTGAGGGTTGCCGGCACGCCGCGCATCACCGAAAAGGAAGGTGCACCCGAGGGACAGGTCGTGTTCGACGCGACTTTCGAGGTCTATCCCGACGTCAGGCTCGGCGATCTCGGTACCGCCGAGGTCGAGCGGGTCACTGCCGACGTCACCGATGCGGCCATCGACAAGACGCTCGACATCCTGCGCAAGCAGCGCCGCACGTTTGCACAACGTCCGGCCGCGGAGCCGGCACGGGTCGACGATCGGGTGACCATCGATTTCGAAGGCAAGGTCGATGGCGTGCCGTTCGACGGCGGCAAGGCGGAAGGCTTCCAGTTCATCATCGGCGAAGGCCAGATGCTCGAGCAGTTCGATGCCGCGGTGCGCGGCATGAAGACGGGCGACTCCAAGACGTTTGCGCTGCAGTTCCCGGCCGACTACCAGGGCAAGGACGTGGCCGGAAAGGAAGCAGACTTTCTCGTCACGGTCAAGAAGATCGAGGTTCAGCACCTCCCGGAGGTCAGCGAGGCCTTCGCCAAGTCGCTCGGCAGTCCGGACGGCAGCGTCGAGGGCCTGCGCGCGGACGTACGCCGCAACCTGGAGCGCGAGGTGAAGTTCCGCGTGCTCGCCCGCAACAAGGCCAGCGTGATGGATGCCCTCGTCAAGAGTGCCGAGCTCGAAGTGCCGAAGTCGCTGGTCGAGAGCGAGATCGAGCGAATGATCGAGATGGCGCGCGCCGACCTCAAGAAGCGCGGCGTCAAGGACGCGGAAACGGCCCCGATTCCCGCCGAGGTGTTCCAGGCGCAGGCCGAGCGCCGGGTCCGGCTCGGCCTGGTCGTCGGCGAGCTGGTTCGCAGCAACAACCTGCAGGCACGGCCCGACCAGTTGCAGGCGCACATCGAGGAGATGGCGCAGAGCTACGAGAAGCCGAGCGAAGTGGTGCGCTGGTATCTGGGTGACCGCCAGCGAATGGCGGAAGTCGAGGCGGTGGTCGTCGAGAACAACGTCGCCGATTTCGTCATCGCCAAAGCGAAGGTCACCGACAAGAGCGTGCCTTTCGACGAGCTGATGGCCACTTGAGCCCGCGCCGTGACCGTGCCGACGAAGGTCGCTGCAAGGTGCGGGGGCGAGTCGGCCCCGGCGCCGGCGTCGTCCGAAGGCCCCGGTGACTTGTCGCCCGATAATCCGCCCCTACATTGAACATTCGGGCAACAGGCAAGGATCAACATGAGCGCGCTGGACACCAACGACCTGGGCATGGTCCCCATCGTCATCGAAACCTCGGGCCGCGGCGAACGCGCCTACGACATCTACAGCCGGTTGCTGCGGGAACGGCTGATCTTCCTGGTCGGTCCGGTCAACGACCAGACTGCCAACCTCGTCGTCGCGCAGATGCTTTTCCTGGAAAGCGAGAATCCCGACAAGGACATCTCGCTCTACATCAACTCTCCCGGAGGCAGCGTCAGCGCCGGCCTGTCGATCTTCGACACGATGCAGTTCATCAAGCCGGATGTCTCGACCCTGTGCATGGGCATTGCCGCGAGCATGGGCTCCTTCCTGCTGATGGCGGGCGCCAAGGGAAAGCGCTACGCGCTGCCGAATTCGCGCGTCATGATCCATCAGCCCTCCGGCGGTGCCCAGGGGCAGGCGACCGACATCGAGATCCACGCGCGCGAGATCCTGAAGACTCGCGAGCAGCTCAACAAGATCTACGCCGAACGCACCGGCCAGTCGATCGAGAAGATCCGCGCCGACATGGAACGCGATTTCTTCCTCGATCCAGAGGAGTCCCAGGCTTACGGCCTGATCGACAAGGTGCTCACCCGGCGCGAGGCGCTTGCCACGGGCTGATCGCCAGCCGCGGCGCTGAGGCGCGCGAGCAACAGCAAGGGGATCGGGGCCTTTCTCGGAGCGAAGGCCGCGATTTCTTTTGAACTATCATCGACCCAGCACGTACCTACCCCCGGGACAATCAGGTTCATGGCCGACAAAAAAGGCTCTTCCAGCGAGAAGGTTCTGTACTGCTCGTTCTGCGGCAAGAGCCAGCACGAGGTCAAGAAACTCATCGCCGGTCCATCCGTATTCATCTGCGATGAATGCATCGAGCTGTGCAACGACATCATCCGTGATGAAGTGCCGGCCGAAGCGAGCGATGCGAAGGCGGCTAAGTCGGACCTGCCGATTCCGAGCGAGATCAAGGCAAGCCTGGATCAATACGTGATCGGCCAGGACGTCGCCAAGCGCACCCTGTCTGTCGCTGTCTACAACCACTACAAGCGGCTCAAGCACATGAGCCGCACCAAGGACGAGATCGAGCTCGCCAAGAGCAACATCCTCCTCATCGGGCCGACCGGCTCTGGCAAGACGCTGCTCGCGCAGACCCTGGCGCGCTTGCTCAACGTTCCCTTCGTGATCGCCGATGCGACCACGCTCACCGAGGCTGGCTACGTCGGCGAGGATGTCGAAAACATCATCCAGAAGCTGCTGCAGAACTGCGGCTACGACGTCGAGAAGGCCCAGCGCGGCATCGTCTACATCGACGAGATCGACAAGATCAGCCGCAAGGCCGACAACCCGTCGATCACCCGCGACGTCTCCGGCGAGGGGGTGCAGCAGGCGCTGCTCAAGCTCGTCGAAGGCACCATGGCATCGGTACCGCCTCAGGGCGGGCGCAAACACCCGAACCAGGATTTCCTGCAGATCGACACCACCAACATCCTCTTCATCTGCGGCGGCGCATTCGATGGCCTTGAGAAGGTTATCCAGAACCGCTCCGAGAAGTCGGGCATCGGCTTCGGGGCGGCCGTGCACTCGAAGAGCGAGAAGCGGGTCTCCGAGGTCTTTCGAGACGTCGAGCCCGAGGACCTGATCAAGTTCGGGATCATCCCCGAACTCGTCGGCCGGCTACCGGTCGTCGCCACCCTCGGCGAACTGACCGACGACGCGCTGGTCCGCATCCTCACCGAGCCGAAGAACGCGCTCGTCAAGCAGTACCAGAAGCTCTTCGCGATGGATGGCGTCGAGCTCGAGATCCGGCCGTCGGCGCTCGCGGCGATCGCGCGCAAGGCGCTGGCGCGCAAGATCGGCGCCCGAGGGCTGCGCTCGATCATGGAGCAGTCGCTCATCGACACCATGTTCGAGCTGCCGACACTCGACGGCGTGGCCAAGGTGGTCCTGGACGAGCACACGATCGAAGACGAAGCCAAACCGCTGCTGGTTTATCGCGAGCAGGCCAAGTTCAGCGCCTGAGGCCTTGAACCCTTCCACCCTCGGGGTCGGGACTCTTCCCGGATGCACCCTGAAGCCACCGCCTTGCAATTGACCCCTCGAGCCCCTACTTCGGCTTGAGAAAGAGAGGTTTCACATGTCCGGTCATCCCGTTCTTCCCGCCGAGCAGATCACCCTGCCGTTGCTGCCGCTGCGCGATGTGGTCGTGTTTCCCCACATGGTGATCCCGCTGTTCGTCGGCCGTCCGAAGTCGATCAAGGCTCTCGAGGTGGCCATGGAAGCCGGGCGGCAGATCATGCTGGTCGCGCAGAAGGCCGCCGGCAAGGACGAGCCCAAGCCCGACGACATGTTCGAGGTCGGCTGCGTCTCCAGCATCCTGCAGATGCTCAAGCTTCCGGACGGCACCGTGAAGGTCCTGGTCGAGGGCGTGCAGCGCGCGAATACCCACAGCATCACCGACAACGGCGAGTACTTCGTCGCCGATCTGACGCCGGTGCCGCCCGAAGTTGATACGCAGCCCGAGATCGAGGCGCTGCGGCGCGCGGTCACGCAGCAGTTCGACCAGTACGTCAAGCTGAACAAGAAGATTCCGCCGGAGATCCTCACCTCGATCGCCGGCATCGACGACGCCGGGCGCCTGGCCGACACCATCGCCGCGCATCTGCCGCTCAAGCTCGAGAACAAGCAGGCCGTGCTCGACCTCTATGCGGTCGACAAGCGCCTCGAGAAGCTGCTCGAGCAGCTCGAGCACGAGGTCGACATCCTCCAGGTGGAGAAGCGCATTCGCGGCCGCGTCAAGCGCCAGATGGAAAAGAGCCAGCGCGAGTACTACCTCAACGAGCAGGTCAAGGCGATCCAGAAGGAGCTCGGCGACGGCGAAGAGGGCGCCGACATGGAGGAGCTCGAGAAGAAGATCACTGCCGCCAAGATGCCGAAGGAGGCGAAGAAGAAGGTCGACGCCGAATTCAAGAAGCTCAAGTTGATGTCGCCGATGTCGGCCGAGGCGACCGTCGTGCGCAACTACATCGACACGCTGGTCAACCTGCCGTGGTCGAAGAAGACCAAGATCAAACACGATCTCGCCTTCGCCGAGCAGGTGCTCAACGAAGACCACTACGGCCTGGACAAGGTCAAGGACCGCATCCTCGAGTACCTCGCGGTGCAGCAGCGCGTCGACAAGGTCAAGTCACCGATCCTCTGCCTGGTCGGGCCTCCGGGCGTCGGCAAGACTTCGCTCGGCCAGAGCGTGGCACGCGCCACCGGACGCAAGTTCGTGCGCATGGCACTCGGCGGCGTCCGTGACGAGGCCGAGATCCGTGGCCACCGCCGCACCTACATCGGCTCGATGCCGGGCAAGGTGCTGCAGAGCCTGTCCAAGATCGGGACCAAAAACCCGCTGTTCCTGCTCGACGAGATCGACAAGCTGGGCATGGACTTCCGGGGCGATCCCTCCTCGGCGCTGCTCGAGGTCCTTGACCCCGAACAGAACCACACCTTCAGCGACCACTACGTCGAGGTCGACTTCGACCTGTCGGACACGATGTTCATCGCGACCTCCAACTCGATGAACATCCCGCCGGCGCTGCTCGACCGGATGGAGGTCATCCGGCTGTCGGGCTACACCGAGGACGAGAAGCTCAACATCGCCCTGCGCTACCTGCTGCCCAAGCAGATGAAGAACAACGGCGTCAAGGAAGGCGAGGTCGAAGTCACCGAGTCGGCGGTGCGCGGCATCGTGCGCTACTACACCCGCGAGGCTGGCGTGCGTTCGCTCGAGCGCGAGATCTCCAAGATCTGCCGCAAGGTCGTCAAGGCGATTCAGCTGAAGCAGGTCAGCGACAAGGTCGTCGTCACCGAGGACAACCTCAACGACTACCTCGGCGTGCGCAAGTTCGACTATGGCCAGGCCGAGAAGCAGAATCAGGTGGGCCAGGTGGTCGGCCTGGCCTGGACGGAAGTCGGCGGCGACCTGCTGACGATCGAGGCGGCGGTGATGCCTGGCAAGGGCAACATCATCCGCACGGGCCAGCTCGGCGATGTCATGAAGGAATCGGTTGAGGCCGCCCGTTCGGTCGTGCGCAGCCGGGCTCGCCGCCTGGGTATCAAGGACGAGATGTTCGAGAAGCGCGACGTCCACATCCACGTGCCGGACGGCGCCACGCCCAAGGACGGCCCGAGCGCGGGTATCGCGATGACGACCGCGTTCGTCTCGGCGCTGACCGGCATTCCGGTGCGGGCGCACGTCGCGATGACCGGCGAGATCACGCTGCGAGGCGAGGTGACGGCGATCGGTGGCTTGAAGGAAAAGCTGCTGGCGGCGCACCGTGGCGGCATCAAGACGGTGATGATCCCCGAGGAAAACGTCAAGGACCTGCAGGACATTCCCGAGAACGTCAAGAATCATCTAGAGATCGTGCCGGTCCGCTGGATCGACCGCGTGCTCGAAGTCGCGCTCGAGACGTTGCCGCGCCCGCTGCCCGACGACGAACCGGCCAAGGCAACCGAGGGCGATGGCGCAACGGCCAAGCCCGCGGCGAGTTCCACGGGGCCGGATCTGCTCACCCACTGAAGAAGCGCCGGCCTCGTGCCGGCCTCCTTTTTTTGCCCCTATAATCTCGGCTCGCGGCGTCAACAAGAGCTGCGAATCTGCGGGAGTAGCTCAGTTGGTAGAGCGCAACCTTGCCAAGGTTGAGGTCGCGAGTTCGAGTCTCGTCTCCCGCTCCAAATCTAAGAAGAAGCTACCGGCTTCTTTTTTTTTGCGGACGGTCCAGAGTGCGTGCTGGCTGCGCCGTGGCACCTGTCTCGATATCGATGGCGCGGTAGCAAAGCGGTTATGCACCGGATTGCAAATCCGTTCAGCCCGGTTCGACTCCGGGCCGCGCCTCCATCCACTCCAGTGAGTCGGAAAGTCGGAACTCTTCACCGCCATACGGCCCCGTCGCAACGAATCCGATGACGATGTCTCCCGATACCCTGGCTGCCGAATACGACCGCCTTCGCGCCGAGTTGCAGCGGCTGCTGGCAGCGCCTGTCAAGGACATGGCTGCGGTGCAGCTCGTCATCGATCGCCTCGACGCCGTGCACATGGCGTACAAGGCCGCGCACGGACTGCAGGGCAACAATCCGAACGAGTAGTCGCGCGATGCGCGACCTCGAGGGCGGGCCCTCTATCGGCGCTCGGCGTCGATCAGGCAGTTCGTGGCCATCGCCTGAAGCACTGCCGCGATCAGCAGCGGCCCCGCTCCGGGACCGGCGAACCCGCCATCGGTGACGATCTGCTTGGCCTGCTTCAACTGCTCGGAGGCGAGTGCACTGGCCTTGCGGAGGCGCAGCAGATCGGCATCGCTGAGTTCGAACCGGGTTTCATCCATCTCGTCTCGCAGTTTGTAGTCAAGTGCGAGTATGGACTTCATCGCCACGCCATCCGGACGCACGCGCGGTCCGCAGCAACGACGATGTCACGCGCCGACGGCCTATGATGCCGCGCAACCGGGCCCGGGTGACGAAATCGGTAGACGTAGCAGACTTAAAATCTGCGGCCTTCGCAGGCGTGCGGGTTCGAGTCCCGCCTCGGGCACCAGCCGTCCGGCCAAGTGCTTTCCCGGCAGGAAAGTCCTGTAGTTTCCGATTCGATCTCCGCCGACTCTCCATCGCCACGGACCCCGCCCTGCCAGGTTGATGACCTGCCGGGCGCAGGCGAATACCCGGGTCGTGAGCCGCGTTGACTCGTGTCGAGGCGGAGACTGGCGAACGATCGGCGTTAAAGTAGAACGATCGTTCTATTCCTCCTTGCGGTCGAAGGTCCACCGAGGGGGTGGAACTAGAATTCCCGCGACCCGCATCGCGCCCCTGGAGCTGTCTGCATGAAGGTACTCGTCCCGGTCAAGAGAGTCGTCGACTACAACGTCAAGGTCCGCGTCAAATCCGACGGCAGCGGCGTCGACATCGCCAACGTCAAGATGAGCATGAATCCCTTCGACGAGATCGCCGTCGAGGAAGCGGTCCGCCTCAAGGAAAAGGGCGTCGTCACGGAAGTGATTGCCGTGTCCTGCGGCGTCACGCAGTGTCAGGAAACGCTGCGCACCGCCATGGCGATCGGCGCGGATCGCTCGATACTCGTGCAGACCGACGCCGAACTGCAGCCGCTGGCCGTGGCCAAGCTATTGAAGGCGCTGGTCGACAAGGAGCAACCCGGACTCGTGATCCTTGGCAAGCAGGCCATCGACGACGATTGCAACCAGACCGGACAGATGCTGGCCGCGCTCGCCGATCTGCCGCAGGCGACCTTCGCCTCCAAGGTCGAGATCGCCGACGGCCATGCAGTCGTCACGCGTGAGGTCGATGGCGGCCTGGAGACGCTCAAGATCGCCTTGCCGGCCATCGTCACGACGGACCTGCGCCTGAACGAACCGCGTTACGTGACCTTGCCCAACATCATGAAGGCCAAGAAGAAGACGATGGACATCGTCAAGCCCGAGGACCTCGGTGTCGACATCAAGTCTCACCTGAAGACGCTGAAGGTCAGCGAGCCGCCGCGACGCAGCGCCGGCATCAAGGTCCCCGACGTCGCGACGCTCGTCGCCAAGCTGAAGAACGAAGCGAAAGTGATCTGACATGGCCGCCCTCGTCATCGCCGAACACGACCACAAGAGCATCAAGGGAGCGACGCTCAACACCATCACCGCCGCGCTGCAATGCGACCCCGAGGTTCACGTCCTCGTCGCCGGCACCGATGCGGCCGAGGCTGCGAAGGCCGCGGCGCAGATCGCCGGGGTCAAGAAGGTGCTGCATGCCGACAGCGCCGCCTTCGCCCATGCGCTGGCTGAAAACCTTGCTGCCCAGGTGCTCGCGATAGCGTCCGACTACAGCCACATCCTTTTCCCGGCGACCGCTGCCGGCAAGAACGTTGCGCCGCGCGTGGCCGCCAAGCTCGACGTCGGACAGATCTCCGACATCACCAAGGTCGACGCAGCCGACACCTTCGAGCGGCCCATCTACGCCGGCAACGCGATCGCGACGGTGCAGAGCATCGACCCGGTCAAGGTCATCACCGTGCGCACGACCGGTTTCGACCCCGCCGCGGCGAGCGGCGGCTCGGCCAGCGTCGAGAAACTGGACGCCACCGCCGATTCGGGCAAATCCTCGTTCGTCGGCAGCGAGATCGCCAAGAACGATCGGCCGGAGCTCACCGCTGCGAAGATCATCGTCTCCGGTGGCCGCGCACTGGCCTCGAGCGAGAAGTTCACCGCCGTGCTGACGCCATTGGCTGACAAGCTCGGTGCCGCGCTGGGCGCGAGCCGCGCAGCCGTCGATGCGGGGTATGCCCCGAACGACTGGCAGGTCGGCCAGACCGGCAAGATCGTCGCGCCGCAGCTCTACATCGCGGCCGGCATCAGCGGCGCGATCCAGCATCTGGCCGGCATGAAGGACTCCAAGGTCATCGTCGCCATCAACAAGGACCCGGAAGCGCCGATCTTCAGCGTCGCCGACTACGGCCTGGAAGCCGATCTCTTCACGGCGATCCCGGAGCTGGTTGCCGCGCTCTGAGCGTCCGGCGCGCGTGCGAGCCCGTTTGATCCGCATGGCGGCAAACGGGCTTTTTGTTTTCTGACCCCCAAGGAAGTGCCGTGAGCTACGTAGCCCCGATCAAGGACATGCTGTTCTGCATGAAGGAGCTGGCCGATCTGGAGCGCATTGCCGCGCTGCCGGGGTTCGAGGACGCCGGTCTCGACACGGCACAGGCCGTGCTCGAGGAATGCGCGAATTTCACCCAGGGCGTGGTAGCACCGCTCAACGTCGAGGGAGATCGGAATCCCTCGACGTGGAAGGACGGCGCGGTGACGACGACGCCGGGGTTCAAGGAGGCCTTCCGCCAGTTCGCCGAAGGTGGCTGGCAGGGCCTGCAGCATCCGGCCGACTTCGGCGGCCAAAACCTTCCCAAGACGATCGGCGCGGCCTGCATCGAGATGATGAACAGCGCCAATCTCAGCTTCTCGCTCTGTCCGTTGCTGACGGACGGCGCCATCGAGGCGTTGCTGACGGCCGGGTCACCGGAGCAACAGGCGCTGTACCTGCCGAAGATGATCTCCGGCGAGTGGACAGGGACGATGAACCTCACGGAGCCGCAGGCGGGCTCGGACCTGGCGTTGGTGCGTACCCGGGCGGAGCCGCAGGCCGACGGTGCCTACAAGATCTTCGGCACGAAGATCTTCATCACCTATGGCGAGCACGACATGGCCGCCAACATCGTCCATCTCGTGCTGGCGCGGGTCGTCGGCGCGCCGGAAGGCGTCAAGGGCATCAGCCTGTTCATCGTGCCGAAGTTCCTCAGCAGCGACGACGGCACGCTCGGTGAGCGCAACGATGCCTGGTGCGTGAGCATCGAGCACAAGCTCGGCATCAAGGCGAGCCCGACCGCGGTGCTGCAATTCGGCGACCACGGCGGCGCCGTCGGCTACCTCATCGGCGAGGAGAACCGCGGCCTCGAGTACATGTTCATCATGATGAACGCGGCGCGCTACGCGGTCGGCGTGCAGGGCATCGCGGTCGCCGAGCGGGCCTATCAGAAGGCGGCAGCCTTCGCGCGCGAGCGCATCCAGTCGCGGCCGGTCGACGGCTCTCTGCCGGGCAGCGGGCCGATCATCCACCATCCGGACGTGCGCCGCATGCTGATGACGATGCGCGCCTACACCGAAGGCTGTCGCGCCCTGGCGATGACCGCCGCGGCGGCCTTCGATGCCGCCCATCACGATCCGGACTCCGAGGTTCGCAAGCAGAACCAGGCCTTCTACGAGTTCATGGTCCCCCTGGTCAAGGGGTACGGCACAGAGATGAGCATCGAAGTGGCGAGCCTGGGTGTCCAGGTCCATGGCGGCATGGGCTTCATCGAGGAGACCGGTGCGGCACAGTACCTGCGAGACGCGCGCATCCTCACGATCTACGAAGGAACCACGGCGATCCAGGCCAACGACCTCGTCGGTCGCAAGACGTCGCGCGATGGCGGCCGCGTCGCGCGTGGCCTGGCCGCGCAGGTCGCCGCGACCGAAGACGAACTCGCTGCCAGCACGACCCCCGCCGCGCGTTCGATGGCGACCCGGCTTCGGGCCGCGCGCGCGGCCTTCGAGGAAGTCGTCGACTTCGTGTCCGGACAGACGCGCTCGAGCCCGAATGCCGTGTTCGCCGGCTCGGTGCCCTACCTGATGCTCGCCGGCAACCTGATGTGCGGTTGGCAGATGGCGCGCGCGCTGCTGGTGGCCGAGCGCCAGTTGGCCGAGGGCACGGGCGATGCCGATTTCCTCAACGCGAAGATCATCACCGCGCGCTTCTATGCCGAACACCTGCTGACCCAGGCGCCCGGCCTGCGCGACGCGATCGTCGACGGCAGCGAAAGCGTCACCGGGCTGGCGCTGGCCGCGTTCTGAGCCGACTCCCCGAATCTCGACGAGACCCTTCCATGCCACTGCCTCCTGTCCTGCGCAACCTGCCGCTGCCGATCTTCGGCGCCCCGCTCTTCATCGTCAGCAATCCGAAGCTCGTGATTGCACAGTGCACCGCCGGCATCATCGGCGCGATGCCGGCGCTGAACGCCCGCCCCGCCGAACAGCTCGACGTCTGGCTGGCCGAGATCACTGAGACGCTCGCGGCGTGGGACCGCGACCATCCCGACTGCCCGGCCGCCCCGTTCGCGATCAATCAGATCGTCCACAAGAGCAATGACCGGCTCGAACACGACATGCAGGCGTGCGCGCGCTACAAGGTGCCGATCGTGATCACGTCGCTCGGCGCGAGAGTCGATGTCAACGAGGCGGTCCATGCCTGGGGCGGGATCGTCATGCATGACGTCATCAACAATACCTTCGCGAAGAAGGCGATCGAGAAGGGCGCCGACGGCCTGATCCTCGTGGCGGCTGGCGCGGGTGGTCATGCCGGTGTCAAGAGTCCGTTTGCCCTCGTGCAGGAAGTGCGCGAGTGGTTCGACGGGCCGATCGCCCTCAGCGGCGCGATCGCGACCGGCGGTGCGGTGCTGGCGGCTCAGGCGATGGGCGCCGATTTCGCGTACATCGGCTCGGCCTTCGTCGCCACCGAAGAGGCGCGCGCCGTCGATGCCTACAAGCAGCTGATCGTCGCCAGCGGCAGCGACGACATCGTCTACACGAACCTCTTCACCGGCGTCCACGGCAACTACCTGAAGGGGTCGATCCGCGAGGCCGGGCTGGATCCCGACAAGTTGCCGGAGAGCGACCCCAGCCAGATGAACTTCGGCGGGGATCGCACCAAGGCCTGGAAGGACATCTGGGGCTGCGGCCAGGGGATCGGCGCGGTCAAGGCCGTCGTGCCGGCGGGTGAGCTGGTGGCCAGGCTGGCGCGCGAGTACGCCGCGGCACGGCGTGCGGTTCGCCCGGACTGAGAAGAAGCACCGAAGTCGGCGGGGTCTGGAAGTTTTGCGCGTTCTCGTCGCTGCAGCGGGTGTTACAGTGCCTGCGTGACCCGAT
Source organism: Burkholderiales bacterium (assembly GCA_038318385.1). GTDB lineage: Bacteria > Pseudomonadota > Gammaproteobacteria > Burkholderiales > Burkholderiaceae_C > Schlegelella_A. The sequence goes on along the minus strand of JBBQCD010000008.1, from coordinate 32,726 downwards.
CCGGGTCCGTCCCGTTGCGTCCCCAGAGGATCGATGCGGGTTGCTGTTCCGCACGCCGGTCGAGCCGGCACGCGGAGGGTTTTCAACCCACTAACAGCGCCGGAAACCGGCGCGAAAGGTGAGCGACATGATGCAGCAGTTCAGGTCCAGTTCGTACCTGTTCGGTGGCAACGCCCCGTACGTCGAAGAGTTGTACGAGGCCTACCTCGACAACCCCGGCTCCGTTCCCGACAGCTGGCGCTCCTACTTCGATGCGTTGCAGCACGTCCCCGCGAACGACGGCTCGCAGTCCCGGGATGTGGCCCATGCGCCGGTGATCGAGTCGTTCGCCCAGCGTGCCAAGGCCAACGCCTTCGGCAACAAGGCGTCGAGCAGCGACCTGGCTGTCGCTCGCAAGCAGGTCCACGTCCAGTCCCTGATCGCCGCCTATCGGGTGCTCGGGTCGCGATGGGCCGACCTGGACCCCCTCAAGCGCCAGGAGCGCCCCAAGATCCCGGAACTGGAACCGGCGTTCTACGACCTGAGCGAAGCCGACATGGACATGTCGTTCAGCGCCACGAACACCTACTTCTCCAGCGCCGAGCAGATGACGCTGCGCGAGATCGTTCAAGCATTGCGCGAGACCTACTGCGGCACGATCGGTGCCGAGTACATGCACATCACCGATCCGGCCGAGAAGCGCTGGTGGCAGCAACGGCTGGAGTCGATCCGCTCCAAGCCGAACTTCACTGCCGAAGAGAAGATCCACATCCTCGAGCGCCTGACCGCCGCCGAAGGCCTCGAGCGCTACCTGCACACCAAGTACGTCGGCCAGAAGCGGTTCTCGCTCGAAGGCAGCGAGAGCTTCATCGCGTCGATGGACGAGATCGTGCAGCGCGCCGGCGTCAAGGGCGTGCAGGAGATCGTAATCGGCATGGCCCACCGCGGCCGCCTGAACGTGCTGGTCAACACTCTCGGCAAGATGCCGAAGGACCTGTTCGCCGAGTTCGACCACACCGCTCCCGAGAATCTTCCCTCGGGCGACGTCAAGTACCACCAGGGGTTCTCCAGCGACATCACGACGCCGGGCGGACCGGTGCACCTGAGCCTGGCTTTCAACCCGTCGCACCTGGAGATCGTCAACCCGGTCGTCGAAGGCTCGGTCAAGGCCCGACTCGATCGGCGCGGGGACGCCGAGGGCGACACGGTGTTGCCGGTGCTGGTCCACGGCGACGCCGCGTTCGCCGGGCAGGGCGTCGTGATGGAAACGCTGGCGCTGGCCCAGACGCGCGGCTACTACACCGGCGGCACGGTGCACGTGGTCATCAACAACCAGATCGGCTTCACGACTTCCGACCCGCGCGACAGCCGCTCCACGTTGTATTGCACCGACGTCGTCAAGATGATCGAGGCGCCGGTCCTCCACGTCAACGGCGACGACGCCGAAGCGGTCGTGCTGGCCTCGCAGATCGCGCTCGACTACCGCCAGGAATTCAACAAGGATGTCGTGGTCGACATCGTCTGCTTCCGCAAGCTCGGGCACAACGAGCAGGACACACCGGCGCTGACGCAGCCGCTGATGTACAAGAAGATCACCCAGCATGCCGGCACGCGCAAGCTCTACGGCGACAAGCTCGTCGCTCAGGCCGTTCTTCCGGCCGACGGTCCGGACTCGATGGTCAAGGCATTGCGCGCGGCGATGGATGCCGGCAAGAACACCTACGACCCGGTCCTCACGAACTACAAGAGCAAGTACGCGGTCGACTGGGCACCGTTTCTCGGACGCAAGTGGACCGACGCGGCCGACACGGCACTGCCGCTTGCCGAGATCAAGCGACTCGCGGAGCGCCTGACGACCCTGCCGGAAAACTTCAAGGCCCACCCGCTGGTCGAGAAAGTGCTGGCCGATCGCGCCGCGATGGGTCGTGGCGAGACCCGCGTCGATTGGGGCATGGGCGAGCACCTCGCGTTCGCATCACTGGTCGCCAGCGGCTATGCAGTGCGCCTGTCGGGCGAAGACTCCGGACGCGGCACGTTCACCCACCGCCATGCGGTGCTGCATGACCAGAACCGCGAGCGCTGGAACGAGGGCACCTGGACGCCGCTGCAGCACGTCGCCGACGGTCAGGCGCCCTTCGTCGTCATCGATTCGCTGCTCTCCGAGGAAGCCGTCCTCGGCTTCGAGTACGGCTACGCCAGCGCCGAGCCGAACACGCTGGTGATCTGGGAAGCCCAGTTCGGCGACTTCGTCAACGGCGCCCAGGTGGTCATCGACCAGTTCATCGCCTCGGGCGAAGTCAAGTGGGGGCGTGCCAACGGTCTCACGCTGATGCTGCCCCACGGCTACGAAGGGCAGGGGCCGGAGCATTCGTCGGCGCGCCTCGAACGCTTCATGCAGCTCGCCGCCGACAACAACATGCAGATCGTTCAGCCGACCTCGGCGAGCCAGATCTTCCATGCGCTGCGCCGGCAGATGGTTCGCATGTTCAGGAAGCCGCTGATCATCATGACGCCGAAGTCGCTCCTGCGGGCCAAGGACGCGTCGTCGCCGCTGACCGATTTCACCAAGGGCGAGTTCAGGACGATCCTCGGCGAGGCCAGTCCGGACGTCGTGACCGACAAGATCAAGCGTGTCATCGCCTGCTCCGGCAAGGTCTACTACGACCTGGTCCGCGCGCGCACGGAGCGCAAGGCCAACGACGTCGCGATCCTGCGCGTCGAGCAGCTCTACCCGTTCCCGCACAAGGCGTTCGCGGCGGAAATGAAGAAGTACCCGAACGCCACCGACGTGGTCTGGTGTCAGGACGAACCCCAGAATCAGGGCGCCTGGTTCTTCGTCCAGCACTACATCCACGAGAACATGGTCGAGGGCCAGAAGCTCGGCTATGCCGGACGTGCCGCTTCGGCGTCCCCGGCGGTCGGCTATGCCCACCTGCATCAGGACCAGCAGAAGGCGCTTCTCGAACAGGCCTTCAACAAGCTGAAGGGCTTCGTGCTGACCAAATAGCGCAACCGCGGCGCGCAGGCGCTGCGGTCTGTCCACTGATCGCGCTTCGGGTTCGCCCGGCGCCAGCGCCCGAGCGGCGCCTCCCCCAGAAGGCAAACAAGATGGCCATCGTAGAAGTCAAGGTTCCGCAACTCTCGGAGTCGGTCTCGGAAGCGACGTTGCTGCAGTGGAGGAAGCGCCCGGGCGAGGCGGTCGCGATCGACGAGATCCTGGTCGAGATCGAGACCGACAAGGTCGTGCTCGAGGTCCCGGCTCCGGCGGCCGGAGTCCTCGCGGCGCTGGTCAAGCAGGACGGAGAAAGTTGTGTGGCGGAGGAGGTGATCGCGAGAATCGACACCGAAGGCGTGGCCACAGGCCCGGCAGCGGCCGAGGCCAAACCTGCTGCGGCCGCACCGGCGCCCGCAGCCGCTGCAGCGTCCGCACCTTTGGCATCCGGCGCCAAAGCCGCGACTGCGATCGCGATGCCCGCCGCGGCGAAGCTGATGGCCGACAACCAGCTGGCGGCCGGTTCCGTTGCCGGCACCGGCAAGGGAGGGCGGGTCACCAAGGGTGACGTGCTCGGCGCGCTCGAAGGTGGGCCCCAGGCTGCTCCGGCCAAGCCAGCGGCGCCTCCCGCGGCCCCCGCAGCCAAGCCGCTGCCGCCGGTGGCCGCGCCGCAGACGATCGACCTCGGCGATCGCCCGGAACAGCGCGTCCCGATGAGCCGGCTGCGCGCCCGGGTGGCCGAGCGTTTGCTGCAGTCCCAAGCGACGGCGGCGATCCTGACCACCTTCAACGAAGTCAACATGGCTCCGGTGATGGAGATGCGCAAGCGCTTCCAGGAGAAGTTCGAGAAGGAACACGGCGTCAAGCTCGGCTTCATGAGCTTCTTCGTCAAGGCGGCGGTGTTCGCGCTGAAGAAGTACCCGATCATCAACGCCTCGGTCGACGGCAACGACATCGTCTACCACGGCTACTTCGACATCGGTATCGCGGTCGGCTCGCCGCGCGGTCTCGTGGTGCCGATCCTGCGCAACGTCGACCAGATGAGTTTCGCCGACATCGAGAAGAAGATCGCCGAATACGGCACGAAGGCACGCGACGGGAAGCTCTCGCTCGACGACCTGACCGGCGGCACCTTCTCGATCTCCAACGGCGGCGTCTTCGGCTCGATGCTGTCGACGCCGATCATCAACCCGCCGCAGTCGGCGATCCTCGGCGTGCACGCGACCAAGGACCGGGCCGTGGTCGAGAACGGACAAGTCGTCGTGAGGCCGATGAACTACCTTGCGATGTCTTACGATCATCGCATCATCGACGGCCGCGAAGCGGTCCTCGGCCTCGTCGCGATGAAGGAAGCGCTCGAGGATCCGGCGCGACTGCTCTTCGACATCTGACCATGAGCACCGCATTCGATCTCGTCGTCATCGGCGCCGGCCCCGGCGGCTACACCGCGGCGATCCGTGCCGCACAACTCGGTTTCAGCGTCGCCTGCATCGACGAGTGGAAGAACGCCAAGGGCGGGCCTGCCCTCGGCGGCACCTGCACCAACGTCGGCTGCATCCCGTCGAAGGCGCTGCTGCAGTCGTCCGAGCACTTCGAGCAGGCAGGGCATCATTTCGCCGACCACGGCATCGGGTTGTCCGGCCTGTCGATGGACGTCGCGAAGATGCTCGCCCGCAAGGATGGCGTCGTCAAGCAGAACAACGACGGCATCCTCTACCTCTTCCGCAAGAACAAGGTGACGTTCTTCCACGGCCGCGGTTCGTTCGCCAAGGCTGTCGACGGTGGCTTCGAGATCGGCGTGGCGGGAACCCAGTCCGAAACGCTCACCGCCAAGCAGGTCATCGTCGCAACCGGCTCGACTCCGCGGGCGTTGCCGGGTGCCGCCTTCGACGAGAAGTCGATCCTCTCGAACGACGGCGCCCTGCGCATGGCGACCGTGCCGAAGACGCTGGGCGTGATCGGGTCCGGCGTCATTGGGCTCGAGATGGGATCGGTCTGGCGCCGTCTCGGCGCCGACGTGACGGTGCTCGAGGCCTTGCCGACGTTTCTCGGTGCCGTCGATCAGCAGGTCGCAGCCGAAGCGCGCAAGGCCTTCACCAAGCAAGGCCTGAAGATCGAGCTGGGCGTGAAGATCACCAAGGTCGACACCGGCAAGAAGGGGGTCGTGGTGACCTATGCCGATGGCCAGGGAAATGAGCAGAAGCTCGCCTGTGACCAGCTGATCGTGTCGATCGGCCGCGTACCCAACACGACGGGGTTGGCCGCGGAGACGGTCGGCCTCAATCTCGACGAACGCGGTTTCGTCGTGGTCGATGCCGAATGCCGGACGAATCTTCCGGGCGTCTGGGCAATCGGCGACGTCGTGCGCGGTCCGATGCTGGCCCACAAGGCCGAGGAAGAAGGTGTCGCGGTGGCCGAACGCATCGCGGGGCAGCACGGCCATGTCGATTTCAACCTCGTGCCCTGGGTGATCTACACCAGCCCGGAGATCGCGTGGGTCGGGCAGACCGAGGAACAGCTGAAGACGGCCGGGCGGGCCTACAAGGCCGGGACGTTCCCCTTCATGGCCAATGGCCGTGCGCGTGCCCTCGGCGACACCACCGGCCTGGTCAAGTTGCTGGCCGATGCCAAGACGGACGAGGTGCTCGGTGTGCACATCGTCGGACCGATGGCCTCCGAGCTGATCGCCGAGGCCGGCATCGCCATGGCGTTCAGGGCATCGTCGGAAGACATCGCCCGCATCTGTCACGCCCACCCGACGCTTTCCGAGGCGACCAAGGAAGCGGCCCTGGCCGTGGACAAGCGCGCGTTGAACTTCTGAGGGCGGCGTGGAGGTGAGGTCCCGTCGCTGAATGGCCGTCCGCGAACTCTACGAACGCACGCTCGCCGAGCGTGGTTATCAGGCCGACCCTGCGCAGTTGAATGCCATCGACTCGCTGGAACGCTGCGAGAACGAATGGGCCGACTACGCAGCCCGGCGAGGCAATGCCCTCACGAAGCTGATCTCGCGCCCGCCGATTCCGCGCGGCGTCTACATGCACGGCGGCGTCGGCCGTGGCAAGAGCTTCCTGATGGACTGCTTCTTCAATGCGGTGCCGTTGAAGCGCAAGACTCGGCTCCACTTCCACGAGTTCATGCGCGAGGTGCATCGCGAACTGGCCGAGCTTCAGGGCATCGTCAATCCCCTCGACGAGCTCGGCCGGTTGATGGCGCGGCGCTACCGCCTGATCTGCTTCGACGAGTTCCACGTCTCCGACATCACCGACGCGATGATCCTGCACCGCCTGCTGCAGGCACTGTTCGACAACCGCGTCAGCATCGTCACGACGTCCAACTTCGCCCCGGACGATCTCTATCCGAACGGGCTGCATCGCGACCGCATGCTGCCTGCGATCGAACTGCTGAAGGAACGCCTGGAGGTCGTCAGCGTCGACAATGCAACCGACTACCGGCAGACGACCTTGCAGCAGGTGGAGATCTACCACACCCCCCTCGGGGAGCAGGCCGACGCCGCCATGGCGCGCGCGTTCGACAAGCTCGCCGAGGCCCGCGACGAGAGCCCGATCCTGCGGATCGAGCACCGGGAGATCCGTGCCCGGCGACGCGCGGGCGGCGTGGTCTGGTTCGATTTTCGCGAGCTTTGCGGCGGTCCGCGTTCGCAGAACGACTATCTCGAGCTGAGCACGCAGTTCCACACCCTGTTGCTGTCGAACGTGCCGCAGATGTCGCCCCGCCTGGCCTCCGAAGCTCGCCGCTTCACCTGGCTCGTGGACGTGCTGTACGACCGGCGTGTCAAGCTGATCCTGTCGGCGGCCGTGGAGGCCGAGGCGTTGTACACGGAAGGGCCGCTGGTGCACGAGTTTCCGCGCACCGTTTCGCGGTTGCGCGAGATGCGTTCGCCCGAGTTCCTGGCCTCGGCGAGGCGCGACGTCGATACTTCACTGACATGAATCGGAACTGCCATCGACTCGCCAGGATCGCGCTGTGCGCGATCGCGTGCTGCGTCGGGGCCGCGGTGCAGGCGCTGGATCCTCACGCGGCCGAGCGTCAACGTATCGATGCCGAACGGGCGACTGCCGCTGCGCACTACGACGAACGCCTGCGTGCCTGCGCGGGTCGATTCGCCGTGACGGCCTGCGTCGACGAGGCCAAGCGCGAGCGGCGCGAGACCCTGTCGCGCCTGAAGCACGAGCAGAGCCGTCTTGACGACGCCGAGCGCCGTCGCCGCGCGCAAGAGCGCACCGAGGCCCTGCGGCAGCGCGCGGCGGCTGCAACGCAGGGTGGCGGTGATGGCGCCGTGCGGGCCGGCACCCGTCGGGTCGCGAGCGAGCCCCACGCGCCCAGAGCGAGCGACGGAGGCTCCCGCTCCCCGACCAGGCCCGCCCCGCGCGCGTCTGTTCCTGCACCACCTTCGCGGCCGGTGGCTAACACCGATGCCGCAGGCAGGCGCGAGAGTCAGGAAGAACGCAGCCGTGCCACCTTCGATGCGGCGCATCGGGCCGCGGAGGCGCATCGGCTGGAGGTCGAGCAACGCAATGCCAAGCGGGAGCTCGGGCACAAACCGGCAGCGCCATTGCCCGTGCCCGGCGCAGCTTCTTCGCCTTGATTCAAGGGGAGAGGGCCGCCCTGAGGGGACTGCGAAGCCGTCTCTCTTCGGCAGGCCGTTCGCCGCAGGGCGCCTGCGGGGTTTCCCGCGCGCGGCAGGCCTAGCCGAGCGGTTCGACCCGGACGAGAGCGAGGGAGAGGTTGTCGCCGGCACCGCGAGCGCGTTGCCGGGCCTTGCCGACGAGCATCTCGGTGGCCTCGCGCGGCGGCAGGGCGTGCACGATCGCGCCGAGCTCGCGCGGCGTGAAATAGTGCCAGAGGCCGTCGCTGCAACTGAGGATGCTGTCGCCGACCTCGAGGCGGTCGATGTGTTTCTGCGACAGCGGGGGGTCCTGGAACGTGCCCAGGCAACCTGTCAGCAGGTTCGACTGCGGGTGGTTGTTCGCCTCTTCCTCGGTGATCTGGCGCTCGTCGACGAGGCGCTGCACGTAGGAATGGTCGATGCTGCGGCTCACCATGTCCGCACCGCGGAAGTGATACACGCGGGAATCGCCGGCGTGCACGAAATCGCACTCGCGGTTCGGGCTGATCAGGAACGCAGCGACGGTGCTGTGCGGCTCCTCTTCGGAGGTGATGGCCGTCAGCTTGATCATCAGGTGAGCCTCGAGCACAAGTTGCTTCAAGGCTTCGGTCGCGTCGTCGCGGCTCGGCGAGTAGCGCTCGAACAATTGCTGCGCGGTCAGCAGCACCTGGTCGGCGGCCTTGCGGCCACCACTCTTGCCGCCCATTCCGTCGGCGAGCACGCCCATCAGACAGCCCGAGACCCGGTTGTGCGGAAAAATCGCGACCTGGTCCTGCTGATACGCCCGATCGCCACGATGAATGCCGGTCGTGGCGGACAGGCGGTAGCCCAGCGTCGAAGTACTCATGACCTAAAACTATAATCGGTTTGCACCCCTTCGAAGCCTCGAAAACCGCGACTCAAGTCGCGTGTCGATGGACAACAACCTTCATTCCCTTCCGCGTCGCTTGATCGAACTGCGCATCGAGCATGGTGATCTCGACAGTCTCATCGACCGTGCGGCCGAGAACATTCCCGCAGACGAACTGGCGGTTCGTCGCTTGAAGAAGCGCCGGCTGCTGCTGCGCGACCAGATCTCGCGCCTCGAAGCGGAACTCGACCCGCCCCAACCCGCGTGAGCGAGCGCGCGTCGGCCATCTTGCGATGACGCCGCTGCAGGAAGCTGTCGCCTCTGCATTCGCGACCGATGGCGCGCTCGCCCGCGCCGATGCCCACCATGTCGAGCGCGAGGTTCAGTTGCGCATGGCGCAGGCCGTGGCCGAAGCGATCGAGCAGCGCATCGCCCTCGTCGTCGAGGCCGGGACCGGCGTGGGGAAGACCTTCGCCTATCTCGTGCCGGCATTGTTGAGCGGGCAGCGCGCGCTGGTCAGCACCGCCACCAAGAACCTACAGGACCAGCTGTTCCTGCGCGACCTGCCGCGATTGCGGGCCGCCCTCCAGGTGCCTGTCAGCGTGGCGTTGCTCAAGGGTCGATCGAGCTACCTCTGCCTCCATCGCATGAATCAGGCGCGGCAGGCGGAGACGCTGCCCGATCGGTGGGCCGTGCGGGCGCTCGCCAAGGTCGAGCAGTGGTCGCGCACGACGACGAGCGGCGACCTTGCCGAACTCGAAGGTCTCGACGAACGCAGCAGCATCGTCCCGCTCGTCACGTCATCGCGCGAGAACTGCCTCGGCAGCGAGTGTCCCGAGTTCCGGCAGTGCCATGTCGTGCGCGCCAGGCGCGAGGCCATGGCCGCCGACCTCGTGGTGGTCAATCATCACCTCTTCTTCGCCGACATGGCGTTGCGCGACAGCGGCGTGGCCGAACTGCTGCCGAGCGTCGACATCGCCCTGTTCGACGAGGCCCATCAGCTGAGCGAAGCCGGGGTGCAGTTCCTCGGCACGACGCTCGGGACCTCGCAGCTGATCGACTTCGCACGCGACCTTTTGGCTGCGGGCTTGCAACAGGCCCGCGGCCTGATGCCCTGGCAGGAGCTTGCCGGCGCGTGCGAGCGCGGCGCGCGGGATCTGCGACTGGCCGCGGCCGGACCGCTTCGCGACCTTCGAGGCATGCTGAAGCTGCGTTGGTCCGAGCGTGCCGATCGTCCGGAATTCGGCGACGCGCTGCGGGATATCGGCGCCGCGAGCGCCGCCGCCCGCGCGGCGCTCGAAGCGGTCGAAGCGATGTCGCCCGACTTCTCGCGACTCGCCGAGCGAGCCCGGCACTTCGAAGTTCTGGCGCAGCAATTCACCGCGCCGACTGCCGCAGCAGAGGTGCGCTGGATCGACATCTCGCCGCATCAGGCAAGGCTGGTCGAATCTCCGCTCGACATCCGCGACGCGCTGCGCGAGCAGATGAATGCAGCGTCGAAGGCCTGGATCTTCACCTCCGCCACCCTGGGTGACGATGATCGCCTGTCGTGGTTCACCCAGTCGGCCGGGCTCGAGGATGCCCGCGTGCTGCGTCTCGGCAGCCCGTTCGACTATCCGATGAATGCACGGCTCTATGTGCCGCGCGCCTTTCCGAAGCCCAACGAGGCGCAGCATCCGGTCGCGGTAGCCGGACTCGCCGCGCGCTGTGCGCGCGTGCTCGGCGGGCGCACTTTCGTCCTGACCACGACTTTGCGTGCCCTGCAGACCATCGGTGAAGAGTTGCGGCGAGAGTTCGAGCGCGGAGATGACGCGCTGACCGTGCTGGTCCAGGGGCAGGGGCCGAAGCGCCTGCTGATGCAGCAGTTCCTCGCCGACCCGCGCTCGGTCCTGGTCGGCTCGCAGAGCTTCTGGGAAGGCGTGGACGTGCCGGGCGATGCTCTGCAGTGCGTGATGATCGACAAGCTGCCGTTTCCGCCCCCTGGCGATCCGTTGGTGGAGGCCAGGGTCAGGCGGCTCGAGGCCGACGGCCGCAATCCGTTCGCCGACTACTTCGTGGCCGAGGCTGCCGTTTCGCTGAAACAGGGGGCGGGTCGGCTGATCCGCCACGAAGACGACCGCGGGCTGCTGGTGGTCTGCGACCCTCGCATGGCGTCGATGAACTACGGCAGACGCCTGCAGCAGGCCTTGCCGCCGATGGTGCCGGTCGCGACCGAGGTCGAGGCCCTGGCCTGGCTGGCCACGCTCGCCGGTGATGCGGTCAGCGTGTGACGGCGTCGGGGCGAGCGACTACCAGACTTTCCACCACGGCTCCTTCTTCGCGCCGACGCCGTCGCGATAGAGGGTGGTGTTCGGGTAGTTTCGGGCCAGCACGCGGTCGGCATCGTCGCGCAGTTCCATCAGGCCGAGCTTCTCGTAGCTCTGCACCATGATGAAGAGGGCTTCCTCGGTGGCCGGCGACTGCTGGAATTCCTGCACCGCCTGCTGCGCGCGGTTTGCCGCGGCGATGTAAGCCCCGCGCCGGAAGTAATAGCGCGCCACGTGCACTTCGTAGGTGGCGAGCGAGTTGACGATGTAGCTCATCCGCGCCCGCGCATCGTCTGCGTAGGTGGACTGCGGAAACTGTTCCACGAGCTGCTTGAACGACTGGTAGGCGTCGCGCGAAGCCTGCTGGTCGCGCTCCGACAGGTCCTGGCTCGTGAAGCTGCCGAAGATGCCGAGGTTGTCGTTGAAGTTCACCAGCCCCTGAAGGTAGAAGGCGTAGTCCAGACCGGGACTGGTCGGGTGGATCTTGATGAAGCGATCGAGCACCGACAGGGCCTGTGCCTTGTCGCCGCCGCGGTAGAGGAGGTAGGCGCGCTCCAGCTGGGCCTGCTGCGCCAGCACCGTGCCTGCGGCCCGGCCTTCGAGGCGCTCGTAGAGCTTGGCGGCATTCTCGAAGCTTCCGGCAGCGCCTTCTTCCTTGGCCTCTGCGTAGAGACGCTCGGGACTCCATTGCGCGCTATCGTTCGGCGAAGTCGAACTGCAGCCGAACAACGCGAGTGTCGCCAGCGCCAGCGCGAGGTTCCGCCGCCAGGGCGCACGCATCGAGTCCATCGGGTTCATCATGCTTGGGGCTTCGACGTGAAGCCATCCTGTCGGAAAGGCAAGTGCGGATTATATGGTTGACCCCTCTGAGGAAGACCTCGCAGGCACCCCGGGAAGCGACGACGCGGAGGGGAATGCAGAGCCGTGGAACGGCGCGGCGGAGCGACGTGCCGCAAGCGTTCCCGCAGACCTGCACGGGAAGCGCCTCGACAAGGCGGTGGTCGCCATGGCGCCGGAATTCTCGCGCAGCCACCTGCAGACGCTGATCGAAGGCGGGCACGTGCGGGTCGGGGGCCAGGTCGCGACCGCAGCCTCGCGAAAGGTCCGCGCCGGCGAGCAGGTCGAGGTCGAACTGGTGCCGACGGCCGAGAGTCGAGCCTTTCGTCCCGAGCCCATCGGCTTGCGGATCGTGTTCGAGGACGAGCACCTGGCCGTGATCGACAAGCCCGCAGGGCTCGTCATGCATCCCGCCGCGGGCAACTGGACCGGCACGCTGCTCAACGGCCTGCTGGCGCGCTATCCGTCCTCGGCCTCGCTACCGCGCGCGGGCATCGTGCACCGTCTCGACAAGGACACCTCCGGCCTGATGGTGGTCGGCCTGACGCTGCCTGCAGTGACGGCGCTGACGCGCGAGATCGCGGCTCGACGGGTACACCGCGAGTACCTCGCCATCGCCCACGGCGAAGTGCGCGAGGCGGAGTTCAGCATCGACGCCCCGATCGGACGCGACCCGCAGTCGCGGGTGCGGATGGCGGTCGTTCCGTCCGGAAGGCCGTCGCGCACGGACGTGCGCGCGGCCGCCCGAAGTAATGGCTGGTCGGCCCTGGAATGCACGTTGCATACCGGACGCACACACCAGATCCGCGTGCACCTGGCATCGCGCGGCCATCCCCTGGTGGCCGATGTGACCTACGGTGGTGCCGCGGGGCTTGGCCTGGCGCGCCAGGCGCTGCACGCGGTGCGCCTCGGATTCCTGCATCCCGTCGGGGGCAGGGCGCTCGAGTTCCGGGCAGCGCCCCCCCCGGACTTCGACGCCGCCTGGGAACAGGTCACGGGCGCATCCGCAACACCCTGATCCCGCGGCCGCTGCCTTGGGTACAATGGGTCTTCCTTCCTGGCACGGGTCAGCGGGCTCAGGACGTTCCTGACGGATCCGCAACCCGGCAAGTCCATCGAGAGGTGAGCCGATCCCCACGGAGATCGGCTTTCCGGGATGCGACGCCAGCAGCGTCGCCGATCCGCCGGTCGCGTAGCGCCCCGTCCGAACCTGGAACGTGGGTCGCTCCGGCGCAACGAGAAACAAGCCGCCGTATTTCAACCGGTCCAGCCGGTCGAGGATGCAGACGAAATAATGAACAACCTGGATGCCAAGCGCGTCCTCGAGACGGCGCTCATCTGTGCCAGCCAGCCGCTGCCGCTGCGCGACATGCGCGCGCTGTTCGCCGACGAACTCGAGGCCGACACCTTGCGCGAGCTGCTCGACGAGATCGCCCGCGACTGCGAGGGACGCGGCATCGAACTCGTGGCGCTGGCGAGCGGCTGGCGCCTGCAGAGCCGGCCGGAGATGCGCGAATACCTGGCCCGTCTCAATCCCGAGAAGCCGCCACGCTACTCGCGCGCCCTGCTGGAGACGCTGGCGATCATTGCCTATCGGCAACCGGTGACCCGCGGCGACATCGAAGACATCCGCGGGGTGGCCGTGGCGAGCCAGATCGTCAAGCAGCTCGAGGATCGCGGCTGGGTCGAGGCCATCGGTTACCGCGAGGCGCCCGGTCGACCGGCGCTACTGGCGACCACGAAGCAGTTCCTCGACGACCTGGGCCTGGCGACGCTCGATCAGCTGCCCCCGCTGGACGGCACGGGCGGGAGCGAGCGCTTCGCCCAGGCCCTTCCCGGCCAGCCGTCGCTGCTCGACCAGGCGGTCGAGTCCTTCGATCCTCCGGCACCGGATGCCGCAGCGTCGGATGCCGATGCCGATGCAGTTTCCGGAGTCGGTGCCGAGGGAGTAGCCGCAGTGACGGAGAACCCTGCGGTCGAAGCCGCCGCGCATTCCGCGGCGCCCTCCGACCCGGTCGCACCGTATGCCGACGCACCGACATCTTCCCCGTTGGAACCTTCGGCTCCCGCCGAGACGTCCCCGCCCGAGTCCCCGATCCATACCGCTCCCTTGGAGCCCCACGCATGAACGACACCGCCGATACCTCGTCAACTCCCGGTCCGGGCGGCGATCCGACCGAAGCCGAGGTCGCCCCGAAGGCGCGCAGGCGGCGAGCTCCCGTCGCGCCCCTTGGCGACGACTCCTCGGCAGCCACCATGGCGCCGACGACCGACGCTGAATCGGGCAGCGACGCGAGCGTGGCCAAGCCCCGACGCCGTCGTGCGCCGAGCGACGCCGGCGCGACCGTCGTCGAAGGGGCATCGGCGCTGACGTCGTCGTCCGAAGGTGCGATGACTCGTGAGCCGGTGGCTCGCGAGGATTCGCAGGCGGGCCGAGTCGAGGCCGTCGAGTCGCTCCCTGCGCCGAGCGCTGCCGCGCTCCCAACGGCGTCGTCCCAGACCGCATCCTCCGTCGCGTCGACAGGGGGCGGCGATGGCGGGGCAATAGCGACCCCGCAACCGTCCGCAGACGGCGCGGCCCCGGGCGATGCGCGTCCCGCCGACGACGGCAACGGGCCGCGTGGGGAACGGGGCCGGCGCCGTGGCCGGAGAGACCGCAATCGCGGCGACCGCAACGGCGAGCCGCGCCCGATGCAAAGCGCCGGTGACCCGGATGCCGGCGACGACGACGACGACGAGCGCAGCGAAGCGCGCACGCCGGCGCTGCCTCCGGTGGATGTGGGCGAGGTCTTCGCGCACGTCGTCGCTGGGACTTTCGACGTCGAAGTCGAAGCCCCCGAAGTGACGGAAGGCACCGAAGCGCCCAAGCGCGTCCTGCTGCCCGATCCCGAGGCGCCGAAGCTTCACAAGGTATTGGCGCAGGCCGGCATCGGTTCCCGCCGCGACATGGAAGAACTGATACTCGATGGTCGGATCACCGTCAACGGCGAGCCGGCTCACATCGGTCAGCGCATTTCCTTCGGCGACCAGGTCAAGGTCGGCGGCAAGCCGGTCCGGTTGCGCATCGTGCCGCCTCCTCCGCGCATCATTGCGTACCACAAGCCGGTCGGCGAGATCGTCACGCACGATGATCCGCAGCATCGTCCGACCGTGTTCAGGCGCCTGCCGCGCCTGGCGCAGGGAAAGTGGCAATCGGTGGGTCGGCTCGACATCAACACCGAAGGCCTGCTGCTGTTCACGAATTCCGGTGGCCTGGCGAACCAGCTGATGCATCCGCGCTTCGGCGTGGAACGCGAGTACGCCGTGCGCGTGCTCGGCACGCTGTCGACAGAAGACCGTGAGATGCTGCTGGCCGGCGTCGAGATCGAGGGCCAGAAGGCCGCATTTCGATCGATCGAGGACGGTGGCGGCGACGGCGCCAACCACTGGTATCGCGTGGTCATCACCGAGGGCCGCAACCGCGAGGTGCGCAAGCTCTTCGACGCGGTCGAACTGATGGTCAGCCGGCTGATTCGCATCCGCTACGGCACCGTCGTGTTGCCGCATGGCCTCAAGCGAGGCGTCTGGGTCGACCTCGGCGAATCCGACGTTCGCGCCATTCGCCGCCTGGCCTCCGGAGGGGACAATGCTCCCCGCGAGGCAGGGCGCGGTGACGAGCGTGGCCCGAAGCCGCGTCAGGAGCGCCAGGGGGGTCGCAACGATCGCAATGAGCGCGTCGATCGCAATGACCGGGGCCGCAACGATCGCGGTCCGAATCCCGCTCGCCAAAGGCCGCTCGACGGTGCGGCACCGCCCGCTGATCTGGCGCTTAGCGACGCGGATTTCGATCGCGACTTCGATCCCGATCTGCCGCCCGATCCGACAACGATTCCCAATCCGCTCGAACAGACGTTCGACAAGCGCTTCGTCCAGAACCCGCGCCATCCGGCTGGGGGACGCGGGTTTGCTCGCGGTGGCGGTGGATTCGGTTCCGGTGGCAGCGGGCCGGGGCCGGCGCACAAGGGCTCGGGGCCCAAGCAGCCCGATCCGCTGCAGACGTCGGTGGGCTACATCGGCGCCGATGCCTTCCATCGCAAGAACCGCGGTGGCGGTGGCGGCGGCGGAGGTGGCGGCGGAGGGGGAGGGAGTCGCGGTGGGAGCCGGGGCGGTGGCTTCGGCGGCGGGGGTGGCTTTGGAGGTGGCGGCGGGGGTGGGGGAGGGTACGGCGGCGGCGGCGGGCGCAAAGGCCGGTAGCCGGCCTCGCGGGGCCCGGAGACCGATTCGGATGCGAGCGCCGCGGTACAATGAAAGGCTTTGCACAAGCTCTCGCAGCAGGACGAAATCATGGCGCTAGCCCGCACACTCTCGATCATCAAGCCCGACGCGGTCGCCAAGAACGTCATCGGCCAGATCTACGCGCGTTTCGAAGGCGCTGGTCTGCGCGTCATCGCCGCGCGCATGGCCCATCTGTCGCGGCAGGAGGCCGAGGCCTTCTATGCCGTGCACAAGAGTCGGCCGTTCTTCAACGACCTGGTGTCGTTCATGATCTCGGGACCGGTGATGATCCAGGTGCTCGAAGGCGAGGACGCGATCGCGAAGAACCGTCAGCTGATGGGCGCGACCGATCCGAAGAAGGCCGAGAAGGGCACGATCCGCGCCGATTTCGCCGACAGCATCGACGCCAATGCCGTTCATGGTTCGGATGCGGCGGAGACGGCGGCAGTCGAGATCGCCTTCTTCTTCCCGGGCATGAACGTCTACAGCCGCTGAGGCACCGGACGCGCCTCGCCCGGAGGCCCCCATGACCACGACCAATCTGCTGGAATTCGACCGGGAAGGACTGGCCGCGTTCTGCGAACGGCTCGGCGAGAAGCGCTTCCGGGCGACCCAGCTGTTTCGCTGGATCCACCAGAAGGGCGCCACCGATTTCGACTCGATGTCCGACCTGGCGGGATCGCTGCGCGCCAAGCTGCAGCAAAGCGCCTGCATCGCCACGCCGCAGGTGGCCTCGGAGCAGCAGGCCAGCGACGGCACCATCAAGTGGCTGTTCGATGTGGGCGCCGGCGACGCCGTCGAGACGGTCTACATTCCAGAAGCCGATCGCGGCACGTTGTGCATCTCGTCGCAGGCCGGTTGCGCGGTCGGTTGTCGCTTCTGCTCCACCGGCCACCAGGGCTTCAGCCGCAACCTGACCACTGCGGAGATCATCGGCCAATTGCGGCATGCGGAGCACGAGCTGCGGCTGCGCCTGAATCTGCCCCCCGGCACGCGTGCCATCACCAACGTGGTGATGATGGGGATGGGCGAGCCGCTGCAGAACTACGCGGCGCTCCTGCCGGCGCTTCGAACGATGCTCGACGACCACGGCTACGGCATTTCTCGGCGTCGGGTCACCGTCTCGACATCGGGGGTGGTGCCGATGATGGATCGGTTGCGCGTCGACTGTCCTGTCGCTCTGGCCGTTTCGTTGCACGCGCCGGACGATGCCCTGCGCGACGAGCTCGTGCCGCTCAACCGCAAGTACCCGTTGCACGAACTGCTCGCGGCCTGCGAACGCTACCTCGAGACCGCCCCGCGCGACTTCATCACCTTCGAATATTGCATGCTCGATGGCGTCAATGACGCACCGGCGCAGGCAGAACAGTTGCTGGCACTCGTCGCGAACGCCGGCGCGCAGGGCCGGGGCCTGCCGTGCAAGTTCAATCTGATTCCCTTCAACCCGTTCCCTGCTTCCGGCCTGCAGCGCTCCACGCCCGAGCGTATCGGCGCGTTTGCAGCGGTGCTGCAGCGTGCGGGCTACGTGACGACGGTCAGGCGCACGCGTGGCGATGACATCGCCGCGGCCTGCGGTCAGCTTGCAGGCGAGGTTCGTGATCGCACCCACGTCGAGCGTCGGATGTTGCGCGCGCCGGTGCGCATCCATCGGCAACCGGCCGCCGACGCGAAGTCGCGGCCGGCCAAACATGAGGTCGGTGCATGAAGACTCCTTTCGCGAGGCGCTCGGCTTCGGCCTGCTGCGCGCTGATCCTGGTCGGTCTGATGTCCGCCTGCGCGACCCGCGACAAGACCGCGCCGCCTGCGCCGGCGCCGACCGAGATGAGGGACCGCATGACGGCGTCCGACGAGCCCGACGCGGTCAAGCGTGGACGCGCGCGCATGGACCTCGCGGCAGCCTACTTCGGTCGCGGACAGATGACGACTGCCCTCGACCAGATCAAGCAGTCGATCGCGGCCGATCCGACGTCCAGCGAAGCCTTCAACCTGCGCGGGATGATCTATTCGAATCTCAACGACCCGGTGCTCGCCGAGGAGAGCTTCCGGCGCGCGCTGCAGATCGATCCTCGCGACGCCGACACGATGCAGAACCTGGCCTGGCTGATCCTTTGCCAGCAGAAGCGCTACGCCGAGGCCGATGCGATGTTCGAGCGCGCACTGGCGGTGCCGAACTACCCCAATGCGCCGCGGACCTTGCTGACGCAGGGGGTGTGCCGCGCGTTCGCGGGGCGGCTGAGCGATGCTGCGGTGACGCTCGGTCGCTCCTACGAACTCGAGCCCGCGAACCCTGGCACCGCGGTCAACCTGTCCGAGGTGCTGTATCGGCTCGGAGAGTACGAGCGGGCCCGGTTCTACATCCGCCGCGTCAACAGCCAGCCGGACGTGTCGAGCGCGCAGACCCTTTGGCTGGCGGCGCGGATCGAGCATCGGCTGGGCAATCGACAGGGAGTCGAGGAGTTCGGCACTCAGCTGCGCAATCGCTTTCCGGATTCGCGCGAGGCGTCGTCGTATCAGCGAGGCGCCTTCGATGAATGAGGCGACGGGCCAGAGCGTGCCCGAGGGCGCCGTCACTGCGGGGCGCCTGCTGCGTGAGGCCCGCCAGGCCCAGGGCCTGCATCTGGCTGCACTGGCCAGCGCCATCAAGGTCGCGCCGCGCAAGCTCGAGTCGCTGGAGGCCGATCGACTGGACGAACTGCCCGACGCGACCTTCACCCGCGCCCTCGCGCAGACCGTTTGCCGCACCCTCAAGGTCGATGCGGCGCCGATCCTGGCGTTGCTGCCGCGAAGCACCGGGCACCGACTCGAGCAGGTCGGCGAAGGTCTGAACACTCCTTTCCGCGAGCGGCCGTCGCACCTGGTGCAAAGCGACCTGTCCGGCATCTCACGGCCTGCCCTTTGGGCGCCGCTGTTGTTGCTGTTCGCCGCTGCGGTCGTCTACCTGATCCCCGCGGGGTGGCTCTCGGGTCTGCGCCCATCCCCTGCCGAGTCGGCCGCCGCTTCCGCGCCTTCTTCGGTCGCGAACACTTCGGTGACACCCCTGGCCGCCGAACTCGGCGCCGACAGCGCTCGCGTTGCGGCGGCGGCGGCGCCTTCCGACGTGGCGAGCGGCCAGGCGTTGCTGGAGTCGGCCGAGGCTTCCGCTTCGGCGCCGGTGCCCGCGGGCGTCGTGGCGGCGAACGGGGCCGCCGAACCAGCGGCAGCTGCGCCGCCGGAGGCTGCCTCGGCCCCGGCGACGACGCCGGGGCTGCTGCGCCTGCACGCACGGGCGGATTCCTGGATCGAGGTGCTCGACGCGCGTGGCCAGTCGCTGCTGGCCCGGACTGTCCGGGCTGGCGAGACCGTCGACCTGGATGGCACCGCGCCGATGCGCCTGAAGATCGGCAACGCCCGCGACACCGAGATCGTCTTTCGCGGCCGCGCTCTCGAACTCGCGCCATTCACCCGCGACAACCTCGCGCGGCTCGAGTTGAAGTAGCCTGAGGTGAAACCATGAGCCTGCTCCACCCCGATTCCGATCCCTTCGTCGTGCCGGCGGCACCAGCACCGCGGCGCTCGCGCCAGGCGCAGGTGCGCTGGGGCGATCGCGTCGTCACGGTCGGTGGCGATGCGCCGGTGCGCGTACAGGCGATGACGAATACCGACACGGTGGACGCGATCGGAACCGCCATCCAGGTGAAGGAACTGGCCGTCGCGGGCTCGGAGATGGTCCGCATCACCGTCAACACGCCCGAGGCCGCGCAGGCGGTCCCGCACATCCGCGAGCAGCTCGACCGGATGGGGATCGACGTGCCGCTGATCGGCGACTTCCACTACAACGGCCACCGGCTGCTGACCGACTATCCGGCCTGCGCCGAGACCCTCTCGAAGTACCGCATCAACCCTGGCAACGTCGGCAAGGGCGACAAGCACGATCGTCAGTTCTCCCAGATGGTCGAGGTCGCCGCGCGCTACGCCAAACCGGTGCGGATCGGTGTCAACTGGGGCAGCCTCGACCAGGAACTGCTGACGCAGATGATGGACGAGAACGCGCTCCTGGCCGAGCCGTTCGACCCGCGCCAGATCATGTACCGCGCGATCATCACCTCGGCTCGCGAGTCGGCACGGCGTGCCGAAGAGATCGGTCTGGCGCCCGAGCAGATCATCCTGTCGTGCAAGATGTCGGGCGTGCAGGACCTGATCAGCGTCTACCGGGCGCTCGCACGGCGCTGCGACTATCCGCTGCATCTCGGCCTCACCGAAGCCGGAATGGGCACCAAGGGCACGGTCGCGTCGACGGCGGCGCTGGCGATCTTGCTGCAGGAGGGCATCGGCGACACCATCCGGGTCTCGCTGACGCCGCAGCCCGGCGAGGCGCGGACGCAGGAAGTGGTCGTCGCCCTCGAGATCCTGCAGTCGCTCGGGCTGCGTGCCTTCAACCCGAGCGTCACCGCATGCCCCGGCTGCGGCCGCACCACCAGCACGACGTTCCAGGAACTGGCCAAGCAGATCGACGATTTCCTGCGCGCCCAGATGCCGGTCTGGAAGGCGCGCTACCCGGGTGTCGAGAACATGAAGCTCGCCGTGATGGGCTGCATCGTCAACGGCCCCGGCGAAAGCAAGCATGCCGACATCGGCATCAGCCTGCCCGGCACAGGCGAGGCTCCGGCGGCTCCGGTCTTCATCGATGGCGAGAAGGCCATGACCTTGCGCGGCGAAGGCATCGCGCGCGAGTTCCAGGTCATCGTCGAGAACTACATCGAGAAGCGCTACGGCGCCTCGGTTCCCGCGGATGCGTGAGGTGTCGCCCTCGACCGTCCCCACGCTGCGCCGCAACTTCAGGATGCCTGCGAGCCGACATGGCTGAATCGCTGCGCGCCGTCAAGGGCATGAACGACATCCTGCCGCCGGAATCGGGGCGCTGGGAGTGGTTCGAGCACAAGGTTCGTGCGCTGATGCGTCGCTACGGTTACGCCAACGTCCGGACGCCGATCGTCGAGCCGACCGCGCTGTTCGTCCGCGGTCTCGGCGAAGTCACCGACATCGTCGAGAAGGAGATGTATTCCTTCGAGGACTCGATGAACGGCGACCGGCTGACGCTGCGGCCCGAGGCGACCGCCGGCATCGTGCGGGCGATGATCGAGCACAACGTCCTCTACAACGGCCCCCAGCGCCTGTGGAGCCAGGTCACGCTGTTTCGCCACGAACGGCCGCAGAAGGGGCGCTACCGGCAGTTTCACCAGGTCGACGTCGAGGCCCTCGGCTGTGCCGGCCCCGATGTGGATGCCGAGCAGATCCTCATGGCCCGGGCGCTCTTTCGCGACCTCGGCCTTCTCGAAGGGCGCGACCTGCGTCTCGAGATCAACAGCCTCGGCCAACCGGCCGAGCGCACCGCCCACCGTTCGGCGCTGATCGCCTATTTCGAGGCGCACGCCGGGCAGCTCGATGAAGATGCGCGCCGCCGCCTGCACAGCAATCCGCTGCGCATCCTCGACTCCAAGAACCCGGCGATGCAGGCGCTCGTCGAGGAAGCGCCGAAGCTCATCGCGTTTCTCGGCGAACAGTCGCTCGCCCATTTCGACGCGGTGCGCGCGGTGCTCGACGGCGCGGGACTGGCATATCGCGTCAACCCGCGTCTCGTGCGCGGCCTCGACTACTACAACCTCACGGTGTTCGAGTGGATCACCGACCATCTGGGCAGCCAGGGAACGGTCTGCGGAGGCGGCCGCTACGACGGTCTCTTCGAGCAGCTCGGCGGCAAGCAAACGCCCGCCGTCGGGTGGGGGATGGGCATCGAGCGGATGCTGTTGCTGCTCGAGGCCGTCGGCGTCGAAATGCCTGACGCACCGCCGGACGTCTATGCCGTCATTCCCGATGCGCAGTCATTGGTGCAGGCGATGTCGACCTGCGAGGTGCTGCGCGCCGCCGGCGTCGCCGTGCAGATGCACGCCGCCGGGGCGGGCGGCTGGGGCAGCATGAAGTCCCAGTTCAAGCGCGCCGATGGCAGTGGTGCGCGCTATGCGCTGATCTTCGGCGCCGCCGAGCTGTCCCGCGGGGAGGTCGCCTGCAAATCCCTGCGCGATGCTGCAGCGGTGCAACGCACGCTGGCCATCGCCGACGCCCCCCGGTGGTCCCGGGAACTCCTCGCATAATCGCGCCTTTACCCGATACGCTTCCATGGCCACGCACCTCGACCTCGAAGAACAAGAACAACTCGACCAGCTGAAGGCGTTCTGGAAGCAGTACGGCAACTGGGTCACGTGGGCGCTGATCGTTCTGCTCGGCGCCTATGCGGCCTGGAACGGCTGGAACTGGTACCAGCGCGACCAGTCGGTCAAGGCCGGCGCCATGTTCGACGAACTGGATTCCGCCGCCCAGGCCGGCGATGTCGACCGTGCGAGTCGGGTCTTTGCGGACATGAAGTCGCGCTATCCACGCACCGCCTTTACCGGGCAGGGCGGTCTGGTGGTGGCGAAGGCGCAGTTCGACAAGGGCCAGATCGACGGTGCGCGCGAGACGCTCGTCTGGGTTGCCGACAACGCTCACGAGGACGAATATCAGACCGTCGCACGCTTGCGGCTCGCTGGCCTTCTGCTGGACCAGAAGAAGTACGACGAGGCGTTCAAGCAACTCGACGGCGCCAACGCCAAGTCATTCGCGGCGCTGGTGGACGATCGTCGTGGCGACATCTTCCTGGCACAGGGCAAGAAGGACGAGGCGCAGGCGTCCTTCCGCAAGGCCTGGTCGGCGATGGACCCGAAGCTCGAGTACCGACGCCTGATCGAGGCCAAGCTCAATGTCCTCGGCGTCGACACCCCGGCAGCGGCCAAGGCGGAGACGACGAAATGACGAAGCGTCACGATATCTGGCTGGCCGGCGCGCTGGCAACGGCGCTCGTTCTCGGCGCATGCACCGGCTACGAGAAGCCGAAGCCCAAACCACTCGAGGCGCTCACGCCGAAACCGGTGGCGAGTCCGGCCTGGAGCCAGCGCATCGGCGCCGTTCAGTTCCCGCTGACCGTTTCTGCCGCCGGCGGCGCCTTCACGCTCGGTGCAAGCGACGGCACCGTGGCGGCTATCGACATCCAGAGCGGTCGCGACCTCTGGCGCGTCCAGCTTGGCACGCCTCTGGCCGCCGGCGTCGGCAGCGACGGGCGATTCGCCGCCGTCGTCACGCAGTCCGGCGAACTCGTTACGATCGAGCGCGGTCAGGTCAAGTGGCGCAAACCCGTCGGCACCCGGGTCGCGACGGCACCGCTGGTCGCGGGCGAACGCGTCTTCGTGCTCGGGGTCGACCGGACCGTGCAGGCCTTCGATGCGATCGACGGACGCAAGCTGTGGACCCTGCAGCGCGCGGGGGATCCGCTGACGCTGGCGCAGACCGGGGTCATTTCAGCATTCCGCAACACGCTCATCGTGGGCCAGGGGCCGCGCATGGCGGGCGTCGACCCGCTGGCCGGGACCGTAACCTGGGAGGTGCCGATCGGGTCGCCGCGCGGCGCCAACGAAGTCGAGCGACTGGCCGATCTGGTCGGCCCGGTCGCCCGCGTCGGCACGACCCTGTGCGCTCGCTCCTTCCAGGCCGCGGTGGGGTGTGTCGATGCCGAGCGCGGGGTGCTCGCGTGGACCAAGAACGTCGGCGGTACCGATGCGGTCGCCGCCGATGCCGACTATGTCTTCGGCGCCGATGCCAGCGACCGGATGACCGCCTGGCGGACCGATACCGGGTTGGCCGTGTGGTCGTCCGATGCGCTGATGTACCGCGGACTCGGCGCGCCCGGGATCCTCGGTGGCTCGGTCGTCTACGGCGATGCGGCGGGGACGCTGCACTGGCTCTCGCGCGAGAAGGGCGAGGCGCAGTTGCGGCTGCCGACCGACGGCAGTGCGCTCGCCATTGCGCCGATCGTGTCCGCCGGCACCCTGCTGGTCGTCACGCGCGCGGGGGGTGTCTTCGCCTTCCGTGCGCGCTGAAGCCGGCGCACGGGCGCAGCCCGCGACGGCGAGGTTGATGCGATGAAACCGGTACTCGCGATCGTCGGTCGACCGAATGTCGGCAAATCGACGCTCTTCAACCGGATGACACAGAGCCGCGACGCGATCGTGGCCGACTTCTCCGGCCTGACGCGCGACCGCCATTACGGCGACGGGCGCCTTGGCGAGCACGAGTTCATCGCCGTCGACACCGGCGGTTTCGAGCCCGACAGCACGACCGGCATCGTCAAGGAGATGGCCAAGCAGACCCGGCAGGCCGTCGCCGAGGCCGATGTGGTGATCTTCGTCGTCGACGTGCGCGCCGGCGTCACCGGCCAGGATCACGACATCGCGCGCTTCCTGCGGACCAGCGGTCGCAAGCTGCTGCTGGCGGCGAACAAGGCCGAGGGCATGTCGGCCTCGCCGCTGCTCGGCGAGTTCTTCGAACTCGGGCTGGGCGAGCCCCATCCGGTCTCGGCCGCCCACGGGGAGGGTGTGCGCAGCCTGCTCGAGGCTGCCTTTGCCGACTATCCCTTCATCGAGGAGGCCGACGAGGAAGCCCGCGACGGCAGTCCGATCCGCCTGACCGTGGCCGGCCGGCCGAATGTGGGCAAGTCGACCCTGATCAACACCTGGCTCGGCGAGGAGCGGCTGGTGGCCTTCGACCAGCCCGGGACCACCCGTGACGCGATCACGGTTCCTTTCGAGCGCGGCGGGCAGAAGTTCGAACTCATCGACACCGCCGGTCTGCGCAAGCGCGGCAAGATCTTCGAGGCGGTGGAGAAGTTCTCGGTCGTCAAGACGCTGCAGGCGATCAACGAGGCCAACGTCGTCCTGTTGCTGCTCGACGCGACCCAGGGCGTCACCGACCAGGACGCGCACATCGCCGGCTACATCCTCGAGGCCGGGCGGGCCGTGGCGATCGCCGTGAACAAGTGGGACGCGGTCGACGACTACCAGAAGCAGACCCTGCAGCGCTCCATCGAGCAGCGCCTTGCCTTCCTGCGCTTCGCGCCGGTGCTGCACATCTCGGCGACCCGGCGCCAGGGACTGGGGCCGGTCTGGAAAGCGATCGCCGACGCGCATGCCTCGGCGATCAAGAAATTGCCGACGCCCGTACTGACCCGGTTGCTGCTGGAGGCGGTGGAACACCAGGCACCCAAGCGCGCCGGGGCCTTCCGCCCGAAGCTGCGCTATGCGCACCAGGGTGGGATGAACCCGCCGATCATCGTGGTGCACGGCAATTCCCTTGAGCACGTCACCGACGTCTACAAGCGCTACCTCGAAGGGCGCTTCCGGGATCACTTCAAGCTCGTCGGGACGCCGTTGCGCATCGAGATGCGATCGTCGAAGAACCCGTTCGCCGACAAGCGAGGCTGAGGGCATTGGGTGAGTCGACGTCGTGGGCCCCTGACCCTGTGTTAAGGTCATTCGCTCCTACTTTTCATCACGGAGCATATCGTGAGCAACAAAGGTCAGCTTCTTCAAGACCCGTTCCTGAACCTGCTGCGCAAGGAGCATGTTCCCGTCTCGATCTACCTGGTCAACGGCATCAAGCTGCAGGGGCACATCGAGTCGTTCGACCAGTACGTCGTTCTCCTTCGGAACACCGTGACGCAAATGGTCTACAAGCACGCGATCTCGACCGTCGTGCCGGGCCGCGCCGTCAACTTCCAGGCTTCCGAGCCGATCGAACAGACGTGAGCGCGGCGCTGGTGGCGCCGCGTCGCCGGGTCGCTACTTGAGTTCGCCGGACACCCACGCCGCGCTCGCCCACGAGGAACCGGCGCGGGCCATTCTGGTCGGCGTTGACTTCGGTCGCGGCGCTCATTTCGACGCCTCCCTCGACGAGCTCGCCCTGCTCGCGGAATCCGCAGGCGACGTCGCCGTCGCCCGGGTGGTCGCGCGGCGCAAGGCGCCCGATGCGGCGCTGTTCGTCGGTTCCGGCAAGGCCGACGAGATCAAGGAGCTCGTGGCGATGCACCGTGCCGAAGCGGTGCTGTTCGACCAGGCGTTGTCGCCGGCGCAGCAGCGCAACCTCGAACGCCATCTCGGCGTCGCGGTCGCCGACCGGACGATGCTGATCCTCGAGATCTTCGGCGCCCGAGCCCAGAGCCACGAAGGCAAGCTACAGGTGGAACTCGCCCGATTGCAGTACCTGTCGACCCGGCTGGTTCGCCGCTGGAGCCACCTCGAGCGCCAGCGCGGGGGCATCGGCGCGCGCGGCGGTCCGGGCGAGGCGCAGATCGAGCTCGACCGACGCATGATCGGCGAGCGCATCAAGGGGCTGAAGAAGCAGCTCGAGAAGGTCAAGCGCCAGCGCAGCACGCAGCGGCGCTCGCGCGAGCGCAACCAGACGTTCCGCATCTCGCTGGTCGGCTACACCAACGCCGGCAAGTCGACGCTGTTCAATGCGCTCGTCGACGCCCGCGTCCACGCCGCGGATCAGCTGTTCGCCACGCTGGACACCACGACCCGTCAACTGCGACTCGAGGGCGTGCAGCGTTCGGTCTCGCTGTCCGACACGGTCGGCTTCATCCGCGATCTCCCGCACAAGCTGGTCGAGGCGTTCGAGGCGACGCTGCAAGAAGCCAATGACGCCGATCTGCTGCTGCACGTGGTCGACGGTGCCAATCCGCAACAAGACGAGCAGATCGCCGAG
Source organism: Burkholderiales bacterium (assembly GCA_038318385.1). Lineage (GTDB taxonomy): Bacteria > Pseudomonadota > Gammaproteobacteria > Burkholderiales > Burkholderiaceae_C > Schlegelella_A. Next base: position 6,273 of record JBBQCD010000008.1, on the reverse strand, counting down.
GTCGAGCGCGTCCTGGCCGAGATCGGCGCCGCGGAGCTTCCGCAGGTGCTGGTCTTCAACCAGATCGACCGGCTCGAGGAGACCCAGCGCCCGCGCACGGTGGTAGACCAGGTGGAACTGGCCTCCGGTCGGCGCGTGACGCGCGTCTTCGTCAGCGCCCGGACCGGCGAAGGTCTGGACGCGCTGCGCGGTCTGCTCGCAGACGCTGTATTCGGCGTAGTCTTGAAAGACCCCTCGGGAACCCCCACCTCGGAACAGGCGTCCGACGACGATGCGCCCCAGTCTCCGGGCGAGCCGGCAGAACCCCGACTCACTGGCACCTATCATTCACGCGCATGACCACACGTTCACCCGCCGCCGATTCCGCATCCTTTTCCGAGCGCCTGCGCCAGGTCGCGGGGGCCATGGGCGCCCTGGTCGTCGGCATTGCGCGCCGCACGGCGCGTCCGGACCGGTTCGGTGAGCGCAGCCAAGGCCCCGCTTCGGCCGATGTCGTGCTCGCCAACGGTGGTCGTGAAGGCCCGCCGGATCTCGACGAGCTCTGGAAGGACCTCAACCGCAAGCTCGGCGGGCTGTTCGGTGGCAAGGGCGGCGGTCCCCGACGCAATGGCTCGGGCGAGCCGGGCGGGGGCGGCGGACCGAATTTCCAACCCGACATGCGCAGCGCCGGCATCGGTGCCGGCCTGATCGCCGGTGTCGTCGCGCTGATCTGGCTCGGCAGCGGCTTCTTCATCGTCCAGGAAGGCCAGCAGGCCGTGGTGACGTCGTTCGGCAAGTACAGCCACACCGTGGACGCCGGGTTCCAGTGGCGCCTGCCGTATCCGTTCCAGGCCCACGAGACCGTCAACGTGACCCAGCTCCGCTCGAAGGAAGTCGGGCGCAACGCGATCATCCAGGCCACCGGCTTGCGCGACTCGTCGATGCTGACCCAGGACGAGAACATCGTCGACATCCGTTTCACCGTGCAGTACCGCCTGAAGGACGCGCGCGCCTTCCTCTTCGAGAACCGCGACCCCGAGGAGGCCGTGATACTGGCGGCCGAATCGGCGGTGCGCGAGATCGTCGGCAAAAGCAAGATCGATTCGGTCCTGTACGAACAACGCGACGCGATCGCGGCGGATCTGGTGAAGTCGATCCAGACGCAGCTCGACCGGCTGAAGACCGGCATCCTCGTCGTCAATGTGAACCTGCAGAGCGTGCAGCCCCCCGAGCAGGTTCAGGCGGCGTTCGAGGACACGCTCAAGGCGGGTCAGGACGGCGACCGTGCGAAGAAGGAAGGCCTGGCGTACGCCAGCGACGTGATTCCGAAGGCCCAGGGCTCCTCGGCGCGGCTGCGCGAGGAGGCCGAGGGCTACAAGGCGCGTGTGGTGGCGCAGGCGCAAGGCGACGCGCAACGCTTCTCCCAGGTCCTGACCGAGTACCAGAAGGCCCCCGGCGTGACGCGGGATCGCCTCTATATCGACACCATGCAGCAGGTCTATTCCAATGTCGGCAAGGTGATGGTCGAGACCCGCAACAACTCGAACCTGCTGTATTTGCCACTGGACAAGCTGCTGCAACAGTCGACCGCGGCCGGAGCGCCGCCGGCGGTGCAGCCGCCGGTCAGCGAGCCGGCGGCGGCCGCGGGCAGCGTCGACGTGCGGTCGCGCGACGGTCAGCGCAGTCGCGACCGTGAAAGCCGTTGAGCGGAGCCGAACATGAATCGCCTGGGTCTGATCATCGGTGGGGTTGTTCTGGCATTGATGCTGCTGTCGTCGATGCTGTTTGTCGTCGACCAGCGCCAGGTCGCGGTCGTCTACGCGCTGGGCGAGATCAAGGAGGTCATCCAGGAGCCCGGCCTCAAGTTCAAGCTGCCGCCGCCGTTCCAGAACGTGGTCTTCCTCGATCGCCGCATCCAGACGCTCGACAGCGCGGAGAACCGGCCGATCTTCACCGCCGAAAAGAAGAGCCTGGTCATCGACTGGCTGGTGAAGTGGCGCATCACCGATCCGCGGCAGTTCATCCGCAACAACGGCGTCGACATCCGCAACCTCGAGGCCCGGTTGAGTCCGGTGGTCCACGCCGCGTTCAACGACGAGATCACCAAGCGCACCGTCGGTGGAGTGCTCTCCACCGAGCGCGATAAGGTCGTCCAGGACGTGCGCACGCGCTTGACCGAAGACGCCAAGTCGTTCGGCGTCGAGATCCTCGACGTGCGCATCAAGCGCGTCGACTTCGTCGCCAACATCACCGAGTCGATCTACAGCCGCATGGCCGCCGAGCGCAAGCAGGTTGCGAACCAGTTGCGAGCCACCGGTGCTGCCGAGGGCGAGAAGATTCGTGCGGACGCCGACAGGCAGCGCGAGATCATCATCGCCGAGGCCTATCGCGACGCGCAGAAGGTCAAGGGCGAGGGCGACGCGAAGGCGTCGGCGCTTTTCGCCGAGGCTTTCGGTCGCGATCCGCAGTTCGCGGTCTTCTATCGCAGCCTCGAGGCCTATCGGGCGAGCTTCCGCAACAAGTCCGATCTCATCATCGTCGACCCGAGCAGCGAGTTCTTCAAGGCGATGCGGGGTAACGCACCCGCGGCAGCCCCCGTGCCGAAGAAGTAACCGGGGCGGGCGTGCGGTTCTGGGAGTTTGCGCTCGGCGCCCTGGCGCTGATGCTGATGGCCGAAGGGCTGCTGCCGTTTCTCAGCCCGACGGCATGGCGCAGAGCCTTCGAGCGTGCCATGCAATTGACCGACGGTCAGATTCGGTTCCTCGGGCTCGTAAGCCTGAGCGCCGGCCTGGTGCTGCTCTTCTTCTGCGTGCCCTGAGCGCAACGGGTTCTCGCGTCGTGACGCGCAGACGTCCGCCGAGGATGCGCCCGGTACAATTCCGTTTTCAATTCCCGGCGTTTTGCATGTCCTCCGCTTGGCTGTTGCCGGAGCATATTGCCGATGTACTGCCCGACCAGGCGCGTCACATCGAGGAACTGCGGCGCGGTCTGCTCGACGTCGCGGCCGCATACGGCTTCGAAATGGTCGTGCCGCCATTGCTCGAGCACCTTGACTCCCTGCTGTCAGGCACGGGGCGCGAACTCAACCTGAAGACTTTCAAGCTGGTAGACCAACTCAGTGGCCGTACGCTCGGCGTGCGTGCCGACATCACGCCACAGGTGGCGCGCATTGACGCGCACCTGCTGAACCGCTCAGGGGTGGCCCGGCTGTGCTACTGCGGCCCGGTTCTGCATACCCGTCCCTCCGGAATCCACGCGTCGCGCGAGCCGCTCCAGTTCGGGGCCGAGATCTACGGCCATGCCGGCATCGAGGCCGACCTCGAGATCCAGGACCTGGCGCTCGATTGCCTGCGTCGGGCAGGTCTGGGCGCCGTGACGCTCGACCTGGGCGACGCCCGCATCGTGCGGGCGCTGCTCGGACGAGAGCAGGTCGCCTCCGAGCAGCGCGATGCGATCTATGTCGCCCTGGCCGCGAAGGATCTGCCGGGTCTTGCCGATGCGACCGGCGGCCTCGGTGCGGACGCGCGCCGTGGACTCGAGGACCTGCTGTCGCTCTACGGAGGCCCCGACGTGATCGGCGCAGCACGCGATCGTCTGCCGGCGGACCCGGAGATCGCCGCCGCCCTCGATGCGCTCGACACCCTGGCGGGTCACGCCCGTCAGGCTCATCCGCAGCTGTCGCTCGGTTTCGATCTTGCCGACATCGGCGGCTACGCCTACTACACCGGCCCCCGCTTTGCCGTCTACGCCGAAGGCAGCAGCGACGCCGTCGCGCGTGGCGGACGCTATGACGAAGTCGGGGCGGTCTTCGGGCGCAATCGCCCGGCCGTCGGCTTCAGCCTCGACCTGAAGGAACTCGCCGGGCTCGCGCCCGGCGGCCAGGCGCGAACCGCGATTCGCGCGCCCTGGGCCGAGGAAGCAGGCCTTCGCGCGGTGATCCGCCGACTGCGCGAGCGCGGCGAGATCGTCGTCTGCGTGCTGCCGGGGCACGGCCACGAAGGCCAGTCGTTCGCCTGCGATCGCGAGCTCGTCGCGATCGACGGTCAGTGGGCGGTGCGTGCCCTCTGACGCGCCGCCATCAACATCTCCTGATTCGGAAACCCAAGCGACATGCAGCAGAAGAACGTCGGTGCCACCGGCCGTAACGTGGTCGTCGTCGGCACCCAGTGGGGCGACGAAGGCAAGGGCAAGGTCGTCGACTGGCTGACCGACCATGCGCAGGCGGTCGTCCGCTTCCAGGGCGGCCACAACGCCGGTCACACGCTCGTCATCCGCGGTGTCAAGACGGCGCTGCAGCTCATCCCGTCGGGGATCATGCGCGATGGCGTCGCCTGCTACATCGGCAACGGCGTGGTCGTCGACCCGGTGCACCTGCTCGGCGAAATCGAGCGCCTCGAGGCGATGGGGCTGGAGGTGCGCTCACGTCTGTTCATCAGCGAGTCGTGCCCGCTGATCCTGCCGTTCCACGTCGCCGTCGACAAGGCGCGCGAGGCCCTGCGCGAGACCAGCGGTGCCGACAAGATCGGCACCACCGGCAAGGGCATCGGCCCCGCCTACGAGGACAAGGTGGCACGTCGCGCCTTGCGCGTCCAGGACCTGAAGCACCCGGAGCGCTTTGCGAAGAAGCTGCGCGATCTCCTCGATCTGCACAACTTCGCCCTCGAAGGATTCCTGCACGCCCCGCGGCTCGAGTTTCAGCCGATCTTCGACCTGGCGATGAAGGTCGCCGAGGTCCTCAGGCCGATGATGGCCGACGTCGGCTACATCCTTCACACCGCGAATCGCAACGGCGCGAGCATCCTCTTCGAAGGTGCGCAGGGGACGCTTCTGGACATCGATCACGGCACCTATCCGTACGTGACCTCGAGCAACTGCGTCGCCGGCAATGCCGCCGCGGGCGCCGGCGTCGGACCGGACCTGCTGCACTACATCCTCGGCATCACCAAGGCCTACACCACCCGGGTCGGCGGCGGCCCGTTTCCGACCGAACTGCCGATGAGCGAGCCCGGCAGCGTCGGCCATCACCTCTCCAGCGTCGGCCAGGAGTTCGGCACCGTCACCGGGCGCGCCCGGCGCTGCGGCTGGCTCGACGCAGCTGCGCTGAAGCGCTCGATCATCATCAACGGCATCTCGGGTCTGTGCATCACCAAGCTCGACGTGCTCGACGGCCTGCCCGAGATCAAGGTCTGCGTCGGCTACGACATGGCGGGGCGGCGCCTGGACATCCTGCCGCTCGACGCCGACGAGATCGTCGCCTGCAACCCGGTCTACGAGTCCTTCCCGGGCTGGACCGAGAGCACCTTCGGCGTCACCCGCTGGGACGATCTGCCGCTCAATGCCCGCCGCTATCTGGAGCGCGTCCAGGCCTTCATCGGTGCGCCGATCGACATGGTCTCCACCGGCCCCGACCGCGACCACACCATCCTGCTGCGCCATCCTTATCGCGCCGACGCGCCCTCCGACAACCGCAAGGAAGCCACCGCATGCTGACCGACGACGGCAAACATCTCTACGTCTCCTGGGACGAGTACCACATGCTGATCGAGCGCCTGGCGCTCAAGATCCATGCGTCGGGCTGGGACTTCGACCAGATCTTGTGCCTCGCACGAGGCGGGATGCGGCCGGGCGACGTCCTGTCCCGGGTCTTCGACAAGCCGCTGGCGATCATGTCCACGAGTTCGTACCGGGCCGAGGCCGGCACCATCCAGGGCCGTCTGGACATCGCCAAGTACATCACCTTGCCCAAGGGAGAACTTGCCGGCCGCGTGCTGCTGGTCGACGACCTCTCCGACTCCGGCGTGACCCTGCGCGCGGTGGTCGATCGCCTGCGCGGAATGCCTTCGATCAGCGAGCTGCGCTCCGCAGTCATCTGGACCAAGGGCGTGTCGACATACACCCCGGACTACTACGTCGAACTGCTGTCCAGCAGCCCCTGGATCCACCAGCCGTTCGAGGAATATGACGACCTGCGGCCGGCCGGCCTGGCGAAGAAGTTCGCGATTTGAGCAATCGGCCCCATGTGGGAAGCAGCAGGTCGTTGCCTTGCAATCAGTGGGGCGACGGGCAGAACCCGGACGCCGCCTCCATCCGAATCACCGTGGATGCGCGCCTGTGGCGCGGCCCTGCCGGTTCTCCAATGAAAAAGGCCGCGAACGGCGGCCTTTTGCATCTTGGTGCCCAGGAAGGGACTCGAACCCCCACGGAGTTACCCGCTAGTACCTGAAACTAGTGCGTCTACCAATTCCGCCACCTGGGCATTTCAGGAAGTCTTGGACTTTATCATCAAAGCAATCA
>JBBQCD010000007.1:0-101857 GCA_038318385.1 Burkholderiales bacterium | reverse complement strand
CCGAGGTTGCAGATGAAGTTGGTGCGGATCGAGGTGCCCTCCCAGAACGCCGCATCGACCTTCGCGGCGTCGAAGCCGCTCATCGGCCCGCAATCCAGGCCGAGGGCGCGCGCGGCGACGATGAAATAGCCGCCCTGCAGACTCGAGTTGCGCAGCGCACTGGTGGCGATGAAGTCCGGCTTGCCGGCGAACCACGGCTTGGCGTCGGCGTGTGGAAAGAGGTGCGGCAGCTTTTCGTAGAACTCCATGTCCATGCCGATGATGGCCGTCACCGGCGCCAGGCGCGTCTTCTCCAGGTTCCCCGGCGTCACGCAGGCCAGCAACTGTTCCTTGGCGGCGGGCGTCGTGACGAAGGCGATCCGCGCCGGGCTGATGTTGGCGGATGTCGGGCCCCACTTCATCATGTCCCAGAGAGCACGCAGGGTGGCTTCAGGCACTGCTTCGGCGGTGAAGCCATTCTGGGTGCGGGCATGGTCGAAGAGCTGCTCGGTGGTGACGTTCATCGCGGGGCCCCCGTGAAAGGCGGGCCGTGGAGTTTCGATGCGGACCATTCTCCCGGTGAAGAGCCTCTGGGAGACTCGATCCGTTCGTCGATCGCGTTCAGTTGCGGCGAACGGCGAAAATGCGCCGATGTTCACACCCTCCCAGCACGATGTGCGCGCCTTCTTCTGCGCCGCGCAGCGCAAGCTGCAACGCCAGGAGCCGCTGACGCCCATCGAGGCGCTGGCCGCCGACTGGATCGCCGACCATCCCGAGTACGCGCAGGACCTGGGCGACGTCGACGCGGCGCAGGCCGCGGTCTACCCGGTCGAGGAAGGCCGCACCAACCCGTTCCTGCACCTGTCGATGCACCTGTCGATCAGCGAACAGGTCTCGATCGACCAGCCGCCCGGCATCAAGCAGGCGTTCGAACTGCTGCGCTCGCGCCTGGGCTCGGTCCACGCCGCCCATCACGAGGTGATGGAATGCCTCGGCGAGATGCTCTGGGAGTCGCAGCGCAGCGGTCGTCCGCCCGACGGCGAGCGCTACATCGACTGCGTGCGTCGTCGCGCGACGCGCTGAAACCAGCCGCGTCGATGCTCAGAAGACCAGCGTTCCCAGCATCACGCCGAAGATCAGCACGACCAGGAAGATCGCCAGCGCGATGAAGAACAGCACCTTGGCGATCGAGCGCGCGCCCGAAGCCACCCCGGTGAAGCCGAAGAAGCCGGCGACCAGCGAAACGATGAAGAAGATGATGGCCCACTTGAGCATGGTGCGTCCTGTTCGTTGAGCCGGCGGGCGTCAGCGCATGTTGCCGGTGTGGCCCAGAGAATAGCGCCCCGGCTGCGGCCACACCGTCAGCCCATGCGGCTCCTTGCCCACGGGGATGATCTTGACCGCACCGGTAGCGGTGTCGAAGGCATAGACCACGTTGTCGTAGCGACCCGACAGCCAGAGCCACTTGCCGTCGGCGCTGACGTTGCCCATGTCGGGGCTGCCGCCGCCGGGAATCGGCCAGGTGACGTCGACCTTGCCGGTGGCGAAATCGAGCACCGAAACGCTGCCCATGCCGCGCTCGGCGCCGTGGACCTTGTTCGAGCCGCGGTTCGTCACGTAGAGCTTTTTTCCGTCGCGGCTCGGGTACAGGCCGTGCGTGCCCTTACCAGTCTTGACGAAACCGGTCTCCTTGAAGCTCGCGCCATCGACGACGAAGACGCCGTCGGCCATCATGTCGGCGACATAGAACGTGCTGCCGTCCGGCGAGACGCGAATGTCCTGCGGCATGCGGCCGGTGGACAGCTTCAGGTAGCCGATGACCTTGCGCTGAACCATGTCGATCTTCACCAGGGTGCCACCGAACTCGCAGGTGAAGATCGCGTAGCGCCCGTCGATCGAGAAGTCGGCGTGGTTGATGCCCCTGCAGTTCGGCGTGGCCAGCGAAGACTTCAGCACCATCGTCTTGGCGTCGCGGAAATCCAGCCGAAGCAGCGCTTCAGCGACGACGATCGCCTCCTTGCCGTCGGGCGTGAAGTACATGTTGTACGGATCCTCGACCGCGACAGTCTTGCCCGGCTTGCCGGTCAGCGGATCGATCGGCGTCAGGCTGCCGCGGGTGGTGTTCTCTGCGTTGTTCGCGACCCAGAGCGTCTTCAGGTCCCACGACGGCACGACGTGCTGGGGGTTGAGGCCGACCTTGAAACGGTCGATCACCTTGAAGGTCGCCGGGTCGATCACGTAGACGTCGTTGGACTGGAGGTTGGGCACGTAGACGCGCGCCAGCGCGCCCTGCACGGCCTCGCTGAGCTTGCCCTCGCCGGCCTCGCTGTAGAGATTGGTCGGGTCGACGACCGGCGGCATGCCGGGAACGGTGTCGATACCCGGCGCTGCCGCCCCACCGACGTGGACCAGCCCGAAAAGGGCGGCGATGGCCGGTGCCAGAACGGCGCGCAAGTGAAACGGCTTCGGATTCAAGGGAACTCCTGGATGGGAATGGGGGCGCGCTTGCTCAACGCGCCAGCGCCCGGCACGGCCGACGAGCAATCTCAACGGCGAGCGACATCGGCGCGGATCGCCTCGACGGTTCGCGCCACGATCAGATCGACGCCGGCGCGGCCCAGCTCGGCGCTCGCGGCACGTGGGTCGCCACGGACGCCGTCGTCGACGCCTGGCGGCTCGCCCAGGCGCAGGCGTTCGCTGCGCACCAGGCGCGGGTCCACCGCCATGGAAAGCGACGTGTCCGCCAGACCCGCATGGGAGCCGATCTCGGCGGTGGCGTGCCCCTTGCGCTGCAGGAGCTGTGCGAACTCGACATCCGCGGCCCGGTAGTAGGCCTCGACCGCGTGCACGCGGGCCGGGCCGCCGGCCCACTCGCGGTTCAGCTTCGCCGCCACGCGCTGCAGGCTCTTCTGGTAGCCGCCGTGGTCGCCGATCAGCACGATGTCCCGGAACCCGTGACGGCGAAAACTGCGAGCGGCGTACTCGAGCGTGCTCTCGAAAGTCGCCTCGGGAACGCTGATCGTCCCGGGGAATCGCATGTGGCCCGCCGGCGGCTCGATGCTGCCCTCGGGCACGTAGGCCAGGACCGGCGCCACCAGCGCATTGCCGAGCCCGGCGGCGATCTGCCCGGCCAGCACGCGGGCGCGAACGTTGTGCTTGCCGAGGGCGATCTGCGGACCGCTCTGCTCGGTGCCGCCCGCCGGCACGATGACCGTCGTCGCTCCCGCGCGAATGCGATCGCGCAGCTCGGTCCAGGTCAGGTCCTCGAGAAAGACGCTGGCCGCCCCCTGAGCCCGGGCCGGCGCGAGGGCTGAACTCAGCAGCACGGCCAGGAGGAGGAGGACGCGAACGATCGGCATGCGGCATCTTAGCGAGCGCACACGGGCAGTCCGCCCGAGAAGCGTCGGCTTGACGGATCCGATCATTTCGACAATACTTGAAATATGGAAGAGAGCACGGTCATCAGCGCCCTCGCCGCCCTGGCGCAGCCACACCGTCTGCGCATCTTCCGCGCACTCGTCGTCGCCGGTCCCCGCGGTCTCACGCCGGGACAGCTCGCGGAGCAGCTCGCCGTCGCCGCGCCGACGCTTTCCTTTCACCTGAAGGAGCTCGCCCATGCGCAGCTCGTGAGCCAGGAGCGCGATGGCCGCTACCTCATCTACCGCGCCGCGTTCGAGCAGATGAACGATCTCCTCGGCTACCTCACGGCGCACTGCTGCCAGGGTGAAGCCTGCGCCGCGCCCGTCATCCGCCCTCGCAATCGCACCCCGGAAAGGCAATCTCCATGAAGCGCTTCCACGTCCACCTCCATGTCGCCGACCTTGCAGCGAGCGTCGCCTTCTATTCACGACTCTTCGCGGCCCCGCCGACCCGAACGGAGACCGACTATGCGAAGTGGATGCTCGAGGACCCGCGCATCAACTTCGCCATCTCGACACGCGGCGCTGCACCGGGCATCGATCACCTGGGGTTCCAGACCGACGACGCCGACGAGCTCAGCGAGTTGAAGGGCCGGGCCGAAGCCGCCGACATGGCGCTCCTCGACGAGGGCGAGACCACCTGCTGCTACGCACGCAGCGCGAAGCACTGGATCACGGACCCCCAGGGCATCGCCTGGGAGCAGTTCCACACGCTTGGCGACATTCCAGTGTTCCACGAAGCGCCGGCCACCGAAGCCAAGGCCGAAGCGGCATGCTGCGCGAACGGTGCGCCACGCGGCAAGCCGGTCGGCATCGCGCTCAAGCCGGCGACCTCGTGCTGCTGATGGCCCGCTCGAATCGGCGGTCGTGGCCCTTCAGTGCCTTGCGGGGCAGGTCGGGGACGCGGATGCGCGGCTGCCGCTTGCGCGCGCGGACGCATACCCCATGACCGCCGTTGCCAGCGCCGTCGACACGCCGGACGCGCGCCCGGCAATGGGCGTCTTCGAGCGCTACCTGACGCTCTGGGTCGCGTTGTGCATCGTCGCAGGCGTCGCGATCGGCCAGTTCGCGCCCGCCGTCGCGCGCAGCGTCGCGACCCTGGAGTTCGCGCGCGTCAACCTGCCGGTGGGCGTGCTGATCTGGATCATGATCGTGCCGATGCTGCTGAAGATCGACTTCGCCGCACTCGGCCAGGTCCGCTCGCAGCTCCGCGGGATTGGCGTGACCCTGCTGGTCAACTGGGCCGTCAAGCCGTTCTCGATGGCACTCCTCGGCTGGATCTTCGTGCGCCACCTGCTCGCGCCCTGGTTGCCGCCGGACCAGCTCGACAGCTACATCGCCGGGCTGATCCTGCTGGCGGCGGCACCGTGCACCGCGATGGTCTTCGTCTGGAGCCAGCTGTGCAGGGGAGACCCCTACTTCACGCTGTCGCAAGTGGCACTGAACGACCTCATCATGGTGGTGGCGTTCGCGCCGATCGTCGCGCTGCTGCTCGGCCTGTCGTCGATCGCGGTGCCCTGGGACACGCTGCTCGTGTCGGTCCTGCTCTACATCGTGGTGCCGGTGATCGCCGCGCAGATCCTTCGGCGTCGGTTGCTGCACCGCGGGGCCGCGCGGCTGGCTGCCGTCGTGACCGCGCTCGGACCCGTTTCGATCGGGGCCTTGCTGCTGACCCTCGTCCTGCTCTTCGCATTCCAGGGCGAACGCATCGTCGAGCAGCCCTGGATCATCGGCCTGCTCGCGATCCCGATCGTGATCCAGGTCGTTCTCAACGCATCTCTGGCCTACGGGCTCAACCGCAGGCTCGGTGTCCCGCACTGCATCGCCGGTCCGTCGGCCTTGATCGGCGCCAGCAACTTCTTCGAGCTCGCGGTCGCCACAGCCATCAGCCTCTTCGGCCTGCGATCCGGAGCGGCGCTCGCCACCGTGGTTGGCGTTCTCATCGAGGTCCCGCTGATGCTCGCCGTGGTCGCGGTCGTCAACCGCTCGAAGGCCTGGTACGAAGCCGGCGCTGCGCCCCGCGAACCTAGAATTCACCTCACCCCATGACCGATGTCACGATCTTCCACAATCCTGCCTGCGGCACGTCACGCAACGTGCTCGGCCTCATCCGCCACGCCGGCATCGCGCCCACGGTGGTGGAATACCTGAAGACGCCGCCGTCGAAAGACCGGTTGCGTGCGCTCGCCACCGATGCCGGCATCACGGTGCGCCAGTTGCTGCGCGAAAAGGGCACCCCGTACGCGGAACTCGGCCTGGCGGATCCGAAGTGGTCGGACGACGAGCTGCTCGATTTCATGCAGCGCCATCCGATCCTCATCAACCGGCCGATCGTCGTGACGCCGCTGGGTACCGCGCTCTGCCGCCCCTCGGAGGCGGTGCTGGCGTTGCTTCCCCTGGGCCCGCTCGCACCCTTCGCCAAAGAAGACGGCGACGTCGTCGTCGACAGCGGCGCGCGGCGCGCGCCGACCTGAACGCGAAGGCTCCTACGACGATGGCGAGCGCAGACCGCACCCGGGTCGTCATCGTTCTGGGTTCGGCGCAGACTCTCGCCTGGGCGTCGTCCTACTACCTGCCGGCAATGCTTGCCGTGCCGATGGCGCGCGACCTCGGCGTCACCGTGCCGACGGTCTTCGCCGCGTTTTCGGCAGCGCTGGTTGTCTCCGGACTTCTCGGGCCCTACGCCGGCCGCACGATCGACCGGTGGGGCGGCCGGCCGGTGCTGATGGGCACCAACGGCGTCTTCGCCGCGGGGCTCTGCGCGCTCGCCGCCGCGCAGGGGCCCGTCGGACTCTTCGCGGCCTGGCTGATCCTGGGTATCGGCATGGGCAGCGGCCTCTACGAGGCGGCCTTCGCCGCGCTGGTCCGCTTCTACGGCCATCAGTCCCGCAACGCCATCACCGGCATCACGCTGATCGCCGGCTTCGCCAGCACGGTGGGCTGGCCGTTGACGACGTTGCTCGAGGTGAACATTGGCTGGCGCGGCGCCTGCCTTGCCTGGGCCGGACTGCATCTGCTGGTCGGCCTGCCGCTCAATGCGTGGCTGCCACATGCGCCGCGCGTCGAGGCGCCCGCCGCGGCCACGTCCGCCACGGCGGCCCCGCTGCCGTCAACACCGGTGCGCGTGGGCCGCGCGGGCTGGATCCTGGCCATCGTCTTCGCCGTCACCTGGTTCGTCAGCACCGCGATGGCCGCGCACCTGCCGCGGCTGCTGATGCTCGGCGGCGCGAGCTTCGCCGCCGCGGTGGCGATCGGCGCCCTGGTCGGGCCGGCTCAGGTCGGAGGCCGCCTGCTCGAGTTCGGCATCCTGCGCCGCATCCATCCGCTGCTGTCCGCCCGCCTGGCCACGCTGATGCACCCGATCGGCGCTGTCCTGCTGATGGTGGTCGGCGCGCCGGCCGCGGCGCTTTTCGCGGTGCTGCACGGCGCCGGCAACGGCATCCTGACGATCGCCAAGGGCACGCTGCCCCTCGTCATCTTCGGGCCGCAGGCCTACGGCGAGCGCCAGGGCCTGCTGATGGTGCCGGCACGCCTCCTGCAAGCCCTCGCGCCCTGGCTCTTCGGCATCTGCCTCGACCGCTGGGGTGCCGGGGCGCTCTGGCTGTCGGCGGGGCTGGGCCTCTGCGCCTTCGGTGCGCTGATGATGTTGCGCAGGACCACGAGCGCGGAGCCCGTGCCCGCCTGAGATCCCGGTCGAGCGCCGCGGCGGCGACTCAGTTGCCGACGAGCCCGCTGCGGATGGCGTAGACCGTCATCTCGGAGTTGTTGGTGAGGCCGAGCTTTTCCAGCACGCGGGCGCGGTAGACGCTCACCGTCTTCGGGCTGAGCATCAGTTGCTCGGCGATGTCCGAGAGGCGCTTGCCGGAGGCGATCATCACCAGCGTCTGCATCTCGCGATCGGAAAGCTTCTCGTGGGCATTCTCGACCGTCGGCGTCGTCAGGCTCTCGACCAGCATCTGTGCGATCTCCGGCGTCACGTACTTGCGCCCCTGGGAGACGATGCGCACGGCGTTGACGATCTGCGCCGGGTCCCCGCCCTTGTTGACATAGCCGTAGGCGCCGGCGCGCAGCGCCCGGATGGCGTACTGGTCCTCCGGGTACATCGACACCACCAGCACCTTCATCGCGCTGCCCTCTTCCTTCAGCACGTGCAGCACGTCCAGACCGCTGCGACCCGGCAGGTTGATGTCGAGCACCAGGACGTCGGCGCTGCGGTCGCGCATCATCGTGCGCAACTCGCCGTAGTCCCCGGCCTCTCCGACGACCTCGATGTCGGGCGCGTCGGAAAGCGTGTCGCGAATGCCGCGCCGGATCAGCGCGTGGTCGTCGCAGAGAAAGACTTTGATCATGGGCGCTCGGTCATTCGGGTCGAGGCGCTCAGATGTCGCCCCACTGGCTGGGATCGTAGGCGCGGCGGTCGGGCTCCGGCTCCGCAAGGGGCTCGGGCAGATTCAGCGGCACCGACAGGATCAGCGTCGTGCCCTGCGGACCGCTGGACAGATCGATCCAGCCGCCGACGGTGCCGGCGCGCTCGTGCAGGCCGCGAATGCCGAACGAACGCGTCTTCGCCAGGTCTTCCTGGCTCAGGCCGCGGCCGTTGTCGCTGATCTCGAGCGACAGCACGCCGCCAGCCAGCGACAGGTCGATCTGCACGCGGCTCGCGTTGGCATGCTTGGTGATGTTGGTCAGGGCCTCCTGGGCCGCGCGGTACGCCACCAGGGGAACGCCGGCGGGCAGCTCGGGGACGGCGCGCGGCAGCCGGATCTCGCACTCGATGCCGGTGCGGCGTTCGAAGCGCAGGGCGATCCACTGCAGCGCCGCCAGCAACCCCTGCTCGAGGATCGCCGGGCGCAGGTTGTGCATGATGCGCTGGCTGGACTCGACCGCATGCGAGACCGTCTCGATCGCCGAGCTGACGCGCGCCTTGACGTCGGGTGCGGTCGAATGCCGGGCGATCCAGGCGAGGTCGAACTTCAGCGCGGTGAGCGACCCGCCGACGTCGTCGTGGATCTCGCGCGCGATCGCCGCGCGCTCGTGCTCGACGCTGGTCTGCAGATGCTGGGCGAGCTCGCGCAGCCGCTGCTTGGACTCGAGCAGCTCGCGGTCGGCCCGGACGCGCGCCCGCCGGGTCTCCGCGGCATCGACCGCGTGCAGCAGCGCCGGTACCAGGCGCGCGAGGTGCGCCTTCTGGAGGTAGTCGCTGGCGCCGTTGCGCATCGCCTCGACGGCGGTGTCCTCGCCGATTTCCCCCGAGACGAGGATGAACGGCACGTCGCGGGCCCGTGCCTTCAGCAGTTCGAGGGCGACCAGGCCCGAGAAGCCCGGCAGATTGTAGTCGGAGATGACCGCATCCCAGCTGTGATCGAGAGCATCGAGGAAGGCAACCTCGGAATCGATGCGCTGCGACTGCACCCGCAGCCCGCCCCGCGCAAGGTGAGCCATCGCGAGCTGGTGATCGAGCTCGGAGTCCTCGAGGTGCAGGACGCGCAGGGTGCGGTCCCGGGTCGGCAGCGGCATGGCGTCGAGTATGCCCGCAGTCGCCGACTCCCCGGCGTGACAAGACTCAGACGTCCGCGGCCTGTCGCAGCGTTTCGACGACGGGACGGCGCAGCACCTCGCGCAGTCCCCACCAGCCGGCCCCCAGCGCCAGCAGCGCCCCGGTGATGCCGCCGACGAGCGGCACCAGCGGCGACGGGTTCCAGTTGAACTCGAAGACGTAGCGCGCCAGCGCCCAACCGACGACCATGGCCGCGATCGACGCCAGCACGCCGGCGAGGGCGCCGACGCCGAGCAGTTCGGCACGCTGCACCTGCGCAAGCAGCCGCGCGCTCGCGCCGAGCGCGCGCATCACCGCGAACTCGCGCGAGCGTGCTTCGCGCGTCGCCGTGACTGCGGCGAACAGCACCACCAGCCCGGCGGCCAGCGTGAAGCCGAAAAGGAATTCGACCGCGCGCACCACCTGGTCGAGCACGCCCTGGATCTGCGCGATCGAGGCCGAGACGTCGATGCTGGTGACGTTCGGAAAGTCGCGCGCCAGGGCGTTGTCGAAACCGGCCTGCGCCGGTGCGCGAAACGCGGCGATGTAGCTGACAGGGGCGTCCACCATCGTCGCGGTGGGGAACATGACGAAGAAGTTGACCCGCATCGAGCTCCAGTCGACCTTGCGCAAGCTGGTGATGCGCCCCTCCACATTCGTTCCGCCCATGTCGAAGCGCAGGGTGTCGCCCAGCTTCAACCCGAGCGTCTGAGCCAGGCCGTCCTCGACGCTGATCCCGCCGGCTTCGTCGTTCACCCAGCGCCCGGCCGCCACCACGTTGTGCTCCGGCAGCGTCGCGCTGTGGCTGAGGTTGAATTCGCGCTCGACCAGGCGGCGAGCCCGGTCGCCGGTCATGTCGTCCGGCTTCACGCTGCGCCCGTTGATCGCGACGAGGCGGCCGCGGATCATCGGGAACCAGTCGTACCGGGTCACGCCGGCGCCGTCGAGCCGGGCGCGGAACGCCGGCGCCTGGTCGGGCTGGATGCTGATGACGAAGCGGTTCGGTGCGTCCTTTGGTGTCGCCTGGCGCCAGCTGTCGATGAGGTCGGTGCGCAGCAGCACCAGCAGCACCAGGGCCAGCAGGCCGACGCTCAGCGCCGAGACCTGCAGCACCGCGAAGGCCGGCCGGGCGGCGATCTGGCGCGTCGCCAGGACGAGCCAGCGCGGCGCCCGCGACTCGGGCACGGCGCGCCGCAGCACCGCGACGGCGAGCCAGGAGAGCGCGGCAAAGACCGCAACCGCGACCGCGAAGCCGCCGACCGCGATGCCACCGAGCTTCAGGTCGCTCGACACCGCCAGCAGCAGCGCGACGAAGCCGAGCGTGCCGGCGCCGAGCACCGCGATCGACGCCGGCTTCAGCGCGCCGACGTCCCGGCGGATGACGCGCAGCGGCGGCACCCGTGCGAGCTGCAGCACCGGCGGCAGGCCGAAGCCCATCAGCAGCGTGAAGCCGACGCCGACGCCGAACAGCGCCGGCCAGGCGCCGGGCGGTGGCAGCTCCGCACGGACCAGCCCGGCGAGGAGCCAGACGAAGACATAGTGCACGGCGAAGCCGAGGGCGACCCCGGCTGCGCTGGCGATCGCGCCGACGAGAGAGAACTCGAGGCCGTACTGCAGCGCGATGGTGCGCTGCGAAAGGCCGAGCACGCGCAGCATCGCGCAGTCGTCGAGGTGGCGGCTGGCGAAGTCGCGCGAGGCGATGCCGACCGCGACCGCGGCGAGCAGCGCGGCCAGCAGGGCGACGAGGTTGAGGAACTTCTCGGCGCGGTCGAGCGTCTGCCGCATCTCGGGGCGGTTGCTTTCCAGCGATTCGACCCGCAGGCCGCGCTGCGTTCCCTCGCGGGCCTGGGCTTCGGCCCATTCGACGAAGCGCGTGACGCCGGAGCCGGTGCTGCCATCGCGGGCCGCGACGGCCAGGCGGTAGGTGACGCGGCTCGCCGGCTGGATGAGACCGGTCGCGGCGAGATCGGCTTCGTTCATCAGCACCCGGGGTGCAAAGCTGAGGAAGCCGGCGCCGCGGTCCGGCTCGATGACGATCACGCGTGCGATCTTGAGCGTCGCATCGCCGAGCAGCAGCAGGTCGCCGACCTTCAGGCCGAGTGCGTCGAGGAGCGGGGGATCGACCCAGGCGGTGCCCGGGCGCGGCGCCTCGCCGACGAGGACCTCCGCAGTGCCCGGTCCGTCGCTGACGCGCAGCCGCCCGCGCAGCGGATAGGCGTCGCTGACCGCCTTGACCGTCACCAGCCGGGTCGAGCCCCCGCGGGCTTCGGGCGCGCGACCCATGCTCGGGAACACCGCCGTGGTCGCCGTCTGAAGTCCCAGTTCGCGCGCCTTGACGGCGAAAGACAGCGGCGCGGGCTGGTCGCTGGCAACGATGGCGTCGCCGCCGAGCATCTGCCGCGCATCGCGCGCCAGCCCGGCATTGATGCGATCGGCGAAGAATCCGACCGCCGACAGTGCGGCAACAGCCAGCATCACCGCCACCACGAGGAGGCGAAGTTCGCCGGCGCGGAAATCACGTCCGAGCTGGCGCCAGGCGAGTTGCCAGACCGCAGGTCCGGTGGCTGGGGCAGCGGTCGTCATGGCGCGAACTTACACGAGGTCGGCC
Source organism: Burkholderiales bacterium (assembly GCA_038318385.1). GTDB lineage: Bacteria > Pseudomonadota > Gammaproteobacteria > Burkholderiales > Burkholderiaceae_C > Schlegelella_A. Next base: position 90,315 of record JBBQCD010000007.1, on the reverse strand, counting down.
GAAAGCGACCGGCTGGGGCCTTCCCGACGCCCGTGAGGCGTCCGAACGCTGCATGCAACGGCGCCGAATGCGCGCGGCTGCGGCCGGTGCTGTAATGAATCCATGAAGCCCGACCTGCCCTCACTCTTCGTCTCCCACGGTTCGCCGATGATCGCGCTCGAGCCTGGCGCTGCCGGCGCGTTCATGCAGCGCCTCGGGCCGGCGATCGACGCGACCTTCGGCCGCCCGCGCGCCATCGTCTCGATCTCGGCACACACCGCGGCACGCCGGCCGGTGCTGCTGGCCGGGCCGCGCCACGAGGCGATCTACGACTTCGGCGGCTTCGATCCGAAGCTGCGCACATTGCGCTACGACGCCCCCGGCGCCCCCGACCTGGCGCCTCGCGCGGCTGCGCTGCTCGCCGCGGCCGGCATCGCTGCCGCGAGCGTTTCCGAGAGCGGTCTCGACCACGGCGCCTGGACCGCGCTGCGCTACATCTATCCCGCGGCCGATATTCCGGTGCTGCCGCTCGCCTTCGTGCCCGACGCCAGCCCGGCTCAGCAGTTCGCGCTCGGCGCGGCGCTGGCGCCGCTTGCCGCCGAGGGCGTGCTGGTGCTCGGCAGCGGCAGCATCACCCACAACCTGCGGCGCGTCTTCGCAGGCGGACTGCGCGCCGCCGCCGACCAGCCCGAGATTCCGGAGAGCGCAGACTTTCGCGCCTGGATGAAGGCGAGATCGGACGCCCTCGACTGGGACGCCTTGTTCGACTACCGGCGCCTGGCTCCGTACGCCGTCGACATGCATCCCACCGACGAGCATCTGCTGCCGTGGTACGTGGCGGCCGGCGCCGGCGGTCGCCAGGCGATACCTTTGCGGCTGCACACCAGCGTCACGCTCGGCAGTCTGGGCATGGACGCGTACGCCTTCGGATCGACGGCGCAGCACCTCGCCGCGGCGCTGCAGGTCGACACCCCGCCGGCCTGAGGCCGCCGTCAGGCAGCAGGCAGCAGGCAGCAGGCGTCAGGCGTCAGGCGTCAGTTTCGCGGCAGCGTGCCGACGACGCCATCGACCAGCCAGTCCATGTGCTGGATGGCGACATCGTCCAGCGCGCCGCGCGCCAGCCGCACCTTGCCGGTGTTGTCCGCCAGGGGCGCGCTGAAAGGCTTGAACCGGCCGTCGACGATCGCCTGGCGAGTGGTCTCGACGCGCTGGCGCAAGGCGAGCGGCAACCGGGGATCGATCGCGCCGAGATCGACGAAGCCCTCACGGATGCCTCCCCACACGGGGCGCGGATTCCAGGTGCCGTCGAGCACGGCCCGGGCCTCGGCGGCGTAATAGCGCCCCCAGTGATGGACCACCGACGCCAGCTGGGCATCGGGCGCGAAGGCCCGCATGTCGCTCTGGTTGCCGAGGAAGCGCACGCCCCTGATCGCGAAGTTCGCCTGCGCGGTCTGGGCGACCGCCGCCGAGGCGCTGTGATTGGTCAGCACGTCGGCCCCTTGATTGACGAGCGTCTGCGCGGCCTCGCTTTCGCGCGCCGGGTCGAACCAGGTGTTGAGCCAGACGACCTTCACGACCGCCTTCGGATTGGCCGCGCGCATGCCGAGCGCGAAAGCGTTGATGCCCTGCACGACCTCCGGCACCGCGAAACCAGCGACATACCCGGCGACACCGCTGCGACTCGTCGCCCCCGCCACCAGCCCGGCCAGATAACGCGCCTCGTAGTAGCGCGCGTCGTAGGTCTTGAGATTGGGCGCGGTCTTGTAGCCGCCCGCGTGTTCGAACTTCACGCCCAGGAAATCGGCGGCCACTCGCAGAGCGGGATCGAGGTAGCCGAAGCTGGTCGCGAAGATCAGTCCGTGGCCCTGGCGCGCCAGGTCGCGCATCACCCGCTCGGAATCGGCGCCTTCGGCGACGCCCTCGACCACCGTCGTGCGGACCCGATCGCCGAGTGCCTTCTCGAGTTCGCGCCGGCCAAGATCGTGCTGGTAGCTCCAGCCGGCCTCGCCGACCGGGCTGACATAGACGAAGCCCACCTTCAGCGGTGGCGGCGCCTGCGCGAAAGCTCCTGGCGGGAGGATGAGTGAAATCGCGGCCAGCAGCAACGTGCCGGCGCGGATGAGGTTTTTGAACATGGTGTTCCTCTACATGGCCCCTGAACCGAAATCGACCGCGGGGGCGCGCGGTCGCGGAAGATGTCGTCGGCCCACTCATCGCCGGCGGCGACGGCGACCGGCAAGCGAGCGAGCCCTCAGGCCTGACGAGGTGCCAACCGTCAAGTCGCCGCGCAGGCCGCGAAGGTGTCGTCGAGTTGCGTCTTCCAGCGCCGCTTGGAATCGGCACTGGCGAAGCTCGCCTCGAAGCTGTTCGCGGCGAGGGCATGCGCCTCGCGGGCACCGAGCTGCGGCAGCGCGGCAAAGGCTTCGACGAAGTTCTGGTTGATGTAGCCGCCGAAATAGGCCGGGTCGTCGGAATTGACGGTCGCCTTCAGGCCCGCTGCCAGCAACTCGGCCAGGTTGTGCTCGGCCATGCTGCCGAAGACGCGGAGCTTCAGGTTCGACAGCGGGCACACCGTCAACGCGATCCCGTCTCGCGCCAGGCGCGCAACCAGTGCGGGATCCTCGACGCAGCGCACGCCGTGATCGATGCGCTCGACATGCAGCACGTCCAGCGCATTGCGGATGTATTCGGGAGGCCCTTCCTCGCCCGCGTGGGCGACGCGGTGCAGGCCCTCGGCGCGGGCCCGCGCGAAGACACGCTCGAACTTCTCCGGCGGGTGGCCGCGCTCGCTGCTGTCGAGGCCCACGCCGATGAAGTGCTCGCGATAGGGCAGCGCGGCCTCCAGCGTGGCCAGCGCGTCGGCCTCGTCGAGGTGGCGCAGGAAGCACAGGATCAGGCTGCTCGACACCCCGAGTTCGCGCGCGCCGCGCTCGCAGGCCGCGGCGAGCCCGCGGATGACGACGCCGATGTCGACGCCGCGCGCCGTGTGGGTCTGCGGGTCGAAGAAGATCTCGGCGTGGACCACATGGTCCGCAGCCGCGCGTTCGAGGTAAGCCCAGGCCATGTCGGTGAAGTCACGCTCGTGCAGCAGCACGCTGGCACCGGCGTAGTAGATGTCGAGGAAGCTCTGCAGGTCGGAGAAAGCGTAGGCCGCCCGCAGGGCCTCGACGTCCGGATAGTCGAGCGCGACGCCGTTGCGCCGCGACAGGGTGAAGATCAGCTCGGGTTCCAGCGAACCCTCGATGTGGATGTGCAGCTCGGCCTTCGGCATCGCCCGCAGCAGTTCGGGCAGGCGGGCGCGGGGGATGGCATCGAAGTCGATCATGTCGGGCTCTTTCGGATGACGGATGCAGCCCGTCCCGGATGCACCATGGACAAGGCCGCCCGCGGGCGGCCTTGTGGGGCGATGATGCGGCAGCCGTGGCTGCCGGACATACTACTTCGCGCCGGGGACCGTACCTTCGACGCCCTTGACGTAGAACTTGATCCCGCCGAGGAACTTGTCGTCGGCGGTCGTTCCGGCGGCGAGCACTTCCTTGCCGTCGTTGCCGACGATCGGGCCTTTCCAGATCGCGAAGCTGCCGTCCTTCAGGCCGGCGCGCACCGTGTCGAGCTTGGCCTTGAGGTCGGCGGGGACCTTGTCGGAGATCGAGACCAAGTCGATGGCGCCTTCCTTGACACCCCACCAGGTGTTCTGGTTGCCCTTCCAGGTGCCGTCGAGCACCTCCTTGACGGCCTTGATGTAGTACGGGCCCCAGCTGATCTGGCTCGAAGCGAGGTGGGCCTTCGGCCCGTAGGCCGTCATGTCGCTGTCCCAGCCGAAGGCGTACTTGCCGGCCTTCTCGGCGGTCTGCAGCACCGCCGGCGAGTCGGTGTTCTGCATCAGCACGTCGGCGCCGCCGTTGATCAGCGACTGCGCGGCCTCGGTCTCCTTCGGCGGATCGAACCACTTGTTGACCCAGACCACCTTGGTCGTGACCTTCGGATTCACCGACTGGGCGCCGAGCGTGAAGCTGTTGATGTTGCGGATCACCTCGGGAATCGGCACCGAGCCGACGACGCCGAGCGTGTTCGTCTTCGTCATGCCGCCGGCGATCACGCCCGCCATGTACGCGCCTTCATAGGTCCGCGTGTCGTAGGTGCGCATGTTGTCGGACTGCTTGTAGCCGGTGGCATGCTCGAACTTGACGTTCGGATTGTCGGCAGCCACCTTCAGCATCGGCTCCATGTAGCCGAACGTGGTGCCGAAGATCACCGTGTTGCCCTGGCTCACCATGTCGCGAAAGACGCGCTCGGCGTCGGCGGCCTCGGGCACGTTCTCGACGAAGCTGGTCTGGACCTTGTCGCCGAGTTCCTTCTCCATCGCCTTGCGACCGTTGTCGTGGGCGAACGTCCAGCCGCCGTCGCCCACGGGGCCGACGTAGGCGAAGGCAATCTTCAGGGGGCCCGATGCAGCCGGCGCAGGGGCCGGCGCTGCCGCGACCACGGCAGAGGCCGGCGCCGCCGGCACCACCACCACCGTCTCTTCCTTCTTGCTGCAGCCGGCGAGCGCGGCGACCGTGGCGAGCGAGCCCCAGCCGGCAAGTTGGATCCAGGATCGTTTCGTGAAGGTCATGGGTTCTCCAGTGTGGTGAGAAGGAAGACGGGGGCGCAGAAGGCAGGACCAGGGCGGATTATCGAACAACGGTCACTGACGCCAGCCGCCGCGCAAGGACCGGCGGGTCAGCCACCGGGAAAGAACGGCTTGCCGATCGAGGCCGGCATGTTGACGCGGATGAAGGCGGCGTTGCGCGAGATCAGCACCAGCACGAGGATGGTGGCGAGATACGGCATCATCGTCAGGAACTGGCTCGGCACCTGCACGCCTTCGCCCTGCAGGTGGAACTGCAGCATCGTCACGCCACCGAAGAGGTAGGCGCCAAGCAGCACGCGGGCCGGCCGCCAGGTCGCGAAGGTGGTGAGGGCGAGCGCGATCCAGCCCTTGCCGGCGACCATGCCCTCCACCCACAGCGGTGTGTACACGACCGAGATGTAGGCGCCCGAAATTCCGCAGAGCGCACCGCCGACGATCACCGCCGCCAGCCGGATGCGCCGCACCGGATAGCCGAGCGCATGCGCCGACTCCGGCGACTCGCCGACGGCACGCAGCACCAGTCCGGCACGGGAGCGGTAGAGGAACCAGGCCAGTGCCGCGGTCAGCGCGATGGCGACGTAGACCATCGGGTGCTGGCGAAAGAAGGCCGGCCCGACAAACGGGATATCCGCCAGGAACGGGATGCGAAAGCGCGGCCGCTCGGTCAGGATCTGCTGCGCGTAGGCGATGCCCGCAAAGGCCGAGAAGCCGGCGCCGAACAGGCTCAGCGCCAGCCCGCTCGCGTACTGGTTGGTGTTGAGCCAGATCACGAGGACGCCGAACAAGGCGGCCAGCAGCGCCCCCGCGCCCGCGCCCGCTGCGAAGGCTAACCAGTCGCTGCCGGTGTGGACGGCAGTCGCGTAGCCGGCGATGGCCGCCACCAGCATCATCCCTTCGGCGCCGAGATTGACGATGCCGGCGCGTTCGTTGATCAGCAGTCCGAGCCCGGCGAAGGCGAGCACGGTACCGGCGTTGAGCGTCGCCGCGAGGAGGAGTGACCAGGCTTCCATCAGGCACCTTCCTTGGAGATCCGCGCGGCCGGTTCGGCCACCGTCGCGATCGGTGTCGTGCGGGCGGCCGCTGCACGCGCCGACTTCCAGCGCACGCGGTAGTAGATCAAGGTGTCGCAGGCGAGAAGCGTGAACAGCAACAGGCCCTGGAAGACGCCCGTCAGCGACTTCGGCAGGCCGAGGCGCGACTGCGCAAGTTCGCCGCCGATGTAGAACATGCTCATCAGCACGGCCGAGAAGACGATGCCGACCGGGTGCAGGCGGCCGACGAAGGCGACGATGATCGCGGCGAAGCCGTAGCCGGCGGGAACGTGCGGCGTCAGCTGGCCGAGCGGTCCGGCGACTTCCAGTCCGCCCGCCAGCCCGGCCATGCCGCCCGACAGCAGCAACGTCAGCCAGAGCGCGCGCCGCGACGAGAAGCCGGCGTAGCGCGCCGCCGCCGGCGCGAGGCCGCCGACCTGCAGCTGAAAGCCCGCGTAGGTGCGAAACAGCAGCAGCCAGAACGCCGCGACCGCGAACAACGCGATGACCAGGCCGATGTTCACCCGAAAGCCGGCGAAAAGCTTGGGCACCTGCGTGGACTGCAGGAAGGTGATGGTCTGCGGGAAGTTGTAGCCCGCCGGGTCCTTCCACGGACCGTAGACGAGGTAGCCGAGCAACTGGTCGGCGACGTAGACCAGCATCAGGCTGACGAGGATCTCGTTGGCGTTGAAGCGATCGCGCAGGAAGGCGACGATCGCCGCCCAGAACATGCCACCGAGCGCGCCGGCGACGATCACCACCGCGACGATCCAGCGCCCGGTTTCCTTGTCGGCCAGCATGGCCACACCGCTGGCGGCGATCGCGCCGACGATGAACTGGCCCTCGGCGCCGATGTTCCAGACGTTGGAACGAAAGCACACCGCCAGGCCGAGCCCGATGAGGATCAGGGGCGTCGCCTTAACCGCGAGCTCGGTCAGCGCATAGACGCTCTTCGCCGGCTCGATGAAGAAGATGTAGAGCCCGCGCAGCGGATCCTTGCCGAGCAGCAGGAAGAGCGCGGTGCCGATGATGACGGTGATGGCGAGCGCCAGCAGCGGCGAGGCGATCGACATCAGCCGCGAGGCTTCGGGACGGGCTTCAAGCTTGAGCATGGACACCCTCCTTCGCGGCCGCGGCGCTCGCGCCCCAGAGGCCGCTCATCCAGATGCCGATCTGCTCGATCGTCGCCTCGGCCGTCGGCACGCTCGGCGAGAGGCGCCCCTGGGCGATGACGACGAGCCGGTCGCAGATCTCGAACAGCTCGTCGAGCTCCTCGCTGACGACGAGCACCGCACAACCCTTGTCGCGCAACGCCAGCAGCTCGCCCCGAATCTGCGCCGCCGCGCCGACGTCGACGCCCCAGGTCGGCTGCGACACAATCAGGAGCTTCGGATCGGCGTCGATCTCGCGACCGACCAGGAACTTCTGCAGGTTGCCGCCGGAGAGGCTCTTCGCCGCCGCGTCCGGCCCCCCGGCCTTGACGTTGAAGCGACGGATCAGCGACGCCGCCAGCGCGGTGACGTCGCCGGTGCGGACCCACCCCGCCCGGCTGACGCTGCCGGTGCGCGTCAGCAACGTGTTCGCCGCCAGCGACAGTGTCGGCACCGCACCGCGGCCGAGCCGCTCTTCCGGCACGAAGTGCAACCCGGCGACGCGGCGGGGTCGTGGCGGCTGGCGCGCGATGTCGCTGCCGAAGAGCCGGATCGAGCCCGCCGGCGCGCGCGTGTCCTCGCCCGAGAGTGCGGCCATCAGCTCCTGCTGGCCGTTGCCGGACACCCCGGCGATGCCGACGACCTCGCCGGCGCGGACCTCGAAGTCGATGTCCGCGAGGTTCATGCCGAACTGGTCCTCCTTGGCCAGGCTCAGGCCGTGCACCGCCAGCACCACGGCTCCGGGCGTGGCCTGGCGATGCTGCAACTGCGGCGGCTCGGCGCCGATCATCAGGCGCGACAGGCTGGCATTGCTTTCCTGCGTCGGGTCGACCTCGCCGGTCACCTTGCCGCCGCGCAGCACGGTGCAGTTGTGGCAGAGGACACGGATCTCGTCGAGCTTGTGGCTGATGTAGAGGATGGAGCAGCCTTCGCTGGCGAGCTTGCGCAAGGTGACGAAGAGCTTGTCCACGGCCTGCGGCGTCAGCACCGAGGTCGGCTCGTCGAGGATCAGCAGCTTCGGATCGGTCATCAGCGCGCGCACGATCTCCACGCGCTGGCGCTCGCCGACCGAGAGCGTGTGCACCGGCCGCAGCGGGTCCACGTCGAGACCGTATTCGAGTGCCACCTTCTCGATGCGCCGCGTCACCTCGGCCAGCGCCAGGTCCTTATCGAGGCCGAGCCAGACGTTCTCGGCCGCCGTCAGGGTGTCGAACAGGCTGAAGTGCTGGAACACCATGCTGATGCCGAGCGCCCGCGCTTCCTGCGGATTGCGCACGGCGACGCGCTCGCCGTTCCAGCGGATCTCGCCCTCGTCCGGCCGGACCGCGCCGTAGATCATCTTCATCATCGTCGACTTGCCGGCACCGTTCTCGCCGAGCACCGCATGGATCTCCCCGGGCTTGACGCGCAGATTGACGGCGTCATTGGCCTTGACCGCCGGGTACTGCTTGCTGATGTTGATCAGCTCTAGACGAAGCATCTTGCGTCCTCCTGGAGGGAGCGGGCCGTGGCGGGGCAGGTACGGCCTTGTGAGAGCCCGCCGGGGGGCACCTCCGCTCGCGGCCGAGACCGGCGGGCTCTCCCAACAGCGAACAAGCCCTTCACGACGGCCGCTCGTAACGCGTGACCCCGCCCACCACGGCGGCCACCAGATTGCGCTCATCGCCGAGCAGCATCCACGCGAACACCTTCTCATGCAAGCTGCGCGCCACGTCCATGCGGCGCAGGGCGACTGGGCCGACGGCCCAGTCCCAGACGCAGACGTCGGCCATCCGGCCCGGCTCGAGCGAGCCGATCTCGGTGCCGAGGCCGAGCGCTTCCGCCGCGCCGCGGGTCGAGGCGTGGAGCGCCTTCCAGGCGGTCAGGCGCTGCCCGGCCATCGCCTGCACCTTGTACGCATAGGCGCAGTTGCGCAACATCGACAGGCTGGTGCCACCGCCGACGTCGCTGGCGACGCTGACGGCGATGCCAGCCTCCTCGGCCGCGCGCCAGTCGAAGAGGCCGCTGCCGAGGAACAGGTTCGACGAGGGGCTGTGCGCGATCTGGGCACCGGCCGCGTGCAGAGCGGCGCGATCGGCATCGTCGAGCCAGATGCCGTGCGCGAAGACACTCTTCCCGTGCAGCAGGCCGGCGGCGGCGTAGACGTCGAGGTAGCTGCGCGCGGTGGGGAACAGCTCGTGCACCCAGCGCACCTCGTCGCGGTTCTCCGCCAGGTGGGTCTGGAAATACAGGCTCGGGTCCTCGGCGCAAAGGCGCCCCGCCATCGCCAGCTGCGCCGGCGTCGAGGTCGGCGCGAAACGGATGGTGACGGCATAGGCCAGCCGCCCGTTGTTGTGCCAGCGGGCGATCAGGTCGCGGCAGTCGCGCTCGGCCTGCTCGACGACGTCGACCAGCCCGGGCGGGGCGTTGCGGTCCATCAGCACCTTGCCGGCGACGAGCCGCATGCCGCGCTCGGCGCCTGCCGCGAAGAGCGCTTCGGCCGACACCTTGTGGACCGTCGGGAAGACAACCGCCGAAGTCGTGCCATGAGCGATCAACGCATCCAGGAAGAGCGCCGCGCCGGCCTCGGCGTGGGCGGCATCGGCATAGCGGCCCTCGGCCGGGAAGGTGTGGCGGTCGAGCCAGTCGAGCAGTTCGGTGCCGTAGCTCGCGATCACGTCGAGTTGTGGGCTGTGCACATGGGTGTCGACGAACCCCGGCAGGATCAAGCGGCCGCGATGGTCGTGGCGGGCCCAGCCCTCGCCCGGTGCCTCGTCCTGGACGCCGACGATGCGCCCCGACTCGACCAGCAGCCAGTGGTCGGGGCGAAAGCGCACGGCCGGCGATTCGACGTCGCCCCAGCCGGGGGCTGCCGAGAAGTCGAGCAGGTCGCCGCGCAATGCGAGACGGTTCGGGTTCGGCGTGGCGGCGTTCATGGCGGTGTCGGCGGCCGGGCTCAGTCGGCCTGCACTTCGGTCTCGGCGGTGCGCGCATCCCGCGTGCGCCGCAGCATGCCGTGGCCACCGAGGTTGCGCGCGACGTCGCGGACCTGCTCGCGCAGCCACTTCACCGAGGCCGACTGATGGGTGAGGTCGTGCCAGAGCTGGTAGTAGGTGAGCGGCGGGAACGCCACCGGACAGCGCACGATGCGCACCGGCAGCGCATCGACGTAGCGCGAGCAGAACAGCCGTCCGGTCGTCAGCACCAGCAGGCTCTGCGCGACCATCAGCGGGATCAGGCTGAAATGAGCGCTGCGCACCATGACCTCGCGCGCCATGCCGAGCGTCGCCAGGTGCTCGTCGATGACGCCGGGCGCGTTGGCGTGCAGCGGCGTCGGCGCGACGTGCTCGCAGGCGAGGTAGCGCTCGACGTTCCAGTCGCGTGAGCCCACACTCCGCGCCGTGCCCGACGCGCCACCACCACGCACCGGCAGCGCAGCGCCGCGGGACGGAGCCGCCAGCGCGCCGCGCGCCGCCGGGTGATCCTCGGAGACGAGACAGACGATCTCGTCGGACAGCAGCCTGCCGAGGTGCAGTTCCTCCGGCGGCTCGAGCCAGTTGCCGATGACGAGATCGACCTCGCCGCTCGCCAGGCTCCGCCGGTAGTCGAATTCTCCCGACAGCGGCATCAGTTCCAGGCGCACCTGCGGCGCGACCCGTTTGACCTGCGCGACGAGTTCGGGCAGGAACAACGGGTCGAGGTAATCGCTGGCGGCGATCCGAAAACGTGCGTCGCTGGCCAACGGCTCGAACCCACGCTGGCGCGACCGCGGGCTGAAGAGCCGCTCGGCGTCCTGGAGGATGCGCGTGGCCGGCGCCAGCAACTGCAAGGCGGTTTCGGTCGGCACCATGCCGTTGCCGGCGCGCACCAGCAAGGGATCGCCGGTGAGCGCACGCAGGCGCTTCAACTGCGCGCTGACCGCCGGCTGGGTGCTCTGCAGCCGCATGGCGGCCCGAGAAACGCTGCGCTCTTGGATCAAGGTCTGCAACACCCGGATGAGGAAGACATCGATCTTGTCGAACTCCGCCCGCTGTGTCATACGCCGATCATGATAGGGACTATGCTCGGACTCGGATACCCTGCGACCCGGAATTCGCTACCTTAAGGGGGTAATCCCCCGAGGCCGGAAACCCACCATGAGCACGCGCCCGATCCGCTTTTTCCACCGCGGCCGCATCGTCGAGGTCGACGGCGCGCGCCCGACACGGACCGTGCTCGAATGGCTGCGCGAGGATGCGCGCTGCACCGGCACCAAGGAGGGCTGCAACGAGGGCGACTGCGGCGCCTGCACCACCGTCATCGGCGAGCTCGCGCCGGCCGGCGACCCACGCGGCGTGCGCGGCCTGCGTCTTTCCAGCGTCAACGCCTGCATCCGCCTGCTGCCGACGCTCGACGGCAAGGCGCTGTTCACCGTCGAGGATCTGAAGGCGATCGGCGCGCCCGCCACCGCATCCGGACTGCACCCCGTGCAGCAGGCGATGGTCGAGTGCCACGGCTCGCAATGCGGTTTCTGCACGCCGGGTTTCGTGATGTCGCTGTGGGCGACCTACGAGCACGCCGGCGACGGTACCGAACGGCCGACGCGCCAGCAGCTCGCCGACGATCTCTCCGGCAACCTCTGCCGCTGCACCGGCTACCGGCCGATCCTCGACGCCGGTCAGCGCATGTTCGAGTTGCCGCCGGTGCACCTCGACACCGCGCCCGTCGTCGCCGCGCTCGAGGCATTGCGCGAGGACCCGGCGCTCGCCTGCGAGGCCGACGGCGTGCGCTTCGAGGCGCCCCGCACGCTCGACGACCTGGCGGCGGCGCGCATGGCGCGTCCCGCGGCGACGCTGCTCGCAGGCTCGACGGACATCGGCCTGTGGGTGACGAAGATGTTTCGCGACCTGCCGGATCTGATCCACGCCGGCGAGGTCGAGGCGCTGAAACGGATCGAGCGTCACGACGACGCCTTGCGCATCGGCGCCGGCGCCAGCCTCGAGGACGCGTACCGCGCGCTGGTGCGGGAGTGGCCGAGCCTGGAAGACGTCTGGCTGCGCTTCGCCTCGGTGCCGATCCGCAATTCCGGGACGATGGGCGGCAACATCGCCAACGGCTCGCCGATCGGCGACAGCGCCCCGGTGCTGATGGCGCTCGACGCGACGGTGGAGCTGCGCCGCGGCGAGCGCATCCGGACGCTGCCGCTGGCCGATTTCTATGTCGACTACATGAAGAACCGTCTCGAGCCGGGAGAGTTCCTCGTCGCGGTCGAAGTCCCCCTCGGTCGCCGGATGCAGGTCCAGGCTTACAAGATCTCGAAGCGTTTCGACTCCGACATCTCGGCGGTCTGCGCGGCGCTCGCCATCGAACGCGACGGCAACACGGTGACTCGCGCGCGCTTCGCCTTCGGCGGCATGGCGGCAACGGTGCGGCGCGCCGCCGGTGCCGAGGCCGCCGTCGTCGGCCAGGCGTGGACGGAGGCCACGCTGAAGGCCGCCCAGGCCGCGCTGGCAGAGGACTTCAAGCCGCTGACCGACATGCGGGCCAGTGCGGCCTATCGCCAGCAGGTCGCGCAGAACCTGCTGCGGCGCTTCTGGCTGCAGACCCGGTCCGATGCTCCGCTCGACGCCACCGCGCTCAGCGTCTGGAGCGTGATGCCGCACGCGACCGGCGATCTCGCCCGCGAAGGGAGCCCGCGATGAACAAGGCCCTGGACCCGGACCTGCTGCGCTCGCCGGACGTGCCGTTCGCCGATCACCTGAAGAATGCCGCGCAGCGCCTGGATGCGCGCGCCGAGGCCGGTGCCGAACGCGCCGGCGCCCGCGTCGGCATCAGCCGGCCGCACGAGTCGGCGCACCTGCACGTCGCTGGCGCCGCGCCGTATGTCGACGACATTCCCGAACTGGCCGGCACCCTGCACGCGGCCCTCGGCCTGTCGCCGGTCGCGCACGGCCGGCTGACCGCCCTGCACCTCGACCGCGTCCGCGCCCTGCCCGGCGTCGTGGCCGTGCTCGCGGCCGCCGACTTCCCCGGTGCGAACGACTGCGGCCCGGTGATCCACGACGACCCGATCCTCGCCGACGGCGAGGTCCGCTACGTCGGCCAGCCAGTCTTCCTCGTCGTCGCCGCGACGCGCGACGCCGCGCGCCGCGCCGCGGCACAGGCCAAGGCGGTGCTCGAGATCGAGCCCCTGCCGGCGATCTTCACCCCGGAGGCCGCGCACCGCGCCGGCGCCTACGTGCTGCCGCCGATGCATCTGGCACGCGGGGATGCGCGCGCGGCCATCGACGCCGCGCCGCGCAAGCTGCGCGGCCGCTTCGACGTCGGCGGCCAGGAGCAGTTCTACCTCGAGGGCCAGATCTCGTACGCGATTCCGCAGGAGAACGACGGCCTCTTGGTCCACTGCTCGACCCAGCACCCGAGCGAGATGCAGCACCTCGTCGCCCACGCGCTCGGGCTGCAGTCGCATCACGTCCACGTGGTCTGCCGGCGCATGGGCGGCGGCTTCGGCGGCAAGGAGTCGCAGTCGGCGCTCTTCGCCTGCGCCGCCGCGCTCGCCGCACAGAAGCTGCGGCGGCCGGTCAAGCTGCGCGTCGACCGCGACGACGACTTCCTGATCACCGGCCGGCGCCACTGCTTCTGGTACGAGTACGAGGTCGGCTACGACGACGCCGGCCGCGTCCTCGGCGTGGAGCTGACGATGGTCTCGCGCGCCGGCCACTCGGCCGACCTGTCGGGCCCGGTGATGACGCGCGCGATCTGCCACTTCGACAACGCCTACTTCCTGCCCGACGTCGCCATCCACGGCTACTCCGGCAAGACCAACACCCAGAGCAACACCGCCTTCCGCGGCTTCGGCGGCCCGCAGGGCGCGATCGCGATCGAGAACATCCTCGACACGATCGCGCGCGACCTCGGCAAGGACGCGCTCGACGTGCGTCGCGCCAACTTCTACGGCGTCGGCGAACGCGACGTGACGCCGTACGGCCAGAAGGTCGAGGACAACGTCATCCACGAGCTGACGGCGCGGCTCGAGGCCGACAGCGACTACCGCGCCCGGCGCGTCGCCGTCACCGCATTCAACGCGACCAGCCCCGTGCTCAAGCGCGGGCTGGCCCTGACCCCGCTGAAGTTCGGGATCTCGTTCAACCTGGTCCACCTGAACCAGGCCGGCGCGCTGGTCCATGTGTACGGCGACGGCTCGATCCTGGTCAACCACGGCGGCACCGAGATGGGCCAGGGCCTCAACACCAAGGTCGCCCAGGTCGTCGCGCACGAGCTCGGCGTCGCCTTCGACGCCGTCCGCGTCACCGCGACCGACACCCAGAAGGTCGCCAACACCTCGGCAACCGCCGCCTCGACCGGCAGCGACCTCAACGGCAAGGCGGCCGAGGATGCGGCGCGGCAGATCCGCGAGCGCCTCGCGGCCTTTGCCGCCACGCACTACGGCGGCAGCGCCGGCGAGGTGCGCTTCGCCAACGGCCAGGTCGAGGTCGGAGCGCCGACCGCGCGGCGCACCCTCGCCTTCTCCGAATTGATCACCGCGGCCTACATGGGCCGCGTGCAGCTCTGGTCCGACGGCTTCTACGCCACGCCCGGCCTGCACTGGGACAAGGACAAGGTGCAGGGCAAGCCGTTCTACTACTTCGCGTACGGCGCAGCGGTCAGCGAAGTCATCGTCGACACGCTGACCGGCGAGTGGAAGCTGCTGCGCGCCGACGTCCTGCACGATGCCGGGCGCTCGCTCAACCCGGCCGTCGACATCGGCCAAGTCGAGGGCGCCTTCATCCAGGGCATGGGCTGGCTGACGATGGAAGAGCTGGTCTGGCATCCGCAGACCGGCCTGCTGACGACGCACGCGCCGAGCACCTACAAGATCCCGACCGCTAACGACTGCCCACCGGTCTTCAATGTGCGCCTCTACGAAGCCGACAACCCGGCGGCGACGATCCACCGCAGCAAGGCAACCGGCGAGCCGCCGCTGCTCCTGCCGTTCTCGGTCTTCTACGCGATCCGTGATGCGGTTTCGGCCGCCGGCGGCCACCGCCACGACCCGCCGCTGACCGCACCGGCGACGAGCGAGTCCATCCTGCGCGCGATCACTGCGGTCCAGGGCGGCTGACCGCGCGCCCGATGGACGCGCTCCGTGCGCTCGGCCAAAGCTGGCTCGCAGCCGGTCGCGCGGTGGTGCAGGTCGAGGTCAGCGCCGCGCGCGGCTCGGTGCCGCGCGCGGCCGGCACGCGAATGCTGGTGGCGGCCGACGATGTCGCCGGCACGATCGGCGGCGGGCACCTGGAATTGAAGGCGATCGAGGCCGCGCGGGCGATGCTCACCGCTGGAGATCGGGGCCCGCGCTCCCAGCACTATCCGCTCGGCCCGGCGCTCGGCCAGTGCTGCGGCGGGGCGGTGACCTTGGCGTTCGCGCCACTCGATGCAACGCTCATTCGAGACTGGCGGCCCGTCCCGCCGCGCTTTCACCTCCAGCTCTACGGCGCCGGCCATGTCGGCCGGGCGATCGCCCGCGCCCTGCTGCCGCTGGCCGTCACCGTCGACTGGATCGACGAGCGCGAGGACGAGTTCCCGCCCCGCCTGGCCGGCCAGGACGGCGCCTGGCCCGAGCACGTCCGCCGCGTCTGCGTCGACGCGGTCGAGGGCGAAGTCCGGCTCGCCCCGGCCGGCGCCTTCTACCTCGTGCTGACGCACCGCCACGACCTCGACCTGCGGATCTCGACCGAGATCCTCCGCCGTGGCGACTTCGCCTGGTTCGGGCTCATCGGCTCACGCACGAAACGCGAGCGCTTCATTCACGAATTCGAACGCCGGGGGATCGCCGCGGACGCCATCGCACGGATGACCTGCCCGATCGGCGTCGCTGGCATCACCGGCAAGGAGCCCGAAGTCATCGCCGCGTCGGTGGTCGCGCAACTCCTGCTGGCGTCGAGCCCGGCACGTTGATTGCCGCTCGCGCAGACCGAAGCTGCGCCGACACCGTCATGACGCCACCCGTCCGAAACGCCGGTCGCAACGCATCGCCGAAGCGACGCGCCCGGCGTGAAGGAATGACACCCTCCCCCGGCGATTCGCGATCGCTCCCGACCTTGCCCGAAGGCGCCCGGGCGGCCGCGCTCCCGGCGGCGTTCGCCCCCGAGCTGGCCACGCTGGTGGCCGCACCGCCCGACAGCGGCGAGTGGGCCTGGGAGGTCAAGTTCGACGGCTACCGCATCCTGGCCCGCATCGTCGCCGGCGAGGTCCGGCTGTTCACGCGCAATGGCAAGGACTGGACCGCGCGGCTCGCCGGGATCGCCGCCGAGCTCGCCCGCCTGCCGCTCGCATCGGCGTGGATCGACGGCGAGATCGTCGTCCTCGATGCCGCTGGCGTGTCCGACTTCGGGGCACTGCAGAACGCCTTCGACGGCGCTCCCGAGCGCATCCTCTATTTCGCCTTCGACGTTCCGTGGCTCGATGGCCAGGATCTGCGTGCGGTGCCGCTGGAGACCCGGCGCGAGATCCTGCGCGCGCGACTCGGCGACGGCGGTCCCCGCGTTCGCTACAGCCCGGACTCGCGCGCCGATCCCACGGAGATCCTGCGCAACGCCTGCCGCCTGGGGCTCGAAGGGCTGATCGGCAAGCGCCTGGGCTCGGCCTATGCATCGCGCCGCTCGGCGGACTGGATCAAGCTCAAGTGCAGCCAGCGGCAGGAGTTCGTCATCGCCGGCTACACCGAACCCAAGGGTTCGCGCACCGGACTCGGCGCGCTGCTGCTCGGCATCCACGACGACGACGGCCGCCTGCAGTACGCCGGCAACGTCGGCACCGGCTTCGACACGCGCACGCTCGCCGCGCTGCGCCGCCGTCTGGGCGCGATCGAGGCCGCGCAGAGCCCCTTCTTCGGCGCGCCCCGGAATGCCCGCGGGAACTGGGTCCGGCCGGAGCTCGTCGCCGAGGTTTCGTTTCAGGAGTGGACCCAGGACGGCAAGGTCCGGCACGCGGTCTTCCACGGCCTGCGCGACGACAAGGCCGCAGCGGACATTCGCCGCGAGCAACCGGCGACGGCGCCTCGCACACCGAAGAAGCTGCGCGCGGGACCACTGCCGTCCCATGCCGCGGATGCCACTGCACGAGCGGGAGCCGGCGGCGGGGCGGTCTCGGATCCTCCGCTGCCGCGCCGCAGGCAACCTGCCACCCCGCCCTTGCCCGCAGGCGTGCGCGTCACCCATCCCGAGCGCGTCATCGACCCGTCCAGCGGACTCACCAAGCGCGATCTCGTCGACCACTACCTGCGCGCGGCGCAGCGCATGCTGCCGCACCTCGCCGGCCGGCCGGTGGCGCTGGTCCGGGCGCCCGCAGGCATCCAGGGGCAGCGCTTCTTCCAGAAGCATGCCGGTTCGCTGAAGATCGAGGACCTGCAGGAGCTGCCGGTGGCGCTCGACCCGGGGCATCCGCCGCTGATCGAGATCGATTCGTCCACGGCGCTGATCTCGGCCGCACAGATGAACGTGGTCGAGTTCCACACCTGGAATGCGTGCTCGCGCGTGATCGAGAAGCCGGACCGGATGACCTTCGACCTCGACCCCGGCGACGGCGTGCCTTGGGCACGTATCGTCGAGGCCGCACAGAGCATCCGCGCGCTGCTCCAGGCGCTCGGCCTGCAGGCCTTCGTCAAGACGAGCGGCGGCAAGGGGCTGCATGTCGTGGTGCCCCTGGCACCTCGGGAGGGTTGGGACCTCGTCAAGGATTTCTCGCGCGATGTCGTCGAGCACCTCGCAGCGGCGGCGCCCGAGCGCGTCGTGGCCAAGAGCGGCAGTGCCAACCGGGTTGGCCGCATCTTCATCGACTACCTTCGCAACGGTCGCGGGGCGACCACTGCGGCCGCTTTTTCGGCCCGCGCGCGGCCGGGCCTGGGGGTTTCCGTGCCCTGCGCCTGGGATGAACTCGGTGCGCTGCGCGGCGGCGACCATTGGACGGTCGCGACGGTACGCGCGCGCCTGGACTCGACCGATGACCCGTGGGCCGGGTACCTGTCGGTGCGGCAGACCCTGGGGCAGGCCCGCCGGGCCCTCACGGCGTTGGCCTCGCCATGATCGACGCCCCCGCCCTCCCCCCGGCTTCAGGGATTTCCGGCCCCGCCCCCGGGCAGCGACACTCCGGCAGACGCTGATGTCCAAGGCTGGCGGTTCAGGGTTCAGAATCGACCCCCATACAGCCGGGCGCAGGACGCGCACAGGAGACCGAGATGGAACCGACCTACTTCGCCCAGTACAAGGGCTTTGCGTTCTACTGCTCGCCCCGCCGGCTGATCGGTGGGGGCTTCGTTCCCCGCCTCCTCGTCTCGGCGGAGTTCGGTTCGAAAGAGGTCGACATCCCGGTACCGGTCCAGGGCGAGCCGTTCGCGAATCCCACCGCCGCGGCGCATCGGTCGTTCTGGCAAGGACGGCGCTGGGTGGACGCTGCCACCGACGGAACGCCTCTGGCAGCGCTGGAAGCCCTGCCCTTCCTGCCTTCCACAGAAGGCGCCTGAAGCGTCCCAGCCGCTGACGCGCGCCGCGAGGGGGCTTAGCTGCGGCGGGCAGGCGACGACACGGCGCAGAATCGACGCCACCGCCGCGCGTCGCACCCGGGCGCGGCGGTGGCCGAAAGAGCGCCATGGACTTCAGGATCCTGCTGTACCGATATTTCTTCTTCGGCTGGTTGTTCCGCGACGTCAACCGAGGCAACCTGTTCGAGCGTGCGGCCGCTTGGCGCCACAACCAGGCGCAAGCGCGCTGGCTGCCCACGTACCTGCGCCGCTGGGTCGTCTTCGGACTGGTCTCGTACGCCGCCGGCACCTTCGTCGAAGGGTTCATCGGCGCGCCGCTCGCGTCCGCGCTGCTGTACGTGCCCGGAGCCCTGAGCGTGCCGGTCAACGCCGTGATCGTCGTCGTCTGGACGGGGCTGAAGGCGCTGTCGGCGCCGCTATGACGCGCCGGCTGCCAGTGCGTTCTCGATGCCGGCGTCGGAAAGGCCCATCCGGCGATCACGAGAGGGCTTTGACTGGCGTCTGCCGCACGCGGCGTTGGCACAACTCGTCGCCCATGGGAGTCTATGGGCCAGACGAACTCCTGTCAGCCCCCTGAGCAATCCTCACAAAGTCGCAACAAGCGGCAGCGATACTCCGTTGGATGCAAGAGCCATCCCCGTCCTGGCAGCAACCGCGCATGTCGGATCAGGCGTCGTGGGCCAAGCTTCGCCTTGAGGTACTCGAACGCATCGCCCCTGCGTCGCTGATCGTCGACGCCCAGAACGAGATCCTGCACCTGCCGGAGAGCGCCAGGCGATTCCTTCGATTCGGCGCGGGAGCGTCATCGGCAAACCTGCTGCGCTTGGCGGACCCCGCCCTGCGGGTCACGTTGCGGTCTGCCTTGGGGCGCGCGGCGCAGCCCGGTGCCGGAGCGCAAGAGGCCTGCGTGCACATGGAGCTCGACGGCGCCGCGCGCAACGTCACGATCCGGATCGAGCCACTGCGCGACTGCGATGCCGGATATCTGCTGGTCGTCTTCCAGGAGGACGACGAGGCCCGCGAACCGAGAAGCGGGCCGCAGACGGCCGAACAATCGGACCCCGTCCGTCGACGGCTCGAGCGCGAGATCGAACACCTCAATGCCCGCCTGCGCGAGACAGTGGAGCAGCACGAAAGCTCGATGGAAGAGCTCAAGCAGGCCTGGCGCGACACCGAAGCCGCGCGCCGCGAATCGGAGCTCCAGAAGGAGCGCCTGTCGGCGCTCTTCACACAGGCGCCGGCCCCGATCTGCATCCTCCGCGGCCCGGATTACCGGGTGGAGTTCGCGAACGGGCACATGTGCAAGGTGTGGGGGACGAGCGCCGAGGCCGTCCACGACAAGCCGGTCTTCGAGGCCGTTCCAGGGCTCCAGCGGACCTCGCTGCGCGAGGTGCTGGACGGCCTGATGCGCAGCGGCATTCCGCAGGTCGGCAAGGAAGTGCCGGCGGTGCTGGACCGGGATGGCAGCGGCACGCTCGAGAAGGTGTACCTGAACTTCAACTACGCACCGGTGCGCGGAATCGACGGACGCGTCGACGGCGTGCTGGTGATCGCCTTCGACGTCTCTGACGAGATCAAGGCGCGCGAGCAGATGAGCGCGCTGCACGAGGAGACGCAGACCGCCAGTCGCGCCAAGGATGATTTTCTCGCGATGCTCGGCCATGAACTGCGCAACCCCCTCGCGCCGTTGCGCAATTCCCTTCAACTGATGCGGCTGCGTTCGCCCGCGTCGCCCGACGCTGAGCTGCTCGATGTCGCCGACAGGCAGGCCGGCAACCTCACCCGCATCGTCGACGACCTGCTCGAAGCGGCGCGCATCACGCAAGGCAAGATCGAGCTGCGCATCGACCGGCTGAACCTCTCGGACGCCGTCCGGCAGGCGTTCGCCACGACCCGCGACTTCATCGCCTCGCATCGCCACCGCACCGAGCTCGACCTGCCGGAGCATCCGTTGTTCGTCGACGCCGATCCGATGCGGATGGAGCAGATCGTTGTCAATCTGCTGAACAACGCGGCCAAGTACACCCCGGCGGGCGGCCGGATCCGCATCGAGTTGCGCGCCATCGACGACATGGCCGAGCTGCGCGTGATCGACAACGGCATCGGCATCCCCGAGGACCTGCGGCCGCGCCTGTTCCAGCTGTTCCAGCAAGGGCCCCGGCAACTGTCGCGCAAGGAAGGCGGCCTGGGCGTGGGACTGAGCGTGGTGCGCCGCCTGGTGGAGTTGCATGGGGGCGGTGTGGAGGTCACCAGCGAAGGACTCGGCAAGGGCAGCACGTTCGTCGTCCGCCTGCCGCTGGCGATCGGCGACACGACCCCATCCGAGCGCCCCGGCCTGTCGGGCGCTGAGCACGATTCCCAACCGGCGACGAAGACCGATGCGCTGCGGATCCTCGTCGTCGACGACAACCGCGACGCCGGCGAGACGCTGCTGATGCTGACTGAAACGCTCGGCCACCAGGGGCGCCTCGCCGGCGGCGGCCTTGCGGGACTCGAGCTGTGCGCCGCCTGGCGCCCCGACGTGGTCTTTCTCGACATCGGTCTGCCCGACATCGACGGCTATGCCGTGGCGGCGAAGATCCGTGCGCGCCAGGCCGGCGGCCCGCGGCCGCGCCTGGTCGCGGTCACCGGTTATGGTCAGGACAAGGATCGCGAGAAGACGCGCGAGGCCGGCTTCGACCACCACCTGGTGAAGCCGGCAGACTTCGAGGCGATCGTGACCATCCTGTCAGCCGTTGCGGCGCTCCGCGCGGGCGACGCCCGGTGAATCCGCTGAAGGCCGCCGGCTGGATGTCCGGGTGGCTCGCGGCGATGCTGGTGATGACGATCGCCGGGCGCGAGACCACGCGCGAGCTGCATGTCTTCCAGATCCTGGAGTTGCGCTCGCTCATCGGGCTGGCAATGCTCTGGCCGCTGATCCACGCGAGCGGCGGCCTCGCCGCCATGCACACGCGACGGCCGCTGCAGCACGTCGCGCGCAACGTGGTCCACTACGCGGCGCAGTTTTCCTGGTTCGTCGCCCTGACGATGATCCCACTGGCCGAGGTGATCGCGATCGAGTTCACCATGCCGATCTGGACTGCCGTGCTCGCCGTGTTCTTCCTCGGCGAGCGGATGAACCCGTGGAAGGTGACGGCGATCGCTCTCGGCCTGGCCGGGGTGGCGCTGATCGTGCGCCCGGACGCCGGCCACGTCGAGCCGGGCCAGCTGATCGCGCTGGCGGCATCGGTCGGCTTCAGCGTCTCGCTGATCATGGTGAAGTCGCTGACGCGCACCGACCACGTCGTCGTCATCATCTTCTGGATGCTGATCGTGCAGTCTGCCATCGGCATCCTGCCGGCGCTGCATTTCTGGCAGCCGGTTCCCGGGCATCTCTGGCCGTGGATCCTCGTCATCGCGCTGTGCGGCACCTTCTCGCACTACTGCATGGCGCGGGCGATGCTGCATGCCGACGCGACGGTGGTCGTGCCGATGGATTTCCTGCGCGTGCCGCTGACGGCTACGGCGGGCTGGCTGATCTACCGCGAGCGCCTGGACATCTACACCGTCATCGGGGCGGCATTGATCCTCGGCGGCAACCTGCTGAACCTGAAGCGGCCCGCCCTGCCGGCGCGGCCCGTCATCGAGTGAGGGCTCTCACCCCGGCAGCTCGATCTTGACTTCCAGAACCTCGAAGTTGTCCTGCTTCTCGAGGTTGACGCGGATGTCCTCGGGGCGGATCGAGACGTACTTCGAGATCACCGCGACCAGCTCGCGCTGCAGCGCGGGCAGGTAGTCGGCGGTGCCGGCGCGACCCGAGCGTTCGTGGGCGAGGATGATCTGCAGGCGTTCCTTGGCGACGCTGGCGGTCTTCTTCTTCTCGCCGAGGAGGAAGGAAAGCAACGACATCCCTTACCTCCCGCCGAAGAAGCGCTTGAGGAAGCCGGGCTTCTCGGCCTCGACGAAGCGCATCGGCCGCTCCTCGCCGAGGAAACGCGCAACCACGTCCTTGTAGGCCTCGGAGACGTCGGTGTCCTTCAGGTGCACCGCCGGCACCCCTTGGTTCGAGGCGTCGAGGACCTTCTCGGACTCCGGAATCACGCCGATCAGCGGCGTGCGCAGGATCTCCTGGATGTCGTCGAGCGACAGCATCTGGCCGCCGGCGACGCGGTTCGGGCTGTAGCGCGTGATCAGGAGGTGCTCCTTCACGGGAGTCTGGCCCTCGATCGCGCGCTTGGTCTTGGAGCCGAGCATGCCGAGGATACGGTCGGAATCGCGCACCGACGAGACCTCGGGGTTGGTGACGATCAGCGCCTGGTCGGCGAAGTGCATCGCCATCAGCGCGCCGGTCTCGATGCCCGCCGGTGAGTCGCAGACGATGTACTCGAAGCCCATCGCGGTCAGCTCCTGGATGACGCGCTCGACGCCCTCGCGCGTCAGCGCGTCCTTGTCGCGCGTTTGCGAGGCCGCCAGCACGAACAGGTTGTCGCACTGCTTGTCCTTGATGAGCGCCTGGTTGAGATTGGCCTCCTTCTGGATCACGTTGATCAGGTCGTAGACCACCCGACGTTCGCAGCCCATGATCAGGTCGAGGTTGCGCAGGCCGACGTCGAAGTCGATCACCGCGGTCTTGTGACCGGCCAGCGCGAGGCCGGCGGAAAAGCTGGCGCTGGTCGTGGTCTTGCCGACTCCGCCCTTGCCGGAGGTCACGACGACGATTTGGGTCATCCTTACTTTCCTTTACTGTGCTGTGCTGTGGATCTTTGGGATGGAATTAGTGCGGCGCTGCCGCGGGGCTTTCAGGAGGCGAGCGCTTCCACGACGAGGGCATCGCCGTCGAGGCGCACCTGCGCGGGCTTGCCGTGCACCGCAGGCGGCAACGCCGTATCCGTGGTGCGGTAGATGCCGGCAATGGCGACCAGCTGCGGCTCCATGCAGGTGCTGAAGATGCGTGCCGAGGTGTCGCCGCGGGCGCCCGCCACCGCGCGGCCGCGCAGAGGCGCGTAGACATGGATGTTGCCGTCGGCGATGACCTCCGCGCCGAAGTTCACCGCGGCCATCACCACCAGGTCGCCGCCACGGGCATAGACCTGCTGGCCCGAGCGCAGCGGCCGGTCGATCACGAGAGTGGGAACGGCGGCGACGGGCGCCGATTCTTCCGCGACGCCCGCCGGTGGCGCAGCACGTCCGTGTCCCGGACCCGCAGCCGCTGGCGCGGTCTCGGCATCGGCACTTGCACGAGGACCTGCACCTGCACGGGCACCTGCACCTGCACTTGACGCCCTGACTGGGGCTTCGGGCGCCGGACGCGCCACGAGCGTCGGGGTCTGGCCGAGGCCGACGGCGAGCGCGGCCTCGACCTGATCCGGGCTACCGCCCTCGATGCCCACCGGCAACATGCGGCGCGCCAGCAGCAGGTCGCGCAGGCGCTCGAAGTCGATCGGCTCGGACGCCGCAGCCACCGCCGCCAGGTCGATGACGACCGGGTCGTGGTCGAACAGGGCCGGGGTGGGGCCGAAGCGCTCCTCCAGCGCCTCGGACAGCAGCTCCAGATCCGTGGTCGCCAGGACCAGCGCGACCAGCGTCAGCGTCGCGTTCCTGAGTTCGAAGGGGGCGGGGTCGACGGAGCTGCTGGGAACGGGGCGCATCGAGAAGGAAAGAGGGGACGGCCGGGCAGCCGGCGAGGGCGCGAGAGGACGAGACACGCGCCACGGACGAAACAGGCCGGGAGTTTAACGTCGCCCCCTGCGCAGCAGGTCATCGACATGCAAGCTACAGTGATCCGCAACCCGCCGGATCCACGCGGCGGTCAACCCCCTGCCGTCACGCCGCCTGAGGGCGACCCGCACGCATGCATCCGGTCTTTCTCGTCTTCGCGGTCTGCGCCTTCGCCAGCGGCTTCGCGCTGCGCACCATCGATCCCCTGATCGTTCCGATCGCCCAGCGTTTCGTCGTCGCCCCGGCGACGGCGGCGCTGCTGAGCACGGCCTATGCGCTGCCGTACGCGCTGGCCCAACCGTTCCTCGGTCCGCTGGGCGACCGCTTCGGCAAGATCCGCTGCATGCGGGTGTGCATCGCCGCACTGACCGTCACCCTGACGCTGGGCGTGTTCGCGCCGAGCTTCGAGATCCTGATGGGCAGCCGCATCGCCAGCGGCATCTTCGCCGGCGGCCTGATCCCGCTCGTCCTCGCCGGGCTCGGCGACTCCTTCGAACTCGGCGAGCGCCAGGTGATGATCGGGCGAATGCTGTTCGCGATCATCACCGGGCAGATGCTCGGCTCGGCCGTCGCCGGCTTCGCCAACGACGCCTTCGGCTGGCGCAGCGCGCTCGGTGCGGCCGCCCTGGTCGGGCTCGTCGCGGCCACGCTGACTTGGACCGTCGGACCGCGCGGGTCCGCGCCTCCGGCCCACGCCCATGCCTCCATCCTCGTCCTCTACCGGCGCGTCTTCGAGAATCCGAAGGCGATCTGGCTGTATGCGGCCGTCATCCTCGAAGGCGCTCTCGTCTTCGGCCTCTTCCCCTTCGTCGGCCAGTTGCTGATCGAGCGCACCGGCAGCAGCCTGGCCGATGCACCGCGCCAGGCCGGGCTGGTGCTCGGCGCCTTCGGCATCGGCGGGCTGGCGTATGCGCTGGCGGTGCGCCGAGTCATCGGCCTGCTGGGCGTGCGCCGCATGTGCATCGTCGGCTCGCTCGCCGCCGGCGGCAGCTACGCCGCGCTCGCCACCTTCGGCCTGTGGTGGCTGGACGCGCTGGCGATGGCGGTGGCCGGTCTGAGCTACTACATGCTGCACAACTCGCTGCAGACCGAGGCCACCGAAGTCGCCCCCTCGGCGCGCGGCTCGGCGGTGGCGCTCTTCGCCTGCGGCTTCTTCGTCGGCCAGGCGACGGGCCCGCTGCTGTTCGGCGTGCTGCTCCACGGCGTGGGCTTCCCCGCCGCCCTGGTCGCAAGCTTCATCGGCCTGGTGCTGCTCGGCCAGCTGGTCGTGCGCAAGGTCATCGCCTGACGTGGTCGCCCGGATCTTCATCAGCTACCGGACCGCCGACGGCGTCGACAAGGCGACCGCGCTGGCCCGCGAACTCGGGCAGCGCTTCGGCGACGACCAGGTGTTCCTCGACAAGGACGACCTGCGCGGCGGCTCGTCGTGGCGCGACGAGGTCGGGCGCGCCCTTCATGCCAAGCCGGTTCTGCTGTTGCTGCTGACGCCGCAGTTCTTCGCGGCGACCAGCCGCGACGGGACGCTGCGCATCGCCGATCCCGACGACCCGGTCCGGCGCGAGTTCGCGGCGGCACTCGACGCCGGCGCCCATGTCATTCCGGTCTGCTGCGACGGCGTCGACGCACCGCCGCCCGAACTGCCGGCGCCGTTCGACCGCATCGGCGACTACACCTGGCGACGCCTGCGCGCCTACGACTGGCGCGCCGACTTCGAGCGCCTCGCGAGTGACCTCGCCGCGCTGGGAGTCGAGCCGCCTTCTGCCGCAGCGGGAACGGGCGACGCCACTGCCGCTGCAGCCGCCACGGGATCCACAGCGGCACGGTCGCGCGCCGGCAAGCGGGCGCTTGCGCTCGTGCTGGTCAGCGCGGTTCTCGCCATCGGCGCCGTGCTGGCCTGGCAATGGAAGAACCCACGGGCGTCGACGCCGTCCGGCCCGGTCGCCCTCACGCCCGTCAACCTGCCCGGCACCTGGATCGCGACGACAGGCGCCGACCCGCCCTTCGCCCTGACGCTGCTGCGCGAGGACGACCGCCTCGCCCTGAACAGCGAGCCGATGCCGATCGACGATCGCGCCGGCTGGGCCACCTACCGGGCCTTCTGGCTGCGCCTGACCGGAACCGAACTGCGAACGATCCGCTACCGCGGCCGCGGCACGGTGATCACGGAGCTGGGATCGCCGCTGGTCATCGACATCGCCTGGACCCTCTACAACGGCGCCGGCGACACGATGATCGACAGCGGCAACCTCCATGCCACCGCCGCCGCCGATGGCCGCAGCCTTGCCGGCACGTTCTGGTCGAACGGCGACCAGGCCGAGCGACCGGTCGTCCTGCGCCGCCCACGCTGAATCCGGGGAGAACCGGGCTCGTCCGGCCTTCGGCAACGCATGTCGCGTCATGTTGGCGCTCCAGAATCGACCGATGCACACCCCCCGAGGAGACGCACCATGAGAAAGACCTCCTGCGACGCCATCGTCATCGGCACCGGTCAGGCCGGCCCCGCACTGGCCGTTCGCCTGGCCGAATCCGGGCTGAACACCACGCTGATCGAGCGCCAGCACCTGGGCGGCACCTGCGTCAACAACGGCTGCATCCCGACGAAGACACTGGTCGCGAGCGCGCGCGCGGCCCACGTCGCGCGGCGCGGCGCCGACTACGGCGTCGTCGTCGGGCCGGTCAGCGTCGACATGAAGGCGGTGAAGGCGCGCAAGGACAGGGTCGTCGGGCAGTCGGTCGAGAGCCTCGAGAAATGGATCGGCAGCACGAAGAACCTGTCGCTGGTATGGGGCCACGCGCGCTTCTCGGGCGCGCATGCGGTGGAGGTCGACGGCCAGGAACTGGAGGCACCGAAGGTCTTCATCAACGTCGGCGCCCGTCCGGTGCTGCCCGACTGGCAGGGCCTGGCCGAGCTGCCGGTGCTGACGAACATCTCGATGATGGAACTCGACACCTTGCCGGAGCACCTGTTGATTGCCGGCGGCAGCTACATCGGCCTGGAGTTTGCGCAGATGTACCGGCGCTTCGGCTCGAAAGTGACCGTGGTCGAGTACGGCGACCGGCTGATCGCCCGCGAGGACAGGGAAGTCTCCCGGGAGATCCAGGCCATTCTCGAGCGTGAAGGCATCGCCTTTCACTTCGGCGTCAAATCGGCCAAGGTCAGCGCCGGCCGCGGCGGCCGGGGCGTGCGCCTCGCCCTCAACGCCGGTGGCAGCGCGCACGAACTCGAGGGCAGCCATCTTCTCGCCGCCGTCGGGCGTCGCCCGAACACCGACGACCTCGGGCTCGAGCGCGCCGGCATCAGGACCGACGCCAAGGGCTACATCGAAGTCGACGAGCAGCTGCGCACCAGCGTCGACGGCGTCTGGGCGCTCGGCGACGTCAACGGCAAGGGCGCGTTCACGCACACCGCCTACAACGACTTCCAGATCGTCGCCGGCAACCTGCTCGACGGCGAGGACCGCAAGGTCAGCGACCGCATCTCGACCTACGCGCTGTTCATCGACCCGCCTCTGGGCCGCGTCGGCATGAGCGAGGCGGAGGTGCGCGCCAGCGGGCGCAAGGCCCTCGTCGGCACGATGCCGATGAAGCGGGTGGGCCGGGCGCGCGAGCGCGGCGAGACCGAGGGCTTCATGAAGGTGCTCGTCGACGCCGAGACCGAGCGCATCCTCGGGGCCTCCCTGCTGGGCATCGAGGGCGACGAAGTCGTGCACCTGCTCACCGACATCATGGCCGCCGGCGCCTCGTACCGGGTGATCGAACGGGCGGTGCATATCCACCCGACGGTCGCCGAACTCCTCCCGACGTTGCTCGGCACCCTCAAGCCGCTCGAAGCGACGCGCTGAGTTCGCCGCTGGCAGCTCACATCGCCGCAGCCTGCACCACCAGCAGCATGTAGGCAGCCACCCCCAGCGCGACGGTCGCCAGGGCGATGCCGATGCGGACGATCTCGGAGGTCTTCATGGTGGCTGCCTGTCCAGGTGGCCGGCGGGCTTGGCCGCCGTGACTTCACTCTAGGCAACGACACGCCCCGGCGCGAGTGAAGAATCGACCCACCAGGTGTGACTTATTCACGCCCGGCTTTCACGAACCGATAATTCGGCGATGAGCACCGAAGCCGCATCTGCCGCCGATCAGCTGCCGCCGGCGCTGCTCGAGGCCATTTCCGCCCTGGGCGGAACGCGGCGGTATCCGGCCCAGGCGATCCTGATCAACGAAGGCGACAGCAGCGATACCCTCTACGTGGTCATGAGCGGGCGCCTGCGGGTCTATGCGAGCTCCGAGTCCGGACGCGAGGTGGTGCTCGGCGAGCTCGGCCCGGGCGAGTACCTCGGCGAGCTGTCTCTCGACGGCGACAAGCGCTCGGTCTCGGTCCGGGCGCTCGAGCCCACGACCTGTTGCCTCGTCCCCGGCCCCGAGCTGCGCGGCTTCCTCGCCGGTCATCCGGAGTTCGCCCTGCATGTCCTGACGAAGCTGATCCGCATGGTGCGCCGCCTCACCGAACAGGTGAAGAGCCTGGCACTGCAGGACGTCTACGGCCGGATCGCGCGCACGCTGATGGAACTCTCGGATCCGGTGGGCGAGGAGCGCGTGGTGCGCCTCAATCTGACCCAGCAGGACATCGCCGCCCGCGTCGGCTCCTCACGCGAGATGGTCAACCGGGTGATGAAGGAGCTGACCGCCGGCGGCTACGTGTCGCTGCGCAATCGCCGCCACATCATCCATCGCAAGCTCCCCGCCGCCTGGTAGCGCCGTTCAGTCCCCCCAGACCGTCTGGTGGCGCAGCACCAGCGGATCGAGGCGCTCGTCGATCCGCCTGCCGAGCGCGGCTCGTTCCGCCGGCGGGACGCCGCCGACGCGTACCGTGATCAGGCTGCCGTGCTCGGCATGCGCGTCCACCTCGACGTCGAGCGCCGCGCCTTCCGCCGCCAGCGGCTGCAGCATCCGCGCCACCGCTCGCTGGGCCGCGTCGCGGCGCAGGGCCGGCTTGAAGACCTTGCCGACAGCCGTCAGCGGAACGGCCTCGACGAAATAGACCTGCACCGGCAGCGCGGCCCGCTCCGGGGTGCGCTCGGCGACGAACGCGAGCAGGTCGGCAGCCTCGACCGTCACCCCGGGCTTGCGCTGGACGAAGGCCACCGGCAGCTCGCCGGCATACGCATCGGGCTCTCCGACGACGGCCGCGAGCGCGACCGCGGGATGGGTGAAGAAGACCTCCTCGATCGCCAGCGGGTCGATGTTGTGGCCGCCGCGGATGATCAGGTCCTTGGCGCGGCCGGTGATCCAGAGGTAGCCGTCGGCATCGAGCCGGCCGAGGTCGCCGGAATTGACCCAGCCGGGCTCGACGAAGGCATCGCGGTTGTGAACCTCGCTGAGGTAGCCGGAGAAGACGCCGGGCCCCTGCATCGCCACCACGCCGATCTCTTCGACACCGCAGTCGCGCAGCCAGCGCCCATCGGTGCCGAGCTCGACGATGCGCACCCGGCTGTACGGCACCGGATGGCCGACCGAGCCGATGCGCACCGGCCGGTCATGGTACGAAAGCGTGTGCACGCTGGACGTCTCGGTCATGCCGTAGACCTCGAGCACCGGTACGCCGAAGCGCTCCTCGTAGGCCCTGGCGACAGGCACCGGGATCGCCGAGCCACCACCCGAGCAGTAGCGCAGGCTGGAGACATCCGCGCCGTCGACCGGAACGTTCAGCGCCGCGCCCAGTACCGTCGGCACGCCGCCGAAGATCTCGGGCCGGTGCTGCGCCACCAGCCGCCAGACGTGGCGCACCGCGTTCGGGTTGCGCCAGCCCGAAGGCGACAGCACGACCAGCGCCCCGCCACCGCTGAGCGGCGCGAGGCCCTGGGTCAGGGCGCCGCCGACGTGGAAGAGTGGCAGGCCGAACAGCAGCCGCGACCCGGGTCGCGCCGGCAGCATGAGGTTGACGGCCCAGGCCTGGTAGACCTGGTTGCCGTGCGTGTGCCGGACCAGCTTCGGCATTCCCGTCGTGCCCCCGGTGTGGAAATACGCCGCAGTCTCGTCGGCGCGGATGCGCCGCCCGCTGACCAGACGGTCGGCGGCCTGCCGCGTCACCAGGGCATCGAAATCGAGGATGCCGCGGGCGGCGTCCTCGGTGCCACGAACGACCAGCACCTTCTGCAACGTCGGCACCTGTTCGCGGATGCGTTCGACCTTGGCCCAGATGTCGGTGCCGGGCAGCGGCCCGAGCGCCACCAGCACCTTGGTGTTCGCGGCGCGCAGGATCTCGGCGATCTGCCCGGCTTCGAGCAGCGGGTTCACCGGATTGGCGATGCCCGTGGCTTCGGCGCCGAACAGACCCCAGAAGCTCTGTGGGAGCAGCGGCAGCAGGAAGCTGACGACATCGCCCGGCCCCACGCCGAGTTCGTGAAAGGCGTTGGCCGCCTGGGTGACGCGGCCAAAGAAGTCGCGGTGCGAAACCTCGACCGGGCTGTCCTCCGGATCGGCCTGCGGCAGGAAGACGATCGCCGGCGCCGACGGATCGCGCGCCGCGCCCAGACGCAGCGCCTCGTAGGTGCTCGCCGCGCCGATGCGCTCGGCGTACGGCACAGCCTCGAAGGCGCGCCGGTCGGCCTCCGTCGCGAATCGAGGCCAGTCGGTCCCGATCAGCCGGTCCAGCAGGTGCACGGCGTCCATGGAATTCTCCTTGGCGTTGGCTCAGCGCCGCCCCGCGGCGACCGCGTTGACATAGCCCGGACGCAACACCTTGGTGGGATGCGACGCGGTCACGTGACCCATGAACGGCGGCATGATCTCGTAGCCGAGAAGAACCTGCAGGCGCGGCGACATGGCGGCGACCAGCGCCGGCGGCACGCCGAGGTAGAAATTCTCCTGCGTCCGGGCCCACGGCTCGCAGTACTGGTTCGAGAACGCCAGACGCGGCGCCGAACTGCGGTTGGCGCCGCCACGATGCATCAGCGTTCCGTGGAAGAAGAGGCACGCGCCAGCGGGCAACTCCATCGGCACCAGCGCCCGCTCGAGCGTCGCCGGCATCGCCGCATGGGCGTCGCGGCCGTCGTACCCGCCGGCGATCAGCGCGTCGCTCCAGCGATGGCTGCCGGGGATGACCTCGGTGCCGCCGTTGACCGCAGTGAAAGGGTCGACCGCGACGATGGTGCTGAAGCTGATCGACGGTCGCGGCCGCGGCACCGGGTAGAACGAGTCGTCGTAATGGATCGGCTGCGCTGTCTCGCCCGGATGGATGCAGATCGCCTGGCTCGCGGTCAGCAGGTAGCCCGGCGCGAGCAGCCGGTCGAGCAGCGCGAAAACGCGCGCGTCTTCGACGATCTGCTCGAAGCAGGCGCCGCGGCCGACGAGGGTGTAGACACGCTCGGTGTGCGTGCCCTCGAAGTTGTTGCGCCCCGAGTGGCTGCCGAGATGCGGCGCGAGGCCCTCCCGCACACGCCGCAGCGCATCCGCGTCGAGAAAATCGGGAATGACCGTGTAGCCCTGCGTATCGAGTTCGTCAAGGTGCTGCCGGACGTCCATCGCGCTGCCGCTCCATCGATCGTGGCGACGCGCAGGACCGCGCAGACGCCCGATTCGAAAAGATTCTGGCAGAGCGAGCCGGCGGCGCACATCGGGTCCGGCCCTGCCCGCATGCGCCACAGCGTTGCCGACGGGTCAGGCATCGTCTGCGCCACGCTGCGACTTCGGGACGAGACGGACAGTCCGGCCCGCGTCAGGCCCAGGCCGGTCCGAGGCGCAGGGTGACCGGACGCAGTCCGCTCAGCCAGTCGACGACGCCGTGCAGCGGTATCCGCGCCCGCTTCGTGGGCGGCTCGGACAGCTTCACGGTCGAGCATTCGAAGGCCTGCACGATGACGGGTGTGTCGCGGTCGAGTTCGAACGACTCGCCGTCTTTCAGCACGACGTCGCGCCGGTCGCCGTCCTGAGTGATCCAGACGATGCCGCGGTGGTTGACGATGCGGGCGCCCCGGGCGCCTTGCAGGCTCAGCAGTTCACCACGGGCGAGGATGATCCTGGCGGTCGAGATCGAAGCGTTCATCATCACGATTCCTTCCATGCTCCCCATGCATCCGAGAACGACCGTTCCGCGGCAACTTCGACGGGGTCACGAAGCAGAGTATTGGGGCTTTGGCGTCCCGCTTCAAACGATCATTTGGCATCTTTCGCATGCGCTTGTTGCATGCGAATCATCGCCGCAACCGCCGGGACATATCCTTTGCACATGTACGCGCAATTCTTCGGGCTGAAGCAGGAGCCGTTTTCGATCGCCCCCGATCCGCGCTACCTCTTCATGAGCCGGCGCCATCGCGAAGCGCTTGCGCACCTGCTCTACGGCCTCAACGGGGGTGGCGGCTTCGTGCTGCTGAGCGGCGAGATCGGTGCCGGCAAGACCACCGTGTGCCGCTGCTTCCTCGAGCAGATTCCCAAGCGCACCAACGTCGCCTACATCTTCAACCCGAAGCTGACCGTCAACGAGCTGCTGAAGTCGGTCTGCGACGAGTTCGGCATCGCCTACGAGCCACAAGGCCCCGGGCCAGCGACGGTCAAGGACTACCTCGACCCGCTGAACGACTTCCTGCTGAAGACCCACGCGGTCGGCCAGAACAACGTCCTCATCATCGACGAGGCCCAGATGCTCTCGGCCGATGTCCTCGAGCAACTGCGCCTGCTGACAAACCTGGAGACGAACGCGCGCAAGCTGCTGCAGATCGTGCTGATCGGGCAGCCCGAGTTGCGCTCGATGCTCGCGCGGCCGGAGCTCGAGCAACTGGCCCAGCGCGTCATCGCCCGCTTCCACCTGAAGGCGCTTTCCGCCACCGAGACGACGCAGTACATCCGCCATCGTCTGGCCGTCGCCGGAATGACGCGCGGCATGCCATTCGACCGCCAGGCGATCGAACGCATCCACCAACTCTCGCGCGGCATTCCGCGGCGCATCAATCTGCTGTGCGATCGGGCGATGCTCGGCGCCTACGCGCGGGGCACGCACCGCATCGGGCGCGAGATCGTCGACAAGGCAGCGCTCGAAGTCTTCGGCCGTTCCGAACCCGCCGTCGCCCGGCACGCCGAACCGCGCCGCCTGGCCTGGCTCGGCGCGGGCCTGGTGGCCGTGATCGCGGCATCGGTCTATGTCGGCTACCTGCTGTCTGTCGATCGGAGCGCCCGACCCGTGACGCCTGCGACCCTGGCGGGAACCGTCGCGGGGCGGGCGTCGACGAACGCCCCGTCGGCGCCGGGCTCGGCGGCAGCGGGCGCGGCGCCGGCCACCTCTGCGTCTGCGTCGGCGTCCGCGCCCCCATCCGCACCCGCCTCCACACCTGTATCCGCATCCGCATCTGCCCCCGCATCCACGGCAGCGGCTGCATCAGGCTCCCCCGCCGCTGTCGCGGCGACAACGCCGGCGCTGGTTCCCGCAGCGGCGGCATCGATCCCGGGCGCCGCGCCCATCGCCGCCACGGGCGCGACGGCGGCCGCCGCCCCCCCGGCCGAGTCGGGCGCGGTGCCCCACGCGGCGCGGCAAGAAGCCGTCGCGGCCGCGGCCTCCGCGGCGTCGCGTCCGGGCGCCAAGTTCCTCGCTGCCGCCGACATCAAGGGCGAATTCAAGGGCGTCGTCCGCGACGAGAAGGTAGCCTGGCGGGAGCTCGCGCCGCTCTGGAATCTCGACGTCGATGACGGCGATCCGTGCGAAGCGGCGCAGCGCCAGCAGGTGCGCTGTTTCAAGGGCCCGAGCACGCTCGACTTCCTGCGCAAGCTGGGTCGACCGGGGATCGTCAACCTGCGCGACGACAGCAACCGCGCCGCCTACGCCCTCCTCGTCGGGCTGGGCGCGCAGACAGCAACGCTGCAGATGGCCGGCGTGCGCCAGACGATCTCGCTGGTGTCCTTCGCCAAGCTCTGGCAAGGAGAGTTCGCGACCTTCTGGCGCACGCCTCCCGGCTACGCCGGCTCCGTCGCGGAAGGCGCAACCGGCCCGGTGGTCGACCACCTCGCCACCCAGCTCGCGAGCCTCGCCGGCGAGCCCACGCCGAGCGGCAAGCAGACGATGAACGCGGCGTTGCGCAGCAAGGTCGCACGCTTCCAGGCAGCGCATGGCATCCGGGCGATCGGCACCGCGGGACCGACGACCTTCATGCAGCTCAACCGCGCCACCGGCGTCGACGAGCCGGCCCTGGCCTTGCAACGGCCCTGACGCCGCACGCCGCCTGCGCACCGAAAGCCTCCATGTCGTACATCCTCGATGCCCTCCGACGCGCCGACGCCGAACGCGACCGCGGCGCCGTGCCGAGCATCCACGCCCAGCACTTCGGCCCGGTGGCCGACGACGACGAGGCGGCGCCGCGCTCGCGACTGCCGCTGTGGATCATCGTCGGACTCTCGATCGCACTGCTGGCGGCGGTGGCCTGGAATTTCCTGCGCCCGGTTACCGTTCCGCTCACCCCGGCGCTGGCGCCGTTGCCGATCGCAGCCCCGCCGCCCGGCGCGCCCGTCGCCCAGACTCCGGCCGTCACTGCGGCGCCTGCGCTGCCTGCGCCGATGCCGCCGTCGGCCGCGGCCGCAACGGTGTCCTCGAAACAGCAGGCCGCCGAGGCGCCGGTCCAGAGCGCGCCGAAGGCCGTTCGCAAGCCGGTCGCGCGCAAGCCGCCTCCCGAGCCCACCGCCGACCGCGTGGTCACGCCCGCGCCGCGCCCTGCGCCATCGGCCGAGCCCGCGGCCGAGCGCCCGGCGGGACCGCGCGTCGCGAGCGAGACCGATGGGGGTGACAAGCGCGTCGTGCCCTTGCGCGACCTGCCCGAAGCGGTCCGTCGCGAACTGCCGAGCGTCGTCGTCGGCGGCTCGACGTACTCGACCAACAGCGCCAACCGGATGCTGATGGTGAACGGCCAGATCCTCCACGAGGGCGATCCGGTCGCCGCAGGAGTGGTCCTGCGCCAGATCAAGCCACACGCCGCGGTGCTGTCGTTCCGCGGTCACCTCTACGAGATCGCCTTCTAGGCCGCAGGTAGCGGCACGGTCATCGGCAGGGCCACCCCGGCCGAGCCGGCGGTGCGGCCTTCACGCCGCGAACGCCCGGAGTCCGGTCAAACGCTTTCGGAAGGGTCGAAGTCGAGTTCGACCTTGGCACCGTTCGGGTCGCGGGTGAAGAGCTGCCAGGTGCCGGCACCGGCCTGGCGACGCAGGTCGTAGGCCAGGCCGCGCTCGTCGAAGCGCGCCTTGACAGTCTTCAGGTCGCGCGCGGTGAAGGCCAGGTGATCGATCACGCCGGTGCGCTCGGCCGGCATCGGCCGGTCCCAGTAAATGTGCAGCACCGCCTGGGGGCCGCCGGCATAGAGCCAGGCGCCGGGAAAGCCGAGATCCGGGCGGTGACCTTCGACCAGGCCGAGGACGCCGACATAGAACCCCAGCGTGGCCTCCCGGTCTTCCGCGGTGATGGTGAAATGGTTCATGCCTTGGATCATCGGTACTCCTCGAGCGGGCGTCAGGTGGACAGGATCAATGCGCCCATCGTAGCGCGCGACTCGAGCCGCGCATGGACGTCGGCGGCAGCGTCCAGGGTCCAGCGCTC
The DNA here is from genome assembly GCA_038318385.1 of Burkholderiales bacterium. Taxonomy (GTDB): domain Bacteria; phylum Pseudomonadota; class Gammaproteobacteria; order Burkholderiales; family Burkholderiaceae_C; genus Schlegelella_A. The sequence continues at coordinate 54,770 of JBBQCD010000007.1, read as the reverse complement.
GACCGGCGGGGCCTTGCAGGCACCACTGGCCAGCGCCGCCCAGAGTCGCTGCGCACGCGCCGCCAGGGCCTCGGGCGTGGCCACGTAGTCGAACACGACCGGGCGCGAGAACGTGGCCGATTTCCCGACCAGCGCGTCGGGCGACAGCGGTTGCAGGAAACCGGTGGCCTGGCCGAGGCTGATCCAGTGGCCGCGCCGCGCCAGCGCCGCCAGGTTCTCGTCGCGCGCGGCGTCGCCGAGTCCGTCGACGATGACATCGGCACCGCCGCAGGCGCGCTCGACCGCCTCGGCGAAGCGGTAGTCGGCGGTGACGATGACGTGGGCACAGCCGTGGTCACGCGCCACGCGCGCCTTGGCCTCGCTCGAGACCGTGCCGACGACGACGGCGCCGAGGCTGGCCGCCCAGCTGCAGAGCAACACCCCGAGCCCACCCGCGGCGGCGTGGACGAGGATGCGCGTCCCCGGACCGACATGGCCGACATCGCGCAGCAACATGTCCGCGGTACAGCCCTTGAGCAAGGTCGCCGCTGCGAGATCGTCTTCGACTGCAGCCGGCAGGCGCACCGCCCACGCCGCCGGCACGGTGCGCACGCTGCAGTAGGCGCCCGGCACAGGGCCGAGATAGGCAACGCGGTCGCCGGGCAGGAGGCCGGTGGTCCCCTGACCCACATCGACGACGCTGCCGGCTGCTTCCATGCCGATGCCGGCGCCGTCGGAGCCGCCGGAGCCGCCGAGCGGCAGCAGCGCCGGCATCCAGCCGCGGCGCAGGTAGACGTCGATGAAGTTGACACCGATGGCGCGCTGGCGGATGCGGACTTCGCCCGGCGCCGGCGGCGCGGCCTCGCCGACCGTGGATTCGAGCACCTCGGGTCCGCCGTAGCGGCGCACGACGATGCGCCGCGTCGGCAAGGCCGGGGCCAGGGCCGCCTGGCGCGAGCCCTCGGACCTGCCGCGGCCGTCGACACCGGCGTCGAGGTAGCGCCGCAGGTTCGCGAAGCCGGCCTCGTAGACCCCTTCGGCGACCATCCGCGTCAGCTCGCGCTCCATTCCCGGCGGGGTCTCGAACGTCGACTCCCAATGCCAGAACGTGCGATCGCCGTCCGTCACGGGCTTCAAGGTCACGGTCGCCACGTAGCGCTGCAGCGGCACCGTCGCCTCGACGATGCAGTAGGTCGAGGTGTGGTCGCTGTCGGAAAGGCCGATCAGCTGCTCGCGGATGCGATTACCGTCCTTGAGTTCGAAGCTGCGCACGCAACCGACGCGGTCGTCGCGCTCGCCACCTTCGATGCGGCTCTGCGCGACGACATCGTGCCACTGGTCGTGGCTGTTGAACGCCCGCAGCACCGCCCAGACGCGCTCCAGCGGCGCATCGATGACCGTCGAGCGGACGACCTTCTGCAGCATCGCCGTTTCAGCGCCGCCCGAAGTGGCTCTTCAGGGCGTCGAGGCCGCCCTGGAACACCCCAGTGCCGATCTGCGCGACCAGCGCGCGTTCGCGCCCCGCATCGCAGTCGAACTCGGCGCTCCATTCGACGAAGCTGCGCGCGCCGTCGGTCACCGGCGTCAGCTTCAAGGTGGCGACGTAGTTCTCGACGCCCATCGGGCTCTCGAGGATCGAATAGGTGCAGCTGTACTCGTAGTCGGACAGCGCGAGCAGGCGCTCGCGGATCATGCCGCCGTCGCGGGTGTGGAAGTGGCGGATACAGCCGATGCGGTCGGCAGCATCACCGTTCTCGATGCGGCTGTCGGCAATGCCGGGGTGCCACTGCGGCAGGCCGTTGAAGTCGCGCACGCGCGCCCACACGGTATCGGCCGGAGCGTCGACGACGCTCGAGACGTAGACGCGCACCATCGCTCAGTCCTTCTTCGACGGGGCCGGGGGCAACGCTGCCTGCCCGCCCGCGACGCCGCCGACCAGGCGGTTGATGTCGCCGGCGTCCAGGCCGATCTCGCGCAGCAGCTGGTCGACCATCGGCGCCTGCGCGCGAAAGCGCAATGCCGAATTCACCATGTTGTCGGCGAAGCCGCCACCACCCTCGCCGCCGCCGCCGCCGACGTGGCCCGAACCGCCGAAGCCGTCGACCTGGAGGATCTTGATGCCCTCGATCCGTTCCATCGGCTTGACCGACTCGCGGATGATGGCCTCGGCCTTCTCGACGATGCGCATGCGCAGCGCCGAGGCCCGCGCCTCGGGCGTCAGCATGTTGTGCGACTCGTTCATCATCCGCAGCGCATCGGCTTCGATCTCGGCGCGCACCCGCATCGCCATCGAGCGGATCTTGTCGGCGTCGGCGTCGGCCTCGGCCTGGGCGCGGATGGCGGCGCCGCGGTCGGCGCTCGCGTCCTTCTCGGCGCGCGCGGCGTGCGTCAGGCGCAGCGACTCGCGTTCCGCGAGCTGCGCGGCCCCGATCAGTTCGATCGCCTTCTTGCGCTCCGCAGTCTCGACCTCGCGTGCCGTGAAGACCTTCTCCTCGGCGGAGACCGCCTTCGCACGGGCTTCGTCGGCCGCGGCCTGAGCCTCGCTCTGCGACTTGCTCTCGCGCGCCACCGCGATGGCGCGCTGCTGCTCAGCGAGCTCCATCGCCTGGCGACGCTCGATCTCGGCGCCTTGCACCGTGCGCTCCTTCTTGATGCGTTCCTGCTCGATCGACTGCTCCGAGCGGATGCGCGCGGCCTCGATCGTCTGGCGGGCGGTGATCTGCGCGCTCTCGCTGTCCTGCTCGCGCATCGCCCGCTCGGTGACAAGTTCGGACTTCTGGCGGGCGCGCGCGACCTCGACCTCGCGCTGCTGCGTCAGCCGCGCGTATTCGCTCTCGCGGTCGATGTCGAGCGAGAACTTCTCGGCCTCGAGGTTCTTGTTGCGGATGGCGACCAGGGTGTCCTGCTCGACGTCGTTGCGCTGCTTCTTGCGATGCTCAATCTGCTCGGTGAGGCGCGTCAGGCCCTCGGCGTCGAAGGCGTTGCTCGGGTTGAAGAACTCCATCGAGGTCTGGTCGAGCTGCGTCAGCGACGCGGCCTCGAGCTCCAGGCCGTTCTTCGTCAGATCGCCGGCCACCGCCTCGCGCACCTTCTTCACGTACTGGCCGCGCTTCTCGTGAAGCTCCTCCATCGTCATCTCGGCCGCCGACGTGCGCAGCGCGTCGACGAACTTTCCTTCGACCAGCTCTCTCAGCTGGTCGGGGGCGAGCGTGCGGAGGCCGAGCGTCTGCGCGGCCGCAGCGACCGCCTCGGGCACCGCGGCGACCCGGACGTAGAACTCGGCGATCACGTCGACCCGCATCCGGTCCTTGGTGATCAGCGCCTTGTCGCGGCCGCGCGAGACCTCCAGCCGCAGCGTGTTCATGTTCACGGGGATGACGTCGTGCACGATCGGCAGCACGAAGGCGCCGCCGTCGAGCACCACCTTCTGGCCGCCGAGGCCGGTGCGCACGAAGGCGCGTTCCTTGGAGCTGCGCAAGTAGAGCCAGTGCAGCAGCCAGACCGCGATCGCGACGACGATCACGACGACGACGAGGCCGAGCAGGAAGGTGCCGAATTGGGCGCCGGTCATGGGAGTCTCCTGGAAGGGGATGCGATTCGGAGGCGCCTCATCGCATGATCTGCATGAAGCGTCGGGTGGTGGCTGTGAGGGCCTCTTCGGTCGGGAGCCGTTCCATCGAGCTCGCGCCGTAGAAGCCATGGCACTCCGGGCACTGGCCGAGAATCCAGGCGGCGTCCTTGGGCGTCGCAATGGGCCCGCCGTGGCACAGCACCATGATCCTCGGGTTCACCGCCAGCGCCGCCGCGGCCCACTCTCGGATCGGCGCGACGCAATCGGCGAGCTTGAGCGCGGTGCCGGCGCCGATCGCGCCGCCGGTGGTGAGGCCCATGTGGCAGACGACGATGTCGGCGCCAGCCCGCGCCATGTCGCGCGCGTTCTCGGCGCTGAAGACATACGGGGTGGTCAGCAGTTCCAGCGCCCGCGCGCGCTCGATCATCGAGACCTCCAGGCCGTAGCCCATTCCGGTCTCCTCGAGATTGGCGCGGAAGGTGCCGTCGATCAGGCCGACCGTCGGGAAGTTCTGGATGCCCGAGAAGCCCAGCCGGATCAGACGTTGCAGGAACTCGTCGGCGATCATGAACGGGTCGGTGCCGTTGACGCCGGCGAGCACCGGCGTCTTCACGACCACCGGCAGCACTTCATGCGCCATCTCGCAGACGATCTCGTTGGCGTTGCCGTAGGCCAGCAGGCCGGCGAGCGAGCCGCGCCCGGCCATGCGGTAGCGCCCGGAGTTGTAGATGACGATGAGGTCGATGCCGCCGGCCTCCTCGCACTTGGCCGAAAGCCCCGTGCCGGCGCCGCCGCCGACGATGGGTTCACGACGCGCGATCTTGGCGCGGAAGGTGTCAAGGATCTGCTGGCGGGCGATGCGTGGCATGGTGGGTGCTTCCGGTCTCAGCGCGTCGCCCGTGCCGGCGTGGTCCCGACCGAGACCTCGCGCCAGGCGGCGATCAGCGCTTCGGCGAAGGCTTCGTCGTTGATGTGCAGCGGCAGGCGCAGCAGCTTGTGCCGCGTGGAAGGCCGGAAGTTGTCCTCGATCGCCTGGAAGAGCGCGCGGTCGGCATCCGGATCGTGGAAGGGCTGGCCCGGGGCGTCGATCGCCGACACGCCGCCTTCGGGCATCAGGAAGCGCACCGGCCCCTGCATCGCGTTGAGCTTGGCGGCGATGAATTCGCCGATCGCACGGCATTCCTCGACGGTCGTGCGCATCAGCGTGACCGTCGGGTTGTGGCGGTAGAGCCGACGACCGCGAAAGCGCTCCGGCACGCTCTCCCAGGCGCCGAAATTGACCATGTCGAGGGCCCCGCAGGAGCCGACGTAGGGCAAAGGATGGCGGGCGAAAACGTCGAGCCGGGTCGGCCCGGCAGAGAGCGATCCCCCGGCTATCTCGTCGGCGATCTCCGTCGTCGAGACATCGATCACGCCCACCAGCAGTCCGGAGTCGGCGAGCTTTTCCATCGATTGCCCGCCGACGCCGGTGGCGTGGAAGACCAGGCAGTCGTACTCCTCGCCCAGGCGCTTCGTCACCGCCTGCACGCACGGCGTGGTGACGCCGAACATCGTCAGGCCGAGCGCGGGCTTGGTGTCGGTCGATGGCTGCGGCGGGTGGGCGATCATGCCGGCGAGCGCGTGCGCGGCATTGGCCAGGACCTGTTCGCTGATGCGGTTGATGCCCTGCACATCGGTGACTGAGTACATCATGCAGATGTCGCTCGGACCGACATAGGGACGGGTGTCGCCCGAGGCCATCGTCGAGACCATCACCTTCGGCAGCCCGACCGGCAGCGCGCGCATCGCCTGCGTCGCCAGCGTCGTTCCCCCGGAACCGCCGGCGGAGATGATCCCGCCGAGGTCGCGGCGCGTGCGCACGAAGTGCTCGAAGGCGAACGCCATCGCTGCCACCGCGTTACCGCGGTCGCCGGTGAAGACCGCGGCCTCGCCGTCCGGGTGGTGGCGTGCCACTTCGCGTGGATGCACGCTCGCTGTCGACGGCCGTCCGGATGTCGACAGGTCGACCGTGACGACGCGCAGTCCCCGCTTTTCGAGGCACTGGCGAATGAAGATGAGCTCGCGCCCCTTGGTGTCGAAAGTCCCGGCGACATAGGCCGCGCGGCGGCTGCTCGCGGCCACGGGGAACTCGAAAACCTGCGCCGGACGCGGCGCGCCGCTCCGACCGTCGGAGCCGGTGCCCGCCGCAGAGGCAGGCGAGGCGGGAGGTGCCGGCCCGCGTGCGATGTCGGCGACCGGTCCGTCGGCGCCGCCGCTGTTCCAGCGCGTGTAGCCGCGGACGCTTCCCGGCGCCGGATCGCTCCACCAAGAGGGTCCTTCGGCGTGCGAGCGGCGCACCGTCAGCACCTGCAGCGGTGCTGCAGGCGCCACCCTCGCGGCCTCGGCGCCGTCGCCTTGGCCATCGCTGTCGTCGTCATCGGCGCCGCCCGAGCGCACGCCGAGCAGGCGCTCCTGAAGGCCGCGATCGGCAGCGAGTTCGCCGGCGAGCATCTCGCGGGCGATGCGACCGTTGACCATCACGCCGATGCGATCGGCGACGTCGATGGCCACGCCGAGGTTCTGCTCGATCAACAGGACGGCGATCTCGTCGTCGCCGCTGGTCAGCTGGCGCAGCGCCTCCACCACCTGCTCGACGATGACCGGCGCCAGGCCCTCCGTCGGCTCGTCCATCACCAGCAGGCGCGGCTCGAGCAGCAGCGCACGGCCGATCGCGAGCATCTGCTGCTCGCCGCCGGACAGTTGCGCGCCGCCATTGCCCTTGCGCTCGGCCAGGCGCGGAAACATTGTGTAGACGCGCTCGACCTCGCGCCGGTGGCTGGCGACGAGTCGCAGGGTCTCGTCGACGCTCAGCGACGGCCAGACGCGACGGCCCTGGGGCACGTAGGCGATGCCCTTGCGCGTGATCTCGTTCGGCGGCAGGCCGAGGATCTCCTCGCCGGCGAGGCGCACGCTGCCGCTGCCCCGGACCAGGCCGGTGACGGCGTTGCACAGCGTCGTCTTGCCCATGCCGTTGCGGCCGACGATCGCCGTCACGCAGCGCTCGAGGGTGAACGTCACCCCCTGCAGCGCATGGGCGCGTCCGTAGTGCACGTCGAGGGAGTCGACGACCAGCAAGGGGCCGCTCGCCTTGCGGTAGGGGGTGCGGGAGAACCAGGCCATCAGTGCTTGCCTCCCATGTAGATCGCCTGGACCTCGGCGTCGTTCTCGATCTCGCTCGGCGTGCCATGCTTGAGCACGCGGCCGTTGTGCATGATGGTCACGCGCTCGGAGACCCGCAGCGCGATGTCGAGATCGTGTTCGATCAGCACGAAGCCCATGTGCGGCGGGAACGCGCCGAGCAGCGCGACGAGCTCGCGGCGCTCGCCAGGAGAAAGCCCGGCCGCGGGTTCGTCGAAGAGGATCAGCCGGGGCGCCCCGGCCAGAGCCATGCCGATCTCGAGCTGGCGCTGCTGGCCGTGCGACAGGCTGCCGACGCTGGCGTCGGCGATGTGTGCCAGGCGCACGCGGTCGAGCAGGTCGTCGGTCGCCGCGGTCGAGGTGTGGCGCGCGCCCGCCCGACGCATGCTGAAGCGACCGGCGCCGACGCCGCGTACCGCGAGGAAGAGGTTGTCGCGCACGCTGAGGTCGCGAAACAGCAGCGAGGACTGGTAGGTGCGGCGCAGGCCGCGGCGGATGCGCTCGTGCGGCGCCATCGCGGTCACGTCCTCGCCGAAGAAGACGACGCGGCCGGCCGTCGGCGGAAAGTCGCCGGTGACCGCGTTGAAGAGAGTGGTCTTGCCGGCGCCGTTGGCGCCGAGAACCGCGCGGCGCTCGCCGGCGGCGACGCTGAAGGAGACATCGTCGATCGCCTTCAGGGCGCCGAAGGCCCGGGTGACGCCCTCGAGCACGAGGGCGTCACCCGAGACCAGCGGCTGCGCGGCACCGATCGACGCGCGCGGCGCCGCACCGGCCACCGGGCCGGACCTGCGCAGAGCGGTGATCGATGCCACGGCCGCCGTCCTACTTGCGGCAGTCGGGAACGTCGCGCGAACCCAGGCCCATCTTGTCGAACTCGGCCTTCGACAGCCCCAGCGTCTGGCTGATGTTCGGGACGGTCTTGACGACCTTGTTGTAGAACGAGCCGTCGGCGGCCTTCGTGACCTCGGTGATGTAGGTCGTGCCGACGCCGTTGCGGTTGTCGTCGATCTTCACGACACCGGCCGGCCCGGCGAAGCTCGTCTTCTGCAGCGCGTCGCGGAACTTCTTCTCGCCGCCCGACAGGTCACCCTTGACCACATCGAGCGCGTCGAGGACCGCCTTGGTGTTGATGTAGTACAGGTAAGCGAAGAGCGAGGGGCTCGGGAAGCCGTCCTTGAACGCCGCCTTGTAGTCGGAGACGAACTTCTTCCACTCCGGTGTGTCGATCGAATCGGCCATCGGTCCGGCCGACGCCGTCCCGAGGAGAGACTCTCGGCGCTTGCCCTTGAAGTTCAGGACCGTCTGGTCGACCGTGATCGAACCACCGACCATCGGCTTGTTGCCGCCGGCCTGCTCGTACTGCGTCAGGAAGTTGACGGCGTCGGACCCGCCGAGCACGACCAGCACCGCGTCGATGTCCTTCGGGATGCGCGCGATCACCGAGGAGTAGTCCTTCGTGCCCAGCGGCACCCAGGCCTTGTCGACGACCTTGCCGCCCTTGGCGCAGTAGCTGGCCATGAAGCCCTGGACCTGCGAATACGGGAAGCCGTAGTCCTCGGCGACGAGGAACATCTTCTTGTAGCCCTTGGCAAGCGCGTGCTCGCCCAGCCCGACCATCCACTGCGCACCCTCGGTGTTGAAGCGGAAGAAGTTCGGCGACGGGTCGCTGAGCGTGGCCGCCTGGGCGCCGGAAGAGCCGTTGACGAACGTGACGTTGGGTTGCGTCTTGGCGTAGTTCTTCACCGCGATGCCCTCGTCGCCGGACAGCGGTCCGATCATGATCGGCACCTTGTCCTGCTCGACCGCCTTGCGGGTGGCGTTGACGGCCTTGTCGGGACTCGCATCCGACGACACCTTGACGAACTCGATCTTCTTGCCGCCGGCCATGCCGTTGTGCTGCTTGAGCGCCAGATCGGCGCCGCGCATGCCGTCCTGGCCGGGCGCCGCGAACGGCCCTTCCAGGGTGGCCAGCAGACCGATCTTCAGCGTCTCCTGTGACCAGGCCGAGCCGTACAACGCGACCGCGGCGGAAATGCCGACGGCCGACCGCACCAGATACCTCTTCGTGACACTCACTGCAGTCTCCTTTGGTTGGAATGGGGGCTCCGTCCGGAACCCAGTCGAGAACGAAGCCTCGCCCAGAGTCCGAGCAGGCCGTCGGGGGAAAACAGCACGATCGCGAGGAACACCCCGCCGATCACCAGGTTGAAGCGCTCGCGATCGACGAGGTCGATGGCGAAGTTCTGCAGCAGCACGAAGACGATGGCACCGATGAACGCGCCGATCGGTCGCTTCATCCCGCCGAGGACGGCGATGATGAGGATGTTGATCATCGCGCCGGTGTTCATCGAGCCCGGCGAGACGCGGGCGTTGTACCAGACCATCAGCACGCCGCCGACGGCTGCCAGCAGCCCGGCCACGGCGTAGGCGGCGACACGATGCGCGGTTACCGCGTAGCCGAGCGCGTTCATGCGCCGAGGGTTGTCGCGCACGCCCTGCAGGGCGATGCCGAAGGGCGCGCGGACGATGTAGGCGACGAAGAAGTAGCCACCCATGGCGCAGGCGAGCGCGAGGAAGTAGAACGGCACCGGCTGGCGCAGGTCGATGCCGCCGATGGTCGGCGCGACGACCTGGCTGAACCCGCCGTGGCCGTTGAAGACGGTGTAGTTCTGCTGGGCGAGATAGAAGAAGGCCACGCCGATCGCCAAGGTGATCATGATGGTGTAGATGCCCTCGGTGCGCACCGACAGCCAGCCCACGAGTGTCGAGAAGACGGTCGCCAGGACGATCGCGAACGACACCGCCAGCCACCAGGGCCAGCCCAGGCTGATGGCCGCCACGCTGCTGCTGCCGAAGATGGCGACCAGATAGCCCGCCAGACCCGCGACCGTCATCTGCGCGAGCGAAACCATGCCGCCGTAGCCGCCGAGGAAGGTCAGGGACAGGGCGATGAGACCGAGGGCGAGCGATTGCGCGCCGATCTGGAAGGTGAAGAACGGCGTGGCGACGAAGGGATAGACCAGGACAGCCACCCCGACGACGACATGGTGCGCTCGAACGGCGCGCAGCGCGGAGCGCCAGAAGCCGGGCGCGGCGGGCGACGACGCTGCCGTCGGGGGACGCATCGCCCCGACCGAAGCCGGACGTTGCGCCGCGACCTCGGGCAGGTCGACGATGCCGGTGTTCATCGCGCGCCGCCACTTCGCGGCGCTCATGCGGCCTTCCCCATGATGCCGCGTGGCTTGAAGGCGAGCGCGACGACCATGATCACGAACGTGAAGACGACGCTGTAGGTCGGCGCATACGCCAGGCCGAACTGCTCGGCCAGGCCGATCAGCAAGGCACCGATCGCCGCACCGACGACGCTGCCCATGCCGCCGACGATGACGACGACGAGCGACGCCAGCAGGTAGCGGGTGTCTTCGCCGGGCGAGACCGAGAGCGCGGTGCCGCCGACGACCCCGGCGAGCCCCGCCATGCCGGCGCCGATCGCGAAGGTCACGGCGAACACGAGCTGGACGTTGACGCCGGAAGCCCCCAGCATGCCGCGGTCGTCGACGCCGGCGCGGATCATCATGCCGATGCGGGTGCGGTTGAGAAAGCCCCAGAGGCCCACGCCGATCGCCACGGCCGCCAGGAAGACGGCGAGGCGATAGGTCGGGAAGAACTCGACCACCGGAATCGGCGTCGCGCCGTAGATCCAGGCCGGCGGATCGAAGGTGTAGATCTCGGCGCCCCAGATCCAGAGCATCACGTCGGCCAGCACGATCGACAGACCGATCGTCACCAGGGTCTGGCGCAGGTCCTCGCCCTGCATGTGGCGAAAGACGAGGAGCTGCAGCAGCAGGCCGACGATGGCCGCGGCGAGAAACCCGGCCATCACCGCCACCACCCAGGAGCCGGTTGCCTCGCCGGCCATCCAGCCGACGTAGGCGCCGAACAGGTAGAGCGAACCGTGGGCGAGGTTGACATTGCGCATCAGCCCGAAGACCAGTGTGAAGCCGCTGGCCACGAGGAAGTACAGCGAGGCCAGGGTCAGACCGTTGAGCAGCGTGGTGAGGTAGAGCCGGGCGTTGTCGGCCAGCGCCCAGGCCGACAGCAGCGCCAGCGGGACGATCCACAGCAGCCAGGGCAGCCAACGGCTGCGTTGCGTCATGCAGCACGCTCCCAGGCACGTTGCGACGCGATCTCGGGCGCCTTGGCGAAGACGCCGTCCTTCATCACCGCGAGCAGCCGCTTCGGATCGCGCAGGATCGACAGGTTCGCGAGCGGATCGCCGTCGACCAGCAGCAGGTCGGCGAGGAAGCCTTCCTTCACCTGGCCGAGTTCGTTTCCGCGCATCATGATCTGGCCGCCGTAGAGCGTGGCGCTGCGGATCGCCTCCATCGGTGTGAAGCCGAGGTACTTGACGAAGAACTCGAGGTCGCGCGCGTTCTGGCAATGCGGCGTGAAGGCGAAACCGTAGTCCCCGCCCGGCAGCACCCGGATGCCGCGCCGGTGCATCGCGCGCAGGGACTCGAGTGCCGCATCCCACTCGACCTGATAGCCCATCGCCGTCGCCTTGGCGTTGGTGATGCCCCAGGGCTCGGCCTCGTGCAGCATCGCATAGAGGATGGCGATGCCGGGGGCGACGAAGACGCGGTCCTTCGCCGCTTCGAGCATGTCGAGCGATTCGGTGTCGGAGAAGCTGGCGTGGTAGATCACGTCGATGCCGTGGCGCAGCGCCTGCTTGACGCTCGCCGCGGAGCGCGCATGGGCGGTGCCGCGCTTGCCGCGCACCCGGACTTCGTCCATCGCCGCAGCCACCTCGGCATCGCTCATCCAGGTCGTGTCGGCCGGGGAATCGGGCGTGAAGTTGTCGCCCGAAAGGTTCAGCTTGATCGAGTCGACGCCGTACTTCAGGAACATCCGCACCGCCTTTCTCATCTCGTCGGCGGAGTTGACGTTGACGCCGAAGCTGAACTCCGGAAACGGCAGGTGCGGCAGGGTCTCGTCGCCGAGCCCGCCGGGAACCGTGATCTCCTGGCTCGCCGCGAGATAGCGCGGGCCGGGGATCTGCCCCGAATTGATCGCGTTGCGGATCACCACGTCCAGGCGGGGCTTGGCGCACGCGGCGCCGACGCACGACGTCCACCCGGCCTCGAGGTAGCGCTTGGCGACCTTGGCGCACCAGAGCACGTGCTCCTCGAGCGGCATCGTCTGGATGCCGGCGAGCGTGGCCGAGTCGTTCCAGGAAAAGTGCGTGTGAGCCTCGACCATGCCGGGCATCAGCGTCGCGCCGGCGGCGTCGATCACCATCGCCGCGCCGGGCGCGATCGGCGCGGTGCTGCGGCCGACCTGGCGGATGCGGTTGCCCTGCACCAGCACGCTGCCGGTGTAGGGCATGGCGCCGCTGCCGTCGAGGATGCGGACGTTGGTAAAGAGAGTGGTGGTATCGGCCATGACGATGCTCCTCAGGCGGCCCAGCGGGTCGAACGGGCGACGCGTGCGGCGGGGGCGCGGTGGAAGTGGCCGTCCTTCATCACCGCCAGGATGCGCGCCTTGTCCTGCAGCACGGTGATGTCGGCCAGCGGGTCGCCGTCGATCAGGAGGAGGTCGGCGAGGTAGCCGTCCTTCAGCTGGCCGATGCGCTCGCCCTCGGGCATGCGCATCATCGGCCCGCCCCAGGCGGTGGCCGACAGCAGCGCTTCCATCGGGCTCATGCCGACGAGCTTGACGAAATATTCGAGATCCTTGGCGTTGGTGCCGTGGGGCGTCCACGCGAAGCCGTAGTCGCCACCGGGCAGGATGCGGACGTCGCGCTTTCGCAGCGCGCGCATCGATTCGAGCGCCGCGTCGAGCTCGCGGTGGTAGCCCATCTTCTTCGTCACCTCGGGCGTGAGGCCCCATTCGCTGGCGTGGTGCGAGGTGTTGACGAGCCAGGCCAGGCCCGGCGCGATGAAGTGTTCCTTCTTGTGGGCCTCGAGCAGGTCGAGCGCCTCGGTGTCGGTGAAGCTCGCGTGATAGATGACCTCGATGCCCTGCCTGACGCAGGTCTTGATCGCCCAGGTGGAGCGGGCGTGCGCGGCGACGCGCTTGCCCCAGGCCTTGGCTTCCTCGACGCAGGTCGTGACCTCGGCCTCGGTGAACTGGCTGCGCTCGCTCGGCATCCCGGTGATGGACTCGCCGGAGAGATTGATCTTGACCGAGTCGACGCCGTACTTGGCGAACATGCGCACGCAGCGGCGCATCTCCTCGGCGCCGGAGACGATCGCGCCGAACGCGAACTCGGGCTGCGGCAGGTGCGGCTGGGTGGTGTCGCCCAGGCCCCCCGGCACCGTGATTTCCTGGCTCGCAGCCAGGTAGCGCGGACCGACGATGGAGCCATCGTTGATGGCATTGCGGATGACGACGTCCAGCCGCGGCTTGGCCGCGGCGGCGCCGACGCAGGACGTCCAGCCCATGTCGAGATAGCGCTCGGCGACCTGCGCGCACCAGAGGATGTGCTCCTCCGGCGGCATCCGCTGGATGGCGTCGAGCGTCGGCTGGTCGTTCCACGAGAAATGCGTGTGGGCCTCGACCATGCCCGGCATCAGGAAGGCGCCGGCGCCGTCGATCACCTGCGCGCCGAGAACCGGCGGCGTGCGCGCGCCGTAGCCGGTGCGGCCGACCCGGGTGATGCGGTTGCCCTGCACCAGCAGTTCGCCGGTGTACGGCATGTCGCCCGAGCCATCGAAGATTCGGACATTGGTGAAGAGGACGTCGGCCATGGAGACTCTCCTTCTCAGCGTTGCTCGGCGAGGAACGCGCGCAGCTCGCGCACGCACTCGTCGCTGCGTTCCACCGGCGCCCAGTGGCCGCAGCGCGGCAGGACGACGACCCGCTTGCTGCGCACTCCCTGCAGGCGCTCGGCCATCGAGCGAACCGACTGCGGCGGCGCCACGCCGTCCTCGTCCCCGGTGACGAGCAGCGTGGGCGCCTCGATCTTCTCGACCGCCGCGGCCGGCGCATCGGCGAGCGCCGCGCAGCTGCGCGCATAACCCTCGCCTTCCTGGCGCATCAGGCTCTCGCGCACGAATGCGACCGCGACCGGCTGGCGCTCACGCGTGTCGGCGGACACGGCGGCTCGCAACAGCGCCTCGGTGATCTCCTGCATGCCGGCGGCGCCCTCGCGCGCTTTCGCGGCACGTCCGCGCATGGCCGCGCGCGCGGCGTCGGGCGGGGCGATCAGCGGGCCGAAGAGCGCCAGGCTGCGCACCCGGCGCGGCTCGACGGCGGCCAGGTGCTGGCAGACGATCGTGCCCATCGAATGGCCGAGGAAATGGGCGCGGCCGATGTCCAGGCGGGTACAGACCGACAGCACCGTGTCGACGTAGCGAGCGATCGACAGCGCGCCCTCGACGCGTTGCGAACGGCCGCTGCCGGGGAGGTCGATGCGCACCACACGGTGGCGGGCGAGCGCCGGCATCAGCGGCGTCCAGGTGTTGGAACTGCCGCCCAGGCCGTGGATGCAGACCGCGGCGTCGCCTTCGCCCTCGTCTTCCACCGCCACGCGCTCGATCAGGTGCAGGGTCATTGGCGTGCCCTCACTCGAAGCGGTTCTCGATCGCGCCGATGCCGTCGATCTCGATCCGCACGACGTCGCCGGAGGCGAGGAAGCGCGGCGGCGCGAACCCCATGCCGACGCCGGCAGGCGTCCCGGTGGCGATGATGTCGCCCGGGAACAGCGTGATGCCGCGCGAGCAGGTCTCGATCAGGGTCGGGATGTCGAAGATGAAGTCCTTCGTCGACGCATCCTGGCGCAGCTCGGCGCTGCCGCCCGCCGGAGTCACCCAGCCGCGCACGCGCACGTCGCGGCCGTCGAGCTCGTCGGCGCCGACGATCCACGGCCCCATCGGGCAGAAGGTGTCGAAGCTCTTGCCGAGGTCCCATTGCTGGTGCCGGACCTGGACGTCGCGCGCGGTGACATCGTTGACGATGGTGTAGCCGAAGACATGGTCCATCGCCCGGCCGCGTGCGATGTCTCGGCCGCCGCGGCCGATGAGGACCGCGAGCTCGGACTCGTAATCGATCTGCGTCGACACCGCCGCACCCGGCAGCCGGACCACGGCGTGCGGGCCGACGACACATTCGGCGAGCTTGGTGAAGACGATCGGCCAGCCGTCCTCCTTCGGCGGGGCACTGGAGGCGAACACCGACGTGGCGAGTTCGGCGGCATGGGCGCGGTAGTTCCGCCCGACGCAGAAAAGCCCCCGGCGCGGGAGCGGCAGCGGTGCCCGCAACGTGATCTGATCGACCGGGATGCGCGGACCCGCCGCCGCCGGCAACCCCGCGCCGCCGACCAGTGCCTCGACCAGGGGCAGCGCGCCGCGCGCCGGGTCGGCGCAGACCAGGGGCGTGGCCTCGCGTCCGCACGGCGTGATCGTGCCGACGTGGTCGCGGCCGCCCCAGCTCCAGCTGGCTAAGCGCATCGGGTTTTCATCTCCAGTGGCGGCTCGCGACTTGGGCGAAACTTCGGAAAGGAATCAACTGAGACTTGAATCTCAAAACTCGTTGGGTGATCATACGTTCCGCCCAAGCTCGGCCGCAAGCCGCCTCGTACCCGAGACTCTTCGGACAAACCCGCATGGCCGCTTCACGTCCCCTGCCGACCACCGCGCCGACGCCGCCCGATCGCGGCGCCAAGGCGGCGAAGTTCCGGCTGCTGCTCGACACCGCGATGGCCCTGATCCAGCAGGACGGGCACATCCCGACGGTGGCCGAAGTGGCAGTGCGCTCGAAGATTCCGCGCGCCACGGCCTACCGCTACTTCCCGAGTCGCAGCGCACTCGTCACCGCGGTCATCGACACCTCGCTCGGCCCGGTGCGCAAGCTCGCGTCCGACAACCGCACCGGTCGCGAGCGCGTGCACGAACTGTTCGTCCAGACCTTCCCGCGGTTCAAGGAATTCGAACCGCAACTCCGGGCGGCGGCACAACTCGCGCTCGAGCAGTGGGCGCTGGACCGCGCCGGATTGCTGGAAGAAGAACCCTACCGTCGCGGCCACCGCGTGCGCATCCTCGCCCACGCCATCGCGCCGCTGGCAACGGAACTCACCCCGGCCAGCCGGGCGCGCCTGCACAAGGCGCTGTCGATCATCTACGGCATCGAGCCCTACATCATCCTCAAGGACATCTGGGGGCTGGGTGATCGCGAGATCGAGCGCACCGCGCTGTGGATGGCGGAGGCGCTGATCGATGCCGCATTGCGCGATTCGGCGACTCCCCGCAAGCGCAGCAAACCATGACCCGTCGCTCGCCGCGCTGGCACGACGCGCAGTACGACAACCGCGCCCGCATCGCCGAGCACCCGCAGATCCTCGCCCACTGGCATGACGCCTCGATGGCGGCGCGCGCGCGACTCGACGCGAGGCTCGACGTCGCCTACGGTGCCGATGCGAGCGAGACGCTCGATGTATTCCTGCCGCCGCACACCGGCGCGCCGGTGCTGGTGTACATCCACGGCGGCTACTGGCGCGCTCTCGACAAGCGCGACCAGAGTTTCGTTGCTGCGCCGTATGTCGCCGCGGGCGCGATGGTCGTGCTGCCGAACTATGCCCTGTGCCCGGCGGTGACGATCGAGACGATCGCCCTGCAGTTGGTGCAAGCGCTGGCGTGGGTGCACCGGCATGCGGTCACCTATGGCGGCGACCCGTCGCGCATCGTCGTCACCGGCCACTCCGCCGGCGGCCATCTGGCCGCGCTGCTGCTGTGCTGCGACTGGCCCGCGGTGGCCGCCGACCTGCCGTCACGGCTGGTCGGGTCCGCCCTTGCCGTCTCGGGCGTCTTCGAGCTCGCGCCGCTGCGCCACGCGCCGTTCCTGGCTCCGGATCTGCACCTGGACGAGGTGTCGGCGCGTCGCCTGAGTCCGGCGCTGATGCCGCGACCCTCGGGCACACGGCTCTACGCGGTCGTCGGCGCCGACGAGAGCGAGGAGTTCCTGCGCCAGACGCGCCTGATCGCGCGCGCATGGGGACGGCGCGGGGTTCCCGTCTGCGAGACCGTGCCCGGGCGCCACCACATGAACGTGCTGCACGACCTCGCCGATCCGGCATGCCGGGTCCACCGGCTCGGGCTCGATCTTCTCGGGCTCGGCGCCCGCTGAATCGACGACGCCGGTTCAGACCCCCAGACGACGGATATCCAGATAGGCCTGGCGATAGTTCTCGAACGGCATGGTGTCGGCGGCCTCGATGCGCGCCTGCTCCTCGATCGAAGCCCGCGCCTGCGCCTCCAGGCGAGATGCCACGTCGGCCGGAAAGGGCAACCGCATCAGCGCCTCCTTGATCTGCATCGATTGGGCCCGGCCGAAGGCGACGAACGAACCGTCGAAGTCGCGCACCATCGTCTCGAGAACGCGCGCCGACGGCAATGCGTCGGGCTGCTGCTGCGCCGACGAGGCCGCGCGCAGCGCCTGGACGTAGGCATCGCCACCCTGGGCGGCGTCGAGCGCGGCCGCGATCGGTGCACAGTCGGCCAGCAGTTCCGCGCTCCAGTCGAGCAACAGGGGCTCCTCCTGGCCTCGCTCCAGACGCAGCCCCGGCTCCCGGCCGCGCGCTGCGGTCCGGTGCTGATTGCGCGCCAGCGCGGCGATCTCCTCGGGCGTATCGGGCGGGCTGTCGGCGAGAAGGCAATGCAGCAGGAAGATGTCGAGAAAGCGCATCGTCTCCGCGGCGATGCCGACCGGGACGAAGGGGTCGAGATCCATGCAGCGCACCTCGACGTACTCGACGCCGCGCTCACGCAGCGCGTGCAGCGGACGCTCGCCGGGAAAGATCACGCGCTTCGGGCGGATCGTGCCGTAGAACTCGTTCTCGATCTGCAGCAGGCTCGTTCCCAGCTGGTTGTAGTCGCCGCCCAGGTTGCGGATGCCGACCTTCTCGTACGCCGGATAGGGCCGCGTCAGCGCGTCCTGCAGCGAAGCGCCGTAGCCCTCGAGGCCGTTGTAGCTGACCGAAAGCGACGACTGCGCGTCGCTCTGGTAGCCCAGCCGCCCCATCCTCAGCGACGTGCCGTGCGGCATGTACAGGGTGTGCGGGTTGAGCGCCTGGAGCTCGTGGCTGCGACCGGCGACGAAGGTCGAGCAGACCGCCGGAGACGCCCCGAAGAGGAACAGCAGCAGGAACGAATGGCGGCGGAAGTTGCGGATCAGCGCGAAGTACTCGTCGTTCGTCAGGCCGGGCATCGACCAGTTGTAGTGAATTCCGGAGATCGTCTGCATGCGCCGTCCGTAGCGGTGGCCCAGGCCCATGCGGTAGACGCTCTTGGCGCGCCCGACGTTGGAGCTGCCGTAGCGCCCGATCGGAATGGTCTCGTCGGGGGGCAGGCCGCACGGCATGCTCGCGACCCACAGCATCTCGTCGCCGATGGCGCGGTAGACGAACTGGTGCAGCTGGGTCAGCTCCTCCACGGCCCTCTCGACCGCCAGATGCGCGCCGGTGACGAGCTCGATCTGCGCTTCGCTGAAATCGGTGGTGATGTTCGGGTTCGACAGCGCCGAGCCGAGGGCCTGCGGGTGCGGCGACACCGCCAGCGCGCCGCTGGCCTGTGCGCGCAGGCTTTCCTTCTCGACGCCGCGGCGCAGACCCTTCAGGCGTGCCGCCGGCAACGCCGACAGACGCTCTTTCAAACTGCTCAAACTCTGTCTCCCACGATGACCGGGTACGGTAGCAGAGGCACGCGAGACCTGCTCGGCGCTCAGCTCCCCGGCGCGTGGTAGACGCGATAGATCGCGCCGGCACTGTCGTCGCTGATCAGCAGCGACCCGTCGGGCAACACCAGCACGTCCGCCGGTCGGCCCCGGACCGACTCGCGACCGGTAGCGTCGACCTCGAGCCAGCCCTCGACGAAAGGCTCCTGCCGCTCCACCCTGCCGGCGGCATCGAGGGCGACGCGAACCACGCGATAGCCGGACTTGCGGCTGCGGTTCCAGGACCCGTGCTCGGCGACGAAGATGCTGCGGCGATACGCTTCCGGGAAGGAGCGGCCGGTGTAGAAGCGCATGCCGAGCGCGGCGACATGCGCCCCCAGCTTGGCCACGGGCGGCACGAAGTCGCTGCAGTCGCGCTGCCGGCCGAATTCGGGATCCGGCGTGTCGCCCTGGTGGCAATACGGGAAGCCGAAGTGCGCACCCGGCTTCTGCAGCCGGTTGAGTTCATCGCTCGGCAGGTCGTCGCCGAGCATGTCGCGGCCGTTGTCGGTGAACCAGAGCGTGCCGTCTCCCGGATTCCAGTCGAAGCCGACGCTGTTGCGCACGCCGCTGGCGACGACTTCGAGGCCGCTGCCGTCGGGGTTCATGCGCTGGATCACGCCGTGGCGGGCATCCGGAATGCAGACATTGCAGGGCGCACCGACGGCGACGTAGAGGCGTCCGTCCGGGCCGAAGGCGATGTACTTCGCCCCATGGTGGGTCTCCGTCGGCAGACGATCGGTGACGACGCTCGGCTGCGGCGGGTCGGCGAGGTGGCTGTCGATCGCATCGAAGCGCAGGATCCGAGACACCGCCGAGACGTAGAGCCTGCCGTCGCGCCAGGCCACGCCCGCGGGCCGGTTCAGGCCCGTCGCGATCGTGTAAACCGCGCGCGCCCGACCTCCCGCGATCTCGACCGCGTAGACGACACCGGCACCCATGCTGCCGACGTAGACGACGCCGCGATCCCCGTCAAAGCGGCCGAGCGCCAGCGCGCGCGCGTTCGGTACCGCATCCGTCAGCAGCTCGATGCGAAACCCGGCCGGCACGCGCAAGCGCTCCACCGGAACTCCCGCGGCGACGGCACAGCCCGCCACCAGCGCCATGCCGACGACCGCCGCGATGCGTCGCCACAGCAGGGCCCAGGTGCCCGATCGCGCATGAATGTCCATGCGGACAGTTGACCACAACACGGTCGCAGGCGAGGATCGGGCAGCGCCTCAACCGCAGCGCAGCCGGGGAATCCATGAAGCCGACCGTCGTGTTCGAAGGACGCACCGAGGAAGCCGAGGTCTTCTTCCAGCGCTACCAGCGGTCGGCGGCGGCGCTGCGCGCCCTCGGCGTCGGTGACGGCGATGTCGTCGCGCTTCTGCTGCGCAACGGTCCGGCGATGCTCGAACTGACCCTGGCCACGCGCTGGATCGGCGCACTGTGGTGCCCGATCAACTGGCATTACCGCAGCGCCGAGGTCGCACAGATCCTCGCCGACAGCGGCGCCCGCGTCCTCATTGCCCATGCGGACCTGCTCGAGCGGCTCGACGGCCTCGACCTCGACGGCATCCGCGCCTACGCCGTCGCGCCCGAGGGCGCGGGCGCAGCGACGCCGCATGCGATGCGCGCACGCTTCGCCGACTGGGCCGATTTCCGCGACACCACGGAGCGCCCCGCCGCCGAGCCGCGACCCCCGCGCGGAGCGATGTTCTTCACCTCGGGCACCACCGGCAGGCCCAAGGGCATCCGCCGCGATCCGGCCACGCCCGAACAGGTCCTGCGCGGACGCGAAGTGCTGCGCCACGTCTCGGGATTCGAGCCCGGCATGCGGGCGCTCGTCTCGGCCCCGCTCTACCACAGCGCCCCGAACTCGTACTCGATCGGTGCTGCACTGGAGAACGCGACCCTCTTCCTCGAACAGCGCTTCGACGCCGAGAAGACGCTGGAGATGATCGAGCGCCATCGCATCACCCATGCCTACCTCGTGCCGACGATGTACGTGCGAATGCTGCGTCTGCCCGCCGAAGTGCGGTCGCGCCACGATCTGGGCTCGATCCGCTTCGTCGCCTCGACCGGCTCGCCCTGCCCGCCGCAGGTCAAGCGGGCGATGATCGCGTGGTGGGGACCGGTCATCCACGAAGCCTACGGCGCGAGCGAGCTCGGCTACATGACGCGCCTCGACAGCGCCGAGGCGCTGCGCAAACCGGGCTCGGCCGGCCGGCCGCTGCCGGGTGTCGTCATTCGCATCCTCGACGCCGAGGGCCGGGAGATGCCGACGGGACAGGCCGGGCTGATCCACATCCGCCAGCCCGACTACGCCGATTTCACCTACGCCGGCGATCCCGCCGCGCGCCAGCGCATGGAGCACGACGGCCTGCTGACGATGGGCGACGTCGGTTACCTTGACGACGACGGCTTCCTCTTCATCGTCGATCGCGCCGCCGACATGGTGATCTCCGGCGGCGTCAACATCTACCCGGCGGAAATCGAGGCGACATTGCTGCTGATGCCGGGCCTGGCCGACTGCGCGGTGTTCGGCATCCCCGACCCGGAGTTCGGCGAGACACTGCTGGCGGTCGTCCAGCCGGTCGCCGGGGGCAGCCTCGATGCCGACGGGGTCCGGGCCTTCCTCGGTGCCCGCTTGGCCGGCTACAAGGTTCCGCGGACGATCGTCTTTCGCGACGAACTGCCGCGCGAGGACACCGGCAAGATCTTCAAGCGCAAGCTGCGCGAACCCTACTGGCAGGGCGTGGACCGCCGCATCTGATCTCCTGCACAAGGCGGCGGGCGCCCGGACCGATACCATCGCCGCTGCCACCCTGGCCGCACCCGGACCCGAACCCGAATGATCAAGCAACCCCATCCGTCGAACACCCCCGCGCTGCAGGACACCGCATTCCTGGCGTTGCTGGTCGGGGTGACGCTTGCATTCGGCTGGATCCTGCTGCCGTTCTACGGCGCGATCTTCTGGGGCGTGGTGCTGGCGATCGTGTTCGCACCCCTTTTCCGCTGGCTGATGCAGCACCTGGGCCGGCGTCGCAACGTGAGTGCATTCGTCGCGCTCGCCGTCATCATGGTCATCGTGATGCTGCCGCTGGCGTTCGTCGCCGGGGCCCTGGTGCGCGAAGGCACGCTGGTGGTGCAGAAGATCCAGACCGGGGAGATCAGCTTCGCCCGCTACTTCTACCAGTTCGTCTCGGTGCTGCCCGGCTGGGCGATCGACGCCCTCGACGCCTTCGGACTCGGCGACACCGATGCCGTCCAGCAGCGCATCACGGAAAGCGCCAGCGAGGCGAGCAAGTTCATCGCCACCCGGGTCTTCGACATCGGCCAGAACACGCTCGATTTCGTCGTCGGCTTCTTCATCACCGTCTATCTCACGTTCTTCCTGTTGCGCGACGGTGCCGCGCTGTCGCGCAAGATCTGGGAAGCGATCCCGATCGATCCGGACTCCAAGCGCAACTTCTTCAAGATGTTCGCCACCGTGATCCGGGCCACGGTCAAGGGCAACATCGTTGTCGCGATCGTCCAGGGTGCCCTCGGCGGCCTGGCCTTCTGGTACCTGGGCGTGCACGGCGCGGTGCTGTGGGCCGTGCTGATGGCATTCCTGTCGCTGCTGCCGGCGATCGGCGCGGCGCTGATCTGGTTTCCGGTCGCCCTCTACCTGCTCGTCAACGGCGAGGTCGCCAAGGGCGTGGGCCTGATGATCTGGGGCACCGTCGTCATCGGCGTCATCGACAACCTGCTCAGGCCGGTGCTCGTCGGCAAGGACATCCGCATGCCCGACTATCTCGTCCTAGTTTCCACGCTGGGAGGGATGGCGATCTTCGGCCTCAACGGCTTCGTCATCGGGCCGGTGGTCGCGGCGATGTTCCTCGCCGCCTGGGAAATCTTCATCGAAGCCCGCAACCGCAAGAGAGGCTGAAGGCCGGCGCGAGCTACCAGGCGACGCCGAAGATGTGCTCGAGTTCGGCGAGCTGGGCGGCATCGAGCGCCGACGGGCGCGGATCGCAGAGCAGCCACAGCCGCGCGGTCTCTTCGAGCTCCTCGAGCGCGGCACACGCCTCCTGCAGGCTGCGATGCCAGACGTTCGGGCCGAGCCGCTCGATCAGCACGCCGCGCAGGCGCCGGCCGCGTGAGGCCGCGGCGCGTATGCGTGCGTCCACCGCGGCGCCGACTGCCGGGTCGCCCGGGCGGTGGTAGGGAATAAGCGGCACGGCGCCGACCTTCATCACGAAATACGGCGTGATCGGCGGCAGCACCGCGTCGCTCGACCAGACGCCGGCAAGCGTCAGGGCGACGAGGTGGGTGCTGTGGGTGTGCAGCACGCAGCCGGCCAGCGGATCGGCGGCGTAGATGGCGCGATGCAGCGCCAGCGTCTTGCTGGCCGGTGCGCCGCCGAGATGCTCGCCGCCGAGGCCGACGTGGGCGATCGTCGCCGGGTCGAGGCTGCCGAGGCTGGCGTCGGTCGGGGTGATCAGGTAGCCCGCGTCGGCGTCGAGTCGCACGCTGATGTTGCCGGTCGTTCCGTGTGCATAGCCGCGGTCGTGCAGCGAGCGCCCGATGCGGCAGATCTCCTCGCGCAAGGACTGGACGGCCGCCGTCATTTCAGGACTTCGAAAGCCCGGCTGAAGAAATCGGCGCCGCCGAAGTTGCCGGACTTCAACGCCAGGTGCAGGGCCGGACGCGAGCCGGCAGCGCTGGCATGGCACCACGGCACGCCCGGATCGATCTGGGCACCGATGCGCAGCCGCTCAACGCCGAGTGCCTGGATGCAGGCGCCGGAAGTCTCGCCCCCCGCCACCACCAGTTGGCGCACGCCGGCCTCGACCAGGCCGCGAGCCACCGCCGCGAGCGCGTGTTCGACCGCAGCGCCGGCGTCGGCCCCACCGAGCGCGCGCTGGACCGAGGCCACCGAGTCGGGGGCGGCGCTGGAGTAGACCAGCACCGGCCCGCTGGCGAGCCGCGGACGGGCGAACGCCAGGGCCTCGCCAACCACGTCGGCGCCGGCACCCAGGCGCAGCGGATCCAGGGCATGGGCCGCATGGCCGGCGGCGACGTAAGCCCCGATCTGCGCCAACGTCGCCTGCGAGCAGCTCCCGGAGACGATCGCCCGCGCGCCCGACTTCAGCGGCAGGCCGGTGGCATCGGCGCCGGGGCCGAGGTTCCAGTTCTGCGGCAGGCCGATCGCCACGCCCGATCCGGCGCAGAGCACGGCGAGTCCCTTGCAGGCGCGGCCGAGCACCAGCAGGTCATCGTTGCGAACGGCGTCGACGATCGCCAGACCGAACCCGCTGCCCCGCAGTTCGTCCATGCGGACGCGAATGGCGGCCTCCCCGGCGGCAACCACCGCCTGCTCGATCAGTCCGACCCGGCGCCGGCACTGGGCCTGCAGCACCCGCATCAGGTTCGAGTCGGTCATCGGCGTCAGCGGGTGGTTGCGCATCCCGCTGTCGGAAAGCAGCACGTCACCGACGAACAGGTGACCCTTGAAGACGGTGCGTCCGGCATCCGGAAACGCGGGCGTGACGACGGTGAAGGTGCAGCCGGTCGCGTCCATCAGCGCCTCGAGCACCGGTCCGATGTTGCCGGCCGGCGTCGAATCGAAGGTCGAGCAGACCTTGAAGTAGACCTGTTCGACACCCTCGGCCTGGAGCCATTGCAGCGCTGCCAGCGATTGGGCCACGGCATCGGCCGGAGCGATGGTGCGCGACTTCAATGCCACGACGACGGCATCGACGTCGGCATCGAGCCTGCCGGCCGGCACCCCGATGGTCTGGACGACGCGCATGCCCGCGCGCACGAGGTTGTTGGCGAGATCGGTCGCGCCGGTGAAATCGTCGGCGATGCAACCGAGCCGGACGCGCGACGCCGTCATGTCTGCACTACCGCCGGCCATCACGCCATGGCCAGTCGTTCGAGCCTGGCCGCGCCGAGGCCGACCTTGTGCGCCGCGCCGACGATCTCATCCCAGGTCGTCGAGTCGACGGGAATACCTTCGGCCAGCCGACGCGCTTTCCAGGCCCGTTCCGGTTCACCCGCCAACAACACCCGCTCGACCCCTACGGCGGGCGGCGACGCCGCATAGCTGGCGACGAAGCGTTCCATCTCGGCGGCCAGGTTCTCGGCGGTGCCGAGCGCCTTCGGGTCGACGATGATGGAGAACATGCTGTTGAGGACGCGCCGGCGACCGTCCACCGCGGCCTGTGCGGTTTCCCCGCCGGCCAGCGCGCCGCCGAGCAGCTCGCAGATCAGCGCCAGTCCCGAACCCTTGTGGCCGCCGAACGTGAGCAGCGCACCCGAGGGTTCGATCACGGTATAGCGCGGGTCGGTCGTCGGATTGCCGAGGTTGTCGATGATCGTGTCGGGCTCGAGGGCGACGCCCTTGTTGTAGGCCACCCGCGTCTTGCCCTGCGCGATCTTGCTGGTGGCGAAGTCGAGGACGATGGGGTCGGTGCCGGCGCGCGGAATGGCGACGCAGAAAGGGTTCGTCCCGAAGCGCGCATCGCGCCCGCCGAACGGGGCCACGATGGGTCGCGACAGGACGTTCACGAAGTGGATCGAGACCAGACCCGCGGCCGCGCACTGCTCGGCCCAGTGGCCGATGCGCCCCAAGTGGTGGGAATGCGCCAGTCCGACGACGCAGACGCCATGGCGCTGCGCGCGTTCGATGCCGAGTGTCATGGCCTGGCGGCCGATGACCTGGCCATAGCCGCAGCGACCGTCGAGCGTCAGCAGGGCGCCGCTGTCAAGCTTGATCGCCACTTGCTCGTTGACGGCGAGGCCGCCTTCCTTGAGCGCATCGACGTAGCGCGGGACCATGCCGATGCCGTGCGAATCGTGGCCGCGCAGGTTGGCCTCGACGAGATTCGTCGCCACGAGGTCGGCCTCTTCCGCCGACGAACCGCCCGCCGAGATGATGGCGCGAACGCCTTCGACCAGGTTCTCGGCGCGCAGGACGCGCATCGACACCGTCGCTGCGGTGACTTTCGGGGGCGTTGTTGGCTGGGTCATGAAGGGCTTTCGGAGGCCCCCATTCTCACCTGCTCGCCAGCCGTGTGCCATTGGCGCCCACCCGGATCCAGCGCCTGCGGGAACCAGGGGAAGGTGCCTTGCCTGGCGCTAGAGCTGGCGGGTCTCGAAGGTATTGCACTGGTCGACGCTGCCGCTGTCGAGCCCGCGCTTGAACCAGCCGACGCGCTGCGCGCTGGTGCCGTGCGTGAAGCTTTCGGGCATGACGGTGCCGCGCGACTTGCGCTGCAAGGTGTCGTCGCCGATCTGCGCGGCCGCGTTCAGCGCCGACTCGACGTCGCCCGGCTCGAGCCGCCAGCCCATCTCGGACTGCGAGCGCTTCGTCCAGACGCCGGCGAAGCAGTCGGCCTGCAGTTCGACCCGAACGCTGAGGGCATTGGCCTGGGTTTCGGAGGCGCGTTGCCGAGCCGCATCGACCTTTTCCATGATGCCGAGCTGCGCCTGCACGTGGTGGCCGACCTCGTGCGCGATCACGTAGGCCTGGGCGAACTCGCCCGGGGCCCCGAGCCGGGTGCGCATGACGTCGTAGAAGCCGAGGTCGATGTAGACCTTGGCGTCGTTCGGGCAGTAGAACGGCCCCATGGCCGCCTGACCCTGACCACAGGCCGTCGGCCAGCTGCCGCGAAAGAGGACCAGCTTGGGCGCCTGGTAGGTGCGACCGGCCTCGCGGAAGATGTCGTCCCAGACCACCTCGGTGCTGCGCAACACCTTCGACACGAACTGCGCCTGCGGATCGTTCGCCGGAGGCTTGGGCAGCGGCCCCTGCGGCGCGCTCTGCTGCACCCCCTCGCCGCCACCCGCCATACCCAGGATCGTCAGCGGATTGATGCCGAAGATCCAGCCGGCGATCAGTGCCACCGCGACCGTGCCGATGCCGATGCTGCGTCCGCCGAAGCCAAAGCCCCCGCCGCCGCCGCCGCCCATGCCGCGCACGTCCTCGACATTCGAGCTCTCGTCCTGGCCGTCCATCCGCATCGAAGTTCTCCTCGCAGGGAGCGTCCTCGCGGGGACGCGTGGCAGACTCTAGGCCCGCCGCCAGGGGCGGTCTGTCAGAGAAGGCCGCGCGCCGCGGCGGCTTGCCGTCTCA
This sequence comes from Burkholderiales bacterium, assembly GCA_038318385.1. Classification (GTDB taxonomy): domain Bacteria; phylum Pseudomonadota; class Gammaproteobacteria; order Burkholderiales; family Burkholderiaceae_C; genus Schlegelella_A. The sequence continues at coordinate 28,227 of JBBQCD010000007.1, read as the reverse complement.
CGGCTGGGGCGCCGCCCGGGGTCAGAAGACGTCAGGTTTTCGGCAGGGTGACGCCTTGCTGTCCCTGGTACTTGCCGCCGCGGTCCTTGTAGCTCGTCTCGCAGACCTCGTCGCTTTCGAAGAACAGCACCTGGGCGCAGCCCTCTCCGGCATAGATCTTCGCGGGCAACGGCGTGGTGTTGCTGAATTCCAGCGTCACGTAGCCCTCCCATTCGGGCTCGAACGGCGTCACGTTGACGATGATGCCGCAGCGCGCGTAGGTGCTCTTGCCCAGGCAGATCGTGAGCACGTTGCGCGGGATGCGGAAGTACTCCAGCGTGCGCGCCAGGGCGAAGCTGTTCGGCGGGATCACGCAGACGTCGGCATGGATGTCGACGAAGCTCTTCTCGTCGAAGTTCTTCGGGTCGACGACGGTCGAGTAGATGTTCGTGAAAACCTTGAATTCGGGCGCGCAGCGGATGTCGTAGCCGTAGCTCGAGGTCCCGTAGCTGACGATGCGCTGTCCGTTGGCAGACTCGCGCACCTGCTGCGGCTCGAACGGCTCGATCATGCCGGTCTGCTCGGCCATGCGGCGGATCCACTTGTCGCTCTTGATGCTCATGCGTGCCTCGCGAAGTGGCGGCATTGTAGGGAGCCCCCGGCACCTGCCGGACCATCCGACCGTCGGCGTTGTCCGGTGGGCGGCAGTTGGCTAAGATGGACCATCGAACCGCCGGAGGCCGCCATGCGCAACGTCCCGCAACTCCTGACACAGTACGCGGCCTATCATCGCGACCGCCGCAACATCGTCAGCCATTTCATCGGCGTGCCGCTGATCGTCTTCGCCGTCGGCGTGTTGCTGAACCGGCCCGGCGTCCCGGTCGGCGGCCTGGTCCTCACCCCGGCGTGGGTGGCGTTCGTCCTCGCGACCGCCTGGTACCTGACACGCGGCAACCTCGCCCTCGGCGCGGCCACGAGCGCTGCCGTCGGCGTGCTGATCGCCCTCGCCCACAACGTCGGCACCGGCGGCGGCATCGGCGGCTGGCTCGCCTGGGGCATCGGCATCTTCGTGGTCGGCTGGGTGATCCAGTTCGTCGGACACTGGTACGAAGGCAAGAAGCCGGCATTCGTCGACGACATCGTCGGCCTGCTTGTCGGCCCGATGTTCGTCGTCGCCGAGGCCCTGTTCATGCTCGGCTGGAACAAGCCACTCGTCGACGAGATCGAGCGCAAGGTCGGACCGACCATTCTGCGCGACCTGGCGAAGATCGCCTGAGGCGCGCCGCGCCGGCTCCGCTCAGGGAGCCGCCGCGGGAACCGGCATGCGCGCGGGTTCCGGCTGCGCGTCGAAGCGGTCGAAGCCGCAGTAGCAGAGGAAGTGGCGGTTCGTCGCCCGGCCGAACAGCGCCAGGCCGAGCCGGGTCGCCACCTCGTGACCCATCTGCGTGATGCCGCTGCGCGAGACGACGATCGGGACACCGATCTGCGCCGACTTGATGACCATCTCGCTGGTCAGCCGCCCGGTGGTGTAGAAGATCTTGTCGCCCCCGTCGATGCCCTCGCGCCACATCCAGCCGGCGATGGTGTCGATCGCGTTGTGCCGGCCGACGTCCTCGACGAACGTCAGGAGTTCGTCCTGGCAAAAGAGCGCGCAACCGTGCACCGACCCTGCCGACTTGTACGTGCTCTCCTGGAGCCGCATCGCGTTGAGGAGGCCGTAGAGCGCGGTCTGGCCGATGCGCGCCGATGGCTCGTCGGCGGGCGGCAAGGAGAGATTGTCGAGGTCGCCCATCAGGTCGCCGAACATCGTGCCCTGCCCGCAACCGGTGGTGACGACGCGACGCGCCGTCTTCTCGTCGAAGCGCTCGATACCAGCCCGCGTCTTCACCGCCGCGGCGTTCACGTCCCAGTCCACGGTGATCGACTCGATGTCGTCGACCGTCTCGACCAGGCGCTGGTTGCGCAGGTATCCGAGCACCAGGAGTTCGGGGGCGGCCCCGAGGGTCATCAGGGTCACCAGCTCGCGGTTATCGACGAACACGGTCAGCGCCCGCTCGGCCGGGATCGAGATCGTGCGCGGCTCGCCGTACTCGTCGCGCGCCGTGATGGCGTGCGTCAGCGGCGCGCTGGCCAGGGTCAGGCGGAGGGCTGCCATGTGCCCGACTGTACGCAATGGGGGGTCCGGGCCATCGCGCGGACCGGGCCGCAACCTACTTCTTGATGCCGCCGGAGATTTCCGCGGCAGTCGCCTTCGAGCTCGGCGGCGACGTTGCGGTTGCGGCCGGCGAGTGCGCGCCGGCCGCCTCGAGCGGCTTGGCCTCGGCGGCGGTGGCGACGAACGGTCCCGGGTCGCTGCACGCCGGCGTGGCCGTGGGCGCAGACGCGGCCTTTGAGGCCTTGCGGTAGGCGTCGGCCACCCTGTCCATCGACTGGCAGAGCTTGTAGGCGCCGACCTTGTCGGCCCACGCGCTCTTGACGGCGGCCTCGGCGGTCTTCGCCTTGGCCTCATCGCTCGGCGGCGGCAACTTGGCAAGGACCGAGCCGGCGAACACGGCGGCGAGCAGCAGGGCGGGCAATGCAGGGCGCATGACTTTCCTCTTGGTTGCGGTTCAGGCGGCCGGCTGCTGCAGACGTCCGGGGGGCGCGCTGCGCTCGACCGGGATCTTGCCGTCCTTAATGTCGTCGTACCAGTAGCGGTGGTGCTCGCGCGCCCAGCCCTCGTCGACGTAGCCGGTCTTCATGCCGTTATAGGCGCCCTTCATGCCGATGGTGCCGAGATAGATGTGCAGCAGGAAGACGGTCATCATCAGCAGCGCCGAGATCGAGTGGACCATGTGGGCGATCTGCATGTCGCCCCGCAGGTAGGCGAGCCCTGGCAGGACCTTGTCGAGCACCAGCCCGGAGCTGACGACGAAGATGCCGAGCAAGAAGACGCCGCCCCAGAATACGAGCTTCTCGCCCGCGTTGAAGCGGTGCGACGGCGGCTCCTCGCCGCCGAGCGCGCCGCCGCCCTTGGCCAGCCAGTGCAGGTCGCCCTTCGACGGGAAGTTGCTGCGCAGGAAGGTGACGAAGACGATGACCAGCGAGACCGCGAACAGCGGCCCGGCGAAGTTGTGCGTGGTCTTGAGGACGTAGGTCAGCCAGCCGAAGAGCGTTCCGCCGATCAGTGGCAGCAGGAAGAACTTGCCGAACGCGATCACCACGCCGGAAACGGCGAGGACGACGAACGCGATGGCATTGCTCCAGTGGGCGGCGCGCTCGAAATAGGTGAAGCGCTGGATCACCCTGCCGGTGTTCGGTTCGTGACCGCCGAGCGGACCCTTGGCGAAGTAGTACAGCGCCAGCGCGAAGATCATGATCAGCACCAGCGCGCCGCCGTAGGGAATGATCCACCAGTTGCGCACTTGCCGCCAGGCTTCGCCGGCGCTCGTCATCCTCGAGCCGGGATACTGGATCTGCTCCTGGATCAGCACTCCTTTTTCCGCGCCCGGCAGGTTGACGGTCCCGGTCTGGTTGCCGGAGTTGCGCACACCGCGCCAGAAAGGCGCGTTGTTGCCGGGCTGGGTGATCGCACGCTGCGCGTTGGTATCGTCAGGCTGCGGCAGGCGCACGGTGGCGCCAGACGCCGCACCGGCGATGGACGGCGACATGATGGCAGCGGCGGGCGCGGCAGGCTTGGCGGCGTCGGTCTGCGCCAGCGCCGGGCCAGCCAGCATCAAGACGGCGCCGAAGGCCAGCAGCGCGCTACGGATCGTGCTTCGCATGGGATCTCCCTGCGACTACCGGGGGGCGTAGTCGTTCTGGTTCTGGGCGCGCTTGCGCAACTGGGCGTCCCAGTTGGCCTCGGTGCCGGGCGTCCACCCGGGCGCCAGGTACGCGCTGCCGTTGGCATCCCACCCCTTCGCATCGGCCTTGCGCTCGCCGGCGACGCCGATCGTCTGGACCTTCTCGCCGCAGGCGCCGAGGAGAACGCAGGCCACCAGGCCCATCACCATCGCCGCTCGCCTCATGACTTCTTGACCTCGACGGCGGGTTGGACCTTGCCACCAGTCGTCGGCTTGCCGTAGGCGGTGCCCCAACCCCAGACTTCGCTGCCCTTGCCGCGGTTGAGCACGCGCGTGCGGAAGATATCGGCGACGACATCGCCGTCACCGCCGAGCAGCGCCTTGGTCGAGCACATCTCGGCGCAGGCGGGAAGCTTGCCTTCGGAAAGACGATTGCGACCGTACTTCGCGTTCTCGGCCTCGCTGCCGTTGGCCTCCGGGCCGCCGGCGCAGAAGGTGCATTTGTCCATCTTGCCGCGCAGGCCGAAGGTGCCGTTGGTCGGGAACTGCGGTGCCCCGAACGGGCACGCGTACGAGCAGTATCCGCAGCCGATGCAGGTGTCCTTGTCGTGCAGCACCACGCCCTGGTCCGTGCGGTAGAAGCAATCGACCGGGCAGACCGCCATGCAGGGCGCGTCCGAGCAGTGCATGCAGGCCACGGAGATGCTGCGCTCCCCGGGCACGCCGTCGTTGAGCGTGACCACGCGACGCCGGTTGACGCCCCACGGCACGTCGTTCTCGGCCTTGCAGGCGGTCACGCAGCCGTTGCATTCGATGCAGCGCTCGGCGTCGCAGATGAATTTCATTCGTGCCATGAATCTGTCTCCCTTAGGCGGCCGCGCGCTCGATCTGGCAGAGCGTCGTCTTGGTTTCCTGCATCATCGTCACGCTGTCGTAGCCGTACGTCGTCGCCGTGTTCACCGCCTCGCCGCGGATGACCGGATGCGCGCCGTCCGGGTAGTAGGGCAGCATGTCGACCCCCTGCCAGTGGCCGGAGAAGTGGAACGGCAGGAACACCGTGTCGCGGCCGACCCGCTCGGTCACCTGAGCTTTCACGAGGAGGCGCGCGCCGGTCGGCGACTTGACCCAGACCGATTCGCCGTCGCGGATGCCACGGTCGTTGGCGGCGGCCGGGTTGATTTCGACGAACATGTGCTGCTGCAACTCGGCGAGCCACGGGTTCGAACGCGTCTCTTCGCCGCCGCCCTCGTATTCGACCAGGCGCCCGCTGGTCATGATCAGCGGGAATTCCTTGCCGATGTCCTTGTTCTTCTCCTGCACGCTCTTGAAGAGCGTCGGCAGGCGCCAGAACGCCTTCTTGTCGTCGTGCGTCGGGTACTTCGCGACCATGTCGGGCCGGTTCGAATAGAGCGGCTCGCGGTGCTTGGGAATCGGGTCCGGGAAGTTCCAGACCACCGCCCGTGCCTTGGCATTGCCGAACGGGTAGCAGCCGTGGTTCTTCATCACGACGCGGATGATCCCGCCCGAGCTGTCGGTCTTCCAGTTCTTGCCCTCGGCCGCCGCCTTCTCGGCGTCGGTGAGCTCGCTCCACCAGCCGAGCTTCTTCATGAAGACGTGATCGAACTCCGGATAGCCGGTCGTCAGGTCGGCGCCCTTCGAATGCGAGCCGTCTTCGGCCAGCAGGTTGACGCCGTCGCGCTCCACGCCGAAGTTGGCGCGGAAGTTGCCGCCGCCGTCCATGACGTGCAGCGAGGTGTTGTAGAGATTCGGCGAACCCGGATGCTTCATCTCGACCGTGCCCCAGCACGGCCACGGCAGGCCGAAGTAGTCGCCGTCGAGGTTGTAGCCCGTCTCCTTGTCGACGCCGCCCTTGGCGCGCAAGGTCTTGACGTCAAAGACGTTCATGTTGCGCATGTGCGCCTTCAGGCGCTCCGGCGACTGGCCGGTGTAGCCGATGGTCCAGCAGCTGGCGTTGACCTCGCGCAGCAGCGACTCGACCTCGGGCTCCATCATGCCGCCCTTCCCCGCCACCAGCTTGGTCTTGGCCATCAGCTCCTTGTCGAAGCCGAGCTTTTGCGCCAGCTGGTACATGATCATCTGGTCGGTGCGCGACTCGAACAGCGGCTCGATGACCTTCTCGCGCCACTGGATCGAGCGATTCGACGCTGTGACCGAGCCCGAGGTCTCGAACTGGGTCGCCGCCGGCAGCAGGTAGACCGCGCGGTTGGCGTTCAGGTCCTCGGGCTTGCCGGGCATCGCCGCCATCGCCGCCGATGCCGACGGATAGGGATCGACGACGACCAGGAGGTCGAGCTTGTCCATCGCCTTCTTCATCTCGGCGCCGCGGCTCTGCGAATTCGGCGCGTGACCCCAGAAGAAGAGACCGCGCAGGTTCGACTCCTGGTCGATCAGTTCGTTTTTCTCGAGCACGCCGTCGATCCAGCGCGACACCGTCATGCCGGGCTTGCCCATCATGCCGGGCGCGTATTGCTTCTTGATCCAGTCGAAATCGACGCCCCAGACCTTGGCGAAGTGCTTCCACGAGCCTTCGGCCAGGCCGTAGTAGCCCGGCAGCGAGTCGGGGTTCGGGCCGATATCGGTCGCGCCCTGGACGTTGTCGTGGCCGCGGAAGATGTTGGCGCCGCCGCCGGACACACCGATGTTGCCGAGCGCGAGCTGGACGATGCACGACGCCCGGACCATCGCATTGCCGATGGTGTGCTGGGTCTGGCCCATGCACCAGACGAGCGTGCTCGGCCGGTTCTCGGCCATCGTCTTGGCGACCTGGTAGACCGTGGCCTCGTCGACGCCGCAGGCCTCCTCGACCTTGTCCGGTGTCCAGTTCGTCATCACGTCGTCGCGGACCTTGTCCATGCCGAAGACGCGGTCGTTGATGTACTTCTTGTCTTCCCAGCCGTTCTTGAAGATGTGGTGCAGCACGCCGAACAGGAACGGGATGTCGGTGCCCGAGCGAATCCGCACGTACTGGTCGGCCTTGGCCGCGGTGCGGGTGAAGCGCGGGTCGACGACGATCATCTTCGTCCCGGTTTCCTTCGCGTGCAGCATGTGCAGCAGCGACACCGGATGGGCCTCGGCCGCATTCGAGCCGATGTACAACGCCGCCTTGGCATTGCGCATGTCGTTGTACGAGTTGGTCATCGCCCCGTAGCCCCAGGTGTTCGCGACACCGGCCACCGTGGTCGAGTGGCAGATGCGCGCCTGGTGGTCGCAGTTGTTGGTGCCCCAGAAGCTCACCCACTTACGCAGCAGATACGACTGCTCGTTGTTGTGCTTGGAGGAACCGACGACGAAGACGGAATCCGGACCGCTCTGCTTCTTCAGCTCCAGCATCTTCGCGCTGATCTCGTCCAGCGCCTGGTCCCAGCTGATCTTCTGGTACTTGCCGTTGACGAGCTTCATCGGCGTCTTCAGCCGGTACTCACCGTGGCCGTGTTCACGCAGCGCGGCGCCCTTGGCGCAGTGGGCGCCGAGGTTCAGGGGTGAATCGAAGACCGGTTCCTGGCGCGTCCAGACACCGTTCTCGACGATCGCATCGACCGCGCAGCCTACCGAACAGTGCGAGCAGACCGTGCGACGCACGACCGGCTTGGACGTCGTGGCGGCGGGCGCGTCGGCGGCCCGCGCCTTGCGCACCAGCGTGAGCTGCGAGGTCGCGAGGCCGACACCGACGCCGAGCCCGGAGCGGCGCAGGAAGGCACGCCGGTCCATGGTCGGGATCGCGCGCTGCACGCCTCGCGCCAGGCTCGCCACCAGCGAGGAAGAGGCCGCGCCTCGATCGGAAGACTTGCGAGTCAGCAACATGATGGTTTTCCTCCCGCTTCGGCGGCATCGGGCCCGAGGTCAGGCTTTGGTCGTTTCGTAGTAACGCTGAACATGGGCGGTGAGTCGATAGCCTTCGCCGTCGGTCGCTGCGGGCTTGGCGGCTGCGGCCACCGGGGCGACCTCGACCGCCCCGCGGTGCAGCGCCGCCGCTGCCACTGCCGCCACTCCGGCGACGCCGGCACCGACGACGAGGCTGCGCCGGTCGACTGTGGATGGACCTTCCCGGAGCGGAGCCGAGCGCTTCGATTGCAGGAACTTCATGGCAAGGTCTCCTCAAAAGGGCCGATCGGGCGATCGGGATGCGACCACGCGCCATCATGGTGCGAAGTCGACGGGAACCGGGCAAATCTACCAGCGACTCGAGAGGCGTCAATCGGGAATGTGACTAGGGCGTCGCGAAAGCGAATCGCCGGAGTCAGCTTCGTGACAGGTTTGGCTAGGCTCATGCGTCGAGAAGGTCCAGGCCCTGGGCTTCGACGGCAAAGAAGTCCCGCGCGAAGCCACCGACGGCGCGGTAGAAATCGGCCCGCGGGTGCGCCGCAAGCGCCTCGCAGAACGTCTCGACCCAGCCGCGCAGATGGGCCTCGTAGAAGCGCCGCTGGGCAGGCAGGTTGCTGATGCCGACGTCCTCTCCGGCGATCAGGTAGCGCATCACCTCGCACAGGCTGGCGATGTGATCCTCGGTCTCGGTGACCGTCTCGGGACGCTCGAGCCCGAGCCGGAGGAGGTCGCGGCGCAGATCGACCAGGGGCTTCTCGTTCAAGGTTCCGGCGATGTGGAACGAACCGTAAAGGAACACTTCCGGCTTGCCGATGCCGAGGAACAGCGCGGCGTACTCGTCTCCGACCTCCGCCAGCGAGAGGCGCCGCGAAACCGCGACCACCTCCGACCAGGCGCGCTCCAGGAAGGCTCCCGGCACAGGCGCTTCGGTCACGGCGACCTGCAGCTGCCCATACAGCTCCGCCGACGGTGGCGCATAGAACAGGCTCGCCAGGAGACCGTAGACCTCGGCGCGGGCGAGGTCCTCGCTGTCGTCGGCGCTGGCGAAACTCAGGGCCCGGGTCGGCATGGTTCGGGACATCGGTGGGAACGCAGGGGGGTCAGAGGTCCGTGATCCGGACCTCGTCGGGGTCGGTGTGCAGGGCGATCACGCGGCAATCGCCGCACATCTTCAGGCGCTCCGCGGCCGCGCCCTGAAACATCGCATGACCGCCCAGCCGGGCGATCATCATCTCGATCGCCTTCGGCGTGCCGAAGGGCTTGTCACAGCGCACGCAGCGGAACGGCTCGACCTCGTTCAGGACCCGCACCGTCTTGCGCGCCTTGCCGCCATCGGCCAGCAGCAGCCGCGGCTCCAAGACGATCGCGTCCTCGGGACAGGTGCTCGCGCACAGGCCGCACTGCACGCAGTTCTTCTCGATGAAGCGCAGCTGCGGCTTGTCGGGGTTGTCGGCCAAGGCCGCTTCCGGGCAGGCGCCGACGCACGCCAGGCAGAGCGTGCAGGCCGCGTGGTCGACGACGAGCGTGCCGAACGGGCTGCCCAATGCCGGCAGCGCGATGACATCCGGGAGGGCGGTAGCGGACTGCATCAGGTGGTCGAGCGCGAGGTCGAGCGTGGCGCGCTTGTCGGCCTGGACGGTGAAGCTCGCGGCGCGACGCACGCCCGCCGCCGGTGTTGCCCGCAGTGCAAGGTCCAGGCGGCTCACGGCGGGGTCGGTCCGTACCGCGACGCGCACAACCGGAGATGCAGGACCCGACGCGCGCGCGTCGAACGGGTCTGGCACCAGCGCGCCGAGTTCGACGATGCGGAAATGCTCGCCGCCAAATCCGAGCCCGGAGAGGATCGACTCGGCCACGGCCATCTGCGCCGCCACCGCAGTGCGGTACTCCGGCGCCTCTTCGTCCGTCATCAGCACCCAGATCTGGGAGGCGCCGAAGGCGATGGCCGACAGCCAGAGATCGATGCCCATCGAAGCGGTGTGCCAGACCTCGAGCGGCAGCACCCGTGCCGGCAGTCCGCGGACGCCGGCGTCGACTCGCGCCGCACGGCCGAGGGCGCCGATCGCCGCGGCACCTGCGCCCTGGCTGTGGACCAGCAACGCGGCATCGGTACCGCCCGCCCTGGCGTAGGTCGAGAGCAAGGTGCGGATGCGCCGGCCCATCTCCTGAGGCCGCGGCGCAGCGAACGTCAGCGCGCCGCTCGGGCAGACCGTCGTGCAGGCGCCGCAGCCGACGCACAGGTGCGGCTCGACGACGATGCCGCCGCTGCCGGTCCGGCCCTTGAGCGAGGCGTCGCTGCGAATGGCGTCGGCCGAGCAGACGTCGATGCAGGCGGTGCAGCCGATCTGCTCGTTGCGGGTGTGGGCGCAGATCTTCTGGCGGTATTCGAAGAACTTGGGCTTCTCGAACTCGCCGACGCTGTCGCGCAGCTGCAGGACCGCGGCCATGAGCCCAGCGTCGTCGGAAGCGTGGAAGTAGCCCTGCGGCAACTGGTGCGAGGCCACATGCGGCGTGTCGCCCAGATCGAGGACGAGGTCGAAGCGACCGCTCTCGGTCTCCGGGGGGCGCTGGAAATCGATCGCGCCCGCGGCTTCGCAGACGCGCACGCAATCGCGATGGTCGCGGCAGCGCGCCAGGTCGATCTGGTAGCTGAAATCGATGGCCTGCTCGGGACACGCGGCGATGCAGGCATTGCAGCGCGTGCACAGGTCGAGGTCGATCGGATTGGTGCGCGTCCAGCTCGCCTCGAAGGCGCCCAGCCAGCCGGTGACGGCCGCGACCGCGCCGGAATGGACCGCGAAGCTGCGTTCCTGCGGCAGCGTGCCGCCGGACGTCGGCAGCAGCACGCTGACGTCGAAGCCGTCGCCGAGCATCTGCGCCGCGCGCACCGCCCGATTGGCGGCGCCGATGACGAGCACGCTTCCGCCCGACTTGTACGAGACCAGCGGCACCGGCTCCGCCGGCGGCAGCTGCGCCGCCGCGATCAGTGCCGCGATCTTCGGCAGCGCGGCCGCGCCGTCCTTCGACCAAGCCGCGGCTTCGCGGATGTTGACGAAACGGATCGGCCGCTCGACCAGGCCCGGCGCACCTTCGGTGGCATCGCTCAACTCGAGGAAGAGGCGACTTTCCTGCGTGCAGGCGACGAGGAGGTCGTCGGCGTTCTTGGCCGCGCGCTGGAACGCACCGGCCTCGCGCCGGCACAAGGTCGAGTGAACCGTCGCCAGGCCGGCACCGATCTCAGGTCCGAGGGCCCGGCTCAGGGCCGGACCGTCCAGCGTCATCGTCTTGTTGCAGTCGCAGATCAGCGTCGTCATCGGGGCGGGGTTCAGGTTCGCGGGCCGGCGGATCGGCCTCATGGGTAGGAGGGGACTCTGCCACCGCCACCGGCGCGGCGCCATCGGGAGATGCCGCAAGCTCCAGCGGCGGGGTGGCCAGGGTCTCCGCGGAGGCCGCCGTTTCCGTCGCCGCGGCCTTGGCCTCCTCCTCCTCATGGTCGAAGAGTCCGAGCGCCTTGGACTGGTTCATCTGCCGCAGCATCGCCAGCGGGATCGGGTCGGGCTGGCCGTAGTCGTCGATGTAGGTGTCGAGACCGTCCATGATGTTGTAGTGCGGATCGCTGAACAGCTTCTTCAGCGCCGCGTTCTTGACCCCGGGCGCGACGCCGGGCTGGACGAAACGGGAGTAGTCGGAGCTGCGGGTCAGCAGCGCCACGTCTTGGAGCGTCGGCAGCGGAGTCGGTGCCGGTGACGGCGCGACCGACGCGCCCACTCCGCCAGGCGCTTGAGCGGCTTGCCCGGTGAGAACGCCGATCGACGCCGCGGCTGGCGTGGGCGACTGCCCGTCGCTTCGCGCCGCGGGCACCCCGGTGGCGGGCACCTCGGTGGCGGGCGATGCCGGAGGCGACGTCGCGTCCTGACCCGATCCGCCCGCTGCCGTCGCCGGCTCGACCACGCCGCGCTTGACCTCGGCCTTGCGACGCGCCCAGCGCGACAGGAAGCCGTCGTCGGCCTTCATCGGCGTTCGCCCGGCGTGACGAACGATTGCGGTCGACGCCGCTTCTTCGGTTCGGGCCGATAGTGCTCGTCGGTATAGGCCTGCAGCCACGCCGCGATGTCAGCCTGCAGCGGCACGTTGTCGACCCGCTCCTGCGCATCGAGCCAGCGTCCGGCTTCCTCGTACGACAGGCTCACCGTCTCCGGCCACGCCCGCGAGGGATCCTCGTCGTCGATGCGCCACACGACGAACCAGACCGGGGCGTCGGAACTCAGGTTGAGGTAGTAGCCCTGAGCCTGGTCGCGGAACAGCTCGAGCGTGAAGCCGGGATGCATCCGGCGCTGCAGCCGGCCGTCGTCGCGCAGCACCAGGGGCTCGCTGCCGAACGCGTCCTCGTGCGGCACGACCTCGACGATGCGAAAGCGCCAGTCCTCGTAGCGGTTCGGCTCCTTCTCGCGCTCGATCACCACCGCGACGCGTATCGACGGGCGATCGGCCGGACCGTCCACGATTCAGGTGTCCTTGGAGATGCTGATCGTCGGGAACTTGGCCGAGAAATCCTTGGCTCGCTGCGCGATCTTCACCGCCACCTGGCGGGCGACGCTCTTGTAAAGCCCGGCAATCTCGCCGTCGGGATCGCTGACGACCGTCGGTCGGCCGTTGTCGGCCTGGACGCGGATCGACAGGTTCAGCGGCAGCGCGCCGAGGTAGTCCATCTCGTACTCGGCGGCCAGGCGCTTGCCGCCCTCCTCGCCGAAGATGTGCTCGACGTGGCCGCACTGCTCGCAGACGTGCACCGCCATGTTCTCGACGATGCCCAGGATCGGCACGCCGACCTTCTCGAACATCTTGATGCCCTTCTTGGCATCGAGCAGCGCGATGTCCTGCGGCGTGGTCACGATCACCGCGCCGGTCAGCGGCACGCGCTGCGAGAGCGTCAGCTGGATGTCGCCGGTGCCCGGCGGCATGTCGACGATCAGGTAGTCGAGCTCGGCCCAGTTGGTCTGGCGCAGCAGCTGCTCGAGGGCCTGGGTGGCCATCGGGCCGCGCCAGATCATCGGGTTGTCGGGCTCGATGAGAAAGCCGATGGACATCACCTGGACGCCGTAGTTCTCCATCGGCTCCATGGTCTTGCCGTCGGCCGAGTCGGGCCGGCCTTCGATGCCCATCATCATCGGCTGGCTCGGGCCGTAGATGTCGGCGTCGAGGATGCCGACGGTCGCGCCCTCGGCGGCGAGCGCCAGCGCCAGGTTGACCGCGGTGGTGCTCTTGCCGACGCCGCCCTTGCCCGACGCAACGGCGACGATGTTCTTGACCTTCGGCAGCAACTGCACCCCGCGCTGCACCGCGTGCGGCGTGACCTTCGTCGCCAGATTCGCGCTGACGTTCTCGACGCCGGCGACACTGCGCGCCGCGGCGATCAGCGCCTTCCTCAGGCCCGCGATCTGGCTCTTGGCCGGATAACCGAGCTCGACGTCGAAGGCGACATCGCCCCCTTCGATGCGCAGATTCTTCACCTGCCGCGTCGACACGAAGTCCTTGCCGGTGTTCGGGTCGACGACGCCCTTCAGCGCTTCGAGCAGCGTGGGTTCGGTAACGGGCATGGGGAGTGACCAGTGGGCTTGAAGGGGGCGGCGAGTCTAGCGCAGCGGGGGTCTCGCCAGTCGGCACGCCTAGAATCGAACCCTATTTTCGCCGATTCAGCCGGCCCCGCTCCATGACCCGCCATCTCTTCGTCACGACCGCACTGCCGTACGCGAACGCGCCGTTCCACGTCGGTCACATGATGGAGTACATCCAGGCCGACATCTGGGTCCGCTACCAGCGGATGCAGGGCCATGCGGTCCACTTCGTCTGCGCCGATGACGCCCATGGCGCGCCGATCATGATCGCCGCCGAGAAGGCCGGCAAGACCCCGCAGGCGTTCGTCGCCGAGATCGCCGCCGGGCGCCAGGCCTACCTCGACGGCTTCCACATCGCCTTCGACAACTGGCATTCCACCGACGGTGCGGAGAACCACGCGCTCGCCAAGGAGATCTACCTGGCTCTGCGCAAGAACGAGCTGATCTCGACGCAGGTGATCGAGCAGTTCTACGACCCGGTCAAGAACATGTTCCTGCCGGACCGCTACATCAAGGGCGAATGCCCGCGGTGCGGGGCGAAGGACCAGTACGGCGACTCCTGCGAGGTCTGCGGCGCGGTGTACGCGCCGACCGACCTGAAGAACCCCTACTCGACGCTCTCCGGCGCCACGCCGGTGATGAAGAGCAGCGAGCACTATTTCGTGCGCCTGAGCGACCCGCGCTGCGTCGGCTTTCTCGAACAGTGGACCCAGACGGTCGGCCTGCAGCCGGAGGTGCTGAACAAGATCAAGGAATGGTTCACGAAGGACGCCGACGGTCACGGCGGCCTGAGCGACTGGGACGTCAGCCGCGACTCGCCCTATTTCGGCATCGAGATCCCCGACGCGCCGGGCAAGTACTTCTATGTCTGGCTCGACGCGCCGATCGGTTACCTCGCGTCGCTGAAGAACTACTTCGACAAGGGCGGCGCGGCGGCGCGCGGCGAGTCGCGCTCGTTCGACGAATTCATGGCGGATCCGGCCACGGAGCAGTACCACTTCATCGGCAAGGACATCGTCTACTTCCACACGCTGTTCTGGCCGGCGATGCTGAAGTTCAGCGGCCGCAAGACGCCCACCAACATCTTCGCGCACGGCTGGATCACGGTGCGCGACGAGAAGATGAGCAAGAGCCGCGGCACCGGCATCTCGCCGCTGCGCTATCTCGAGCTCGGCATGAACCCGGAGTGGCTGCGCTACTACCTGGCGGCGCGGATGAACGCGAAGGTCGAGGACATAGACTTCAGCCCGGACGACTTCGTCGCCCGCGTCAACAGCGACCTGGTCGGCAAGTTCGTCAACATCGCCAGCCGCGCCGCTGGTTTCCTGACCAAGCGCTTCGGCGGCGCCCTCACCGGCGCGATCGGCGCGGAAGGCGCCGAACTGCTCGACGGCCTGGCCGCCGCGCGCGTTTCCATCGGCCAGCTCTACGAGGAACGGGACTACGGCAAGGCGCTGCGCGAGATCATGCTGCTGGCCGATCGCGTCAACGCCTACGTCGACCAGAACAAGCCCTGGGAGCTCGCCAAGCAGGTCGACGCCGAGGCGCGACTGCACGAGGTCTGCTCGATCTGCATCGAGGCCTTCCGGCTGCTGACGATCTACCTCAAGCCGGTGCTGCCGGCACTCGCTGCCGACGTCGAATCGTTCCTGAAGGTGGCACCGCTCGACTTCGAAGCCGCCGGCGGCCGCCTCGGCGTGCACACCATCGGCGAGTACCGCCACCTGATGCAGCGCGTCGACCCGAAGCAGCTCGAAGCGCTCTTCGCGGCGCCCGCGGCGCCGACACCGCTCGAACCTGGCGGCGAGGCGCTGGCTCCCGAGATCGCGATCGGCGACTTCGCCAAGGTCGATCTGCGGATCGCCCGGATCGTCGCCTGCGAGAAGGTCGAGGGTTCGACCAAGCTGCTGCGGCTGACGCTCGACGCCGGCGAGGGTCGCGAACGCACGGTCTTCAGCGGCATCCAGTCGGCCTACGAGCCGCTGCAGCTCGTAGGCAAGCTCACGGTCCTGGTCGCGAACCTCGCACCCCGGAAGATGAAGTTCGGCGTCAGCGAGGGCATGGTGCTGGCTGCCTCGCACGCCGACGGCAAGGTCGACGCCGGAATCTACGTGCTCGAACCGTGGCCCGGCGCGGTGCCGGGGCTGCGGGTGCGCTGACGCGATGGCCGTCGACATCGTCCGCGAGTTTCCCGACACGAGCTGGGGGCCGGACGGTACGACCCGCGCGGTCGAGGCGGTGCTCGAAGACGGCGGCGTGCTCGCCTTTCCGCACCTCCCATTCACTCTCGAGGCATCGGAGCGCCGCTTTCTCGACGAACGCTGGACCGACGGCAAGGCCAAGAACATCTCCGTGCGCTGGCCCGGCGGCGAGCTCCGCGGTACCGGCGCCGAAGGCGCCGACCGGGAAGCCCTGCAGGCGATGATCGTGCGCTATGCCGGGCAGGCCGAGGCGTTCGCGCTGCGTCTCTTCCCTCACTACGCCGGCCATCTTCGGCGGGGGAACGCGTCGTTTCGTCCGGCCCAGGTGGCGACCCGGCAGACCAGCTGGCGTCAGGACGACACCCGGCTGCACATCGACGCGTTTCCATCGAACCCGATGCACGGCACCCGCCTGTTGCGGGTGTTCAGCAACGTCAACCCATCCGGAAAGCCGCGCGAGTGGCGTGTCGGCGAACCCTTCGAAGACCATGCCCGCCGTTACCTGCCCCGGATCGGCCGCCCCATGCGGGGTTCGGCGTGGTTGATGCATGCCGCCGGCATCACCAAGCGGCGCCGCACCGAGTACGACCACGTGATGCTGCAGCTGCACGATCGGGCCAAGGCGGACCTCGAATTCCAGCGCAGCGGGCCGCAGGCGCGAGTCGACTTCGCGCCCGGCACGACCTGGGTTGTCTTCAGCGACCAGGTGCTGCATGCCGTGATGGGCGGGCAGCACATGATGGAGCAGACCTTCTACCTCGATGGCGCCGACCTGCAAAGGCCGGCGACCTCGCCGCTGCACACGCTGGAACGTCTGCTGCAGCGGTCACTGCGCTGAATCAATGACGGACGCGCCCGCGGTGAAAAAAGAGCCGCGGCGCGTCTTCGGCGTGGCCGTCGCGGCATTCCGACCGCGCCTGGTGGACGCGCTGGCCGGCTACGACCGTGCAAGCTTCCTCGCCGACCTCGGGGCGGGCATCACCGTCGGCATCGTCGCCCTGCCGCTGGCGATGGCGTTCGCGATCGCGAGCGGCGTCAAGCCCGAGGCGGGCATCTTCACGGCGATCATCGCCGGCTTCCTGATCGCCGCCCTCGGCGGCTCGCAGGTGCAGATCGGCGGTCCGGCCGGCGCCTTCATCGTCATCGTCTACGGCATCGTCCAGCGCTACGGCGTCGCCAACCTGCTGGTCGCGACGATGCTGGCCGGGGTGCTGCTGTTCGTCCTCGGCTGGCTGCGCCTCGGGGCGCTGGTGCGCTACATCCCGGTGTCGATCGTCATCGGCTTCACCAACGGGATCGCCGTCCTGATCGCCCTGTCGCAGCTGAAAGACCTGCTCGGCCTGCAGGTCGGCAAGGTCCCTGCAGACTTCTTCGCCCAGATCCACGCCATCGCAACCCATCTTGGCAGCTTCAACGGGTCGGCGTTCGCACTCGGCGGCGCCTGCGTGCTGGGCCTGTTCGCCTGGGCACGACTCTTCGGCACGAGCAGCCCGCTGCCGGCCCGGCTGCTGCAGATCGCACCGCTGCGCCTGGCGGCGCGTCTGCCCGGTCCGATCGTGGCGCTGGTCACGCTGGCACTGATCTCATGGTGGCTGCGACTCCCGGTCGAGACCATCGGCACGCGCTTCGGTGGCATCCCGCAGACGCTGCCGTCCTTCGCCTGGCCCGAGATCAGCTGGGAAGGTGCGCAGCAACTCTTCATCCCGACCGTCACGATTGCCCTGCTGGGAGCGATCGAATCGCTGCTGTGCGCGCGGGTGGCCGACAACCTCATCGCCTATCCGCCCCACGACCCGAACCAGGAACTGATGGCGCAGGGCATCGCCAACGTCGTCGTCCCCTTCTTCGGCGGCATCCCCGCCACCGGCACGATTGCCCGGACCGTCACCAACGTGCGCGCCGGCGCGACCAGCCCGGTGGCCGGGATCATCCACGCGGCCGTCCTGCTGGTCATCGTGCTGCTTGCAGCACCCCTGGCCGTGCACGTGCCATTGGCGGTGCTGGCGGGAATCCTGCTGTTCGTGGCCTTCAACATGGGAGAGTGGCACGAGTTCGCACGGCTGCGACGCTTCAGCGTCGAGTACCGGACCAAGCTGATCGCGACCTTCCTGCTGACCGTGATGGTCGACCTGACGGTGGCGATGGAAGTCGGCCTGGTGCTGGCCTGCGTGTTCTTCGTCTACCGGATGAGCACGCTCTTTCGGGTCGAGACCGACGATGTCGACCCGTCGGGGGTGAGGGTCTGCCGACTCTACGGTTCGCTCTTCTTCGGCGCGGTCGGCAAGCTCGAGTCGGTTTCCGAGAACCTGCCGACGACGACGCGCACCGTGGTGCTGGAAATGCACCAGCTGGTGTCGATGGACACGTCCGGGCTCGAGGCGCTGAAGCAACTGCATCGCGCGCTGCAGCGAGGCGACGTCCGCATGGTCCTGTGCGCGCTCAACGACCAGCCGCTTGCGATGCTGCACGAGTCGCAGTTCGATGCGCTGCTCGGTGCCGCGAACATCTGCCCGGATCTTTCGGCGGCGCTCGAAGCCGTGGGCGCGACCGAGGAGCCGGCCGGTCCGGAGACCGGGAGCCGGCCGGCGCCGTAAAATTCGCGCCTTCACTCCCCGCGGCGGCATCCTCCGGCGCTGCCCTGGCCATGCCGCTCTTCTGGAAACACTACAAGTCCGACGTGACCTCGTTCATCGAGGAGCTGAAGGCCCGCCGACCGTCCCTCGAGGAAGAGCAGAAGGCAGGCCGCGCACTGCTGTGGGAGCGCCGCATCGACCGCGAGGCCCAGGCCGAGCATGCGGAGTCGCGGATCCCGCAGCAACCGTACGTCTACCAGCCGAAGACGCCGTGACATCGATCGGGTCCGTTACGCCGGCTTTCCCGGGCCGGGCCTGCGCGCCATGACGGTCCGCAGCGCCACGGCCCTCGCCATGCCCGAACTGGGCGAAGGATCGACCGCGGACGCGACCGGCATATCCGCCACCGTCGATGGCGTGGCCGTGGCGCGGCTCTACGGCGAACCGCTGTTCGCGATGCCGACGGACCTCTACATCCCCCCGGATGCGCTGGAGGTCTTCCTCGAGGCGTTCGAGGGGCCGCTCGACCTGCTGCTCTACCTGATCCGACGCCAGAACTTCAACATCCTCGACATTCCGCTGGCCAGCGTGACGCGCCAGTACCTGGCCTATGTCGAGCAGATCCGCAACAGCAACCTCGAGCTCGCCAGCGACTACCTGCTGATGGCGGCGATGCTGATCGAGATCAAGTCGCGGATGCTGCTGCCGCCAAGGAAGAGCGCCGACGGCCAGGAGCCCGAGGACCCGCGCGCCGAGCTCGTGCGGCGCCTGATCGAGTACGAGCAGATGAAGCTCGCGGCCGCGCGCCTCGATGCCCTCCCCGTGATCGGCCGCGACTTCCAGCGAGCCCAGGTCACGGCCGACGACGGCATGGCCCTGCGCCTACCCGATGTCGTCGCCGACGACCTTCGCCAGGCCTGGGCCGACATCCTGCGTCGCGCGAAGCTGACCCAGCACCATCTCGTCACGCGCGAGCAGCTCAGCGTGCGCGAGCACATGAGCATCGTGCTGCGGGCCCTGCAGGGACGTCGCTTCGCGATGTTCGAGGACCTGTTCGATGCGAACCGCGGTGCCCCCGTGCTGGTGGTGACCTTCATCGCGCTGCTCGAGCTCGCGCGCGAGCACCTGCTCGAGGTGACGCAGGCCGAAGCGTTCGCGCCGATCTACGTTCGGCTCTCGTACCAGCCCGCGTGAGTCGGCCAGGAAATTGACCGGGCGACGCGGCCTCAGTCCACCGCCGCCATCCGAAGCCGACGCGCGGCCTCCTCGGCACGCGCATCGTCGATCTCCCGCAGCACCCCGCCGACGTCGATCGCTCCCGGCGCTTGCTCGAAGCGACCGGTCAAAGTCGTGGACGGCCGCAGCAGACCGCGCTGAAACAGGTCCCAGATCTCGGGGCCGTACGAGGTCGTCAGCAACTCCGGCGCCTGCTGGCCGAAATACGCCCGCAGGTTGCCGACGTCGCGCAGCAGCATCCGCTGGGCGTGGTTGTTGCCGGCGGCGTCCACCGCCTGCGGCAGGTCGATGATCACCGGCCCATCGGCGGCGAGCAGGATGTTGAACTCCGACAGGTCGCCGTGGATGACGCCGGCGCAGAGCATCCGCACCACCTCGGCGAGCAAGGTGGCGTGGTGCGCGCGGGCCTCGTCGGCGGTCAGGTCGACGTCATTGAGGCGGGGGGCAGCGTCACCTTCGGCATCGACGACGAGTTCCATCAGCAGCACGCCGTCGCAGAAGTTGTGCGGCGTCGGCACGCGCACCCCCGCCGCCGCGAGCCTATAGAGCGCGTCGACCTCGGCGCTCTGCCACGCGGCCTCGGCGGCTTCACGGCCGAAACGCGTGCCCTTGGCCATCGCGCGGGCCTGGCGCGAATTCTTGACCTTGCGGTTCTCGGTGTAGTCGACGGCCTGGCGGAAGCTGCGCTCGGTCGCCGCCTTGTAGACCTTGGCGCAGCGCGTCTCGCCACCGCTGCGCACCACGTAGACCATCGCCTCCTTGCCACTCATCAGCTGGCGCACGACGCCGTCGATCAGGCCTTCGGCGATCAGCGGCTGCAGTCTTTTCGGTGCTTTCATCGGCGCATTGTCCGCTGCCCGGCCGGGCTCGCGGGGTTGGCATATCCTTTCCGACGCCCGCCGACCTTCGAAGGAACGACCCATGGACCTGGAACTGCGCCACAAGCGCGCGCTCGTGACCGGCGGCAGCCGCGGCATCGGCAAGGCGATCGCCCGCGCCCTTGCCCTCGAAGGCGCCGAGGTGGCGATCCTCGCGCGCGACCCGGAGCGCCTCGCAGCAGCGGCCCTCGAGCTCGCCGACGAGACCGGCAGCCGCGTCGTCGCGGTGATTGCCGACACGACCGACGACGCCCAGGTCGCGCATGCCGTCGCCGAGGCGACCCGCCTCCTCGACGGCGGCCTCGACATCCTCGTCAACGCCGCCGCCGAGCCGGGCGGCTACGCCCCGCCGCCGCTGCTGGCGGAGATCGAGGCCGCCTACTTCCAGCGCGAGATGGACACCAAGGTCATGGGCTACCTGCGCTGCGCGCGGGCCGTCGCGCCCTACATGCAGGCGCAGCGCTGGGGGCGCATCGTCAACATCAGCGGCCTGGCGGCACGCCAGAGCGGCAACACGGTCGGCAGCATGCGCAACGTCGCGGTCGCGGCGATGGCCAAGAACCTGGCCGACGAACTCGGGCCCGACGGCATCAACGTCACCGTCGTCCACCCGGGACTCACCCGCACCGAGCGCACCGCGGCGCGCGTGCAGGCGCAGGCCCAGGCAGAAGGCGTGGACCCGCACGAGATCGAGAAGCGCATGGCGGCCGGCAATTCGATCCGCCATCTCGTCGACGCCGCCGAGGTTGCCAACGTGGTGGCGTTCCTCGCCAGCCCGAAGTCGGTGGCGATCAACGGCGAGTCGATCGCTGCCGGAGGCGGCGCGCCGCGCGCCATTCACTACTGAGGGACGAGGATCACCATGAACGACGAACTGCTCGACCGCCTCGCCATCCGCGGCGTGGTCGAGAACTGGGTGGTCTGGCGCGACGCCGGCGACTGGGAGCGTTTCGCCGGCGTCTGGCACGACGACGGCGTGATGATGGCGACCTGGTTCCAGGGGCCGGCCCCGGAGTTCATCCGTGTCAGCCGCGAGGGCTGGGAGCGCGGCGTCAGCATCCTGCACTTCCTGGGCGGAACGTCGATCGATATTTCGGGTGCGCGTGCGGTCAGCCAGACGAAGATGACGATTTCGCAGCGTGCGCAGGTCGAAGGCGTCCCCTGCGACATCGTCTGCACCGGCCGCTTCTACGACTTCTTCGAGAAGCGCAAGCATCGCTGGGCCATCGTCCTGCGCCAGCCGATCTACGAGAAGGATCGCATGGACGCGATCCCGCAAGGCCGCGCCCCGGTGCTCGACGAGGACTTGCTGGCGCAGTTTCCCGAAGGCTATCGGCACCTGGCCTATGCGCAGAGCCGGATCGGCTATGCGGTCAAGCGCGACATGCCGGGTCTGAAGGGCGCCGAGGTCGAGGCGCTCTACGCCAGGGGTCGCTCGTGGCTCGCGGGCCATTCGTCGAAGCCCTAGGGGCCGGCGATACTGATCCCCAAACCCCCCACGCGAAGCCGGGTAAGACGCCTAGGCCGCTGCCCTCACTGCGTTCGCCCCGGGCGCCAGCTTGAAGGCGATCATCGCGCGCAGGCGGTTCGGCACGACCGGCTTGACCAGCAGATGGAAATCGTGCGCCTGGGCCTCGCGTTCCAGCCCTGACAGCGTGCTGCCGCTGACCACGATCGCCGGAAGCGCAGCGTCGAATCGATCGCGCAGGGCGCTGATCGCGTCGATGCCGGTGCAGCCGGGTTCGAGGCGGTGATCGACGATCAGCAACGAAGGTCGCTGGGTCGCCGAGGCCTTCGACGCTGCCCAGCGCCGCGTCGCCGCGACGCTGTCGAAGGTGACGAGCGTCGCTCCCCAGCCGGAGAGCAGGACCTCCAGGCCATCGCGCACGGCCGGTTCGTCCTCGACGATCACGATCAGGTGCCCAGCGAGCGTCACCCCGGACCGCAGCGGCTGCTCCGGCAGCCGTGCCGGCTCGGCCCCCAGCGTTGCGATCGGCAGCGTCAGCGCGAAGACGCTGCCACGCCCCCGCACCGAGCGCAGTTCCAGTGCGGCGTCCATCAGGCGGGCCAGCCGCGCGACGATCGCCAGGCCGAGCCCCAGGCCCTTGCGGGGATCGTCCGTGCGGGTCTGCGCAGACGGCACCTGGTAAAACTCTTCGAAGACCCGGTCCCGATGTTCCGCGTCGATGCCCGCGCCGGTATCCCGGACCTCCAGGCGGACCTGCCCGCCGCGTCGCCGGCAGGCGACGAGCACTCCCCCGTCCTGGGTGTAGCGGATCGCATTGGCGACGAGGTTGCGGAGGATGCGCTCGACCAGCAGCGGATCGGCCCGCACGACGTGATGTCCGCCGCGCAGGCGCAACGCGAGGCCCTTGTCGAAGGCCTCGGGCTCGAAGTGCAGCCGCAGCCGGCGCAGGATGTCCTCGAGACTGAAATTCCGCGGATCGACGTCGATCCCTCCGCTGTCGATGCGGGTGATGTCGAGCAGTTCCGAGAAGAGACTTTCGAGCGCGTCGACGGATTCATTGATGCTGTTGACGAGTTGCGCCACTTCCGGCTGGCGGATGCGCTGGCGCAAGGCCTCCGCGAACAGACCCATCGCGTGCAGGGGCTGGCGCAGGTCGTGACTCGCGGCTGCGAAGAACTGGGTCTTGGCGCGGTTCGCGATCTCGGCCTCCTGCCGCGCCGCCTCGGCCGCAGCCTTCTCGATGCGCAACTGATGCAGCAAGGAGTCGGCATCGAGCTTGAGCTCGGTGACGCGCTGCAGTGCCTGCCGATAGCTGCGCGCCAGCAGCGTGGTGAGGCTGACGATCAGCAGGAGCTCACCGGCCAGTTGAAGGCTGTCGGCGCCGCCGTCGCTGGCGATGCGCACGATCATCGGCACGAAACAGAGCGCCGCAAAGGCGGCGAAGGTTCGCGGCCGGCCGGCCAGTACGGGCACTGCGGCGATGCAGTAGGTGTAGACGATGACGATCAGCCCGGTCTGCTGGATGCCGCTGCCACGCTCGTAGAAGATCCAGGCAGTCGCCCCCCAGAGGGCGCCCGAGACGAGGGTTGCCGCGCTCCAGGCGGAGCGCCATGCGAGCCAGTCGACCGCCGTCGCCGCGGCCACGGCGCGACGATAGCGCTGCAGCATCGCCAGGCGGAAAAGCCACAACGTGGCGAAGGTGCCGAGCCATGACGCCATCAACGCCGCCGGCGTCAGCGTCCAGAACAGCAGCGTCACCACCGCTGTTCCGGCGACCATGCCGACAAGCGTGGCTGGCAGGTATTCGAATGCGCTGCGGACCTCTTCCTCCAGCACCTCCGGCTGTGTCGGTGCTGGGGACAGAGCCCCCTGGGGTCGGGAGCGCCAGGGTGCGAGCCCGAGCGAGGTCGTGCTCATCCGGCGCGCAAGCTGCCCGTCAGCGCGGTGGTCAGCGCCGCGGCGTCGGCATAGCCCATGACGGGACGAGCCGCGTCGACGGGTCGGACCACCCCGGTCGGATGTCGAGCGACACCTCGCCGAGACTCGTGCCAGGCCGACAGCGCCGCTCCGTGCGACAACTGGCTGATGGCAAGCACCGCCTGGGTCCGGGAGCGCACGTTGAGGGAACGCAGCACTGCGGCGACGTGATCCTTCACCGTTTCGACCGACAGGTTCAACTCGCGGGCGATCAGCTTGTTCGGCAGGCCCTTGAGCAAGAGCGCGAGAACGTCCGTCTGACGCGGCGTGAGGCCCAGCGGTGCCAGGGCCGCCGCCGGATTCATGGCGTGGTCGCCGCCCGGAGCCACCGGAGGCGCGCGGCGGACGCTGCCGTGCTCCGTCGGGTTCGCGGACGCAGCCGCCGCGTGTCCGCGCATGATCGCGGGCGGCAGGTAGATCCCGCCCGACATCACCATCTGCAGGGCGTTGGAGAGGGTCGCGTGGCTGGCGCACTTGGGGATGAAACCCATCGCCCCGAGGTCGATCGCCCGCAGGACGTCGGCGCTGCGTTCGGAGGCCGAGACGACCACCACGGCGAGCGCAGGGTAGGCGGCGCGCAGCTCGACGAGCAGCGCAAAGCCGTCTGCATCGCCGAGATGCAGGTCGAGCAGCACGAGATCGAAGGCCGGATCTTCGGCCAGTGCGATGCGGGCTGCAGCCGCACTGCCGACGCCGACGATGCCGACATCGCTGCCGAGGCCGGCGATCACGGCCTGCAAGGCCGAGAGGATCAGCGGGTGGTCATCGATCAGGAGTGCCTTCATGCCTATCCCCCATGAACCCCAGGGAGGCCACTTTATGGCGCCAATTGTTTCGAATCAAGCAAGTTCTTACGAATTACGCAAGGTGCTTACCCTAATATGGGCTTGCAAGGTCGGAAGTATGTACTTGACAAACCCTAACCGATCGACGATCATGTAGCCATACCGGAGCAGAACATGGCCGAGCCGATCTTCAACCAGCCCCACTTCCAAGACGCCGACAAGGCCCGCGAGTACCTTGAGGCGCTGCGGTGGGCGGATGGCGTGATCTGCCCGCACTGCGGCGTCATCGGCCAGCACTACAAGTTCGAGGGCAAGGCCCACCGTCCTGGCGTCTACAAGTGCGTGGACTGCGCCTCGCAGTTCACCGTGACGGTCGGCACCGTGTTCGAGTCGAGCAAGGTCAAGCTGCACATCTGGCTTCAAGCCGTCCATCTGATGTGCGCAAGCAAGAAGGGCGTCAGCGCCAAACAGCTTGAGCGCATGCTCGGCGTGACCTACAAGACCGCGTGGTTCATGGGACACCGCATCCGCGAAGCCATGAACATCCCCGCCAAGGCCCAATACGGCGAGTCAGGCGCGCCCGTCGAGGTCGATGAGACCTACTGGGGCAACTCGGCTCCGAAGGCCCGTGGCGGCTCTCAGCACAAAATGAAGATCGTCTCGCTGGTCGAGCGCGGCGGCGAGAAGCGTTCATTCCACGTTGCCGCGGTGAACTACCGGACGCTGCGCCCGATCATGCAAGCCATGATTTCTTCCAAGGCGCGACTGATGACGGATGAGTCGGCCGTCTACAAGCCGGCCCGGAAGGACTTCGCGCAGCATCTGTCGGTGAACCACGGCGCGGGCCAATACTCGCGCATCCCGGATATCACGACGAACACCGTCGAGTCGTCCTTCGCGATCCTCAAGCGCGGCCTGTATGGCACGTTCCACAGCGTCAGCGAACAGCATCTGCAACGCTACGCGACGGAGTTCGACTTCCGGTGGAACAATCGGTCTGCGCTCGGCGTCAATGACGTGCAGCGCACCGCTGTCGCGCTCAAAGGCATCGCCGGGAAGCGCCTAACCTATCGAGCCTAGATTGAGCGCAACAAAGCCTGGAAAGCCATCAAAGCCCAAGCCGCCGCCGACCTCGCCGAACGAAAGCGACGGCGTACCGTTCGATGATGTGTTGAGGCGGATGCTGGCGACACCGCCGCGTCCAGCCGCGAGGGCGCGGCCCAAGCCAACTACCAAGTAGCCGGTTTCACCAGGTTTCCGGGGTTCACAAGGCTAGGCAATTGGCAGGCGGCCAGATCGGCCGCCAGAACTCCGATTTGCTTGTGAGACCACATTCGCAGGACGGCGAGCGGAGTACGTTGCGGCGCTCCGGGCGTGTAGAGCAGCACCCGCTTTCGCCGCTGCTGCTTCACGATCTTGAGTGAGCGCTCAAGGTCGGCGTCGTTCGAGACCACAACTGCGCAGTCGAAGGCATCTAGCCACGCATCATTTACGAGTTCAACGGCTAGGTTGACGTCGGATCCCTTCTCCTCGGTCTTGATGATCTCCACCATCTGGCGAGGATTGGACGCAAGCGGTGAGCGGGTCGGCTTAACGCTGAAATGGCCTTCAATGATCTTGATGCGGTTTCCCGAATGCGCTCGAATGGCTCGCATGTAGACGTCTTGGCGCTTGTGCGTATCCGGGTTGTGCGGCAGTGATGAGACGCGAGCCGTGAAGTACTTGACCGCGACTAGCTCATGCCCCGGCGGCAGCGTCCGCTCGAAGTAGGCGCACAGGTCAAGCCACTTGTAAGGCGTGCGCTTGAGGCTCCCATAGTAGAGATTGAAGCCGTCGATATAAACGATCGTCTTCATGCCCAAGCACCGCAAAAAGCTAGGGCCCCACGAAGGGGCCCCGGCACCGCAAGGACGAAGCCCTGCGGGAAGTAGTGAGCCCTATTATCAATGCCTCTACCACGCATTGCAACCTCTTGCCTACATAAAAACCGTGACTGAAGTGGTCAATCTAGTAGCGCAGCTTTTAGGAGCGTGCGCTTACAATTGGCGGTGCATCCGACGGGACTCGAACCCGCACGCTTCCTAGGGCTTCGGTTTTAAAGACCGCTGTGTCTACCAGTTCCACCACGGATGCTTCGAAGGTGCTCGCCGACGGCCGCTAGTTCGTGTCTTCTCAGGGACGGATCGAACTAGCGGCCTTCTTTTTTCCGCCCCGGTTACGGCGTGCAGATCGCCGGGGCCGACTCATCTCCTCATCTCAGGTCCTTTCAAAGCAACGGGATGGATCCTAGCAGCTTTTCGGCTGTTGTGGCGATATGCCGCCAGAAAGTTGTTCAAATTTCGTTTTGGCGGTATAGTGGCGTCACTTTAGGAGATCGCCATGGCCCGAGGACCAGCCTACCCCTACATCAATCTCAGTGACGCCCTTGCGCTGGCGAAGGGGTTGTTCGACTTCGCCAAGCGTGGCCCGGCGAATCTGAATGCCGTGCTGAAGGACAAGTGGGACTACAGCCCCACCAGTAGCAGTGCCGTAAAGGTGGTCGCGGCGCTTAAGTACTTCGGGCTGGTTGACGTGATCCCTGGTGCCAAGGATCAGCCGGACGCAATCCGAATCACCGATCGCGCGTACCGCATCCTCGTGGACAGCGCGACTTCGCCCGAGCGCCTAAAGGCCCTCAAGGATGCCTGCCTAGCTCCTAAGGCGTACCGCATGTGCTGGGATACATGGGGCGCAGAGATGCCCCAGTCGATGCGCTCCACCCTCATCTTCAGCCATGGATTCAACGACTCTACGGTCGATATTTTCCTCACCAACTACAAAAAGTCTGTCCAGTTCGCTGGCTTGCTTGACGTCGCCGATGAGAAAGATCGCAGTTCAGAGCAAGGGAGCGGGGGTAAAAGCGCGCCATCCGTCGGGGATTTTGTACAATGGGAGCACGCTGGCGTTTTGGGATTCCCTCAGGCGCTGAAGCTGGTCAAGTTTTCAGACGACGGAACGTATGCGTGGGTGGAGGGGCACTCGACAGGGCTTCCTGTCGGAGAGCTGGTCAAGGCGGAGGCACCGCCGATCATCCCTCCTCAACTGCCGCCAGCTGGCGAACAACGGCTGCGGCGGGAGGGCGCATTCACCGGAGATCGAACCTTGCCACCTAAGGGGGCCGGTATGCGGCAAGAAGTGTTTTCGCTCGACGAAGGCGACGTGACCATTCAGTGGCCGGACCGCATCAGTACCGAGAGCCTAAAGGACTTCGAGGAATGGCTGACTATCTTGCAACGTAAGGTGCGCCGCAGCGTGACAGCGCCGCCGCCTGTCACGCCTCGCGTAGACGAATGAGTGAAGCCCGCCTAGAGCGGGCTTTTTTTCGCCCTCAATCCGCCCGGGCTACCGCTCCGTAATCCGGTCGGGTCGTCCCGGTAAGCTTGATAGATGAGCGAGGACGCCCCTGACCGGCGAGTGCAGCAGTTGTTCGCTGAGATCGCCGCTATTCAGATGACGCTGCTGGCGCTCATCAACTCTCACCCGGATCGCGGGGCTCTTTTGCGGGAGTTCGACGCCGTGACCCACGGTGTTCAACTGTATGGCGCTCAGACGGGCGGAACTCCGACCCCTGAGGCGCTTCGGGAGGCGCTTCAGCGCTTCCGGTCGCAAATAGTCGGACCCTGAAATAAGTCTCCCATTCGGGAGCAATCCATACCGGCCTGTCGCTCACTACTGTATCTCCTTACAGTGGTTTGTCAAGTACATACTTCCGTGCAAGGTTGCGTAAAAAGAAAAGGATCTGGGCCAGAATCACACACCCATGAACGCCTCCGCGGACACCTCGGCGACCGAAACCACTCCCCTGGCTGTTCGCTGCGTGCGCGCGCTGCTCGAACGTCACGGGCTGC
>JBBQCD010000006.1:0-103997 GCA_038318385.1 Burkholderiales bacterium | reverse complement strand
CGCTGCGGCCGAGAGCCGGGGATCGATCGGCCCGCTCGTTAAGGAGCACGGCCTCACGCGCAAGGCACTCGAGGCGGCGATCGATGCCGTGCGCGGCGGCCAGAAGGTCGACAGCGCCGATGCCGAGGGTCAGCGCGAGGCCCTGAAGAAGTACACCATGGATCTGACCGAGCGCGCGCGCAATGGCAAGCTCGACCCCGTCATTGGCCGCGACGACGAGATCCGACGCGCCATCCAGGTGCTGCAGCGCCGCACCAAGAACAACCCGGTGCTGATCGGCGAGCCGGGCGTCGGCAAGACCGCCATCGTCGAGGGCCTGGCCCAGCGCATCGTCGCCGGCGAGGTGCCGGACACGTTGAAGAACAAGCGCGTGCTGGTGCTCGACATGGCGCTGCTGCTGGCCGGGGCGAAGTTCCGCGGCGAATTCGAGGAGCGCCTGAAGTCGGTGCTCAAGGAAGTGGCGCAGGACGAGGGTCAGACGATCGTCTTCATCGACGAGTTGCACACGATGGTCGGGGCCGGCAAGGCCGAGGGCGCGATCGATGCCGGCAACATGCTCAAGCCGGCGCTCGCACGCGGCGAACTGCACTGCATCGGCGCGACCACGCTCGACGAGTACCGCAAGTACATCGAAAAGGATGCCGCGCTCGAGCGCCGTTTCCAGAAGATCATGGTCGGCGAGCCGAGCGTCGAGGCGACGATCGCCATCCTGCGCGGCCTGCAGGAAAAGTACGAGGCTCACCACGGCGTCGAGATCACGGATCCGGCGATCGTCGCCGCGGCCGAACTCAGTCACCGCTACATCACCGACCGCTTCCTGCCCGACAAGGCGATCGACCTGATCGACGAGGCCGCCGCCAAGGTGCGGATCGAGATCGACTCGAAGCCCGAGGTCATGGATCGCCTCGATCGGCGGCTGATCCAGTTGCAGATCGAACTCGCCGCGGTGACGCGCGAGAAGGACGAGGCGTCGCAGAAGCGCCGCGCGCTGATCGAGGAGGAGATCGGCCGCCTCAAGCGCGAAGCCGCTGACCTGGACGAGGTCTGGAAGGCGGAGAAGGCGGCCGCGGCAGGCTCGGCCGAGATGATCAAGGAGATCGAGCGGATGCGCTTCCAGATCGAGGAACTCAAGCGCAAGGGTGACTTCAACAAGGTCGCCGAGCTCCAGTACGGCAAGCTGCCCGAGCTCGAGCGCAAGGTCAAGGAAGCCCAGTCCGTCGAGGCCCAGCGCGGTGCCGATTCAGGTCGCCCGCAACTGGTCCGCACGACCGTCGGTGCCGAGGAGATCGCTGAAGTCGTCGGCCGCGCCACCGGCATTCCGGTCTCGCGCCTGATGCAGGGCGAGCGCGACAAGCTGCTGCAGATGGAAGCCAAGCTGCACGAGCGCGTGATCGGCCAGGACGAGGCCATCGTCGCCGTCGCCAACGCGATCCGGCGCTCCCGCTCGGGCCTGTCGGATCCGAGCCGGCCGACCGGCTCGTTCCTCTTCCTCGGACCCACCGGCGTCGGCAAGACCGAGCTCTGCAAGGCGCTGGCCGGCTTCCTGTTCGACAGCGAGGATCACCTGATCCGCCTCGACATGAGCGAGTTCATGGAGAAGCATTCGGTCGCCCGCATGATCGGCGCGCCCCCGGGCTACGTCGGCTACGACGAGGGCGGTTACCTGACCGAGGCGGTGCGGCGCAAGCCCTACAGCGTGCTGCTGCTCGACGAGATCGAGAAGGCGCACCCGGACGTCTTCAACGTGCTGCTGCAAGTGCTCGACGACGGCCGCCTGACCGACGGGCAGGGGCGCACGGTCGACTTCAAGAACACGGTGATCGTCATGACCTCGAACCTCGGTTCGCACCAGATCATGCAGATGGCAGGGCAGAGCAGCGAGGCGATCCGCGAGGCTGTATGGGTCGAGGTGAAGCAGCACTTCCGTCCGGAGTTCCTCAACCGCATCGACGAGGCGGTGGTCTTCCATGCGCTCGATGCCCAGCACATCGAGCAGATCGCGAAGATTCAGTTGCAGGTGCTGGAAGCGCGTCTCGAGAAGATGGAGATGAAGCTCGAGGTGTCGCCGCGGGCGCTCGCCGAAATCGCCAAGGCCGGCTTCGACCCGGTGTTCGGCGCGCGTCCGCTGAAGCGGGAAATCCAGCGTCAGATCGAAAATCCGGTCGCCAAGCTCATACTCGAAGGGCGATTCGGCCCGAAGGACGTCATCCCCGTCGACCTTCAGGACGGCAAGTTCGTTTTCGAGCGCGTCGTCCACTGAAGGGCCCGACGGGCTGCGCGCCGGGGCGATCGGTGACTTGCCGGAGCTGCCGGGCCTTGACCGGGAGGTCGGCGGTCGAGCCGCCGTGTGCTTGTCGACCGGCGCGCCGGCCTATGCCTTTGCGACGTCGTCGAAAAGGGTGTCCATCCGCAGCACTTGCAGCCGGGCGAGCGTCAGGTTTGCACTGGTCTTGTCGAGAACCGCATGCAGCGCGAGGCCGGGATGCCGTGGGATCGGCCGCAGCAGCAGGTGGTGGGAAGCGAGCGTGATAGCGGCCTCCGGCATCGCCTGGCCGAAGCCCAGTCCGCGGCCGCCGGCCATCATCGCCGCCATCAGCTCCATGCCACGCGTTGCGAGGTCGCTCGCGCCGGGGTTCGAACCGGCATGGGCAAGCGGCCGACCGCTCTCCACTTCGAACACGCAACAACTGACCATTCCTGTCAGATCGCCGACTTGGCGCACGTAGCGCTCGAGAACGTTGCGGGAGACGGCTGATTTCGTGCCGGGAATGGTCGGCATCGGCCGCATCGCCAACGGCGCCGGCGTCTCGTCGAAGGCCAGGGTGTCGCCCGACGGCATGCCTTTGGCGGCGCTGCGCCGAGCTTGCGCGACAGCCGCGCTCAAACCGGGATTGAACGCGCCCAGCTCGGGAATGGGCTGATCCCCAGCGACGTTCTGCTCGCGCAGACGATTCCAGCTGCCGGTGATGAAGGACCAGGCATCGGCAGGACGGCCGACCTGCGGCGTCGTGCGGACGTTGACGCTGGTCCCGCGGCCCAGATCCATGCCGTGCGTGACCAGGGTGCTTGCCGACGCCAGCGGAAGCAGCAGCAGGTGGCGGTTGTGCCAAGGGCCGGCGACGATGTCGTCGTGGAGGGGCTTGAGCGCCGCAGCGATGGCGTGGCCGGGCAGTTCCCCGACCATCACCGCCCCCAGGCGGCTGAAGGCCAGCAGTGTCCGCGCGAGGCCATGGCGCGCGCTGGTGTCGGCGTCGGCTTCGGTCGTGTAAAGGCGCAGGGAACGGTTGTCGGTGGTGGCGAGTTCGACGAATTCCAGGGTTGCGAGCGGCGTTCCGTAGCCCTGGCGACGAATGACCAGCTTTTGCACCACGCGGCCGCTCGCCGCGGCGATGCCGAGCAGGAGCTTGCGAGAGGAGGCCGTGGCGATGTCGTGTATCGCGATGAACTCGGGCTGCAGGTGCTCGAACTGCTGCTGCATCGCCTGCGCCGGATCGCAGGAAACGAAGAGCTCGCGTTCGTTCGCGCCGGTCTGCCGGCCGATGTCGTTCTGCTCGCCTGTGAGGTATTCCTCTTCGTCCTTGAGGAACTGAGTCGCGAGCGCCGTCTGGGCCCGGGTCGATTGCCAGGCATCGGGAGGCGTTGCAGCCTGACGAGGGGTGAACGCCCGCGTCGGCTGCCACTCGTCGGCGAGCGGCGGCGCTTCATGCTGAATGTGTGCGCGGGTCGGCTCCCATTCCTGCGGGCCGGACGCGTCGTCTCCCCCCGTCTTGCCGGAGGTCCAAGCGAACGTGCCCTTGCTGGAACTGCTCATGGATCGTCCTCTACCCTGCCGACTATCAGCCGCGGAACTGAACCGGCACCGCTGACGCACCTCGATCGGGATCTTCGACACCAGTGTAAGCCGCCGGATGACTCCGAACCATTTTGTAACTCAGTCGTAACAAGCGGGGTTGCCGAGGATGCCGCATTTTCTGTGCCCGTTGTCGCTCGGACGCCGCAGGCCGAACAGCGCAGGCAACCGAGGATCGCATCCGGAGGTTGTCCCGCAAAGCCGCGAGTGCACCTTCGAGCCGGAACAGCGTCGGTCCCGGTCGTGATCGCGTCGAAGGGCTGCAGCGGCTATAATTCGCGGTTCCCTTGCTGCCACCTCCAGACGCTTGGTGGCGGCTTCCCGACTTGACTTTCTTCCACCCCGGAAGGCAGCGGCGGAAACCACAAGGAGGATTCATGCGTCATTATGAAATCGTGCTCCTGATCCATCCGGATCAAAGCGAGCAGGTTCCGGCCATGCTGGAACGCTACAAGGGTGTCGTCACCGCCGGGGGCGGGAAGGTGCACCGGGTCGAGGACTGGGGGCGTCGGCAGATGGCCTACATGATCCAGAAGCTCGCCAAGGCCCACTACCTCTGCATCAACATCGAGTGCGACAACAAGGTGTTGACCGAGCTCGAGACGGGCTTTCGCTTCAACGACGCGGTTCTGCGGCATCTCACCGTGCTGAAGGACCATGCCGAGACGACGCCGTCGGTCATGATGAAGACGGTCGACCGCGAGGAGGCCCGCAAGGCCCCGCAGGAGGCTGCCGCCTGACACTGTCGCGGACAGCCGACGCTTCCCCAGCCTCATGAACCACCTGGTTCTCCAGGCCCAACTGGTGGAGCGCGGCGCACTGCGATACACCCCAGCCGGCATTCCGGCCGTCGACCTGGGTCTCAAGCACGAGTCCCAGGTCACGCAGGAAGGCCAGACGCGCTACATCTCGTTCGAGATCAAGGCGCGGGCTCTGGGGGATATCACAGGGCGTCTGGCGCAGATCGAACTCGGAAGCACCCACGGCTTTGCCGGCTTCCTCGGTTCGCAGCGCAACGGTCGCGGCATCGTCTTCCATGTCACCGAGTTCGACTGAATCCTTCAGTCCGCTCCGACACCCGAAATCGAATCCGGATCACAGATATCCGTCCGGATCGCAAACCAGAGAGGTGAGTTATGCCCCCGCCACGTGGTAAAGGTCGGTTCTCCAAGGACCGCAAACCCAAACGCAATACCCAGTCGCTGTTGTTCCGTCGCAAGCGTTTCTGCCGCTTCACCGTCACCGGTGTCAAGCAGATCGACTACAAGGACATCGACACCTTGCGCGATTTCATCGGCGAGAACGGCAAGATCACGCCGGCCCGACTGACCGGCACCCGCGCGTTCTTCCAGCGTCAGCTGACGACCTGCATCAAGCGCGCGCGCTTCCTGGCGATGCTGCCGTACAGCGACCAGCACAAGTCCTGAGGAATCCCCATGCAAGTCATCCTCCTGGAAAAGATCGCCAACCTCGGCAACCTCGGCGACGTCGTCAAGGTGCGTGACGGCTACGCTCGCAATTTCCTGATCCCGACCCGTGTGGCGCGTCGCGCCACCGAAGCGGCGATCAAGGAGTTCGAGACGCGCCGCGTCGAGCTCGAGAAGGCCGCTGCCGAGAAGCTCGCTGCGGCCCAGGCCCTGGGCGAGAAGATGAACGGGCGCACCGTTCACATCACGCAGAAGGCCGGGGTCGATGGACGCCTCTTCGGTTCAGTCACCAACGCCGACATCGCCGATGCCTTGACGCGCATCGACTTCAAGGTCACGAAGGCTCAGGTCCGCATGCCTGACGGCCCGCTGAAGACGGTCGGCGAGCACACGGTCACGGTGGCGCCTCACGGCGACGTCGTCGCCGAAGTCAAGGTCGTGGTGCTCGGCGAAGTGAGCTGACCGCAGAGCCGTCGCGCGCCGCGACGGTTCGGTGGGACGAAAGGGTCGGCATTGCCGGCCCTTTCGCTTTCTGCACTGTGCATCCTCCGGATTTCCACAAGGTTGCGCACAGGCGCCCGCGTGCGCTGGTCTTATCATTTCCGCATGTCTGCAGTGTTCACGTCGTCGGCCGACCCGGCATCCAACGCGCGGCCGGACGACGAAGTCGCCCGGCTGCGCATCCCGCCGCATTCCGTCGAGGCCGAGCAGAGCGTGCTCGGCGGGCTCCTGCTCGACAACGGCGCTTGGGACCGTGCCGGGGACCTGCTCGGCGACAGCGACTTCTACCGCTACGAGCATCGCCTCATCTACGCGGCGATTTCCGCACTCGTCAACGGCTCCAAGCCGGCGGACGTGATCACTGTCTTCGAGCAGTTGCAGAGCCTCGGCAAGGCCGAGGAGTGCGGCGGCCTGGTCTATCTGAACGCTCTCGCCCAGAGCGTGCCGAGTGCCGCGAACATCCGGCGCTATGCCGAGATCGTGCGCGAGCGTTCGGTGCTGCGCAAGCTGGTCGCGGCGAGCGACGAGATCGCGACCACCGCCTTCAACCCGCAAGGCCGGCCGGTCTCGCAGATCCTCGACGAGGCCGAAAGCAAGATCTTTCGCATCGGCGAGGAGGGCTCGCGCTCGCGCCAGGGTTTCCAGAGCATGGACGCCCTGGTCGTGCAGTTGATCGACCGCGTCAACGAGCTCCACGAGAACGGCGCCGAGGAGGTCACCGGCGTGCGCACCGGGTTCTACGACATGGACCGGATGACCGCCGGCCTTCAGGCGGGGGACCTGATCGTGCTGGCCGCGCGGCCGTCCATGGGCAAGACCGCGCTGGCACTGAACATCGCCGAGCATGTCGCAGTCAACGAGGGCCTCCCGGTCGTCGTCTTCTCGATGGAAATGGGCGCCTCGCAACTGGCGCTGCGGATGGTCGGCTCGCTCGGCCGCATCGACCAGCAGCACCTGCGCACCGGCGCACTGCGCGACGACGAATGGGGGCGGCTCTCCGAGGCGGTCGAAAAGCTCGGCAAGGTCAGCCTCTTCATCGACGAGAGCGCGGCCCTCACGCCGAGCGAGCTGCGCGCCCGCGCGCGACGGCAGGCGCGACAGTGCGGTCAGCTCGGCCTCATCGTCGTCGACTACCTGCAGCTGATGAGCGGAAGCACCGATTCCAGTGACGAGAACCGGGCCACCGTCGTCGGCGAGATCTCGCGCGGACTGAAGTCGCTCGCCAAGGAGTTGAAGTGCCCGGTGATGGCGCTGTCGCAGCTCAACCGGGGCGTCGAGTCGCGCACCGACAAGCGGCCGATGATGAGCGACCTGCGCGAGTCGGGCGCGATCGAGCAGGATGCCGATGTCATCATGTTCATCTACCGCGACGACTACTACACCAAGGACGCCTCCAAGGAGCCGGGCGTGGCGGAGATCATCATCGCCAAGCAGCGCAACGGCCCGACCGGCTTCGTCAAGCTCGCGTTCCTCAAGCCGCTGACGAAGTTCGACAATCTCGCGGCGGGCAGCACCGGCGGGGACTATTGAGAGCGGCGAGAGCGGCGAGACCGCCGACGACGGGCGCCATGAGTCATCGGCGCGCAGTGGCGACCATGCTGGTGGCCACGCTGCTGTGGAGCATCGCCGGCGTCGTCACCCTGCGACTGGAGAGCGCACGCAGCTTCGAGGTCACGTTCTGGCGCAGCTTCTTCAATGCATGCGCGCTGCTGCTGCTCTTGCCGTTGTGGCGCGGGCCGGGACGGGTCTGGCAATCCGTGCGCGAAGGCGGCCGCACGCTGTGGCTTTCGGGCGCCTGCTGGTCGGTGATGTTCACCGCGTTCATGCTCGCGCTGACGTTGACGACGGTCGCCAATGTGCTCGTCACGATGGCGCTCGCGCCGTTGCTGACGGCGTTGATGGCGCGATTCGCGCTGGGCAACCGGCTGCCGGCGCGAACCTGGGCGACGGTCGGCGTGGCCGGCCTCGGCATCGCCTGGATGTACGCACAGGAGGTCCGCGGTGCCGATCCGCGACACCTGCTGGGAAGCATCGTCGCGCTCGGCGTGCCGATCGCGGCCGCTGTCAACTGGACGCTGATCCAGGCCAGCCGCAGCGGCGCCGATCGCGACCTGCTGCCGGCGGTGCTGATCGGTGCGACCCTCTCCGCTCTGCTGACCCTGCCGCTGGCGCTTCCGTTCGTCGGCTCTGCGCACGACATCGGCTGGCTCGCGCTGCTCGGCGTCGCCCAGCTGGCGATTCCGTGCCTGATGGCAGTCGCCGCGGCGCGCGCCTTGAGTGCTCCCGAGGTGGCGCTGCTGGCGCTGCTGGAGATCATCTTCGGTGTCGCCTGGGCCTGGCTCGTCGGCCGGGAAGCACCCGCACCGCACGTCCTCGGCGGCGGCCTGCTGGTGCTCGGGGCGCTGGCGGCCAACGAGGCGCTCGCGCTGCGGCGCGGCCTTGCCCCGGCGGGCCGTTGACGGACTGACGTGCCGCGTCGCGAAACGCCATGCACCGTCGCCCCGCCGTCCCAGCGCAACGCCCATCCCCGGCGTCGGTTCCACCGGCGCCCGGCGCCTTGCTGTTGCTGCTGGAAGGGCGCGCGCCGCTCGAGCTCGCCGCGCTCGTCGCATCGGCCCCGTGGTTGCGACGCGTGCCGCGTGGCGACGGACATCCGGTGCTGGTGTTCCCCGGCATGGCGGCAAACGACCTGACGACGGCGCCGCTGCGACGCTTCCTGCGCAGCCTGGGTTACGTCTCGACGCCCTGGCGGCAGGGCGCGAACTTCGGCCCGCGCCGTGGAGTCCTGCAGCGTTGCGCCGACGACACTCGCGCGCTTGCCGACCACCATGGCGAACCCGTCAGCCTGGTCGGCTGGAGTCTCGGCGGCCTCTATGCCCGCGAGCTCGCCAAGCAGATGCCGGAGATCGTGCGCTGCGTCGTGACCCTCGGCACGCCGTTCAGCGGCCCGCCGAGCGCCACGCATGCCTGGCGCCTGTACCAGGTGCTCAGCGGTCAGCGCACCCACGATCCCGCGCTCGCTGCGCGACTGCGCCAACCGCCGCCCGTGCCGACGACATCGATCTATTCGCGCACGGACGGCATCGTGTCCTGGCGCTGCAGCCTGAACGAGCCCGGCCCGCTGACCGAGAACATCGAGGTCCATGCCAGCCACATCGGCATGGGATTGAACCCGACGGCCCTCTACGCGCTGGCCGATCGACTGGCGCAGCCGATCGGCGCCTGGAAGCCCTTCGAAGCGACCGGCACCCGGCGCTGGTTCTTCCCGCACGCGAAGGGCGCTGCAAGGGAATCCTGAGGCGACGCGAAGGTCTGCACGAGCCCGGGCGCAGGGCACGCTCGATAGAATCGCCGGCTACTCACAGCCCGGTGTCCCCGTGTCGGATCGATCGCGAGTCCTCCTTCAATACGCTCTCCCCAAGCTCGCACTGACGAATTTCGCGGGCAGCGTCGCCTCGGCGCAGCGCGGGCCGCGGACGACGCGGCTGATCCGCTGGTTCATTCGCAAGTACAACGTCGACATGACCGAGGCGCTGGAGCCCGATCCCGCGGCGTACGCGACCTTCAACGATTTCTTCACCCGCGCGCTCAGGCCCGGGGCCCGGCCCTGCGCCGACACGCATCTCGTCTGTCCGGTCGACGGGGCGATCAGCCAGTTCGGGTCGATCGAACGCGACCAGATCTTCCAGGCCAAGGGACACCACTACACGACCACCGCGCTCGTCGGTGGCGATCAGGCGCTCGCTGCGCGCTTCGAGGGCGGCCTTTTCGCGACGCTCTACCTCAGCCCCCGCGACTACCACCGCGTCCACATGCCGTGCGGTGGCGCGCTGACGCGGATGATCCACATTCCCGGCGACCTGTTCTCGGT
The DNA here is from genome assembly GCA_038318385.1 of Burkholderiales bacterium. Classification (GTDB taxonomy): domain Bacteria; phylum Pseudomonadota; class Gammaproteobacteria; order Burkholderiales; family Burkholderiaceae_C; genus Schlegelella_A. Next base: position 94,348 of record JBBQCD010000006.1, on the reverse strand, counting down.
GAACCCGGTGACGGCGCGCGGGGTGCCGGGGCTCTTCGCCCGCAACGAGCGCGTCGTCTGCGTGTTCGAGTCCGACAGCGGGCCGTTCGTGTTGGCACTCGTCGGCGCGACCATCGTCGGCAGCATGGCGACGACCTGGCACGGCGTGGTCAATTCTCCGCGCGTGGGCCAGGTGCGCGAATGGACGTACGAGGCCGGCCAGGTGACCCTGCAGCAGGGCGACGAGATGGGCCGGTTCCTGCTCGGCTCGACCGTCGTCCTCCTGTTCCCCGAGAGTTTTCACGCCTTCCATCCGCAATGGGTGGCCGGCGGCCCGGTACGGCTGGGCGAGGCGATGGGCAGCGCGATCGAACGCGCGCTGGGTGCTGCTTGATCGGGCCGCGGACGAGACGCGAGGGGCAGCCCTCCGCATGATCGACACGCCGCGGAGCCAGCTCCATGGCGTCGCCTTCATCGTCATCGCCATCGCGTGCTTCGCGGCGCTCGATACCACGACCAAGGTGGTCGGCGTCGTCGCTCCGGTCGCCACCGTGCTGTGGGTGCGCTACCTGTTCCAGACCCTCGTCACCGGAGCGGCCATGCTGCCGCGCCTGCGCGCAGACCTGCTTCGCACCGGCCGCCCGGGCTTGCAGTTACTGCGCGCGATCCTGCTGATGCTCTGCAGTGCGCTCGCCTTCTTCAGCCTGCGCAGCGTGCCAGTGGGAGAGTTCACCGCGATCGTGATGCTCACCCCGCTGATCGTGACGTTCGTGGCGGCCCTCGGCTGGAGCGAACGCGTGTCCTGGCCCCGCTGGGCGTGCCTTGCAGGAGGGTTCACCGGCTCGCTGCTGGTGATCCGCCCGGGCATGGACATCTTCCGCTGGGCGATGGTGTTGCCGGTCGCGCTGGTGGTTGTGAACACGGCTTTCCAGTTCCTGACCAGCCGCCTCGCCCGCACCGAGGATCCACGCACCACGCACTTCTACACGGGCTTCTTCGGACTGGTGCTGTCGAGCGTGGCGCTGCCGTTCACCTGGGGTGCGCTGCCGGGCTCCATCTGGATCGCGCTCGTCTTCATGGGTGCGCTCGGCACGCTCGGCCACTTCCTGCTGATCCTCGCCTATCGGCGCGCACCCGTGGCGGTGCTGACACCCTATCTGTACCTGCAGATCGGTTTCGCAGCCTTCGGAGGATGGCTCGTGTTCTCGCATCTGCCCGATGCGTTGTCGTTCCTGGGCATCGCCATCGTCGGTATCAGCGGTGTCGTCGGGACGTGGCTGAGTGGCCGCGAGGCTCCGGGAGCCGTGTCAGGTCGACCAGACTCGCGCTATGTCGAGCCCGCGGCGTAGGTCGGGGCCAGCACCTGCGGCGCCGCCGCTGCTGCCGACGCCTCCAGGACGGTGATGCGCCACAGGGTGCGGGGATCGTCGAGAGCAGTCAGCGCGGCTGCATGCAGCAGTGAGGCGTTGTCCCAGATCACGACATCGCCGACGCCGTAGTCCAGGCTGTAGCGATACTTCTGCTGCGTCGAGTGGGCGGCCAGTTCGTCGAGCAGGTCGCGGGCCTCGTCGTCGGGCATGCCGAGGATGCCGAACGAACTCCCCGAGACGGCATAGAGGGCGGTCCGGCCTGTCACAGGATGGGGCCTGGCGACGCGGTGGGTGACGAGGGGCATCTTCGCCTTCTGCGCAGCCGACAGCGGCGACGCGGCGGTCCGGCTGCGATCGTCGGTGTCGCGACGATTGCCGTAGTGATGGACGGCCAGCAACGAGTCGATGCGCTTCTTCATCGCAGCCGGGAGATCGTCGTAGGCCGCCTGCTGGTTCGCGAACAGCGTCTGGCCACCGGCCTTCGGCACGGCGATCGAGTAGAGGGTGGTCGCACGCGCCGGCACCGGCAGGTAGGAGTAGTCGGTGTGGAAGTAGGAGCCTGCATCCTGCAGGCCGATCGGTCTGTCGTCGCGCCGGACATTCGACAGGATGAGGATGTTCGATTCCTCCGGATGGTGGAACTGGTCGATGACGTGAGGCTGTGGCGGGCCGAGCCGGCGCGCGAAGGCGACGAACTGCGATGGCGTCAGTGCCTGTCGGCGCAACACCAGCACCTGCGCGGCGTAGAACGCGCGCTCGATTTCAGCGAAGGCGTCGTCGTCCATCGGCCGGGACAGATCGACAGCTTCGGCTTCGAGCCCGAAGCCTTCGGCAAGCGGTCTCAGGGCAAGCATCGGCGCTCCGGCGTCACTTGACGAAGGCCGGCATCAGCTTGCGCGGCAGCCACAGCACCATCTCCGGGAAGAAGATCACCGCCAGAAGCACCGACAGCAGCGGCACGAAGAGAATGGCCGTATCGCGCACTGCCTCCTTGATTTTGATGCCGCCGACCGAGCAGGCGATCATCAGGCACAGGCCGTAGGGTGGGGTGACGAGCCCGTAGGCGATCGAGATCACGCCGATGATGGCGAAATGGATCGGATGCATGCCGACCTTGTCGGCGAGCGGCGCGAGGATGGTGCCGACGATGATGATCGCCGGGATCGCGTCGATGAAGCAGCCGATGAAGAGGAAAGCCGCGGCGGTGATGAAGCCGACGCTCGTGATGCCGCCGCCCCAGGAAGCCACCGACGTGACCACGAGCTGGGGGATCCGGAAATAGGCAAGGATCCAGCCGAAAGCCGACGCGGTGCCGATGCAGAAGAGGGCAATGCCGGCGAAGCGCGCCGAGTCGTAGAGCGTGTGCCGCAGCCGGGCGAGGTCGAGCGTGCGGTAGATGACGACGCCGAGCAGCATCGCGTACAGCACCGCGATGACCGAGGCCTCCGTCGGCGTGAACAGCCCGCCGACGATGCCGCCGACGATGATGGCCGGCGTGAGGATCGGCAGGATCGCGGCGATGCTGACCGTCAGCAGCTCTCGCGCCGTGACCCGTGGATGGACCGGGTAGCCGCGCCGCTTGGCGTAGACGTAGACCGTGACCATCAGCGACAGGGCCATCAACACGCCCGGGACGACGCCGGCCATGAACAGGCCGCCGATGGAGACCGAGATCACTCCGCCCCAGACCACCATCAGGATCGACGGCGGGATGATGACGCCCATCACGGCGGCGCATGCGATCAGCGAGACCGCGAACGGCGTGTCGTAGCCCTGCTTCTTCATCGCCGGGATCAGCACGCCGCCGACGCCCGCGGCCTCCGCCGTCGACGAGCCGGAGATGCCGGCGAAGAGCATCGACACCAGCACGCTGACATGGCCGAGTCCTCCCGGCAGGTGCCCGACCAGGGCGCGCGAGAGGTTGATCAGCTTCTCGGTGATGCCGGCGGCATTCATCAGGTTGGCCGCGAGCATGAAGAAGGGGATCGCCAGCAACAGGAACGAGTTGTACGACTTCAGCATCTCGTTGAGCAGCAGGAACGGCGTCAGGCGGTCGTCGATGAAGAACACTGGGATGCAGGCCACGCCGAGCGCGAACGCCACCGGAACCCGCAGCACCACGAGAAGGCCGAAGACGCCGAACAGGATCAGCGCGACTTCAAGCGCGCTCATCGTCACCCTTTCGGTAGAGGCGGACGTCGTCGATGAACTGCTCTGTCAGGAACAGGAGCCAGCACAGGCCGGCGAACGGCCAGGCGGCGTGGATCCAGAGCATGTTGATCCCGGTCATCTCGGAGCTCTGCTGCCAGCCGAAGAGCGCGAAGCGCCAGCCGAAAGCCAGGAAGATGAAGGCCACGAGCAGGATGCCGATGTGCACGATGATCCGCGAGATCGCCCGACCCTTAGCCGTCTTCGGCGCCGGCAGCACGTCGACGTCGAAGTGGCTGCCGTCGCGCACGGCGATGGTCGCACCGAGCATGATGAGCCAGATCAGGCAAAAGCGCGCCGCCTCTTCGGTCCAGATGTAGCGCGGAATGAAATCGACGAAGCGCGAGAAGATCTGCAGGGTGACCGGTATCAGCATGACCGCGATCAGCACCGTCAGAAGTGCCTGCAGGCCGCGGTAGATCAACGCATTGAGTGTGCGCATCGGCTGGGTCCTCGATAGCCGGGCAGGAAGCGGGCGAGCCCCGCCCCGACCGGCCGCACGGACCGGAGGGCGGGTGTGGCGACCTACTTGATCGAGTTGACCCTGGCGAGGATCGCCGTCGCGTCGATGTCCTTCGCGTAGGCCTGCTTCACCGGTTCCGCGAGCTCGAGCAGCTTGGCACGCTCGGTGAAGACGAAGGTCTTCAACTTGCCTTCCTTCTCGAGCTTGGCCAGCAGCGCGGAGTCGCCGGCCGACTCGGTGTCGCGGCCGTACTTGCCGGCTTCCTTGCCGGCCTTGACGATGGCGGCCTGCAGGTCCGGCGGGAGCTTGCGCAGCGTCTTGCCGGAAAAGCAGATCGGTCGCACCGTGATGGCGTGCTGGGTCAGAGAGATGTCGGGGCCGACCTCGTAGAACTTCATGGCGTCCAGGCCGGCGGCTTCGTTCTCGGCTCCCTGGATGACACCGGTCTGGATCGCGTTGTAGACCTCGTTGTAGGCGATCACCGAAGGCTTGGCACCGATCGCGTTGAACATCTGCGTCTGGATCGGCGCGCCCATCACGCGCATCGACAGGCCCTTCAGCTCGGCCATGTTGCGCACCGGCTTGTTGGCGATGATGTTGCGGGTGCCGCCGCCGGCGTAGCCGAGGATGACGACATCGGCCTTCTTGCTGACGTCGTCGACGATCGACTGGAACGCGTCGGAGTCGAGCACCTTGTTCCAGTGGGCGAGGTCACGGAACAGGAACGGCATGTCGAGCAGCGGCGCCGCCTTGGCGAAGGTCGACATGTGGGCCGGCGAGACGATGCCGTAGTCGACCGAGATGCCCTGGCTCATGTAGGCGAAGTAATCCTTCTCCAGGCCGAGCTCGCTGTTGCGGTGCAGGACGAAATTGACCGGCTTGCCGTAGTACTTCTTGACCAGCTCCTCGAAGCGCAGCAGCGCCTTGTTGAACGGATGGTCATCGGCGAACTGCACTGCACCGTGCAGCGTGGGAGTTTGCGCCGCAGCGCCGAGGGAAACGACCGCGAGTCCGGCCGCAAGCCACCGAACCATCGACCGCATTGGGTTTCGCATGTCTCGCTCCTGTTGTGGGGAATCCGAGCCGCGTCCGCCGGAATGAGGGCCGGCGAAGGGATCGGCCCAGCGATTGAACGGGGTCGATCGGGGGCTGTCAATGAGCGCAACTACTGCACGCGACTGCGAAGCAACGGCGCCGTCGATGACCGCCGGTCGCCGGCACCGCGCAGTTCCCCGCTGGGAGGGGCGTGTCACATCGCGGCTGTGAAGGCGCCATCCACCGTCATGATCAGGCCGCTGACGTAGGAGGCCTCGTCGGAAGCCAGGAAGACGGCCGCCGGTCCGATCTCCGAAAGTCGGCCCCAGCGGCCGGCCGGCGTGCGTTCGCAGACCCAGTCGTTGAAGGCCGGATCGTCGATCAGCGGGGTGTTCATCTCGGTGGCGAAAAAGCCGGGGGCGATGCAGTTGACGGTGATGCCGTCGCGGGCGAGTTCCACCGCGAGCTGCCGGGTCAACCCGTGGACCGCCCCTTTGCTGGCGACATAGGCGCTGATCGTGGCCCGGGCGTTGATCGCGCTGATCGAACCGGTGAGGATGAGGCGGCCCTGCTTGCGGGGAATCATCTGCCGCGCAGCGGCCTTGCAGAGCACCCAGACCGCGACCAGGTTGGTGTCGATCACGCGGCGGAAATCATCGCGCCCGAAATCGACGATCGGCTGGCGGTGATTGATGCCGGCATTGGCGACGAGGATGTCGAAGCGGCCATGGCGGCGGGCGAGCTCGGCGACACATTGCTCCGCCCCCTCGCTGTCGGTGACGTCGAAGGCGCAGGCCTCGCCCGACAAACCCGCCGCTGCGAGCTCAGCCACCCGCGCAGCCAGGGCCGGTTCGTCGCGGGCGTTCAGCGCCACGTGGGCGCCCGCCTGCGCCAGCGATTGCGCCATGGCCCAGCCGAGGCCGCGCGAGGCGCCGGTGACGAGGGCGACCTTGCTGCCGAGGTCAAACACGGCCGCTCGCCCCGATGACCGACCGCGGCGTCCGGCGGTTGGCGAAGTCCACCAGGCAGGTCAGCCCCTCCCGGGCGATCGCGTCGAAGCATTCGTCGGTCCAGCACAGCGCATGCGGCGTCACCAGCACGTTGTCCATCGTCAGCAGCGGGTTGTCGGGGGCGACCGGCTCCTGCTCGAACACGTCGAGACCGGCACCGGCGATCGTGCCGTCGCGCAGCGCCTGGATCAGCGCCGACTCGTCGACGAGCGGCCCGCGCGCGAGGTTGACGAGGAAGGCGCTCGGCTTCATCTGCGCCAGACGAGCGCCATCGATCAGGTGTCGGGTCGCGTCGTTCAGGAGGGCCGTCACGACGACGAAGTCGGACTCGCCGAGGAGCCGCTCCAGCGGGACGCGCTCCGCACCGAGCGCGGCCAGCGATGCCGGCTCGGCGTACGGGTCGGCTGCCAGCATCGTCCAGCCGAACGGCCGCGCCAGCGCCAGCAGCTCGCGGCCGATACCGCCGGCACCGATCACGCCCAGCGTGCGGGTGGTCAGGCCGAAGCCCATGTGGCTGGTACGCTCGTTCCAGCGTCCGGCGCGTGTCAGGCGGTCCTTCTGGATCAGGCGCCCGGACAGCGCGAGGATGAACGTCAGGGCGGCCACCGCCACCGGGCGCCGAACGGAGACCGGCGTGTTGGTCGCGACGACTCCCCGCGCAGCGAGCGCGGCCACGTCGACCGAGTCGTAGCCGACGCCATGCCGGCTGACGATTTTCACGCGCAGGTCGGGGCGAGCGACCGCGGCCGCCGGGACCCGCGCGGCGTTGACATAGAGGCCGTCATAGCGCGCCATGATGTCGGGGGTGATCTCGTCGACCGACTCCGGCAGGAATTCCCAGGCAATCCGCGGATCGCCGTCGAGGAGTTCCAGCGGCCCGGTTCCGAACGACGGCTTGCCGTCGGCAGCCAGCAGGTCGCGTGTGAGCCCGACCTTGAAGCGTTGCCGTCGATCGTCGCTCATGGGCCCGGCGCCTCGATCCGCTCGATGAGGCTCCTCATGCCGAGTTCGAAGAGACCGGTGTCGGTGCCGCCCGCGATCATGGTGTAGCCCATCTCCCGGGCGCGGGCGATCCAGGCGGCATCGGTGGCCATGAATCCCGCCGCCTTGCCATTGCGGCGAGCCACCTCGGCGACCCGGCGCATCGCCGCATCGAAGCGCGGATCATCAAAGCGCCCCGGCATGCCCATGAAGTTCGAGAGGTCGAAGTGGCCGACCCACAGCACGTCGATGCCGTCGACCGCGGCGATCTGCTCGACCTGATCGAGACCGCGCTCGGTCTCGATCTGGGCGATGACCATCGTGCGGGCGTTGTAGCGGCTTACCTTCTCGGCGACGTCGCCGCCGAGATAGTCGCATTGCGCGAAGCCGAAGGCCGCTCCGCGGCGGCCGTCCGGCGGGTAGCGGCACGCCTGGACAATGGTCTCGGCCTGCTCCGCGGACTCCACCATCGGGATCATCACGCCCCGTGCGCCCAGGTCCAGCGAGCGCGCGAGCCAGGCGTACTCGCCCCGCGGCACGCGGACCATCGGCTCGATCGGCAGCCCTCGGCAACTCGCGAACAGCCACTTGAGGGTCTCGAAGCCGAGGCCCGTGTGTTCCATGTCGTAGAGCACGAAGCGGCAACCCGCGTTGGCCAGGATGGCCGACATGCCCGGCGAGAAGAACTCGAAGATCATCGCCCCGGCGACCGTCCTGCCGGCGAGGATGTCTTTCTTGATCGCGTTCGGTTTCATCCAGATCTCCGCGAAAATGCCAGCTGCCTGCGGGTTTCCGCTGACGAGGGCGCCGGTTCCCTGCGGGCCCGGGTTCTGCGCCAACCGCAAGGGGCGGGTGCATCCTAGCAGCGTGTATCCCGTCAACGACGTTGGCCGACTGCAGATTGCCGAGTCGCGCACCTTGCACCTCGAGGCTTTCAAGAAAGTTCGATGACATCCGATTCACGACCCAGCCCCTGGCGCCTCAGCGTCGCGCCGATGATGGACTGGACCGATCGCCACTGCCGGCATCTGCACCGCCTCCTGACCCGTCGGACCCGGCTCTACACCGAGATGGTGACCACCGGCGCACTGCTCCATGGTGACCAGCGACGGCATCTCGATTTCGGCGAAGAGGAGCATCCGGTCGCCTTGCAACTCGGTGGCAGCGAGCCGGCGGACCTGGCCGCTTGCGCGGTCCTGGGCGAGCGCTGGGGTTACGACGAGATCAACCTGAACTGTGGCTGTCCGAGCGAACGGGTCCAGCGCGGCTCGTTCGGAGCCTGCCTGATGGCCGAGCCGCGCCTCGTCGCCGACTGCGTGCGGGCGATGTGCGACGCGGTGCAGATCCCGGTCACAGTCAAGCATCGCATCGGCATCGACCGCGTCGAAAGCTACGACTTCATGCGCGATTTCGTCGGCACGGTGGCCGAGGCTGGCAGCCAGGTGTTCATCGTCCACGCGCGGAACGCCTGGTTGAAGGGCGTGAGCCCGAAGGAGAACCGCGAGCTGCCGCCGTTGCGGTACGAATTCGTCTATCGCCTCAAGCGCGACTTCCCGGCGCTGACGGTGGTTCTGAACGGCGGGGTGCATACGGACACCGACATTGCGTCGCACCTGGCTCATGTCGACGGGGTGATGGTGGGACGCGAGGCCTATCACCACCCCTGGATCATGAGCGCCTGGGACGAGGGCTTTTTCGACGCCGCACCTGCGGGCCGCGACCGCGCCGCCGTCGAGGCGGAGATGGTGCGCTACATGGACCGGGTGGTCGCGCACGGCGAGCCCTGGTCCCACGCGTCGCGCCACATGATCGGACTGCGCAACGGCGAACCGGGAGCGCGGCTGTGGCGCCAGGTCTGGTCCGACCACCGCCTGAAGGATCTGGCGCCGCGAGCGGTCGCGGCGGCCGCCGACGCTGCAGCCCGTAGCGCGCGGCTTCCTCAGCCGCTGGTCGAGCGCGAGGGCCAGGTTGCCAGCACGATTCCGGCGAGCGCCAGCGCGAAGGCGCCGGCCTGAGCGGCGTCGAAGCGCTCGCCGAGGAGCGCGACCCCGACCACCGCCGCGCTGATCGGCAACAGCACCGTGAAGGTTCCGGCGGCTGCCGCATCGACGCGTTTGAGCCCGGTCATCCAGAGCCAGACCGTGATCACGCTGGCGGCGATGGAATAGCCGCCGAGGAAGCCCCACGATGACGGCGCGACCGCGGAAAAGTCGAACTGCAGCGCCTGCCACAGCCCCAGGGGAGCGACCAGGATCAGTCCCCAGAGATTGATCAGGGCGCTGATGCGTTTCGGGCCGAGGTTGGTGGTCAGGCGCTTGCCGATCACCACATAGGTAGCCTCGCAGCACACCGCGCCGAAGAGCAGCAGGTTGCCGAGCGCGGACGAACCGCCTTCGTTGGCCCCGGCGTGGCGGCTGAACGAAACCAGTGCGATGCCGCCCACCGCGCAGGCGATGCCGGCCCGCACGCGCGGCGCGACGCGTTCACCGAGCAGCATCCGCGACAGGATGGCGACGACTGCGGGCAGGGCGGCCATGATGGCGCCGGCGGCCAGGGCCGAACTCATCGACACGCCGTAGAGCATGAAGATCGAGAACAGGAAGTTGCCGAAGAAGGATTCGAGGAAAAGCAGGCCGCGGTCGTGCTGGCCCAGCGGCCGCTCGTCGGGCGCAGCCCGCAGCCACGACAGCATTGCAACCGCGGCGATGGCGAAGCGCAGCAAGGCCAGCAGGAACACGGGGAAGACGAGGACCAGGGCCTTCGACAGACCGACGTATCCACCGACCAGCGCCATGCTGGTGCCCAGGCAGAGATAGGCGCGCCAGGGCGTCGGGGAGAGCGCGGCCACGGCGGGGTGGAGGACCGGCGCTTGGCCGCGCAGGCTCAGTTCGCGCGCGCGGCGACAGCGACGTCGCGCGCGCGCTGGCGTTCGTTGCGCGCCAGCAGCCAGCTGGCCAGGACGACGCCGACCGACACGACGAGCACGATCAGGCTCGCGACCGCGTTGACACTGGGATTGAGACCCAGGCGCGCGCGCGAAAAGATCACCAGCGGCATCGTCGTCGCCCCCGGACCCGACAGGAAGGCTGACAGCACCACATCGTCGAGCGACAGGGTGAACGTGAGCAGCCAAGCGGAGAGCAGCGCCTGGGCGATCAGCGGCAGCGTCACCAGGTGGAAGACCTGCCACGGACGCGCGCCGAGGTCCATCGCAGCTTCCTCGAGCTGGGCGTTGAGCGTCTGCAGCCGGGCCTGCACCACCACGGTCGCGTACGCCAGGCCGAGCAGCAGGTGGCCGAGCCAGATCGTCATCATGCCGCGCTCCGGAACGCCGAGCGCGCGCTGCACGGCCACGAGCAGCAGCAGCAGCGACAGGCCGATGATCACCTCCGGCATCACCAGCGGTGCGGCGACCATGCCGGCGAACAGCGTTCGGCCGAAGAAGCGGCGGTACTTGACGAGGGCGAATGCGGCGAGCGTACCCAGCACGACCGAGGCACAGGCCGTGACGAAGGCGATCTTGAGCGACAGCCAGAGGCCGGCGATCAACTCACGGTCCGACGCCAGCGCGGCATACCACTTCAGCGTGAAACCGCGCCAGACGTTGGGAATGGGCGAGTCGTTGAACGAGAACAGCACCAGCGCGATGATCGGCACGTAGAGGAAGCAGAAGACGAACGCGAGCCAACCGCGGCCGAGCCAGCGGGGCGCGTTCATGGCCGGATGCTCCGGGAGCCCGCGATCGTGGTCATGCCGGTTGCTCCGCCGCTGCGGCGCGGTAGCGGCTGAAGACGGCCACCGGCACGATGACCAGCAGCACCATCGTCGTCGCCACGGCGCAGGCCATCGGCCAGTCGTTGTTGCTGAAGAACTCGTCCCACAGGGTGCGGCCGATCATCTGCGTCTGCGGGCCGCCGAGAAGCTCGGGGATCACGTACTCGCCGACGCAGGGAATGAAGACCAGCATCGATCCGGCGATGATGCCGGCGCGCGACAGCGGCACCGTGATCCTCCAGAAGGCGACCCAGGCGCTGGCTCCGAGATCCGAAGCCGCCTCGAGCAGGCGCAGGTCCATCTTCGAGAGGTTCGAATAGAGCGGCAGGATCATGAACGGCAGGTAGGTGTAGGTCATGCCGAGGACGAGCGAGAACGGCGTGTTCATCAACTGTCCCGGTCCGGATATCAGTCCGGCGGCTGCGAGTAGCCGGTCCAGTCCGACGCTCTCGATCAGGTCGGCGGCCCAGCCGTGCTCGGTCAGCAGTACCTTCCAGGCGTAGACGCGCAGCAGGAACGAGGTCCAGAAGGGCAGCATCACCAGCATCAGCAAGGCCGGTTGAACGCTGGGGCGGGCGCGCGCCATGAAGTAGGCGAACGGATAGCCGAGCCCGAGGCAGAACAGCGTCGTCACGGCGGCGTATTTCAGGCTCGAGAGGTAGGTCGTCAGGTAGAGCGCGTCCTGCATCAGCAGCTGGTAGGTGCCGAAGTTCACGTTGAAGGCCAGGGCCCCGTCGCGCACCGTCACGAGGTCGCGAAAGGTCGCCCCGTCCATTTCCGAGAGGCTGATCCGAACGACGATCAGGAACGGCAGCAGGAAGAAGACGAGCAGCCACAGGTAGGGGATGCCGACGACGGCGAGGCGACCGCGCTTCATGACATCAGGACCACCGGGGCTCGCTCCGACCAGCTCGCCCAGGCTTCATCGCCCCAGGTCAGGTGATCCTCGACCTGGCGTTCAGTATTGCCCTGGCTCACCTTGAGGACGGCTCCGCTCGGCAGCGCCAGGTGGTAGACGGTGAAGGCGCCGAAATAGGCGATGTCGCGCACTGTGCCGCGCGCCGCGTTGTACGTTGCCGCCATGCCGTCGGTCATCGGTCTCGCACGCGAGATGCGGATCTTTTCCGGGCGGACCGCGACCGTCACCAGCATGCCCATCGTGCCGTCGACGGCCTGGCGGACGAGGTGGCGGCAATCGGCGCCATCGACGACGACGTGGTCGGCCCCGGCGTCGACCTTGACCAGCGTGCCGTCCATCAGGTTGACGTTGCCGATGAAGTCGGCGACGAAGCGGTTCGCCGGCGTTTCGTAGATGTCTGCCGGGGCTCCGATCTGCAACAGCCGCCCTTCGCTCATGACGGCAATGCGCGAGGCCATCGTCATCGCCTCTTCCTGGTCGTGGGTGACCATCACGCAGGTCACGCCGACCTCCTCGATGATGTTGGCGAGCTCGATCTGCGTTTCCTCGCGCAGTTTCTTGTCGAGCGCGCCGAGCGGCTCGTCGAGCAGCAGCAACTCCGGTTTCTTCGCGAGGCTGCGCGCCAGCGCGACCCGCTGCTGCTGCCCACCGGAGAGCTGATGCGGTTTGCGCTGGGCGAAGCTGGTCAGCTGGACCAGCCGCAGCATCGCCTCGACCTTTTCGCGCACGGCTTCGGCCGGCATCGCGGCGCGCCGCAGCCCGAAGGCGATGTTGTCCCAGACGCTCAGGTGCGGGAACAGCGCGTAGCTCTGGAACATCATGTTCATCGGCCGCTCGTACGGCGGCAGTCCGGCGAGGTCACGGCCGTCGAGAACGATGCTTCCGGACGTCGGCGTCTCGAAGCCAGCCAGCATCCGCAGCAAGGTCGTCTTGCCGCAGCCCGACGAGCCGAGGAGGGCGAAGACCTCGCCCTTGGCGATCTCGAGGCTGACACGGTCGACGGCGCGGTGGCCGGCGTAGTCCTTGACGATCTCGCGGATCTGCAGGAAGGGGGCAGGGCTCATCGGTCTCGGGGATGCGACAAACCCGGCATTGTCCACGGCGGTGCACCCGAGGCGACCGGTCCGAGGCGGCGGCACCATCGAGTGTCAGCCAGCGGCAACGCCGGCGCGCGGCCGCTGTTCGGGCGGCACCCGCTGAACGCGGGTGCCGCCGCGTTCAGATCACGGGACGGACTTGATGACTTCGCGCAGCGTGCCGACGATCTGCTCGATGTGCTTGGTTTCGGCGATCAGCGGCGGCGAGATCGCGATGGTGTCGCCGGTGGTGCGGATCAGCAGGCCGCGCTCCCACGCGGCCAGCAGGACCTCGAAGCCGCGCTTGCCCGGATCACCGGCACGCGGTGCGAGCTCCACGGCGCCGACCAGGCCGATGTTGCGCAGGTCGATGACATTCGGCAGGTCGCGCAGCGTGTGCAGCGCCTCCGCGAGCACCGGTTCCATTTTCGCGGCGCGAGTCAGCAGGCCGTCCTCGGCGTAGGTGTCGAGCGTGCCGAGCGCCGCCGCGCAGGCCAGCGGGTGACCGGAGTAGGTGTAGCCGTGCAGGAACTCGATCACGTGCTCCGGACCGGTCATGAAGGCATCGTGGATCTTCGACTTCACGAACACCGCGCCCATCGGCACGCAGCCGTTGGTGATGCCCTTGGCGACCGTCATCAGGTCCGGCGTCACGTTGAAGTGCTGGGCTGCGAATGGCGATCCGAGGCGACCGAAGCCGGTGATGACCTCGTCGAAGATCAGCAGGATGCCGTGCTTGTCGCAGATCGCACGCAAGCGCTCGAGGTAGCCCTTCGGCGGAATCAGCACGCCGGTCGAACCCGCAACCGGTTCGACGATGACCGCGGCGATCGTGGAAGCGTCGTGCAGGGCGACGATGCGCTCGAGGTCGTCGGCCAGTTCCGCACCGTGCTCCGGCATCCCGCGGGAAAACGCGTTGCGCGACAAGTCGTGGGTGTGGCGCATGTGGTCGACGCCGCCGAGCAACGGTCCGAACGACTTGCGGTTCGGCCCGATGCCGCCGACCGAGATGCCGCCAAAGTTGACACCGTGGTAGCCGCGCTCCCGGCCGATCAGGCGGGTGCGGGTGCCTTCGCCGCGCGCGCGGTGGTAGGCGATCGCCATCTTCAGCGCGGATTCGACGGCCTCCGAACCGGAGTTCGTGTAGAAGACCTTGTCGAGCCCTTTGGGCGTCAGCTCGACCAGCCGCTCGGCGAGTTCGAAGGCCTTCGGGTGACCGATGTTGAAAGGCGGTGCGAAATCCATCTCGGCCGCCTGCTCGGTAATCGCCTTGACGATCCGCGGCCGGGAATGACCGGCATTGACGCACCACAGTCCGGCGCAGGCATCGAGGATTTCGCGACCCTCCGGGGTCCAGTAGTGCATGCCGGATGCCTTGGCGAGCATGCGTGGCTCCTTCTTGAACTGCCGGTTCGCGGTGAACGGCATCCAGTAGGCATCCATCGACGCACGCGGCGATGCATTGGCGACGTCCTGGGCGGCCAGGGTGGCGGGGTCGAGATCCTTGTACATGGTGTCCTCCGTGGGAGCGTCGCGGTCGGCAACGCGCGACCGGAAAGCTTGTCATCGCGAGGTTAATCCAAAGCCGCCCCTGCGTCTGCCGACGATGGCACCTGAGCCGACTGCGCCCGTGGGACTGAAGGCGCCGGTTTCCTCATCAGGATTCTGATTTCACAATGAGGAAGACAGGATTGCTGCGACGCCGCATTCTTTCTCATTGTGGAAAATCGGCCGCCATAATATGGAAAATACCGCTAATGCTTTGAATTAAAACATATTTTTGCCGATGCGTTTGTCCATCCGGCATCCCGCTTCGTCCACACTTTGTCGTACGCTGGATGGAATCGAGATCGCTTTCCGATTCATTCCAACCTCATACGGAGCCAACCACCATGACGACCACCCTTTCCCGTGACCAGCAGACTGCAGCGCTCGAGAAGGACTGGGCAGAGAACCCCCGCTGGAAGGGCATTTCACGCGGATACACCGCCGCCGATGTCGTACGCCTGCGTGGCTCGCTGCCGGTGGAGCACACGCTGGCCAAGCGTGGCGCGGAAAAGCTCTGGAACATGGTGAACTCCGAGCCGTTCGTGGCGACGCTGGGCGCGCTCACGGGCAATCAGGCGCTGCAGCAGGTCAAGGCCGGCCTGAAGGCGATCTATCTCTCCGGCTGGCAGGTGGCCGGCGACGCCAACCTCTCCGGCGAGATGTACCCGGACCAGTCGCTGTACCCCGCGAACTCCGTGCCGATGGTGGTCAAGCGGATCAACAACACCTTCACGCGGGCGGACCAGATCCAGTGGTCCGAGGGCAAGGACGACATCGATTTCTTCGCCCCGATCGTCGCCGACGCGGAAGCCGGCTTCGGCGGCGTGCTGAACGCGTTCGAGCTGATGAAGTCGATGATCGACGCCGGGGCAGCCGGTGTCCACTTCGAGGACCAACTGGCGTCGGTGAAGAAGTGCGGCCACATGGGCGGCAAGGTCCTGGTGCCGACCCGCGAAGCGGTGGCCAAGCTGATCGCGGCGCGGCTGGCCGCCGACGTGATGGGCACGAAGACCCTCGTCATCGCCCGCACCGACGCCGAAGCCGCCGATCTCGTCACCAGCGACGTCGACGACAACGATCGATCGTTCTGCACCGGCGAAAGGACAGTCGAAGGCTTCTACCGCACCCGCGCCGGGCTCGACCAGGCGATCGCACGCGGCCTAGCCTATTCCGAGTACGCCGACATGGTGTGGTGCGAGACCGGCAAACCCGACCTGGCCTACGCGAAGGCCTTCGCCGATGCGATCCACAAGAAGTTCCCGGGCAAGCTGCTGGCGTACAACTGCTCACCGAGCTTCAACTGGAAGAAGAACCTCGACGATGCCACCATCGCGAAGTTCCAACGCGAGCTCGGCGCCATGGGCTACAAGTTCCAGTTCATCACGCTGGCCGGCTTCCACAGCCTCAACTACTCGATGTTCAACCTGGCCCACGGCTATGCGCGCAACAACATGAGCGCCTTCGTCGAGTTGCAGGAGGCCGAGTTTGCAGCTGCGGAGAAGGGCTTCACTGCGGTCAAGCACCAGCGCGAAGTCGGTACCGGCTACTTCGACGCCGTGACGACGACGATCGAGCGTGAGTCGTCGACCGCCGCGCTGAAGGGCTCGACCGAGGACGAGCAGTTCTTCGACCGCAAGCACGCCTGAGTTCGGCTTGCGGCGCCGGCCGCTGCAACTCGACACAATTTCAAGGGCACGCGGCGCTCGAGCGCCACTCCCATTCATGCCCGGTCGCGACCTGCGACCGGGCATTCTTCTTGCCGCTGGTTCGTGGCTGCGGGACGCAGCCGCACCGGATCGGGGCATCCAATGGGAGGGAGTGAGTTGGCAAGAGTCCTGGCCTCGAGTCCGGTCATGCGCAGACGCGTCACGTGGGTGCTTGCGCTGGCGCTGCAGTGCGTGGTGGCGAGCCATGCCTGGGCGTTCGGCCTCGACGACGTCGCCGCACAGGCACGCACGCTGGCAGAACGACCCTACAAGCCGGTCGTCGACAAGCTCCCGCAGGAACTGAAGGACCTCGACTACGACGCGCTCCGCGACATTCGCTTCAAGCCCGAGCAGGCGTTGTGGCGCAAGGAGAAGCTGCCGTTCGAGCTGATGTTCCTGCACCTCGGGCGCGGCGTTCGCGAGCCGGTCGCGATCCACACCGTCGACTCAGGGCGGGTGAGCGACGTCGCCTTCGACCCCGCGATGTTCGACTACGGCCGCAACCGGCTCGATACCCAGAAGCTGCGCGGCATCGGTTTCGCCGGTTTCCGGGTCCATCACACGCTCAACACGGCAACCTACAAGGACGAGGTGCTGGTCTTCCTCGGCGCGAGCTATTTCCGTGCGCTGGGCAAGGGACAGATGTACGGAATCTCGGCCCGTGGTCTGGCCGTCGACACCGCCCAGCCCGGCGGCGAGGAGTTCCCGCGCTTCAGCGAGTTCTGGGTCGAACGCCCCCGGCGCGGCGCGAGCAGCCTGACGATCTACGCGCTGCTCGAATCCAGGCACGTCGCCGGCGCCTACCGCTTCGTCCTGACGCCGGGCAAGAACACGCGGATGGACGTGACGGCGCGGCTGTTCCCGCGTGAAGGCCTCGGCAAGCTCGGCATCGCGCCGCTGACCAGCATGTTCGCGTTCGGCGAGAACCAGCCGGGACGGGACGACTATCGCCCCGAAGTCCACGATTCGGACGGTCTGGCGATCGAGACCCGCGAGGGTGATTGGATCTGGCGGCCACTGGTCAATCCGCGCCGCCTGCTGGTGACGTCGTTCGCCCTTGACAACCCCCGTGGCTTCGGCCTGCTGCAGCGCGACCGGGTTCCGACCAGCTACGAGGACCCCGAGGCGCACTATGGCCGCAGGCCCAGTCTCTGGGTCGAACCTGAACGATCCTGGGGCGCCGGACGGGTCGAACTGGTGCAGATCCCCACGCCCGACGAGACCAACGACAACATCGTCGCCTACTGGATCCCTGGCGGGCCGACACCGCCCGGCAAGCCGATCGAGCTTTCCTACCGATTGCACTGGCTGATGGAGGGTCCGGCGCCGACCAACCTCGGCTGGGTCACGCAGACGCGTCGGGGCCGGGGTTACGTGAAGCAGGCCGATGGCGATCTCCAGTTCGTGGTCGATTTCGACGGCCCGGCGTTGCGCGCGCTCGGCACCGACCCCAAGCTGGAGGCGAACATCACGCTCGACTCGAACGCGACGCTGCGTGAGCGCAACCTGTTTCGCAACAGCGTCAGCGGTGCCTGGCGCATGACGCTGCGCTTCAAGCGACTCGATGCCAGCAAGCCCGTCGAGTTGCGCGCATTCCTGACGCGTGCCGACAAGCCCATCACCGAAACCTGGGCCTACGTCCTGCCGGCGGAGTCCGACAAGCCATGAACGAAGTTGATCCGCTGCCCCGGGCGCTGCCCCATCCGCCGTTGGCGCGGGGCTCGATGCGTGTCGAAGCATGGGCCGGCCACCCGATGCGCCGCCTGCGCCAGCGAGCGCCGGCGCCCGGCAAGGGGGGGCCGGCTCGGGCCACCGACGACACCCGGCCGCTGCTGGCGCGGCGCGTGATGCTGCTGGCCTTCGTGCTGCTCGGCGCCGGCATCGGTACGCACGCGATGATGCGGATCCTGCCGGAGGGTGGCCATACCCATGCGGAGCAGGCCCTGCTGGTCCTTTTCGGCGTGCTCTTCGGCTGGATCTCGGCGGGCTTCTGGACTGGGGTGATGGGCGCCTGGGTGCTGCTGCGCGATCACGCCCCGGCGAGGTTGTTGCAGTCGGCGCCAGCGCCTTCCGCCGATGGCAAGGTGGCGCGGACGGCGGTGGTGATGCCGATCTGCAACGAGGACGTGGCGACCGTCTTCGGCGGCTTGCGTGCAACCTACGAATCGCTCGCCGGCAGCGGAACGGTCGACGGCTTCGATTTCTTCATCCTCAGCGACACCAACCAGCCCGACATTCGTGCCGCCGAGCAGGCTGCCTGGACCGACCTGGTCGCGGCGCTGGAGGCCCGGCAACCGCCCGGTGCCGCCCCACTGCGTCTGCACTACCGCTGGCGGGCACTGCGGACCAAGCGCAAGGCCGGAAACGTCGCCGACTTCGCCCGTCGATGGGGTCGTGAGTACGGCTACATGGTGGTGCTCGATGCCGACAGCCTGATGACCGGCGAGTGCCTGCGAACGCTCGTCGGCTTGATGGAAGCAAACCTGCGCGTCGGCATCCTGCAGACGGTTCCGCGCGCCTGCGGCCACGAGACCCTGCACGCCCGCGTGCTGCAGTTCAGTGCGCGTCTCTACGGACCGCTGTTCACCGCCGGGATGCAGTTCTGGCAGCTCGGTGAATCGCACTACTGGGGGCACAACGCGATCCTCCGCATGGCCCCATTCATGGCCCACTGCGGACTCGCCTCGATTCCCGGCACGGGTTCCCTCTCCGGCGAGGTCCTGTCGCACGATTTCGTCGAGGCTGCCTTGATGCGCCGTGCCGGCTGGAAGGTCTGGATCGTTGCCGACCTCGCCGGCAGCTACGAACAGGTGCCTCCGAACCTGCTGACGGAACTGCAGCGCGACCGCCGCTGGTGCCATGGCAACCTGCAGAACTCTCGCCTGCTCTTCGAACCGCAGCTGCACACGGTCCATCGCAGCGTCTTCGTCACCGGCGTCCTGGCCTACGCCTCGGCGCCGCTGTGGCTGGGGTTCCTGCTGCTGTCGACCCTGCTGTTCACGCGCCACGCGCACGATGTGCCGATCTATTTCCTCGAGCCGTACCAGTTGTTCCCGATCTGGCCCGCGGCGCACCTGAAGCTGATCCTGACGCTCTTCGGACTCACCGGCGTGCTGTTGCTGGCGCCCAAGGCGCTGTCCCTGCTGGTGACGCTCGTCAGGCGACGCGCCGGATCTTTCGGCGGCGTCGGGAACCTCTTCGCGAGCGCTTTCCTGGAGTTCCTGCACTCGCTGCTGCTCGCCCCGGTTCGCATGCTGTTCCACAGCCAGTTCCTCGTCGGCGCACTGACCGGCTGGCGACTCGACTGGAAGTCGCCGCCGCGGGGCGACGCTCCGACGTCGTGGCGCGAGGCCTGGGAGCGTCATGGCCTGCACACCATGCTGGCGCTGCTGTGGATCGCCGCCATTCATGCGAGCGGAGCGCCGTTTCCCATCTGGCTCTCGCCGATCATCCTCGGCCTGCTGGCCGGGATGCCGCTTTCCGTCTGGGGCAGTCGCTCGACGGTCGGGCGGGCGTTGCGGCGAGCGGGGCTGTTCCTGACGCCGGAGGAACTGGCACCCCCCGATGTCCTGCAGGCGGCACGCCGACACGCCGCTGCCATCGAGGCCCATCCCGTGCGCTTCGTCGATGCGATCCGCGACAAGGGCGCCCGGCATCGCATCGTCGCGGCGCTTCCCGAGCGGCGCGAGCCCGTCGGCGACAAGGGGAAGGCGCGGGCGGGGCGACTCGCGCGGGCGCGTACCGAGGGGCTCGAGTCGCTGTCCGACGACGAGCGCCTGCGCCTTCTCGGCGATTCCGGCGCGCTCGCACAGCTGGCGGATGCCGCCGGTCATTGTTTTGACGTCGAGCGGCGCGACCCGTTGCGGGAACGCAGCTGGACCCTCGCTGCGGCGCCGGAGCGCCGGGTCTCGACAGAGCCGCTTCGCGCTCCGCGCTGACGCCGGAGCGCTGCAGAGATTCCCTAGCTCCCGGGCCGGCCGATTGCGTTAAGGTCGGTCGACCGCGCCCGGAACCATGATCGACGACATCGCACCCCTCCGCCGCATCCTCCGCCAGACTCGCACGGTGGCGGTGGTCGGGCTCTCTGCCGAATGGCACCGGCCGAGCTACTTCGCCGCCAAGTACCTTCAGCAGCACGGCTACAAGGTGATCCCGGTGAATCCGCGCTACGCCGAAGTCCTCGGCGAGCGCTGCTATGCGAATCTGCACGAGATCGAGGAGGCCGTCGACATGGTCGACGTCTTCCGCCGCACCGAGGACGTCCTGCCGATCGCCCGCGACGCGATCGCCATCGGTGCGCGCTGCCTGTGGCAGCAGATCGGCGTGGCGAACCTCGAAGCCGACCGCCTGGTCAGCGCTGCGGGGCTCGATTCGGTGGCCAACCGCTGCGTCAAGATCGAGCACGCACGGATATTCGGCGGACTGCACTGGGCCGGCGTCAACACCGGCGTGGTCTCCGCCCGGCGGCGGGCCTGACGCCCGATCCCTACCCGGCGCTTGCGGCATGAGCGACCACGAATTCCGCCCCGAGACCCTGGCGATCCACGCCGGGCAGGTCCCCGATGCGGCGACCGGGGCGCGCGCGCTGCCGATCTACCAGACGACGAGCTTCGTCTTCGACAGTGCGGAGCACGCCGCGAGTCTCTTCAATCTCCAGACCTTCGGCAACGTCTACAGCCGGCTGTCGAACCCGACGGTGGCGGCCCTCGAGGAGCGCGTTGCCGCACTCGAGGGCGGCCGGGCTGCGCTGGCGTCGGCCAGCGGAATGGCGGCCGAAGCGCTGACGCTCCTGACCCTCCTGCAGCAGGGCGACCACGTGGTCGCTGCCGGCGCCCTCTACGGCGGCTCGGTCAGCATGCTGGCCGTCAACCTGAAGAAGCTCGGCATCGAGACGACTTTCGTCGATGCCACGTCGGCTGACGCGTTCGCCGCGGCGATGCGGCCGAACACGCGCGCGGTCTTCGCCGAAAGCATCGGCAACCCGAGCCTCAACGTCTTCGACATCGGCGCCGTTGCCGACGTCGCCCACGCCCACGGCGTGCCGCTGATCGTCGACAACACCGTGCCGTCGCCGTTCCTCTGCACGCCGATCCCCCTCGGCGCCGACATCGTCGTCCATTCGGCGACGAAGTACCTGGCCGGTCACGGCACGACCCTCGGCGGCGTGATGGTCGAGAGCGGGAAATTTCCGTGGGACAACGGCAAGTTCCCTGGAATGACCGAGCCGTCGCCCGGCTACCACGGGGTGAAGTTCTTCGAGACCTTCGGCGATTTCGGCTTCACCACGCGGGCCCGGATGGAAGCGTTGCGCGTCTACGGCGCGGCGCTCTCGCCGCTCAGCGCCTGGCAGATCCTGCAGGGCGTCGAAACGCTGCACGTGCGGATGGAGCGGCACTGCGAGAACGCCTTGAAGGTCGCCGAATTCCTCCGCGCTCACCCCCGAGTAGGGTGGGTGAACTATCCGGGGCTTGACGATCATCCCCAGCACGGTCTCGTCCGCCGCCAGATGCGCGCGGTCGGCGGTCGTCCGGGCGCCTCCGGCTTGCTCGCCTTCGGCGTCAACGGCGGCCTCGAGGCGGGGGTGCGCTTCATCGAAGCGGCCCGCTTCATGAGCCACCTGGCCAATATCGGCGACACGCGCACGCTGATCATCCATCCGGCGTCGACGACGCATCGTCAGCTCGACGCCGCACAGCAGGTCGCCGCGGGCGTCCTGCCCGACATGGTCCGCATGTCGGTGGGCATCGAGCACATCGACGACATCCTCTGGGACATCGATCAGGCGCTCGCCGCAGTGGCGTCCTGATCGCGCCTCGCCACCGACCCGCTGATTGCTGTTTCGACCATGGTGCCGCCCGACCCTGGCGCCGCGCGCATTCGGCCGGTCGAGGACCGCCGGCTGAAGGCCCTGGGACTGTGCCTCGTCGCGGTCGCCGCCGGGCTCGTGGCCTGGCTCGCGAGCGAGGTGGAAGGGCAGGTGCCGCTCGCGCTCGCCCGTTTCGTTCCGTTCGCCGCCATCGGCATGCTGGCGGTCAATGTGCTGGCGGCCGGGATCCTGGTCATCGCCGCGGGCTGTGGTGCGACCGGAACCCTCAGCCATCCGCGGCGCCGGCGTGCGATCGGCTTGCAGATCGTTCTCGCCAATGCGCTCGCGCCGGCGCTGCTCTACGGCCTGCTCAGCGACGCGCCGACATTCGAGGCCGAGCTTGCGGCCCGCGATCTCGATGTCTGGGTCTCGCTCGCCGGTCTGGCGCTCGTCGTCGGCGGCTGGCGCCTGTGGCAGCGAAGCCGTCGCTACGAGGCACTCGACGCCGACCAAGCGATGGCGCGCGACCCACGGCCGCCCGTGCTCTACCTGCGCTCGTTCGCCGACGATGGCCTGGCGATGATCGATGCCGGCGGCCGTTCGATGTCGGCGCGCATCATGCAGTTGCTCGCGCCGATCACGCCCGAACAGGAGATGGCCGACATCCTCGATCGGGTCGGGCCGCTGGTGGCGATCGGCAAGCCCGGCGAGCCGCTGCCCGAACTCGGTGCCGCGCGCCTCTACGTCGGCCACGATCGCTGGCAGTCCAAGGTCCGCGAGCTGATGCAGGCGGCCCGTCTGGTCGTGATCCGGGTCGGTTCATCACCCGGGGTGCTCTGGGAGGTCGATCAGGCGCTGCAGGGACTGCCGCGGCCGCGGCTCGTGCTGGCGGTGCTCGGCGGCGCCGCAGTCGATCCGCAGTTGCTTACCCGACTGACGCCGGTACTCGGTCCGAGCCTGGAGGCAGCGTTGCCGCAGTCGCCCCCGAGCGGCTGGAAGTCGATGCTCTACAGCGACCCGCGGCGGCGCATCGGCGGCCTGGTCTGCTTCGGCACCGACGGCGCGGCTTTTGCCGTCCCTGTGCGGGCCTGGCCGGTGCCATGGCGAGACCTGGTCTTCGCGGGCCTGGGCCGGCCTTCGGCGGCGCCGCTGCGCGGCGCCTGGCGCCAGGTGTTCAGCCACCTCGGCCTGGCCTGGCGCGGCGGACCGCATCGCCGCTCGCGTGCCGTTGCCGTGCTGCTGGCGCTCTCGTTCGGCTGGATCGGCGCCCAATGGTTCTACCTCGGCAACCGGCGTCGCGCTGGGCTCCATATCCTCTGCACGCCGCTGTTGCTCGCTTCGCTGTTCATGTCCTTCGCCGACGCGCTGCGCTTCATCTGGGTCGAGCGCGCCGACTTCGAGGCCCGCTTCGTCACGGTCGCCGCCGACGCAAGGCCGGCCGCGTAATATCGGTGCAGGCTACCGGACGCGGCGATGAACATCTACGACCAGCACCTCGACAGGAACGACGCCAACTTCGTCGCCCTCTCGCCGGTCAGTTTCATCGAGCGCAGTGGCGAGGTCTTCGCCGACCTCGAGGCGGTCGTGCACGGCGCGCGTCGCTACAGCTGGGCCCAGACTCGCGAGCGGTCGGCCCGGCTGGCGGCCGCGCTCGCCTCGTTCGGCGTCGGCCGCGGCACCACCGTGAGTGCGATGCTCCACAACACGCCCGAGATGGTCGAAGCGCACTACGCCGTTCCGGCCCTGAACGCGGTGCTCAACACGCTCAATACACGCCTCGATGCGCCACTCCTGGCCTGGCAGATGAACCACTGCGAGACCGCGGTGCTGCTCACTGACCGCGAGCTAGCCCCGGCGATGACCACGGCGCTGCGCATCCTGCGCGAGGAACACGGTCGCGACCCGGTGGTGATCGATGTCTGCGACAGCGAGTACGGCGGCGCCGGCGAGCGCGTCGGCGCGTTCGAATACGAAGCGCTGCTCGCGGCGCACCCGCCGCACGCCCGCCACGAGGGCCCAGCCGACGAATGGGACGCGATCGCGGTGTCTTACACCGCAGGCACGACCGGCGACCCGAAGGGGGTCGTCACGCACCACCGCGGCGCCTACCTGAACGCGGTGTGCAATGCCGCGACCTGGACGATGCCGCACTTCCCGCGTTACCTGTGGACGTTGCCGATGTTCCACTGCAACGGCTGGTGCTTTCCGTGGACGGTGGCGATGCTCGGCGGCACCCACGTCTGCCTGCGCCGGGTCGACGCGGTGTCCATCTTCGCGGCGATGCGCACCCACGACGTCGATCACTACTGCGCGGCGCCGATCGTCCACAACCTCCTGATCGCGGCCCCGCCGGCGCTGCGCGAAGGGATCGGCACGGGCATCCGCGGCATGGTGGCCGGCGCGGCGCCACCGGCGTCGATGATCGAGGGCATGGCCCGCATCGGGATCGACATCACCCACGTCTACGGCCTCACCGAGGTCTACGGGCCCGCCTCCGTGGCGGTCAGGCGCGCGAGCTGGGCGGGGGAGAGCATCTCGGAGCAGACGCGCCTCAATGGCCGGCAGGGCGTGCGCTATCCGCTGCAGGAAGCGATGACGGTGATGGATCCGGCCACGATGACCGAAGTGCCCGCCGATGGCACGACGATGGGCGAGATCATGTTCCGCGGCAACATCGTCATGAAGGGCTATCTCAAGAACCCCGGAGCCACCCGCGAGTCGCTGGCCGGGGGCTGGTTCCACACCGGCGACCTGGCGGTGCTCGAGGCCGACCGTTACGTCAAGATCAAGGATCGGAGCAAGGACATCATCATCTCCGGCGGCGAGAACATCAGTTCCCTCGAGGTCGAGGATGCGCTCTACCGGCATCCGGCGGTCGTGGCTTGCGCCGTCGTCGCCCGCCCCGACGAGCGTTGGGGCGAGACGCCGGTGGCGTTTGTCGAGCGCAAGCCGGGGTCGGACGTCTCCGCGGCCGTCCTGGTGGCCCACTGCAGGGGCCTCCTGGCCGGCTACAAGGTTCCGCGGGAGATCCGCTTCGAGGACATCCCCAAGACGTCGACGGGCAAGATCCAGAAGTTCATGCTGCGCGAGCGTGCCCGCGAGGCCGCAGCGAGCCCACCCGGAGAAACTCGATGACGAACGAGCCGCTGGTGCTGCGCCAGAAGGATGCGCGCGGCGTCGTCACCCTGACGCTGAACCGGCCGCAGGCCTTCAACGCGCTGTCGGAGGCGATGATCGCGACGCTGCAGTCCGAGCTGGACACACTGGCGCGGGACGATACGGTCCGGGTGGTCATCCTGGCTGCTGCCGGCAAGGCGTTCTGTGCGGGCCATGACCTGAAGGAGATGCGTGCGACGCCGAACCTCGGCTATTACGAGCGCCTCTTCGCCGATTGCGCCCGCATGATGCTGGCGATCCAGTCCTTGCCCGTTCCCGTGATCGCGCGCGTGCAGGGCATTGCCACCGCCGCGGGTTGCCAGTTGGTCGCGATGTGCGATCTCGCGGTCGCCAGCAGCGGCGCGCGCTTCGCCGTCAGCGGCGTCAACCTCGGGTTGTTCTGCTCGACCCCGGGCGTGGCCCTGACGCGCAATCTCGGCCGCAAGGCCGCCTTCGAGATGCTGGTGACTGGCGAATTCATCGACGCCGCGCAGGCGCTGGAGAAGGGGCTGGTCAACCGGGTGGCCGACGCCGATCGGCTCGATGACGAGATCGAGACCCTGGCCGCAGCCATCGCCGCCAAGCCCCGCGTGGCCGTCGCGCTCGGCAAGCGCCTGTTCTACCGCCAGCTCGAGTCGGGCATCGCTGCGGCCTACGAGGACGCGGCGCGAACGATGGCCTGCAACATGATGGACGCATCGACCCTCGAAGGGGTCCAGGCCTTCATCGAGAAGCGCCCGCCGGCCTGGAACGGCTGAAGGCGCCGTCGCCAAAGTTGTCTGACAACCTCGCCAAATCCTGATTGAGAGTTGGCACGGCTTCCGGTAACGTCGCCCGCAGCGGGCAGGCCGCGACCGATGAACCCAAAGGAGACACCATGAGGAAAACGATTGCCGGCATCGTGGCCGGTTGTGCCTTGGCGTTCGCGGGCCATGCCCTCGCGCAGGACAAGCTCACCGTGTGGTGGGTCAAGGGCTTCTACAAATCCGAGGACGACGCGCTCTTCGCCGCGATCAAGAAGTTCGAGGCCAAGCACCCGAAGATCAAGATCGAACTGTCGCAGTATCCGATCCAGGACATGATCCCGAAGACGGTGTCGGCCCTCGACTCGGGCAGCCCGCCCGACGTCGCGTACGCCGACGTCTACGACTTCCAGGTCACCGCCAAGTGGGCCTTCGAGGACAAGCTCGAGGACGTCTCGAGCATCATCGACCCGCTGCGCAACACCTTCGAGCCCGCCGCGCTGGCCACGACCTTCCTGTACGACGACGTGACGAAGAAGCGGTCCTACTACGCGTTTCCGATCAAGCAGCAGACCATGCACATCCAGTACTGGAAGGACATGCTGGCGACCGCGGGCTACAAAGAAAGCGATATTCCGACCGACTGGAACGGCTACTGGGACTTCTGGTGCACCAAGGTCCAGGACGGCTACCGCAAGGCGACCGGACAGCGCGTCTACGGGACAGGCTTTCCGATGGGCGTGGACTCGAGCGACTCGTTTTACTCGTTCCTGACATTCATGGACGCCTACAACGTCAAGCTCGTGAACGATTCCGGGAAGCTGCTGGTCGACGATCCGTCCGTGCGCGCCGGCCTGATCAAGGCGATGACCGACTACACGGCGGTGTACGCCAAGGGCTGCACGCCACCGTCCTCGACCAGCTGGAAGGACCCGGACAACAACGTCGCGTTTCACAACAAGACGACCGTCATGACCCACAACGCGACGATCTCGATCGCCGCGAAGTGGCTCGACGACGCCAACAATCCGGCCCTGACCGCCGAGCAGCGCGCCACCGGCAAGAAGAACTACTACGAGCTGATTGCGACCTCGGGCTTTCCGAACAAGCCCGATGGAAGCAAGATGGTGTACCGCGCGGCGGTCAAGACCGGCGTGATCTTCAAGGCCGCGAAGAACAAGGCCGATGCCAAGAAGTTCGTCGCCTTCCTGCTCGAGGAAGGCAACCTCACGCCGTACGTCGAGGGCTCTCTCGGACGCTGGTTCCCGGTCACCAAGAAAGCTCAGCAAAGCGCATTCTGGAAGGCCGACCCGGCCCGGCTGTCGGTCTACAACCAGTTCATGAACGGCACGACGCCGTTCGAGTTCACGAAGAACTACAAGTTCACCGTGCTGAACAACGAGAACGTCTGGGCCAAGGCGATGAACCGGATCATCAACGAGAAGGTTCCGGTCGACAAGGCGGTCGACGAGATGATCGCCCGCATCAAGGCCGTCGCCGGCTGATCACCCTTGCGACGACGGCGGGCGGCTGCGAGCGCCGTCCGCCCGACGCGCAGCCGCAGGCGCTCCCCATGTCCACCGCCAGCACCTCAGCGCCGTCGCCTGGTGTTCCGCGCCCGCCGGATCGCTGGCAGTTCTGGGGCCGCATGCTGGTGCTGCCCTACATCCTGATCTTCCTGGTGTTCGTGGTGTATCCGGTCGGGTACGGCCTGTGGCTGGCCCGTCATCCGCAGAGCTACGTCAAGCTCTTCGACGATCCGATCTTTTTCCGCACCGCCGTCAACACCCTGGTCTTTCTCGTCGTCGCGATCAATATCAAGATGGTGATCGCGATGGTGCTCTCGGGCTTCTTCGTGACCGAGCGCTGGTGGATCAAGATCATGTCGCTGATCTTCATCCTGCCGTGGGCGCTGCCTTCGATCCCGACGATCCTGTCGGTGCGCTTCATGCTCAACCCGGAGTGGGGCGTCATCAACAGCCTGATCTTTCGGCTCACCGCGCGCGACGGGCCGAACTGGCTCAACGACCCGACCCTCGCACTCAGCTTCTCGATGCTGATGCACGTCTGGAAGTCGCTGCCGTTCTGGACCCTGATCCTGATCGCCGGACGCCTGGCGATTCCGTCCGAGCAGTACGAAGCCGCCTCGGTCGACGGTGCGTCGAACTGGCAGAAGTTCCGCTTCATCACCTGGCCTTCGATGCGCACCCTGTACGTGACGTCGCTGATCCTGTCGATGATCTGGACGCTCGGCGACTTCAACAGCGTCTACCTGCTGACCGGCGGCGGCCCGGCGGACCTGACCCACGTGCTGGCGACGCTCGGCATCCGCTACTTGCGGCTCGACCAGGTCGACCTGTCGATGGCGGCGATCGTCGTTGCCATGCCATTCGTGCTGCCACTGGTCTACTTCATGATGAAGCGGTTGTCGAAATGAAGGCCGGAACCTGGAAGGCCGTCACCACCGAGGCCAAGCTCCTGCTGATCGGCATTCCGCTGTTCCTGTGGACGGTCATCCCGGTCTACCACATGGTGCTCTTCGCGATCTCGCCGCGCGATACGGCGACGTCGGGGCGCCTCTGGCCCGATCACCCGACCCTGCAGAACTTTTCCATCGTCTTTCGCCGCCAGCATTTCTACCTCGACCACTTCTGGATCCAGCTCTGGAACTCGGTCCTGATCGCCTGCTCGGTCGCGGCCCTCACGCTCCTGATCGCCACCACCGCGGCGTTCGCCATCAGCCGCCTGAAGGTCCGCGGCGGGCGCTCGGTGATGAACCTGGCGCTGTTCACGTATTTCATTCCGGCAGCCTTCCTCGCCGTGCCGATGTACAAGACGATGGGGAACTACGGTCTGCTGAACAGCCAGTGGTCGCTGATCCTGGCGATGGTGACCATCGCTTCGCCCTATTGCATCTGGGTGCTCAAGCAGGCCTCCGACAAGCTGCCCCTGGAACTCGACGAGGCCGCGCGGATGGACGGCGCCTCGCCGCTGCAGCTGTTCCGCCTGGTCTATCTGCCCCTGATGGTGCCGTCGCTGGTGGCGGTGGGCACCTATGCGCTGCTGCTGGCATGGAACGAATACCTCTACGCCTTCTTGCTGCTGTCCAACGACAAGAGCATCACGCTGGCGGTGGCGCTCGGCAATTTCCTGTCGGCCGACGACTCGCCGTGGGAGCTGCTGATGGCCACCGGTGTCATCTACGCGCTGCCGCCGGCGGCGATCTACTACGCCTTCAAGCGCTACATGGTCGGCGGCCTCACGGCCGGCGCCGTGAAGAGCTGAAGGCCCGCAGCGGGCAGGGAGCGAGAACGCGATGGCATCGGTCGGCTTCAGCAACATCGAGAAGGCCTATGGCAGCACCAAGGTCATCCACGGCATCGGCTTCGACATCCACGACGGCGAGTTCGTCGTCCTCGTCGGTCCGTCGGGCTGCGGCAAGAGCACCTTGTTGCGCATGCTGGCGGGGCTGGAGGAGATCACCGGCGGCGAGATCACGATCGACGGCAAGGTTGTCAACCACCTCGAGTCGAAGGACCGCGACATTGCCATGGTGTTCCAGAGCTACGCGCTCTATCCGCACATGACGGTCGCCGAGAACATGGGCTTCAGCTTGCGGTTGCGCAAGGCCGATCCGAAGCTCACGGCCGAGCGGGTGGCGCAGGCGGCGAAGATTCTCAACCTCGGCGACTACCTCCATCGCTACCCGCGCGAGCTGTCGGGCGGGCAGCGCCAGCGCGTGGCGATGGGCCGGGCGATCGTCCGCGACCCGAAAGTGTTTCTCTTCGACGAGCCGCTCTCGAACCTCGACGCCAAATTGCGCGTGGCCATGCGCGCGGAGATCAAGTCGCTGCACCAGCGCCTCAAGACCACGACCGTCTACGTCACGCACGACCAGGTCGAGGCGATGACGATGGCCGACCGCATCGTCGTCATGCAGGACGGCCGCATCGAGCAGATCGGCACGCCGCTCGAGCTCTACGACCGACCGAACGGCCTGTTCGTGGCCCAGTTCATCGGCTCTCCGGCGATGAACATCGTCCACGGCACCTTGCGGCGCGACGGCGCACGCGCCTGGGTCGAGGCCGACGGCGGCGTGCGCTGGCCGGCACAGGAGGGTCCCGGGCGCGATGGCGAGGCCGTGGTGTATGGCGTGCGGCCTGAGAGCCTCGCGCTCGGCGAGGGCGATGACGCGGTTCCGGCCGAGGTCATCGTCGTCGAGCCGACCGGTGCCGAGACCGAACTGCTGGTGCAGGCAGGCGCTACCGAGGTGATGATGGTCGTCCACGGCCGGACTGCCGTGAAGCCCGGCGACAAGGTCGGCCTGGTGGTCGAGGCCGGCGCCGTGCACCTCTTCGATCCGGCCAGCGGAAGATCGCTCGCCCCGGCAGGCGCGCCCGGCGGCTAGGGCCTCGCGCCGGCATGCGGGGCGCGGTCTGCCTCAGATGACGCGAGGCACGAGCCGCATCCGCAGGGCCTCGGGTCCCATCGTGAAGGCGAGATGCTCCTTCGCCTCGCGGCCGTCTCCAGTCTCCACCGCGGCGATGTCGAAGGTGGCCAGCAGCATCGCCAGTGCCATCTTCATTTCGGTCAGGGCCAGGTAGCGGCCGGGACACACCCGCGGTCCGGCGCCGAACGGCATCGAGACCCTGCGCGCCGAAGTCGCCGACGGTGCATGCGATTCCGCGGCGAGCCAGCGCTCCGGGGAGAAGGCGGCGGGGTCGGGAAAGTGGCGCGGATCGAGCGCGTCGTGACGCATCAGGCCCAGCACGATCGTCTCGGCCGGCACCTCGACGCCACCGAGCGTGGTGTCCTTCACGGCCTGCATCGGGACCATCGGCGCCACCGGTTTGAGCCGCATGGTTTCGTGGGCACAGGCCTCGACGTAGGCCAGGGCGTTGATCTGCTCCGGGGTCCAGGCCGCCGGATCCGGTGCGAGGCGCAGCACCTCCTCACGCGCCCGGCGCAGCGCCTCGGGATTGCGTTGCAGCAGGTACAGCGTCCAGGCGAGCGTGTTGGCGGTCGTGTCCTCGCCCGCGATCAGCATGACGAGCACGTTGCCGGCGACGTCATGGTCGTCGAGGCCGCTGCCCCCTTCGTCGGCCGCCAGGACCATGGCTTCGAGCAGGTTGCGTGGGTGCGCGCGCAGTTCGGGGTCGGCCTGCAGGCGCGCCCGGGCCTGGGCGATGAAGCCGGCAATCGCCGCCTTGACCTCGGCGACGCTGCGCTCCAGCGCCCGGTCGGACGGCAGCTTGAAGTAGCGCCACCAGCGCACCGGCGCCAGGGATCGGCGGAAGACTGCGGGAAAGATCTTGTTGAGATGGCGCTGGATGACGTCGTCGTCGGACTCCAGGGTGTTGACCTCCGAACCGAAGGCGAGCCCGGCGATCGCATCCACGGTGAAGCGCATCAGATCGGCCTGCAGGTCGATCGTGGTGTTGCTCTCGGCCGCCTGCAGCCAGCGCTTCTGCAGACGCCGCGTCACCTTCTGCAATGACGGGAAATAGGCGCGTACGTGGCCCGGGTCGAACCCCGCCATGACCATCCGGCGCTGTCGGCGCCAGAGGTCGTCGTTGACGAAGAAGACGCCGAGATCGAAACCGAGTTCGCGAACGATGATCCCCGAGTACAGCGGCCGGCGGAACGTCTCCGGTCGGTCGCGCAGCGCCGCGCCGATCAGCGCGTGGCCGGAGATCACCAGCAGATCGCGGCGGCCGAGATGGAGCCGGTAGAACGGGCCGTAGCGGCGCGCCCAGCCTTCGAGCTGGTGATGCATCGCGCTCGGCCGGATCTGCAGGGCATTGCCGACGAACGGGTACTGACGCGGCCCCGGCAGGCTGAAAAAGCGCCGGGGCGATGGCTCGGCCGCGGGCGGCATCCCGAGGGTCGACAGTTCGGTGGACATGGGGTCTAGTCTATGGTGCAGCAAGCGCCGCCCGCACGGGAGATGGCCCCGCCGACGATCTCGCTGGTCTACATCGCCGCCGTGAAGCCGCCGTCGACGTAGAGGATCTGCCCGGTGACAAAGCTCGCGGCATCGGAAGCGAGGAAGACCGCGGCGCCGGCGAGCTCCGCGGGTTCGGCCCAGCGCGCCGCGGGGGTGCGCTTCTCCACCCAGGCATTGAACTCCGGGTTCTGGGTCAGCGGGACGTTCATCTCCGTGCGGAAGAACCCCGGCGCGATGCCGTTGACCTGGATGCCGTGCGGCGCTAGTTCGATCGCCAGGCCGCGCGTCAGCATCGTCATGCCACCCTTGCTGACCTGGTACGGCACGGTCGTCGGCCGCGACAGCATCGAGTTCAGCGAGCAGATGTTGATGATCTTGCCGCGCCGCCGTGCCTTCATCTGCGGAATCAGGGCCCGCGCCATGAAGAACGGCGCGTCGAGGTTCGTCGCCATCAGGCGCTGCCAGTCGGCGTCGCTGAATTCGTCGATCGGCGCACGGTGCTGGATGCCGGCGTTGTTGACGAGGATGTCGATCGTGTCGAATCGCTCCAGCAGCACGGCCACGCCACTGTTCACGGCAGCCGAGTCGGCGACGTCGAAGACGGCGACGTCGGCCTCGAGACCGTCCTGTCGCAGTGCGACCGCTGCGGCCTCGAGCTTGGCCTCGGTGCGGCCGTTGAGGATCACCTTCGCCCCGGCCTCGGCGAAGCCGCGAGCCATCGCCAGGCCGAGTCCCGAGCCGCCGCCGGTGACGAGCGCCGTGCGTCCGGCGAGCGTGAACGCCTTGGGCATCGGCGATGTCGACCTTGCCGCGACGGGCTGCGCGGCGCTCACTGCGGCACCGGCGACAGCAGAGGCCGGCCGGCGAAGTGCGCGTCCAGATTGCCGAAGGCGAGGTCGGCCATCGCCCGCCGCGTCTCCCAGGTGGCGCTGCCGATGTGCGGTACGAGGACGACGTTGTCGAGGGCGCGCAAGGCTTCCGGAACCTCCGGCTCGTTCTCGAAGACGTCGAGGCCGGCACCGGCGATCCTGCCGGCGGCGAGCGCTGCGATCAGCGCGGTCTCGTCGACCACGGACCCGCGCGCGACGTTGACGAGGTAGCCCTTGGGGCCGAGCGCCTCCAGGACCTTGGCATCGATGAGCTTGCGCGTTGCGGCACCCCCCGGCGTGATGACCACGAGGAAGTCGACCTCTGCGGCCAGCGCGGCCGGCGTCGGCAGGTAGCGATAGGGCGACTCCGTCTTGGCGCTGCGCGAGGTGTAGGCGATCGACATGCCGAAGGCCGCGGCGCGCTTGGCGATGGCGTTGCCGATGCGGCCGAGACCGACGATGCCCAGGCGCGCGCCGCTGACCTTGCGCCCGAGCGGTGCCGGGCCGCCGCGCCATTTGCCGTCGCGCAGGTAGCGCTCGCCGTGAGGAATGCGCCGCGCCACCGCCAGCATCAGGCCGATGGCGAGGTCGGCGACCTCGTCGTTGAGGACGTTCGGCGTGTGCGTGACCTGGATGCCACGCTCGCGCGCCGCGGCGACGTCGATGCCGTCGTAGCCGACGCCGAACACCGAGATGATCTCGAGCGCCGGCAGCCGCGCGATCAGCTCGCGTGTGACCTTGGACTCGCCGCTGGCGGCGATGCCGCGGATGCGCGGAGCAACGCGCTCGAACGCGGCGGGATCGGACTGGTCGATACGGTCGTGCACGGTGAACGCGGCGTGCAGAGACTCCATCATCGGCGGCCACAGCTTGGCGACCACCAGCACGTCGGGGCGTGCGGAGCCGGCGGAAGGTTGCTTGTCGGTCATGTCGGGTACGTGGATCGGACGGAGCAGGCATTGTCGCCTTTCGCCGATACTGCGTGCTCGTCAACGAGGAGCCAGGGATGATCGAGGATCTCAAGGACAAGGTCGTGCTGATCACCGGCGCCAGCACCGGCATCGGCGCGGCGGCGGCGCGGGCCTTCGGCGCCAATGGCGCCCGGGTGGCGGTGCACTACAACGCCAGCGAGGCGGCCGCCAAGGCCGTCGCCGACGATGTCCGCAAGGCTGGCGGGCAGAGCATGCTGGTGGCGGGTGACGTCACACGGCCAGGTGTTCCGAAGAAGATCGTCGACCAGGTCGTCGCCGCCTGGGGGCGGCTGGACGTGCTGGTCAACAATGCCGGCGGCCTCGTCAAGCGCACGCCGGTGGCCGAGTACACCGACGAGTTCGTCGACGCCGTGATCGCGCTCAACGTCAGGCAGGTGGTCGCCTTCATGCGCGAAGGGACGTTGGCCATGCGCGCGCATGGCGGCGGCGGCAACATCATCAACGTCGGCTCGATCGCCGCGCGTCACGGTGGCGGCCCCGGCTCGGTGATCTATGCCGCGACCAAGGGCTTCGTCACCACGGCGACGAGGGGCTGGGCGCGGGAGCTCGTGCCCGACCGGATTCGCGTCAACGCGATCGCCCCGGGGGTCGTGATGACGCCGTTCCACGAGCGCTACTCGACGCCGGCCCTGCTGCAGGCGATGCAGGCGACGATCCCGATGAATCGCCTCGGCGAGCCCGAGGAATGCAGCGGCGCGCTCCTCTTCCTCGCCTCGGACACGATGAGCAGCTACGTGACCGGCCAGGTGATCGAGATCAACGGCGGCCAGCTGATGCCCTGACGGCCAGCGGCCAGCAGCCTACATGCCGACGTAGTTCGGCCCGCCGCCGCCCTCGGGCGTGACCCAGACGATGTTCTGGGTCGGGTCCTTGATGTCGCAGGTCTTGCAGTGGACGCAGTTCTGGGCGTTGATCTGCAGGCGGTCGGTGTCGTCGGGGTTCTTCACGAACTCGTAGACCCCGGCGGGGCAGTAGCGGCTTTCCGGACCAGCGTACTTCGCCAGGTTGATCTCGACCGGCACGGACGGGTCCTTCAGCGTCAGGTGCGCCGGCTGCTGCTCGGCGTGGTTGGTGTTGCTGATGAAGACGCTGCCGAGGCGGTCGAAGGAGATCTTGCCATCGGGCTTCGGGTAGGCGATCTGCGGGCAGTCGGCCGCCGGCTTGAGGTAGAGATGGTCGGGCTTTTCGCGGTGCAAGGTCCATGGCGGTGCCTTCAATCCCAGGCGCGGCAGCAGCCACTGCTCGATGCCCGTCATCAGCGTCGCGGTCCGGCGTCCCTTCTTGAACCATTGCTTGAAGTTGCGCGAGCGCTGCAGTTCTTCGTGGAGCCAACTGGTCGCGAAGGCCTGCGGATAAGCCTCCAGGACGTCGCGCTGGCGTCCGGCGACGACAGCGTCGAAGGCCGCTTCGGCGGCCAGCATGCCGGTCTTGATCGCGGCGTGGCTGCCCTTGATGCGGCTGGCGTTGAGATAGCCGGCTTCGCAGCCGACCAGGGCGCCGCCCGGAAACACCGTCTTCGGCAGACTCAGGATCCCGCCGGCGGTGATGGCGCGCGCGCCGTAGCCGATGCGCTTGCCGCCTTCGAGAAACTTGCGGATCTCCGAGTGGGTCTTCCAGCGCTGGAACTCCTCGAAGGGGCTCAGCCACGGGTTGACGTAGTCGAGGCCGACGACGAAGCCGAGCTCGACCTGGTTGCCGTCGAGGTGGTAGAGGAACGAGCCGCCGTAGGTCTGCGGATCGAGCGGCCAGCCGGCAGTGTGGACGACGAGACCCGGTTCGGCCTTGGCCGGGTCGATCTCCCAGAGTTCCTTCAGGCCGATGCCATAGCTTTGCGGGTCGCGGCCTTCGTCGAGCTTGTAGCGGGCGATCAACTCGCGCCCCAGACTGCCGCGCGACCCTTCGGCGAAGACCGTGTACTTGCCGTGCAGTTCCATGCCGAGCTGGAAGGCATCGGTCGGCTTGCCATCCTTGCCGACGCCGAGATTGCCGGTGGCCACGCCCCGGACGGCGCCGGCGTCGTCGTAGAGCACCTCGGCAGCCGGAAACCCCGGGAAGATCTCGACGCCGAGCGCTTCGGCCTGCTGCGCCAGCCAGCGCACCAGGTTGCCGAGGCTGATCACGTAGTTGCCGTGATTCTTGAAGCAGTCTGGCAGCAGAAAGTCAGGCGTGGATTTCGCGCCGCTTTCGCTCAGGAAGAGGAAGCGATCGGCCGTGACCGGCTGGTTCAACGGCGCCCCGTTCTCCTTCCAGTCCGGCAACAGTTCGTTCAGGGCGCGCGGATCCATGATCGCGCCGCTGAGGATGTGCGCGCCCGGCTCGGAACCCTTCTCGAGCACGACGACCGAGAGCTCCTTCGACTGCGCCGCGGCGAGTTGCTTCAGGCGGATGGCGGTGGCCAGTCCCGCAGGCCCGGCGCCGACGACGACGACGTCGTATTCCATCGCCTCGCGCGGGCCGTGCTGGGCCAGGATTTCGTCGGATGTCATCGGCATTCCAGGAGGCGTCGAACGGTTCATTCTACGAGCCGCAACATGCCTCTCACGCCCGCGGCACGAGCGTGCCCGCGCGCACCTGCGTGCTATCGTCAGATGCAGAATCGAAGGAGGATTGCGTTGAGCTACAACATCGATCTCGCGGGCCGCGTCGCGCTCGTCACCGGCGCCTCCAGCGGCCTGGGCGAGCAGTTCGCCCGGACCCTCGCGAAAGCGGGCGCCGGGGTCGCGCTCGCCGGCCGCCGGATCGAGCGGCTGAAGGCCCTGCGCGCCGAGATCGAGGCGGACGGCGGCGACGCCCATGTGGTCAAGCTCGACGTCACCGACCATCTCAGCATCAAGGCCGCGGTCGCGCACACCGAGACCGAGTTGGGCACGATCGACATCCTCGTCAACAACTCCGGCGTGGCGACCACCCAGAAGCTGACGGACGTCACGCCCGAGGAATACGACTTCGTCTTCGACACCAACACCAAGGGCGCCTTCTTCGTCGCCCAGGAAGTCGGCAAGCGCATGCTGGCAAGGGCCCAGGGCGCCGCACCGGGCACGTTCACCGGGGGTCGCATCGTCAACGTCGCGTCGATGGCCGGCATCCGGGTGTTCGGCCGCATCGGTGTCTACGCGATGAGCAAGGCGGCCGTCATCCACATGACGCGCGCCATGGCGCTCGAGTGGGGCCGCTACGGCATCAACGTCAACGCGCTGTGCCCGGGCTACATCGACACCGAGATCAACCACCTGCAATGGCAGACGGAGCAGGGCAAGCGCCTGATCGAGATGACGCCGCGCAAGCGCATCGGCAAGCCGGCCGACCTCGACTCGGTGCTGATGATGCTCTGCGCCAAGGAAAGCCACTTCGTCAATGGCGCGGTGATCCAGGCCGACGACGGCTTCTCCATCTGAACAACGAAGGCGACGCCAGGATGACCATGCGGCCGCTCTCGGCGCTCGAGGCGCGCGCGCTCGGCGTGCTGGTGGAGAAGGCGACCACGGTGCCTGACAGCTATCCGCTGTCGATGAATGCGCTGACGCTCGGTTGCAACCAGAAGACCGCACGCGACCCGGTCTTCTCGGCCAGCGATGCCGAGGTTCAGCTCGCCGTCGACGGTCTGAAGAGCCTCAACCTGGCGTTCGAATCGAGCGGATCGCGCGTCGCGCGCTACGAACACAACCTCGGTCGCGCCCTGGCGCTGCCGTCGCAGTCGGTGGCGCTGCTGGCGGTGCTGATGCTGCGGGGACCGCAGACGTCCTCGGAGCTGCGCGCCAATGGCGAGCGCCTGCACCGCTTCGCCGACCTGTCCTCGGTCGAGGGCTTTCTCGAGGAACTCGCGGCGCGCGATCCTGGCCGTGGCGGCCCGTTGGCTGTGAAGATGGCCCGTGCGCCCGGATCGCGCGAGGCGCGCTGGGCACATCTGCTGTCGGGACCGCCGGCTGCAGAGGTCGCGACCCAGGGCGTTGCCGCCTTCGACGAGGACCCGCTGGCACTCGGCGAGATCGCCGCGCTGAAGGCGCACCAGGCTGTCCTCGAGGGCGAAGTCGGGCGCTTGCGCGCACTGGTCGAGCGCCTGTACAGCGAGCTCGGAATCGCTCGCGAATAGTCCACCTGGAGCCGCGATGCGTTTCGAACTGCCCGACAAGAAGAAGCTGACCCTCGAGATGACGATCCCGATCCGCTGGGGCGACATGGACGCGATGGGTCACGTGAACAACACCCTCTACTTTCGATACCTCGAGATCGTCCGCATCGAGTGGCTGCATCGCGCCGGCGGTGCCCCCGATCCGGCCGGCGAGGGTCCGGTAATCGTCAACGCCTTCTGCAACTTCCTGCGGCAGCTGGAATATCCTGGCGATGTCCTGGCAAGGCACTACGTGGCGGGAGCGGGCCGAACCAGCTTCAACACCTACATCGAGCTGTCCCGCACCGACGATCCCGACGTCGTCTATGCCGAAGGCGGCGCCCGCACGGTCTGGATTGACTTCCCGCGCAAGAAGGCGGTGCCGCTGCCGCCCTGGCTGCGCGAACTGGTCGAAGGCCCCTAGGCGCGCCTTTCCTGGCCTCGCTTCGCGGGCCGCTACAGCAGGGCGTAGGTGGTCGTCGCCTGTGCAGCGAGCCGGCCGTCGGGGGTGGTGATGGAAACCTCGCCGAAGGCGAGGGTCTTGCCGCGCCGCAGAACGCGTGCCGTGATCACCACCTCGGCGGTATCGCCCGGGACCGGCCGCAGAAAGCTCGTCTGCAGCTGAACCGTCGTCATCGGCCGGAATTCGCCGATGTCGGCCATGAGCGCCATGACCATCGCGCTGTCCGCCGCCGCCATCATCGCCTGGCCGCAGAGGACGCCACCGCTGTGCACCAGTCCAGGCGCCACCGCCATCGCCAGGTCGACCTCGCCGGGGCGCACGGCGGTGACGCGCAGCTCCAGCCGACGAACGTAGTCGGCGACCACCTTGTCGA
Source organism: Burkholderiales bacterium (assembly GCA_038318385.1). Classification (GTDB taxonomy): domain Bacteria; phylum Pseudomonadota; class Gammaproteobacteria; order Burkholderiales; family Burkholderiaceae_C; genus Schlegelella_A. The sequence goes on along the minus strand of JBBQCD010000006.1, from coordinate 55,822 downwards.
AACTCGATTGCAAGGTTTTCAGGTCCATGGCGCAATTTCCTCGTGAGCAGGGTCGGTGGAAGACAGGACGGCGCTCCGAACGGTGTACGCTCTCGCGCTGCATTTGCGGAATGGAGACTGTGCATGAAAAAAGTGTTCCCCAGCGCGGCGGCCGCCCTGACCGGGATCGTCCGTGACGGGCAGCTGCTCGCAGTCGGCGGCTTCGGCCTGTGCGGCATCCCCGAGGCCCTGATCGAGGCGCTGCGTGACTCCGCCGTCAAGGACCTGACGGTGATCTCGAACAACGCCGGTGTCGACGGTTTCGGCCTCGGCCTGCTGCTCGAAACCCGGCAGATCCGCAAGATGATCTCGAGCTACGTCGGCGAGAACAAGGAGTTCGAGCGCCAGTACCTCGCCGGCGAACTCGAACTCGAGTTCACGCCGCAGGGTACGCTGGCCGAGAAGCTGCGTGCCGGCGGTGCCGGCATCCCGGCGTTCTTCACCCGCACGGGCGTCGGCACGCTCGTCGCCGAGGGCAAGGAAACGCGCGAGTTCGACGGCCATGTCTACGTGATGGAACGCTCGCTCGTCCCCGACGTCTCCCTGGTCAAGGCGTGGAAGGCCGACAAGTCCGGCAACCTCGTCTTCCGCCGCACCGCCCGCAACTTCAATCCGGCTGCGGCGATGGCCGGCAAGGTCACGATCGTCGAGGTCGAGGAAATCGTCGAGGTCGGCGCCATCGATCCCGACGCGGTCCATCTGCCAGGCATCTACGTCCACCGCATCGTCCTCAACGCGAACCCCGAGAAGCGCATCGAGAAGCGCACCCTCACGGCCTCGGCGAACGTCGAGGTGTCCAAGCAGGCTGCCGCGATCGAGGCCGAGCAGGTCATCGCCAAGGCTGCCGACAAGGCAGGAGTCTGAAATGGCCTGGACACACGATCAGATGGCCGCGCGCGCCGCGCGCGAGCTGCAGGACGGCTATTACGTCAACCTCGGCATCGGCCTGCCGACGCTCGTCGCCAACTTCGTCTCGCCCGACATCGAAGTCTGGCTGCAAAGCGAGAACGGCATGCTCGGCATCGGCCCGTTTCCGACCGAGGACGAGGTCGACGCCGACCTCATCAACGCCGGCAAGCAGACGGTGACGACGATCCCGGGATCGTCGATCTTCGGCTCTCACGACAGCTTCGCGATGATCCGCGGTGGCAAGATCAACCTGTCGATCCTCGGCGCGATGCAGGTGAGCGAGAAGGGCGATCTCGCCAACTGGATGATTCCCGGCAAGATGGTCAAGGGCATGGGCGGAGCGATGGATCTCGTCGCCGGCGTCGCCCGCGTCCTGGTGCTGATGGAGCACGTCGCGAAGAAGAAGGACGGCACCATCGACCTGAAGATCCTGCCGGCCTGCACGCTGCCTCTCACCGGAGTCGGCGTCGTCAATCGCATCATCACCGACCTGGCGGTGCTCGATGTCACCGACAAGGGTCTCGAGGTCGTCGAGATGGCGCCGGGCGTCACCCGCGAGGACCTACAGGCCAAAACCGGCGTGCCGCTTCGGGGCTGAATCGGAGGCGCCGTGTTCCTGCGCGACTGCTGGTACGTGATTGCCTGGGATCACGAGATCGCTGCCGATGCCCTGTTCAGCCGGGTCGTCCTGAACGAACCCGTCCTCGTCTACCGCCTCGCCGACGGTCGAATCGTCGCGCTGGAAGACCGTTGCTGCCACCGCCTCGCGCCGCTTTCCGCCGGCCGGCGCGAAGGCGATGCGGTTCGCTGCGGTTACCACGGCCTGAAGTTCGATGCCGAGGGACGTTGCATCGAGGTGCCCGGCCTGGACAAGGTGCCGCCGGCGGCGCGGGTGCGCAGCTACCCGATCGCGGTGCGCAACAAGTGGGTCTTCGTCTGGATGGGCGCGCCGGAACGCGCCGACACCGCGCTGCTGCCGGACAATTTCTCCTGCGACGACCCGGAGTGGCGTTACAAGCCGGGTTATCTGCACTACGCCACCGACTACCGCCTGATCTGCGACAACCTCCTCGACTTCTCGCACTTGAGCTACGTGCACGAGAAGACCCTCGGTGGCAGCGCCGCCATCGCCCAGGCCCAGGCGGAGATCGGGTCGATCGAACGTGGCATCCGCGTCACGCGGCGCGTCCGCGACGTGCCGGCACCGCCGTTCTACCGGCGCTTTCGCGAGTTCACGACGAACCTCGATCGCTGGTTCATCTACGACTTCGTTCTGCCCGGCACCTTGCTGATGCACTCCGGCGGCAAGCCCGTCGGGCGCGCCGAGGACGACATGCGCGACGCGGTCCGTCTGCACAGTTGCCAGACACTGACGCCGGAGACCGAGACCAGCACGCATTACTTCTTCCAGCAGTCGCATCGTGCCGGCGAGGGCGACGAGCGCATCGTCCAGTCGATCTACGACAGCCTGGTCGGTGCCTTCGAGGAAGACCGCGCGATGATCACGGCGCAGGCGCGCAACATCGCCCGCGATCCCGATGCGCGGATGCTGCCGCTGGCGATGGATGCAGCGCTGGTTCGCTTCCGTGCGCTCCTCGAGCGCGAACTTGCTGCCGAGGCTGGCCGGTGACGGCTGCCGCCTAGCGTTTCTCGGTCTTCTGACGCGCGATCTCGTTGCGCTTCATCTCGACGTATTCCGACTTGTCCATCTCGTGCAGCTGAGTGGCGTAGCGCTCGGTCGCGTCGTACCACGCATTGATGCGCCTTTCCACCTGCTCGCCGGGGGGTGCCGTGTAGGCACCGAGGTAGGCGTCGATGGCCAGGTAGTAGCGCATGGTGTTGCGCTCGATCAGGCCGGGAATGCCGCCGACGAAATTCGGCTTGCCGTCGGGGGTCTTTCCCTGGCTGCTGAAGCCGACCTTGCGGGCCCCGATGGTCGAGAGGTACAGGTTGGTCGCCATCCGCGCGGCGAAGCCGTAGCCGTAGGCGTAGGACATGTGGAGGAAGGTCTTGCGGCCGTCGATCGGCACCGCTTCCAGGCGGATGCGGTAGTTGTGGGTCCCCATCGGCCCTTCCGCGGCCGAGAGCCGGACGTCGAGGTAATCAGGGTTGGAGGCGGCGACGCGGTAGGTGAACTCGAGTTGCTGGGCATCGCCGGCCGGCTGGTCGAACTTCTTGCCGACCGCGAGGTTCAGCAGGGTGCCGCCAGGACTGGTTCTGGTCGTGCAGCCCTTGACGTTGAGATGCAGGATCAGGATGTCGCACCAATGGTCGCCCGAGCGCAGCGCCTCCTGGACCATCGTGTAGGGGTACTCGATGACCGAATAGATGTCGCCCTTAAGGTCGTCGTCGGTCTGCGCCGATTCGAGATACAGCGGCCGTCCGAAGGGGTTGTTCGCCAGGCGCTCCTGCGACTGCGCGTAGCGCGCCTTCAACGCCGCGGCGTCCTGGGCCACTGCCGGCGCTGCTGCGCCTGCAAGCAGCAGCAGCGCGAGCGCCCCATGCAGCCAGACGGCCCATCGACGGGGCAGGTCGGTCAGGAACCCTGACGTCGTCACGCCGCGGGACGGCTCTCGAAACTTGCGAGCTCGATGCATTTGATCTCCTCTCGCCGGTTGGCGCGGCGGCGGCCGGGTCGGCCCCTACAGCCAGTATTCCCACATTCTCCCGAACAGCTCCTTGACCCTGACGTCGATCGGGCGGTGCCGCCACGCATCCAGAGTGATCTGTCGCGAGGCGGCCAGGTCGCGATCGAAGGACGCGCGCATCCGCCGACCGAACTCCGGCCCGAGGACGACGACATTGACTTCCTGGTTGTGCAGGAAGCTGCGCCAGTCCAGGTTCGTCGAGCCGACGGTCGACCAGACGCCGTCGATCAGCGCCGTCTTCGCGTGCAGCAACACGTCCTGACGCTCGTAGAGCTTGACCCCGCCCTCCAGGAGACGGTCGTAGTGCGCGCGTCCGGCATGGAAGACGAGCCAGGAGTCGGTCGTGCTCGGCAGGATCATCTTCACGTCGACCCCTCGCTGCACAGCGCCGACGAGGGCGTCCATCAGCTGTGGATCGGGTACGAAATAGGCGTTCGTCAGCAGGATCTCGGACTCGGCGCTGTTGATGGCCGAGATGAAGGTCGTGTAGATCAGACTGTACGGGTCCGTCGGCGCGCTCGCGATCGCCCGCACCACCTCCTTGCCCCGGTCCTGCAGCTTCGGGAAGTAGTCGCGCGCCGGCAGGGGATCGCCCTTCTGGGCCTCCCAGGTGTCGAGGAAGAATTTCTGCAGATCGGCGACGACCGGCCCGGTCACCTGCAGGTCGGTGTCTCGCCACGGCAGTTCCTTGGCGTCCTTTTTCCCGGAGCGATCCGCGCGCCCGGACGAGCCGAAGCCACCGCTCGCGGAGCCGCCGGAATAGACCGCGCTGATGTTGATGCCGCCGAGGAACGCGGTCTCGCCGTCGACGATCAGTATCTTGCGGTGGTCACGGTTGTTGACGTCCCACCCGGCCTTGGCCTTCAACGGGTTGACGGGATTGAACGTCAGAACCCTGACGCCGGCATCGCTGAGTCGGGTGAAAAAAGCGCTGGGCGTGCCGAGGGTGCCGACCGCATCGTGGATCAGGTTGACCTGCACACCTTCTTGCTGCTTGGCGATCAGCGCATCGGCGAACTGGCGACCCGTGTCGTCATCCTCGAGGATGTAGGTCTCCATGTTGATGTGGTCGCGGGCGCCCCGAATCGCCTTGAACATCGCCGCGTACGTGGCGGGACCGTCCTCGAGCAACGCGACGGAGTTGCCGGTGGTGAGCGGCGTGCCGGCAACGGCCTCCTCGAGCGCGAGGTGGCGATCGAGGATGCTGGTCTCGATGTCGCCGACCTTGAGACCCTTGAGGACGGCTTTGCTTCGCTCCGCCGACAGCAGCCGGCCGTCGGCCGCCTCGACCAGCACGGGCTTGCGCGCCGGCATCATGTCGGGAACCATCACCGGCAGCGAACTGCAACCGGCCAGCCAGGCTGCCGCCAGCCCCAATCCTGTCGCCGCCCAGCGGCGCCCGAACCCATTCATGTCTCGCTCCTGCGCCCGTTGCCGGGCGGCGTCGATCGCTGCGACGAATGCCCAGCGCATCGCCCGCGGGCAGGGTAGCGGGATTCGGGCGTTCCCTGGCAACCGCCCGGCGTCAGGAGCGGCGTTCCGACAGAAATTGCGCCGCTTCTCTGACAAGGTCCGGTCCCTTGTAGATGAGTCCCGTGTAGATCTGCACGAGATCCGCGCCGGCCACGACCTTCGCGGCTGCGTCTGCGGCACTCAGCACGCCACCGACCCCGATGATCGGATAGGCCTTGCCGAGCGCTGCACGCAATTGCGCGACGATGCGGTTGGAGCGTTCGAAGACCGGCGCTCCGGACAGGCCGCCGGTCTCTTCGCCGTGCGCCAGGTGGCGGACGGCCGAGCGCTCCAGAGTGGTGTTGGTCGCAATCACTCCGTCGATGGCGTGGGCGACGAGCGTCCGCGCGATCGACGCGACCTGCGCCTCGTCGAGATCAGGGGCGATCTTGACGAACATCGGCACGTTGCGGCCATGGCGCGTTGCCAGTTGCGCCTTGCGCTCCTGCAGCGCCTCGAGCAGCGCATCGAGGGCGGCGTCTCCCTGGAGCGCGCGCAGGTTGGCCGTGTTCGGACTCGAGATGTTCACCGTCACGTAGTCCGCGTGTGGGTAGACGCCGTCGAGGCCGAGCAGGTAGTCCTCGGCCGCCCGCTCGATCGGAGTCGCCGCGTTCTTGCCGATGTTCAGGCCGAGGATGCCGCCTCTGGCGCGAAAGCGCGCCCGTTGTACGTTGCGCACGAAGGCGTCGAGGCCGTCGTTGTTGAAGCCGAGGCGGTTGATCAGCGCCTGGGCCTCGGGAAGGCGAAAGATGCGCGGCTTCGGATTCCCGGGTTGCGCCTTCGGTGTCACCGTGCCGACTTCGATGAAGCCGAAGCCCATCGCCGCGAGACCGTCGATGCAGCGGCCATTCTTGTCGAGTCCGGCGGCCAGGCCGATGCGGTTCGGAAATCGCAGCCCTGCGATCGTCACCGGATCGGCGATCCGGGGCTGCTGCATCGCACAGATCAGCGGGGTGCGCTGGATGCGGGCCAGTGCGCCGAGCGTCAGTTCATGCGCCTGTTCCGGGTCGAGTCCGAAGAGGAAAGGGCGGGCAAGGGCGTAGGGAAGAAGGGGCATCGGCAAGTCTCGCTGCCCGAAAGGCATCGGGGCGCCGTTGCGATTGTCGCAAACGGCATACTCGGGCGATCGGGCCAGCGAACGAGGAGACCATGGGCGGCGAACGCATCGAGCGGGATACTTTCGGCGAGATCGCGGTCCCTGCCGATCGTCTCTGGGGCGCCCAGACGCAGCGCTCCCTGCAGCACTTCGACATTTCCACCGAGCGCATGCCGACCGAGCTCGTCCGTGCGCTGGCGCTGGTCAAGCGCAGCGCGGCAGTGGTCAACCGGGAACTCGGCGCGATCGATGACGGCAAGGCCGGAGCGATCATCTCGGCCGCCGACGAGGTCCTGGCGGGACGCCACGACGGCGAGTTCCCGCTGTCGATCTGGCAGACCGGATCGGGCACCCAGACCAACATGAACCTGAACGAGGTCCTCGCCAACCGCGCCTCGCAATTGCTCGGCGGTCCGGTCGGCGACGGTCGTCTGGTGCATCCCAATGACGACGTCAACCGCGGTCAATCGTCCAACGATGTCTTTCCGACCGCGATGAACGTCGCGGCAGTCACGGCGATCGAGACCGTCCTGCTGCCACCGCTCGCGGACCTGCGGGCGACCCTTGCCGGGAAGGCGGCGGCCTTCGCCGACATCGTCAAGATCGGCCGCACCCATCTGCAGGACGCCACGCCGCTGACGCTCGGCCAGGAGGTCTCCGGCTGGGTCGCGCAGCTCGACCATGGCAGCGCACACCTGCGCGACGCCCTGCCGCACATGCGCGAACTGGCACTCGGCGGGACCGCGGTGGGAACAGGCCTGAACACCCATCCGGATTTCGGCCACAAGGTCGCAGCCGAACTCGCGCGCGTCACGGGCTACGCCTTCGTCAGCGCGCCGAACAAGTTCGAGGCCCTCGCCGCGCACGACGCGATCGTCCACGCCCACGGCTGCCTGAAGACGCTCGCGGCCTCGCTGACGAAGATCGCCAACGACGTGCGCTGGCTCGCCTCGGGACCGCGTTCCGGGCTCGGCGAGATCCGCATTCCCGAGAACGAACCCGGCAGCTCGATCATGCCGGGCAAGGTCAATCCCACGCAGTGCGAAGCGCTGACGATGCTCTGCTGCCAGGTGTTCGGCAACGACGTCGCCGTGGGATTTGCCGGCGCCTCGGGAAACTTCGAGCTCAACGTCTACAAGCCGGTGCTGATCCACAACCTGCTGCAGAGCGTGCGCCTGCTCGGCGACGGCGCCCGCAGCTTCGATCTGCACTGCGCCCGCGGCATCGAGGCCGACGAGAGCCGCATCGACGAACTCGTGCGGCGCTCGCTGATGCTGGTGACCGCGCTCAACCCGCACATCGGCTACGACAAGGCGGCGCAGATCGCCAAGCAGGCCCATCGCAGTGGCAGCACGCTGCGCGAGGCGGCGCTGGCTTCGGGCTGGGTCAGCGCCGACGAGTTCGACGCCTGGGTGCGGCCCGAAAAGATGACGGGCGCGGGCTGACTGCACGAGAGACGTCGCGCGCGTGGCGTAGCGCGACTCGGTGCTCGGGCCACGTCACCGACAATTCGCGGCATCTGTCCCATCTCCAGACTGCGCAAGATGACCCAAGATGAATTGAAAGCCCTGGTCGGCCAGGCGGCCCTCGAGCACGTCGTGCCGGGGGCGGTGATCGGCGTGGGCACCGGTTCGACGGTCAACTGTTTCATCGATGCGCTGGCGACGATGAAGGACCGGATCGCCGGCGCCGTGTCCAGCAGCGAGGCCAGCACCGCGCGGCTGCGAGCCCATGGCATCGTCGTGCTCGACAGCAACCGGGTCGAGTCGATTCCGGTCTACGTCGACGGGGCCGACGAGATCGACCACCAGGGCTGCATGATCAAGGGGGGTGGCGGCGCACTGACCCGCGAGAAGATCGTGGCCGACCTGGCCGAGCGGTTCGTCTGCATCGCCGACGGGTCCAAGCTCGTCCGCACGCTCGGGCGCTTCGCGTTGCCGGTGGAGGTGATTCCGATGGCGGCGGCTCAGGTCGCGCGGCGTTTGCGCCGGCTCGGCGGCGAGCCGGTGCTGCGCGCCGGCGCCGTCACCGACAACGGCTGTCATCTCATCGACGTCAAGGGCTTGGCCATCTTCGAGCCCGCGGCGCTCGAGAGCGAGATCAACCAGTGGCCCGGCGTCGTCTGCGTCGGTATCTTCGCGCGCCATCGAGCCAGCGTCTGCCTGCTCGGAACGGAAGACGGCGTGCGGACGCTGACTTTCTGACTCTCCGGCCAGGGCGCGCCCAAAAGCGCGTAACCTCGGCCATTGACGCAATCTTCGAAATTCACCGGAAGGACGGTTCGTGGCAAAACCCAATTATTCGTTCGAGAAGCGCCAGCGCGAGCTGGCCAAGAAGAAGAAGAAGGAAGAGAAGGAACGCGAGAAGGCCGGGCGCAAGGCCGGCTCCGGACCCGACGAATCCGGCGCAGAAGGGTCATCGGCAGATCCTTCGACGCCCGCGCCCGGGCCCGCGGTCACGACCGACCCGGTCCGCTGAAGCTCCTCAACTGCTCGATGCGCGCCGGCGCAGTGCCCGCACGCCGAACCGAGCCGGGTCGACGGCATCGAGCAGGCTGGCCTCGACCGGCGCCGGATCGCCGGTGATCGCCGCGGCCAGGATCCGGGCACCGAGCGCCGACCAGGTGATCCCGCGCGATCCGAGCCCGGTGAAGACGAAAAGGCCCGGGGCGCGTTCCACGTAACGAACCTGATCCGCGTGCCGCGTCCGTGCCACGGCCGCCATCCCCCCCGACCCCCGCAAGTCCAACTCTCCACACTCGTCGATGGGAACCGCGCCGATCAGCGGCAATCGGTCGCGGCTCGTCCACCGCCAGGCTGTCCGGCCCTGCAGCGCGGCCGGCGTGATCGCAGCGCGACCCGCCGCCGAATAGGCCGGCGAAAGTCGAGCCAGCTGCGCGAGGTTGCGGGCGTGGTCGGCGCTGCGGACGGCGGATTCGAGATCGCCCGGGTCGGCGGTCGCGCCGAAGACGAGGCTGCCGTCGGTGGTCGCCACGACATAGCCGGAGCCGGCCACTGGGAGGCGCGGCAGTGCCCAAGGATGGGCGGCCGACGAATCCAGCCAGCTCAGCTGGCCGCGTACCGGCTCGAGCGGCCAGTCGGCGCCGAGCAGACGCAGCGCATCACCCGCGTTCGCGAGGACTACGGTCGGTGCGCTGTCGATGACACGGCCATCGGCTGCGACGAGCTCCCAGGCGTCGGCACGGCGGCGTATCGCCTCGACTCGGCTGTTGCAATGCAACTGCAGTGCCGTCCCGGCGCGTGTGACGAAGGAGCGGGCGAGCCCTGCCGGATCGATCCAGCCCCCACCGGGATAGAACCAGGCCGGCTTGTCGAGCGCCAGTCCGGCGCACGCGCTGGCGGCGTCGCCGTCGAGAGCCTCCGCATAGCCCGACGGCAGTCCGAGGCGGGTGGCCAATGCGCGCATCGTCAGGACCGTGAGGGGAGGATCGGCGAGTTGCAGCAGGCCCTGAATCTGTCCTGAGACTCCATGCTTGGTGAGCGCCATCTCGACCGCGCTCCGGACCTCGAGCGCGGCTGCGCGGTGGAGACGCGCATGGCTGCCGTCCTGACCGTTGACGATGCCGTGAAAGAGGCCCGCGGGGTTCCCCGAGGCCGCGGCGGCGATCGCCGCCCGCCCTTCGTAGAGCGTGCAACGCCAGCCGGATTCAGCCAGCGCCCAGGCCATCGCGCACCCGGCCAGGCCGCCGCCGATCACCAGCACCTGGCGGTTCGCGACAGGGTGAAAGCGATCCCGTCCGATGTGCAGGCGAGCAGAGACGGCAGGGCGATAGTCGGCGTGGATACCCTCGGTGTGGCTTCGGTCGGCGTGGTCTCCTTCGACGTGAGTCCCTTCGGTGTTCGCCACCCCGCTCTTCACCTGAAAGCCGACCGCCCGCAGTGCGTCCAGTGATCGCGGCCCGGGACGACAGAGCGTCAGCGCAGCGCCGGGCTCCGCCAGCCGCGCGAGTGACTTGGCCATCCGGGGTTCGGCGCCGAGCCAGTCGTCACCGTGACGAGGCTCGCCGACGAGAAAGACATCGACCCGGGCGACGAGCTGGCGCAGCCACGGTGCCGGTTCTCCGAATGCAAGGAGGAGTTGCACCCGACCGTCTTCCAGCCCCAGGCGGTGCAGATTGCGAGTCGCGAGCGGCCAGGCTGCAGCGAGCGCGAATGCGCAGGGATCGGTGTCCCCTTCGATTCGATCCGGGTCGAGCGCGATCCAGTGCAGCCGCGTGCACCGGCAAGGATCGCCTTTCCAGCGCCTCCAGGCGTCGAGAAAGCGCGCGGCCGACCCTGGTCCCGTCGCAAGCACGACGAAGCGCTCGCGAGACCTCCAGCGTGCCGCCAGGGATCCTTCAGTCACGGCGATCGCCGCCCCCATCGAGGTGCCCGCGCACCGCGAGCCACGCCAGCAGCCGGTCTCGGACGACGTCGAGCCCCCGATAGGCAAGGACCGCGGGCGTCATGCTGGCCAGGGCCGCGTGCAGCCTGCGCGCATCGGCGGGGTCCCTCGCGGCCTCCGGGAGGGGGCAGACCTCGACGTGGATGGTGAACACGGCCTGACGCAAGGCCGCCAGCGGGATGAAGGTCTGGCGCTCGGTGCGCAGATAGGCCATCGCGCCCAGGCGCTCCGGATCGGCCTGCTCGTTCCAGCGAGGAGGGCGAGCACGCCGCGGATGGCGCGAGAGGCGCGCGTCGTCGGTGAGGGTCCAGACGAAACGTTCCCAGCGTTCCTCACCGGTGACCAGCCGCGTCAGGTGCGAAGCGGCGACGAGCAACGCGGCGTTGTCGGCCACCGGTGCATGGACCTCGGCGAAAGGCCGCCCGACTTTTTCCTCGGGCGCCCAGCTCGACGGCAGGCACACGGCAAGCCAGGGGATCCGTCCCGATTCACCCTCGAGGATGGCGAAATCCTCGGCGAAGGCCAGACTCAGCAGGCCGGCGTGGCGCCAGGCACCCGGAAGGCGTTCGAGGCAAGCGCCGATCTCGGCGGGGCCCGTGCCGACCAGCCGGTCGTCGCGGATCGACCAGCCCAGCAGCGGTGCAGAGAGCGCTCCGGCCGAAGCCACCAGCGCCGCCGGGTGCTCCTCGGCGGCGTGCGCGACGAATGCAGCCAGCGCGGGTGCGGCGTCGAAGTCCGGCACCGCCACCAGCGACTCGGCGGCATGCTCGAGCAGCACGTCAAGCTTCTCGACGAGTGCGCGGTCGCCTCGATGGTTGGGGGTGAGTTGCAGCTCGCCGGGCGCGATCCGCCGCAGGCCCGGCTGCATCCTGAACGGCGCGACGACCGTGGAGAAGTCGAACGCCATGCCGCGATGATGCCGAAGAACGGGCGCCGACGGCACCCGGGGCGAAGCGGGCGAGCGCTAGACGCGCTTGCGGTATTCGTGGGTGCGGGTGTCGATCTCGATGCGGTCGCCGGTGGTCACGAAGAGCGGCACGGAAATCTCGAAACCGGTCTTGAGCTTCGCGTTCTTCAGCACCTTCCCGGAGGTATCACCCTTGACGGCCGGCTCGGTCTCGGCAACCTCGCGCACGAGGCTGGTCGGCAGTTCGACGGAGATCGCCTTGCCTTCGTAGAAGACCACCTCGACCGGCATGGCGTCTTCGAGGTACTGGATCGCGTCGCCCATGTTCTCCGACTCGACCTCGAACTGGTTGTAGTCGGCGTCCATGAAGGCGTACATCGGATCGGCGAAGTAGGAGTAGGTGCACTCCTTCTTGTCGAGGATGACCTGGTCCATCTTGTCGTCGGCCTTGAAGACGACCTCGGTGCCCGAGTTCGACAGCAGGCTCTTCAACTTCATCCGGACGGTGGCCGAATTGCGGCCGCCGCGGCTGTATTCGGTGCGCAGCACGACCATCGGGTCCTTGCCTTGCATGATGACGTTTCCGGCGCGGATTTCCTGGGCGATCTTCATGACGATGGTTCCATTGGGGGCGTCCCGGAGGACACAACGGTCGGCGTTGGCGGCGCGGTGGCGCGCGTCTGTATGCCGCTGACAAAGTCTTTCATTTTAGCATTCTCGCGGCTGCGAATTGCAGCAGTTGCGTCGTCAGGTCGGACTGCAACGCCAGACGGTCGCGCCAGGCCGCGCAGTGCGCACTCCACGGACCCGTTGCCGGCAGGCCGGCCCAGGGCGCCAGACCGTTCCAGGCTTCGAAGACTCGCCTGACCTCGGCATCCACAGAGGGTGGCGCCGCCTGCAGGAAGCGATCGAGGTACGCCTGCAGCTTGACGACATGGGCGCCTTCGGCTTGCGGATATATCTGCCAGACGAACGGGACGCCGGCGTGCTGGGCCTGGACCCAGGAATCCTCGCCCCGGACGAAGTTGATGTCGCAAGCGCGCAGCATCTCGTCGTAGGCCACCTGCTCGAGGAGGGGAAGCATCACCGCCCGCAATTGGCCGCGACCCATTCCCGGTCCGAGCGCCCGCTGGACCTGACGAGCGGCCAGGCCCGCGGTCGCGAGCAGCAGCGTCGGCTTGACGGCGAGCGTGTCGAGCAAGTCCTCCAGACGGACGGCGTCGTAGCAGAAGAGACTCACCCGCCGGGCCGCCATGTCGACGTCCGTGCTGCCGATTCCGGTTGCAGTCAGCCACCGGGGGTCCCGATCGGGGAATGTCGGCGCGGTCGGAGAGGGATCGCGCAACAGTCCGCCGGTGCCGGCGCCGTAGCCCGGGTAGAAGAACCAGCGGGTGAGGCCGGCGCCGCTGCCGAGCTGCTGCGGCGACGGCAGGCCGTGGCTGCGCTCGACATACGTCTCAGCGCTGAGGTACTCGATGTCGATCCAGACCGGCGGCCGCGACTGCGCTGCCATCGTCGCGGCCACAGCATCGGGCAGGCCGCACCCGAAGGTTTCGACGACGACGTCGGCAACAGGCCGGGCGAATGCCGCTTCGTCCCAGCGTCCGACATCGACCCCGGGCACACCGCGCGGGGCGAGCCAGACGAGCGAGGAGGCGTCGTCGATCCAGAAGCGGACACGCTCGCCACGCGACGCGAGGTCGCCCGCGAGGCGCCAGGCGAAGCCGACGTCGCCATGGTTGTCGACGACGCGACAGAAGAGGTCCCAGCGCATCGCCGTGATTATCGAAGCGTCAGCCACCGATTCGAACGGACGGCACAATCTTCGCAACATGCCGGAGCCTGCCGAGAACCTCGAACCCGTCCGCGCTGCGCCAGCGGCGGCCGAAGCGGCGCGCGAGCAGCTGCTCGCCGATGTCGCCGCGCTGCCGAACCTGCCCGGCGTGTACCGCTATTTCGACGCCGACGGCGGCGTCCTCTACGTCGGCAAGGCGCGCGACCTGAAGAAACGGGTCTCGAGCTATTTCCAGAAGAGCCACAGTGCCGCCGAGCTGGTCCGCATCGGCCACATGGTTGCGAAGATCGCACGCGTCGAGACCACGGTGGTGCGTTCCGAAGCCGAGGCGCTGCTGCTCGAGAACAACCTCATCAAGTCGCTCGTTCCGCGCTTCAACATCCTGTTTCGCGACGACAAGACCTATCCCTACCTGAAGATCACCGGCGCCCGCGCCGGCTCCCCGGCGGTCGCGCCGACGGCGGCGGATTTTCCGCGCGTGGCCTACTACCGCGGCTCCGTCGACCAGCGCCACCGCTACTTCGGCCCGTTCCCGAGCGCCTGGGCCGTAAAGGAGTCGATCCAGCTGCTGCAGAAGGTGTTCCACCTGCGCAGCTGCGAGGACACCGTCTTCGCCAACCGCACCCGTCCGTGTCTGCTCTACCAGATCAAGCGCTGCTCGGGCCCCTGCGTCGGGCTGATCGAGCCGGCGGCCTATGCCCGCGACGTCGCCAATGCCGAGCGCTTCCTCGACGGCGACCAGCAGGAACTGATGGACGCGCTGCAGGCCGAGATGATGGCGCGCGCCGAGGCCCTGGAATTCGAGCAGGCGGCGGAGATCCGCAATCAGCTCGGCGCGCTCTCCCGCGTGCTGCATCAGCAGGCCGTGGAGGACAACACCGGCACGGCGACGAAGGATGCCGACATTCTCGCGGTGCGCGTCGAAGGCGGTCGCGCCTGCGTCAACCTGGCGATGGTCCGCGGCGGCCGCCACCTCGGCGACCGGCCCTTCTTCCCGACCCATGTCGAGGACGCGATGACGATGGCGGCCGATGAGGATGCGATGACCGTGGCTGAAGATGGGGGGACTGATGGCGGGGGCGATGACCGCGTGACTGCGCGACCGCCCGAAGTCCGGGTGCTGGAAGCTTTCATCGGCCAGCACTACCTGCAGGGTGGCGTGCCGCGGCTGCTGGTGCTGAGCCATCCGGTCGACCGAACCCTGCTGGACGCGCTGTCGGCGCAGGCGGGGAGCCGCGTCACCGCCCAGCACCAGCCGCGCGGACCGCGGCGGGCCTGGCTCGACATGTGCGAGCAGGGTGCGCAGATCCGGCTGGCCCAGCTGCTGGCGGAAGAAGGCTCGCAGCAGGCCCGCACGCACGCCCTGGTCGATGCGCTCGATCTCGAGATCGAGGACCTGCACGCTTTGCGGATCGAGTGTTTCGACATCAGCCACACCGGCGGCGAATCGACCCAGGCCTCATGTGTGGTCTTCGAGGCCCACAAGATGCAGAGCGCCCAGTACCGGCGCTACAACATCGACGGCATCACGCCGGGCGACGACTACGCGGCGATGCGACAGGTGCTGGTGCGGCGGTATTCGAAGCTGGTCGAGGCGGCGAGCCGCGGCGAAGCACGGCTGCCGGACCTGGTCCTCGTCGATGGCGGCCGCGGTCAGGTCGGGGTTGCGCGCGAAGTCTTCGGCGAACTCGGCATCGACCTCGGCAAGATCGTCGGCGTGGAGAAGGGCGAGGGCCGCCGCGTCGGGCTGGAGGAACTGGTGTTCGCCGATGGGCGTCCGAAGGTCGCGCTCGGCCGCGACTCCGCCGCCCTGATGCTCGTCGCCCAGATCCGCGACGAGGCGCACCGTTTCGCCATCACCGGAATGCGGGCCCGCCGTGCCAGTGTGCGCACCGGGGGCAGCCGCCTCGAGGACATCGCCGGCGTCGGACCGAAGAAGCGGGCGAAACTCCTGCAGCGGTTCGGCGGCGTGCGCGGCGTCGGGCACGCCAGCGTCGCCGACCTGATGACGGTCGACGGCATCTCGAAGGAACTCGCCGAGGAGATCTACCGTGCCCTCCATTGACATTCGCTTTCCCCGGCGCCGCCGCGATCTCCGCGTGATGGGGAGCATGCTGCTGGCGACCTGGCTATCGGGTTGCTCGAGCCCGCTCGAAGCGCCGCGGGCACCGACTCCGGTGCCGATCGCCTCGCCGCCCCCGCCGGGGATGCCGACGGCGCCGCAGACGGCGGCCGCGGCCCCTGGCAAACAGGCCTTGCCGCCGCCGCGCGTCTCCCGCAACTGGATCGACGTGCGCCAGCAGGCCGCCGAGCGCCTGGTGGCCGCGAACCCCGAGCGCAGCTACACCGGAACCGTGCCCGACGCGCTGCTGGCAATTCCGGTGCTCGAGGTGGAACTCAACGGCGACGGCAGCGTGCGCCGCATCCTCGTGTTGCGCGAGCCACGCCAGGCCAAGGACACGATCGCGATCGCGACCAGCGCGATTCATCGCGCCGCGCCTTTCGGCGATGTCTCGCGGCTGCCGCGACCCTGGAAGTTCGTCGAGACCTTCCTCTTCGACGACGACCGGCGCTTCAAGCCGCGCACGCTCGACAAGTAGGACAGGCGGCCGACGACCGCATCGCCGCCGGCGCAAATTCGGCGGAAGCGCCGAGTTCGGCACAATCCCTGGATGTTCTTCAACCTGCCGACGCTGCTGACCTGGGCCCGCATCGTCTCGATCCCGCTGGTCGTCGGCGTCTACTACCTCGGCATCCCGCCCGCCACGCAGAACCTGATCGGCACCGCCGTCTTCATCGTCGTCGCGCTGACCGACTGGGCCGACGGTTACGTCGCTCGGCGTCTCAACATGACGTCGTCGTTCGGCGCCTTCCTCGATCCGGTGGCGGACAAGCTTCTCGTCTGCGCGGCCATGCTGGTGCTCGTCCACCTCAATCGTCTCCATGCGTTCGTCGCGCTGGTGATCATCGGACGCGAGATCGCGATCTCGGCGCTGCGGGAGTGGATGGCGCAGATCGGCGCGTCGCGCAGCGTCGCCGTGCACATGCTCGGCAAACTGAAGACCGTCGTGCAGATGATCGCGATCCCGTTCCTGCTCTACGACGAGCGGCTTTTCGGCGTGATCGACACCGCCCTGTGGGGCACGGTCCTGATCTGGATCGCGGCGGTGCTGACGATCTGGTCGATGATCTACTACCTGCAGAAGGCGCTCCCCGAGATCCGCGCCCGCGCGCACTAGCACTCCATGGCCGCGGCGAACCGCGCCCTGATCCGGGCGATGCCCTGGGTCTTCGTGCTGATCTGGTCGACCGGGTTCGTGGTCGCTCGTCTGGGCATGCCGCACGCGCCGCCGCTGGGCTTCCTGGCGATCCGCTATGCGCTTTCGGTGGCCTGCTTCGGCGTCTGGGTCGCGCTGTCGGGCGCGGCGTGGCCGCGCGACCGGACACAATGGTTTCACCTCGCCATCACCGGTGTGTTGATGCACGCCGGCTACCTGGGCGGCGTCTGGGTGGCCGTGAAGTCGGGCATCGGGGCGGGCACGGTGGCCCTGCTGGTGGGTCTGCAGCCGGTGCTGACGGCGATCTGGCTGAGCCGTGTCGACTCGCCGGGACGCGCGCGGGCGCCGGCCGTGCAGTGGATCGGTCTGGCTCTCGGGCTCGCCGGACTTGCCCTGGTGGTGTCCGGCAAGCTCGGCGTCGGCGAGGTGACTCCGTGGAACCTGTCGATGGGCGTCCTCGCGCTGTTCTCGATCACGACCGGCACGCTCTACCAGAAGCGCCATGTGGCGCCTTGCGACGTGCGCACCGCCAACCTGATCCAGCTCCTCGCCGCGTTCGTCGTCACCCTGCCGTTCGCGCTGCTCGAGCGCGAGAGCATCGCCTGGGTCCCGGAGACCATCGTCGCCATGACGTGGTCGGTGCTGGTCCTGACGCTCGGCGGCAGCTCCTTGCTCTACCTGCTCATCCAACGCGGCGCGGCCACGCAGGTCGCCAGCCTGATGTACCTGGTTCCCCCCTGTACCGCGCTGATGGCCTGGGCGCTGTTCGGCGAGGCCTTCACGGCGGCGATGCTCGTCGGCATGATGCTCACGGTCGGCGGCGTCGCCCTCGTTGTTCGAAAGGCGACGCGCTGAGAAGGCGCCGATGCCCGTTTCATCCTGAAGGAGAAGAATGATGGCAACACCTCACCGCATCGCCGTGATTCCGGGCGACGGCATCGGCAAGGAAACCATGCCCGAGGGCGTGCGCGTCCTCGAGGCCGCCGCCAGCCGCTTCGGCATCGCATTGCAGACAGACCACTTCGATTTTTCGAGCTGGGACTACTACGAGCGTCACGGCAAGATGCTGCCGGACGACTGGAAGGAGCGCATCGGCGGGCACGCAGCGATCTTCTTCGGCGCCGTCGGCTGGCCCGAGAAGATCGCCGACCATGTCTCGCTGTGGGGTTCGCTGCTGCGCTTTCGTCGCGACTTCGACCTCTACGTCAACCTGCGTCCGGCCCGACTGATGCCGGGCATTCGCTCGCCGCTCGCCGGTCTGGCGCCCGGCGACATCGACATGATGATCGTGCGCGAGAACACCGAGGGGGAGTACTCGAGCATCGGTGGCCGCATGTACGAAGGCAGCGACCGCGAGATCGTGATGCAGCAGACGGTGATGTCGCGGACCGGCGTCGACCGCGTCCTCCGCTATGCGTTCGAGCTGGCGCGCTCGCGTCCGAAGAAGCACCTGACATCGGCCACCAAGTCCAACGGCATCGCGATCACGATGCCTTACTGGGACGAGCGGGTGGAGGCGATGGCGAAGGCCTTCGACGACGTCCGCGTCGATCGCTATCACATCGACATCCTCGCCGCCCACTTCGTGCAGCGGCCGCAGCTCTTCGACGTCGTCGTCGCCAGCAACCTCTTCGGCGACATCCTGAGCGACCTCGGCCCGGCCTGCACCGGCACGATCGGCATCGCGCCGTCGGCCAACATCAACCCGACCCGCGAGCATCCATCGCTGTTCGAGCCGGTGCATGGATCGGCCCCGGACATCGCCGGCCGCGGCGTCGCCAATCCGATCGGCCAGATCTGGTCGGCCGCGCTGATGCTCGACTTCCTCGGCCATCGAGAGGCGCACGACGCGATCGTGCGGGCGATCGAGACGGTCCTCGAGCCGGCATCGGGCGGTCCGCGAACCCCCGATCTGGGGGGCCGTGACACCACCGGCGATGTCGGCCGCGCGATCGCCGCGGCCCTGTGAGGCCGCCGCCTTTCACGGCCGCGCCATAGGGCGCAGCGGGGTGGATGTCAAGCCGGCAAATACACCTCGAGCGCGCGCTTGCGCACGATGCGGTCCGAATAGAATCCGCTTCCGCGCTTGACACCTCGGGACCGCAAGGCTGTAATGGTTCGGACTGCCGGGACCCCGCCAACCGCGCAGATCGAACACCACCGAATTTCATGTGAGCCACCATTGAGGAGGGGAAAACCCGTGAACAAGTCCGAGTTGATCGAACACATCGCCAAGCAGGCCGACATTTCCAAAGCAGCAGCTTCGCGCGCGCTGGAGGCCGTGATCGGTGGCGTGAAGTCGACGTTGAAGAAGAACAACTCCGTGTCCCTCGTCGGATTCGGCACCTTCAGCGTCGGCAAGCGGGCAGCTCGCAGCGGTCGCAACCCCCGCACCGGCGCGGCGATCAAGATCAAGGCGGCGAAAGTGCCGAAGTTTCGTCCCGGCAAGGCCCTCAAGGATGCGCTCAACTGACGTCCTCGTGGCCGCGGGTGCTTAGCTCAGCTGGTAGAGCGGCGCCCTTACAAGGCGTAGGTCGGGGGTTCGAGCCCCTCAGCACCCACCAACGGAATCGAACCCGGATCGGCTTCGTCCGCCGCGCGGTCGGCTAGAATCGAATTCAACAACCAGCCCAAAGGCGAACCTCGGTTCGCCTTTGTTGCATCTGGGGTTTGCCGGTCGGCGGCGGGGCTGCGCCACCACCCCGATCGGTCATGGACGCTTAACACCAGGGCGAGTTCTCGATGTTTGATTTCTTCCGTCGCCACACCCGCGCACTGCAGTTCATTCTGGTCCTGCTCATCTTCCCGTCGTTCGTGTTCTTCGGCATCCAGGGCTATTCGCGTTTCGCCGGCAACGACCAGCGAACCGTCGCCAAGGTGGCGGGGCAGTCGATCAGCCAGGGCGAATGGGAGCTGGCGCAGCGCGAGCAGCTCGAGCGAGCCCAGCGCCAGATGCCCGGCCTGGACCCGAAGCTGTTCGAGACCCCCGAGATGAAGCGCCTGTCGCTCGAGGCCCTGGTGCGTGAGCGGGTGATGCTCGCTGCCGCCGACAAGCTGCACCTCGTCACGACCGACGACCGTCTCCAGCGCCTCTTCGTCAGCGATCCGCAGTTCGCGCAACTGCGCAACCCCGACGGCAGCGTTAACCGGGATGCCCTGGCGTCTCGAGGCATGTCGTCGGAGGTCTTCGCGCACCGGCTGCGCCAGGACATCTCGATGCGCCAGGTGCTGCTCGGCATCGCCGGCACTGCCATTGCGCCGCTCACGGACACGACCCTCGCCGTCGATGCCATCTTCCAGCAGCGCGAGATCCAGGCCGAGACCTTCGCACCCAAGGATTACCTCGCCAAGGTCCAGCCGAGCGACGTCGACATCGAGGCCTACTACAAGGATCCCGCCCATGCGTCGCGGTTCGAGGCTCCGGAGGAAGCGTCGGTGGAGTACGTCGTGCTCGATCTCGAGGCCCTGAAGAAGGACGTGAAGGTCTCGGACGAAGACCTGCGCAAGTACTACACCGAGAACGAGAAGCGCTACACCGCGCCCGAGGAGCGGCGTGCCAGCCACATCCTCATCAAGGCCGAGAAGGGGATGTCACAGGCTGATCGGGACAAGGCCAAGGCGAAGGCGGAAAGCCTGCTGGCCGAAGTGCGCAAGAACCCGGCGTCGTTCGCCGAACTGGCGCGCAAGAATTCGGAGGACCCGGGGTCGGCGGAGAAGGGCGGTGACCTCGACTTCTTCGGTCGCGGCGCGATGGTCAAGCCGTTCGAGGATGCGGCCTTCGCCCTGAAGGCAGGCGAGACCAGCGGCCTCGTGCAGAGCGACTTCGGGTACCACATCATTCGTGTCACGGAGGCCCGCGGCGGGGAAAAGCGCAGCTTCGACGCGGTGCGCCCCGAGATCGAGAACGAGATCCGGACCCAGCTGGCACAGAAGCGCTATTCGGAAGCCGCCGTCGACTTCACCAACATGGTCTACGAGCAGCCCGACAGCTTGAAGCCGGTGGTCGAGCGCTTCAAGCTGCCGCTGCAGACCGCGCAGAACGTCCATCGGGTTCCGGCGCCCGGCGTGACGGGACCGCTCGCGAACGCCAAGTTCCTCGAAGCGCTGTTCGGCAACGATGCCGTCAAGAACAAGCGCAACACCGAAGCCGTGGAAGTCGGGCCGAGCCGGATGGTTTCGGGCCGAATCGTCAAGTACGAGCCCGCGCACAAGCTGCCCCTGACCGAGGTCCGCGACAAGGTGCGCGCGCAGGTCGCGCAGGCGCAGGCCCTGGCACTCGCGCGCAAGTCCGGCACCGAGCGCCTCGCCGCGCTGCGGGCCGCTCCCACGACGGCGCTCGCGGAACCGGCGAAGATCATCTCGCGGGCAACGCCGCGCGAGACACCCCGCGAGCTCCTCGATGCGGTGATGAAGGCACCCACCGGCAGCCTGCCGGCCATCGTCGGCGTGGACCTGGGCGATCAGGGCTACGCGATCGCGAAGGTCCTGAAGGTCTGGGGCCGCGATCCCGTCGCGGCCGAGGCGGCGCGCGCCCAGGCCCAGTATGCGCAAAGCTGGGCCGACGCCGAGGCGCAGGCCTACTACGCGGCGCTGAAGTCGCGGTTCAACGTCGAGATCACCGGCGCGTCAGCGGCAGCCCCGGAAGAGGCCGCCAGCGCCCCGAAGTGAGTCCGGTGGCACGCCCCGTGGCGGCGCGAAGCCGGGCCTTTGTCGGAGGCCCCTCCGCTATACTCGTCGACTCTTCGGTGGCTGTAGCTCAGTTGGTAGAGTCCAGGATTGTGATTCCTGTTGTCGTGGGTTCGAGCCCCATCAGCCACCCCACACAAATAGCGCATGAGCGACCGCTAACAGCGTCGGTCAGATGCTTGTTGATGTAAGGGCGGATGTAAGACGCTTTCGCCAATTGTCGTCAGCTCCGAAAATTGGGGCTTCCCGAGATCGGCGTGAGCCGCGAGAAGTCCTCGCGTTGGCACATGTCTCGGAAGGGGTGTCGACACCTATACCGCCCAGCGTCGAAGGACGCTGAGGAAGACGGGCGATGTACTTATCGCTTTGGACTGCAGCGGGCAGTCTCCCCACCTTACCGCGACCAGCCGAGTCTTCCGAGCGCCTATCGAGCGGGCCTTCACTTTACGGGCAGGTGCTACCGTCGCAGCCGTTAGGCCCGATGGCTCCGCGGCCGCTGAATTGCGGGTTAAGGAAGCCGCCGTTGTTGGACGAGAACTGATTGTTCGAGAACGCCGAATTCGCTGCAGCGACTCCCACGCTGCCGTTCACGATGAGCACGTTCTGAGTGATGAGGCTGTCGTTCGCGCTGATGCCGGTGCCACCGTTCTGCGACACGAAGTTGTGGTTGATCAACGCATTGCTCGCAGTGATGCCGCTGCCACCGTTCTTCATCACCCGGTTGTTGGTGACGGTGCCGAGCACGACGAATATGCCGGTTCCGCCATTGCTGGTAACCGTTACGTTGTCGACGACGGCGCCGGCGGCGAATATCGCCAGCCCTGTGGAACCCATGCCGCTGACCGTACCGTTACGGACCGCGACACCGCGGCCAGCGCCCGACGGCGCCGAAACCGCGGAGCCCGATCCCGTCGGTGCGCAGGTGAGGGGAAAGCCGGTGCAGATCGTCGGACCCAGGATGGCGAAGCCGTTGAGGTCGATCGTCACGCCGGAGACGTCGGGCGCAATAACGATGGCCGATGTGTTGGCGTCGGGTACCGTCAGGTTGCTCGATAGCCGATAGCTGCCTGGCTGGGAGATCGTCACCGGGAACCCTGCGGTATCACCCGGCGTCACACCGCCGGCAAGGGCCCTGTTCTGATCGATCAGCACGACGCCATCGACGGCATGCGCGGCGCCGCCGAGAAGCGCCAACAGGACCACAGCCAAGCCTCGTGCCGGACGCGACTTCATGGAAGTGCGAATCATGTCTGCTCCTTAGGATCGGACTGTGAATCCGGCGTCACTCGTTTCAGCGCCGGGACAAAACAAGTTAACTGCTGCAGCTGCCCCCTCTGAGTGACGAGCGTGGCCGGCCAGCCGCGACGAGCGCCAACAGCACCAGGGCGAGCGAGCCCGGCTCCGGCACCGACGCCACGCAACCCGAAGTGCAGGCCAGCGTGTCCACGGAGCCAAGGAACTCGGCGTCCCCGCCGAACAGCCGGAACTGCCGAAGGTCGAAACTGGCAAGCGCCGGCGGCGCGCCGGACAGGGCATCGCTCGAGAGCGCGGCAGCGCTCGAATCCTGCAGGAAGATCTCCAGCGTGAGCAGCGCGTCCATCGCGATCGCCCCGTACTGGTCGCCGACGACGAGGTCGTTGGCAGTGTTGATCGTCAACATGCCGGTGCTCGAATATGCCGTACCGTCAACGTCGACGTTGAAGCCGTAGCCGGCCCCCACGCTGACGAATGAACCGATGTCAGGGTTGACGATGGCATCGATCGCCGTGGCGTCGAATGTGAAGCTGCCGCTGATAGGCGCGCCAAAGCTGCTCAGGCCGAAGGGATCGTCGGTGACCTTCCCGGTGAAGGAAAAGGTGACCGGCGCCGCGGCAGCCGCCCCGGCTAAGCAGACGATCCATGCCAGGAAAACGACACGCAAACGTATGCTCATGATTCGCTCGCCTGAGCAGTTGGGCTCTGGCAGGACGAAGCAATTTATGCGCCGGTGCGGTTATGTGTGCTAAATCAATGGGTTGAATGCCCGACGAGATGGACCGGCGCCCCTTCTGTAAAGCATGTCGACAGCAGCCGCCTGCCGATGAACAGGAGCTACAAACGCTTCGAAGCGATAAGGTACCTGCGCAGGCACCGAGGCGCTTGCAACCTTCAAGCTCTGGCTGCTTTCCGACTCGACAACGGATGGCCGCTACAGGCGGAGGCGACCAGCACCATACTGCGTCAGCGCAATGCATCGAGTGGTCCCCTCTAGGGGGGAATCTATGGGGAGGCTCGTCTGGCGAGCCACCACCCGGCGCACAGTCGGGCTCATGAAGCCGACCCCTTGGCACGTGCTGCCATTCGCTTCGCTACGGTTGTCGGTCAGCAGCGACCTCTGAGAGACAGCCGCAGCGCGCCCAGGCTTCTACCGAAACAAGTCTTTTCGGACGGGCGCCCCGCCATCCGAGTGAAGTTCTCCAAACCCCGCAACTTTGGTGACTGCGTCCGGACATGGCTCCAGTGCGTGCGGACATGGCTCCTTTGAGGACCTTCGATCGTCCTAGCCATACCTGCACTTGGAGATCGGTCATGAGCCTCGAAGACGTGAATGTCGTGGTTACCGGCGGGAGTCGCGGCCTCGGGCTCGGCCTGGTCGAGGCTCTGGTCGCGCACGGTGCCAGGGTGACGGTGATCGCCCGCGGTGCCGAGGCGCTAGAAGCTCTCCGCACCCGGCTGCCAGTCGCCACGATCAGCGCGGACGTGACCGACGACATCGCCGCTCGACGCATCGTTGCCGAGGTCCGACCGGACGTCCTCGTCTTGAACGCCGGCACACCGCCACGGATGGCACCCCTCGACCGGACGAGCTGGGCCGAGTTCACTGCAACTTGGGAGACCGACGTCAAGGGAACTCTGTTCTGGATGCAGGCGGCGCTCAACCTGCCGCTCAAGCCCACGAGCCGGGTCCTGGTGGTGTCGAGCGGGGCGGCGGTGAATGGCTCGCCGATGTCAGGTGGATACGGAGGCGCCAAGCGCATGCTCTGGTTCATGGCCAACTACGCCAATGGCGTTTCGACGCAGAAGAACCTCGGTCTCCGCTTCCAGGTGATCGTGCCGCAGCAACTGGTCCTCGGAACCGGGACGGGCGACGCCGGCGCCGGCGCCTATGCTCGTGCCATGAAGATCGAACCGGAGGCATTCGTGGCGCGCTTCGGCGCCGCGATGTCGCCGCGCGATTTCGGGGAAAAGGTGGTACGCGTCCTGGACGACCCGGCTTACGTAAGCGGTGTGGCTTTCGGACTGAAGGCGGACACGGGCATCACCATCCTCGAGAGCGCGACGCCTTGAACGCAGGACAGAGCGAACCGAAGCACGATCGCCGCGACCTGCTGCTGGCCCTCGCCGGGGAGTTGCGGCCTGAACTGCACCGCTATTGCGCGCGGCTCATGGGCTCGGTGATCGACGGCGAGGATGTCGTCCAGGACACGCTCGTCCGCGCACTGTCGGCGGTAGCGGCTCTCGACGAAGCAACGCCTCTCCGGCCCTGGGTGTTCCGCATCGCCCACAACCGTGCACTCGATCTCTTGCGCAGCGGTGCGGTGCGCCACGCGGAGTCCTTGGACGCCGCTCCGGACGTCGTCGACACGGCGAGCCCTGACCCCCTGGAGACGCTGATGCGTCAGGAAACCGTCGGAACCGCGGTGGCGCGCTTCGCGGAGCTCCCGATCCTCCAGCGCAGCGTGGTCATCTTGAAGGATGTGCTGGACGAGTCGCTCGTCGAGATCGCTGTCCTGCTGGATCTCACCACGGATGCCGTCAAGGGCCACTTGGCGAGGGGTCGCGCGCGTCTGCGCGAAGTGAACGCAAAAGCCTTCACGCTGACCGATGCAGGGTCGGGATCTGCCGCGATGCTGCGATATATCGCACTCTTCAACCAGCGGGATTGGGACGGGCTGCGGGCGCTGCTGACCGAGGACGCGAAGCTCAACCAGTCCTCGCACCCGCTTCGCGTCGGGGCGTCGAACGTCGGCATGTTCTTCTCCATCTACGCCACGACCGCGGAGGTCTGGCTCGCTCCGGCCTGGCTGGAGGGCCGGGAAGTGATCGCGGTTTTCGAAGACCGGGCCCATCCGAGGCCGAGCTACCTGATGTGGCTGGAATGGATCAACGGCCGCATCAGCTTCATCCATGACTACCGCTACGTCCGCTATGTCATCCGCGATGCCGATCTGAGGCTGGCGCAGGGGGCGGGGCCGGCAGCCTGACGGCGCCCGGCGAGAGCTCTGGGAAATCGCTGGATGACAGACTCGATCGCCATCGGGCGGGATTGCGCACCGCGGCGGCGGGCTGTCGCGCTAGCGCTGCGTATCGCTTGCGGTCGGACCGAGTCGGCGCTCGTGAAAAGCCTGCAGGCGCAGCAACTCGGAGGCGATCGGCGACGGAAAACCCTTTCGGCCGCCGCGGCGATCGACCAGCAGATCGTTGAAGACCTCATGGGTCTGCCCGATGTCGTCCCAGCAGCGCGCGAGCCGGTTGGCGATGCGCGGGTACACATTGCACAGCTCGAGGGGGCGCATGGCCGCCGGCAGGGTGCGCACCCACGCGTGTGCGGCGGCCGACAGGGTGTCGTCCTGCGCATGGCGCAGCGCCCGCTCCGCCGGTCCCTGCGTCGTGGCGGGAGCCGCCCTCCCGGGTGAACGCGGCTTGAACAGATCGAGGAAATTCATGAGGAGGAGGAGGAGGAGGCTTCACGCAATGGTCGACAGGCTCGACCTGGATCCTGCACGCAGGGTCCGCCAGCTTGGACCTATCCTATCCTCGCTGGCTCGCCGTCGCGTCGCGCAACGCCTCCTTCGCTGCCACCCAGTTCACGTTGCGGCCGTGCCTTGCCCTTGGGCGGCGGCGAGCCGGGCGCACGGCGGCGGCACACGGGTGTGATCCGCTCGGCCTGACCCAGCTCACCCGTTCGTCATCACCAGCTTGCCGCGGACCTTGCGGCTGCCCATCAGGTCATAGGCGCGCATCAATGCGTCCATCGGCAGACGCTGGTCGATCACCGGCTTGACCTTGCCCTCGGCGTACCAGCGCGCCAGCTCGGCGAGCGCTGCGGCATGGGCTTTCGGTTCGCGGCGGGCGAAGTCACCCCAGAACACGCCGACGATGGAAGCGCCCTTCAACAGGGCGAGGTTCAGCGGCAGGGCCGGAATGCCACCCTGGGCGAAGCCGACGACGAGGTAGCGCCCGCGCCATGCGATCGAACGGAACACCGGCTCCGCCAGGTCGCCCCCGACGGGGTCATAGACCACGTCCGGGCCCCTGCCACCGGTCAAGGCCTTGAGTTCCTCGCGCACGTTCCCGGTCGCGTAGTTGATCGTCGCATCGGCGCCGATCTGACGACACAGTTCGAGCTTCTCGTCGCTCGAGGCCGCTGCGATCACGCGCGCGCCGGCAACCTTGCCGATCTGGATCGCCGCCGTTCCGACCCCGCCGGCCGCCCCGAGCACCAGAAGCGTCTCGCCGGCCTTGAGCGCACCGCGGTCGAGCAGGGCGTGGTGAGTCGTGCCGTAGGTGAGGATGAAGGCGGCGGCATCGTCGAATGCAAAGCCCTTCGGCAGCGGCATGACGAGAGCAGCCGGCACGCAGGCGTGCGTGGCGAATCCGCCGGTGCCGCCGAACGCGGCGACCGCGTCGCCGGGTTTGAGGTGCTGGACATCGGCGCCGACCGCTTCGACCACGCCCGAATACTCCGACCCTGGCACGAACGGCAGCGGCGGCTTCATCTGGTACTTGTTCTGGACGATCAGCAAGTCCGGGAAATTCAGGCTCGCCGCGCGGATGGCGATCAGCACTTCGCCAGCCTTGGGCACGGGCGTCGGCAGTTCCTTCCAGGTGAGCGCTTCGGCGCCGATCGGGTTTTCGCAGAGCCAGGCATGCATCGCAATCTCCTTGTCGATCGGCCAAATGATACGCAGCGGGCGCCCGAGACCGCGTCGCGCCGGCGACGGGTCCATACAGGGTCCATACAATTGGCCCATGCGCATCCTGGTTGCAAACGACGACGGTTACCTCGCCCCCGGCCTGGCGGCGCTGGTGAAGGCCTGCGAGGGGCTCGGCGAGATCGACGTGGTCGGTCCCGAACAGAATGCGAGTGGCACTTCGAATTCGCTCACGCTCAACCGCGGTCTGTCGGTGTACACCGCTGCGAACGGCTTCCGATACATCAACGGCACGCCGTCGGACTGCGTCCACCTCGCCCTTTCCGGCGTGCTGGAGCAGCGCCCCGACCTCGTTGTCTCCGGCATCAACAACGGCGCCAACATGGGCGACGACACGCTCTATTCGGGCACCGTGGCGGCAGCGATGGAAGGCTACCTCTTCGGCATTCCGGCGATCGCGTTCTCGCAGGTCGAAAAGGGCTGGGCCCATCTCGATGCGGCGGCGCGCGTCGCCCGCGCCGTCATCGAACGGGTCCTGCGGAACCCGCCGGCTGCGGCCTCGTGGCTGCTGAACGTCAACATCCCCAATCGCGCCGATGCCGACAGCCTGCCGCTGCGGGTCACCCACCTCGGGCGGCGCCATGCCAGCGAACCGGTGATCCGCCAGGTCAGCCCGCGCGGCGACACCCTGTACTGGATCGGCCCCGCGGGCGATGCGCGCGAGGCCGGCCCCGGCACGGACTTCCACGCGACCGCCAATGGCGCGGTCTCGGTCACGCCGTTGCACGTCGATCTCACCGAGCATGCGACCCTGCCCGCCTGGCGCGACTGGCTCGGCAAGGCGTCCGCGTGAGCGAAGCGCCACCGCGGTCGCCGAAGTTTCCCCTGCGTCTGGACCGTTTCGGCGCGGGCACCGTCGGCGCAGCCACGCCCACGGTGCTGCGTCCACAGCGACCTGTCGCGAGCGCCCACGCCGACGCCGCCCGGCAAGCGGGAGCGAGCGGACTGGGCCTGGACTCGGCCGGCGTCCGACGGCGCATGGTGGAGCGTCTGCGCATCGCGGGGATCGTCCACGCGAGCGTGCTGGGCGCGATGGCCGCGGTCGAGCGCCATCGGTTCGTCGATGCCGCGCTCGTCACGCAGGCCTATGAAGATACGAGCCTGCCGATCGGCCACGGCCAGACCATCTCCAAGCCTTCGGTGGTCGCCCGGATGATCGAATTGTTGTTCGGTGGTGCCAACGCGCGCCGCAGCGGCGGGCTCGGGCGAGTGCTGGAGATCGGCACCGGCTGCGGCTACCAGGCCGCGGTGCTGGCCCGGCTCTCGCAGCAAGTCCTCTCGGTCGAACGCCTGAAAGCGCTGCACGACAAGGCCCGCAGCCTGCTCTCGTCCTCGCGTTCCGACAACCTTCGCCTGGTGTATGGTGACGGCATGCTCGGGCACGCACCGAATGCACCTTACGACAGCATCATTGCGGCAGCGGGCGGAAGCGCCGTTCCGCCTGCCTGGCTCGAACAGCTCGCGATCGGCGGCCGGCTGGTGGCGCCCGTCGTCGAAACCGGAACGGCGCGCCAGGTTCTCGTGGTGATCGATCGCACCGAGGCGGGCTACGACCGCTCGACGTGCGAAGTGGTGCAGTTCGTCCCCCTAAAATCCGGACGCGATCGATGACAGTGAAGAAGACGGTGAACGGTATCCTGCCAACCCCCTGTGCGCGCGGCATGTGCCTGGGCATGCTGCTCGTGCTGACGACACTGGCGGGCTGCGTGAACCGTCCGCATCGAGCACCAGTCGAGGAACGCGTCGCCAATCCGCGCGCTGCTGCCGCTGCCGCCGCCGCTGCAGCAGCCAGCGCCACGCCCGGCAGCGCCAGCGCCGTCGACACCGGCCTGCCGGTGCCAGCGCCCGACGCCACGCCGCGCGCCGGCTACTACACCGTCAAGCCCGGCGACACCCTGATCCGCATCGGCCTGGACAACGGCCAGAACTGGAAGGATCTGGTGAAGTGGAACGGCCTCGAGAACCCGAACATCATCGAGGTCGGGCAGATCCTGCGCGTGGTTCCTCCGGGCGTGGATCCGGCCCTCGCGACGACACGCCCGGTGAACGCCGCCAGGATCGAGACCCGCACCCTGCCTGCGGCCGCTGCGGCGAGCGCGGCGAGCGCCTCGACCGGCGCGCCGGCCACCGCCCCGGTTGCAGCCGCTCCGGCTTCGGCACCGCCGACAACTTCACAGACCGCGCCGACTGCGGTCGCGCAGGGTGACGATGACGTGCGCTGGTCATGGCCGGCGGCCGGCCCGGTCAAGGCGCCCTTCGACGAAGGCAAGGTAAAGGGTCTGGTGATCTCCGGCAAGGCCGGCGACCCGGTCTTCGCCGCAGCCGATGGGCGAGTGGTCTACGCGGGATCGGGGCTGCGTGGCTACGGCAATCTGGTTATCCTCAAGCACAACACGACCTACCTGACGGCCTACGCACACAACCAGACGCTCCTCGTGAAGGAAGACCAGAACGTGAAGCGCGGCCAGAAGATTGCCGAGATGGGCTCGACGGACGCCGACGGCGTGCAGCTGCATTTCGAGATTCGCAAGCAGGGCAAGCCGATCGACCCCGCCAAGTTGCTGCCGCCGCGCTGAGTCGGCGCGTGCGCGAGGCAAACCCATGGTCAGACGCCGCGCACCGCCCGAAGGACAGCCTCGCGGCCTGAACGGCAACGGTGCGGCGCATGCCGACGCAAGCGCGGCCCTGAGCCGGCAGAGCGCGTTGCGTGCCGAGGACCCCGACGACATGCCGGCCTCGGCAGCACCCGCCGACCTGCCCCCGTCCCTCGAGCCCCAGGCCGGCGAGTCCGAGGTCGGCAACACGCTGCAGGCCTACCTGCGCGAGATCCGCCGCGCGCCTCTCTTCACCCCCGAGGAGGAATACGCCACCGCGATGCGGGCGCGCCAGGGCGATTTCGCGGCCCGGCAGATGATGATCGAGCACAACCTCAGGCTCGTCGTCAGCATCGCCAAGCACTACCTCGGCCGCGGTCTGCCGATGCCCGACCTCATCGAGGAAGGCAATCTCGGTTTGATGCACGCCATCGAGAAGTTCGAGCCCGAACGGGGCTTTCGCTTCTCGACCTACTCGTCATGGTGGATCCGCCAGCACATCGAGCGGGCCATCATGCACCAGGCACGCCTGGTCCGGCTGCCGGTGCACGTGGTCCGGGAGCTGAACCAGGTGCTCAAGGCGCGCCGCCTGCTCGAGTCTTCGCTCGACCAGGCCGGCGACGGCCACGCCAGCGCGGAGGACATCGCCGGAGCGATGGGTCGGCCCACGCAGGAGATCTCGGCCCTGCTGAAACTCGCCGAGGCCCCGACGTCCCTCGACGCCCCGCTCGACTGGCGCGAGGGGGGCAACGGCTCCGAGTCCATGCTCGACCGTGTCGTCGACGACAGCGCGCTCGACCCCATGGCGTTGACCCTCAGCAACGAGGTCGAACATCTGTTGCAGGTCGGTCTCGACGAGCTGACGGACCGCGAACGCGAGGTCCTGGCGGGTCGCTACGGTCTGCGCGATCGGGAAGCAGAGACCCTGGAGGTGCTGGCCGAGCGGCTCGACCTGACGCGCGAACGCATCCGCCAGATCCAGCAGGAGGCGCTCGTCAAGCTCAAGCGCCGGATGGCCCGCCACGGCGTCGATCGCGACTCGGTCTTCTGACATCGCCGAGCCCGCCCGCCCGCACCGCATGAGCGCCTGGCCCGTTCTCGTCTTCGACATCGAATCGATACCCGACACCGCCGGGCTGCGCGCGTTGCGGCAGATCGATGCCGGTGTCGACGATGCCGGCGTCTATGCCAGCGAAATCGCCCAGCGCAAGGAGGCCGGGAAAAGCGATTTCATGCCGCTGCACCTTCAGCGCGTCCTTGTCATCAGTTGCGTGTTCCGCAATGCCGAGGGCCTGAGGGTGCACTCGCTGGTGGACCGCGAGCCGGAAGGCAAGAGCCAGGAGGGCGCGGTGATCCAGAACTTCTTCCGGATGATCGAGCGCCACGTGCCCCAGCTCGTCAGCTGGAACGGCGGCGGGTTCGACCTGCCGGTTCTGCACTACCGTGCGCTGCGCCACGGCGTCGTCGCCTCGAAGTATTGGGATCTCGGCGAGGACGACCGCGACTTCAAGTGGAACAACTACATCGGCCGCTACCACCTGCGCCACCTCGACCTGATGGATCTGCTGGCGATGTACCAGCCACGGGCCAGCGCGCCGCTCGATGCGATGGCGCGGCTCTGCGGATTTCCCGGCAAGCTCGGCATGGACGGCGCCGCCGTGTACCCCGCGTACCTAGACGGGCGGACCGAGGAAGTACGGCGCTATTGCGAGACCGACGCGATGAACACCTACCTGCTCTACTGCCGGTTCCAGAAGCTGCGCGGCGGCTTCAACGAAGACGAGTACGAGCGCGAGATCGCCCTGGTGCGCGACACGCTGGGCGGCCTCGACGAGGCGCACTGGCGCGAATACCTGGCGGCCTGGCCCGCCGCCTGAGTCGGGCCCGTTACGGCCCTACATCGACGCCTGCAGCATCTCGATGTAGTCGGCGCGCGTCGCCAGGCGCGGGTTGGTCTTGTGGCAGTGGTCGGCCATGGCGCCGTCGATGATGCGGTCGTAGTCGGCCGGCGGCACGCCGAGCGCCCCCAATCCTGCGGGCAGGCCCAGGCGGGCATTCATCGCCCGCAATGCGTCGGCGATCTCGCGACCCTCGGCATCGCTTGAGGCGAGTCCCATCGCGTGCGCCATGCGGGCGAGACGCCGATCCTTCACCATCGACTCCGCCGCGGCATTGAAGCGCACCACCGCCGGCAGGAACAGCGCATTCAGGGTGCCGTGATGCAGCTTCGGGTTCACGCCGCCGAGACTGTGGCTCAGGCTGTGGACGCATCCGAGGCCCTTCTGGAACGCCATCGCGCCCTGCATGCTGGCACTCATCATGTTCCAGCGCGCCTCCCGATCGGCGCCGTCGCGCGTGGCGCGTTCGATATGCGCCCAGGCGCGCTCCAGACCGTCGAGCGCGATGCCATCGGCGGGCGGGTTGATGGTCGGCGCCATGAAGGTCTCCATGCAGTGCGCGATCGCATCCATGCCGGTTGCGGCCGTCAGAAAGGGCGGCAGACCCGATGTCAGCTCCGGGTCGCAGAGGGCGGTCTTGGGGACCAGATGCCAGCTGTGGAAGCCGAGCTTGCGGCCGTCGTCGACGATCACGATCGCGCCGCGCGCCACCTCGCTGCCGGTACCCGCGGTCGTCGGCACCGCGATCAACGGTGCGACGCGTTCCGTGATCTTCGGGCTGCCGCCCTCGATCGTCGCGTAGGTCTTGAGGGCGCCGTCATGGGTGGCCGCGATCGCGACGCCCTTGGCCAGATCTATGCTCGAGCCGCCGCCGACGGCAACGAGCCCGTCGCAGCGTTCGGCTCGGTAGACCGCCACCGCCGCGCGCACCGCCGCTTCTGTCGGATTCGACGGCGTCGCGTCGAAAACCGCATGGGGCAATGCGCCGAGCGCATCGAGAGCCCGGTCAAGCACGCCGGCCGCGCGCACGCCGACATCGGAGACGACGAGAGGGCGGCGAATGGCGCTGCGCTCGCACTCCTGCGGCAACAGACGGACGGCGCCGAAGTCGAACTGGACCTGGGTGATGTAGTAGATGAGTGCCATGATGGGTCGGGGAATAGGGGTCGAGAGACGCACGCACAGTCTGGCACACTCGCCGCCCACGGTCCCGGCACGTCGCCGGCCACCGATCCTTCGACAGCATCGCCATGAAACGAAACGGGTTCCGCTTTCTCGAACGCCTGCGGGTGCGCTGGGCCGAGATCGACGCGCAGAAGATCGTCTTCAACGGCCACTACCTGATGTACTTCGACACCGCCATCGCTGGCTACTGGCGCGCGCTGGCGATGCCGTACGCGCAGACGATGGAGCAGCTCGGCGGTGATCTGTTCGTGCGCAAGGCGACGGTCGAGTACGCCGGGTCGGCCCGCTACGACGACGTCCTCGACATCGGCGTGCGCTGCGCCCGCATCGGCAACTCGTCGATCCTGTTCAGCGGGGCAGTGTTCCGGCAGGACCAGATGCTGGTCTCGTGTGAACTCGTCTATGTGTTCGCCGATCCGCACGCCCAGGTTTCGCGGCCGGTGCCCGCGCCGATGCGCGAGGTCCTGGAGGCGTTCGAGGCCGGACGGCCGATGGTCGACGTGCGCACCGGCGGTTGGGACGAACTCGGCGCCGACGCCGGCCAGATCCGCACCGAGGTCTTCGTCGACGAGCAACGCATCCCGGCCGACATGGAATGGGACGATGCCGACGCCGACGGCATCCACGCCGTGGCCTACAACCGCTTCGGTCTGGCGCTCGGCACCGGCCGGCTGCTCGAGCACGTTCCCGGGGTGGCGAAGATCGGCCGCATGGCAGTGCGACAGAGCGTACGCGGCAGCCGCGTCGGTCGCGCCGTGCTGGATGCTCTCCTGGAGGCCGGTCGGCAGCGAGGCGATCGCGAGGCGATCCTCCACGCCCAGCTCAGCGCCGCCTCGTTCTACGAGCGCGCCGGGTTCACCAGCCGCGGTCCGGTGTTCGAGGAGGCCGGCATTCCGCACGTCGAGATGGTGCGGGCGCTCTGAGACTGATGCGGTCACCCTGAGACGTCCTCGCGTCGCGCCGGAAACGTTCCGCGCTGCGCGCGGCCCCCGGCGTTTTCGCTGACGACCTTCGAAGGCTCGCCGGCCTAGCAGACGTCGGCAACTTCGAACACTTCGACATGTCGCGGGCCGCTGATCGCCGTCAGCGTTCGACTGGCGCGGGCCTCGATCCCGGCTTGGAGCGCCGCATCGATGCCCTCACCAGGCGTCGCGGTGCTCGTGTAGATCTCCATCCAGGTCTGGTCTTCCTCATCCTTCACCGGCCGCATGAGCAGGCGCGCACGGACCTGCGGCGCGTAGGCGCGCAACTCGGCATGCAGCGCGGCGACCTGAATCCGCGCCTGGGCGGCAGAGGCGGCGGCAACAGGGTAGTAGACGTAGAGCTCGCGCACCCGACTCATGTCGCCTCGGCCAGCGCATACGGCAGGGCCACAGCGCTCAGCACCGCCCCGTCCGCACTCGACAGGTGCAGGGCGTCGTGCTCCATCGCGGCGAGCTTGCATTCGACCAGGGCACTCCAGACACCGGCCGAGTCGGCGGCCGCATTGACCACCATGCCGGCGGGCTGTGCCGGATCGGCATCGTGGAAAACCTCGGCACCGGGCTCGGTGGGAGACGGGCTCTCGAAGAGAAACATGCGCCGCTTGATCGTGCCGCGGTACTGGCTGCGCGCGACCACTTCCTGGCCCGGATAGCAGCCCTTCTGGAAGTCGACGCCACCGATGAGTTCGAAATTGAGCATCTGCGGCACGAATCGATCGACCGTCGCGGCCTCGATCCACGGGATGGCGCTGCGCACCTCGAGCCAGCGCCAGAGGGGCAGCGTCAAGGGAACGGTTCCGGCTTCCGCCATCGCGCCACCGCTGGCGCCCCGGGCATCCGCAGAGACCCCCCCATCGGCCCCGGCATCGACTCCCCCATCGGCCCGAGCTGCCGGTACCGCCACCGGCCGCACGACGAGGCAGCGTGCAAGGCCCTCCGCGTCGGGGAGCCGGATGCGGGTGATGCCGTCCGAGTCGCGTCGTGCCCACGCCTGCATGTCGCCGAGAGACTGCCTCGCGACGTCTCCCACCGCGCCCGACAACGCCAGCTCATCGCTGGCGTCGACGAGCTTGCATTGAGCCCGCAGCACGAACATCGACAGGCGCTTGAGCGTCGGCGCGAGCACGCTCTTCGTGCAAGCCAGCAGCACGTCGTCGTCGGCGTTCTTCCAGACGATGAAGGTCGCCTGCAAGCGTCCCTTCGCGGAACAGAATCCGGCCAACTGGGCCTGCCCCGGCGTCAGCGAGGCGACGTCGTTCGTCAGCTGGCCCTGCAGGAATTTCGTCGTGTCGGCGCCGCGGGCGCGTATCACGCCCAGGTGGTCGAGCGGGACATCGCCTTCGAGGCTTCTTTGCGTGTTCATCGCCCGATTATCATCAGCGCCGATGGTCCCCTTGATCTCGAGGTTTCGTCGACTTCCCGGCCTCCGTCGCCCCCGCGCGACCGGCTGATAGCGACGCCCCCGGTTCTGTTCACCTCCGATGAAGTTCGTGCGCGTTCTGATCGCGTTCATCGTGCTCGCTTGCGCGGCCATCGCGGCGGCTGCCTGGTGGTGGCTGGAGAGGCCTCTGTCCCTCGCCACCGACACCGTGGAGATCTCGATCGAGCCCGGGACGCCGCCGCGCGACATCGCTCAAGCCTGGGTCCGTGCGGGGGTGCAGGCATCGCCGCGAATGCTCTATGAATGGTTCCGCTGGTCCGGCGAGGCCCGGCGGATCCGCGCCGGCAGCTACGAGATCGTCCGCGGCACGACCCCGGTCGCGTTGCTGCGCAAGATGGTGCGCGGCGATGAGACGCTGGCGGTGGTGCGCTTCAACGAAGGCTGGACCTTCCGCCAGATGCGTGCCGAGCTGGCCAGGGCCGAGGCGCTGAAACCGCAGACTGCCTCGCTCAGCGACGCGGAGATCATGCAGGCCCTCGGATCGCCCGGCGTTCCCGCGGAAGGACGCTTCTATCCCGACACCTACGCCTACAGCAAGGGCAGTGCCGACCTTGCCGTGCTGCGGCGGGCCTACCGGGCGATGGAGCACCGGCTAGAGGCGGCCTGGCAGCAGCGTGCGCCCGACACCCCTCTGAAAAGTCCGGACGAAGCCCTCATCCTCGCGTCGATCGTCGAGAAGGAAACCGGACGGCCGGAGGACCGCGGTCGCGTCGCCGGTGTCTTCGTCAATCGCCTGCGCATCGGCATGCCGCTGCAGACCGATCCGAGCGTGATATACGGTCTCGGTTCGGCCTTCGACGGCAATCTTCGCAAGCGCGACCTGCAGACCGACACGCCTCACAACACCTACACCCGCGCCGGCCTGCCGCCGACCCCGATCGCGATGCCGGGACGCCAGTCGTTGCTGGCGGCTGTTCGCCCCGAGCCCACCAAGGCCCTCTATTTCGTTTCGCGCGGCGACGGCAGCAGCGAGTTCAGCGAAAGCCTCGCCGAGCATAATCGCGCGGTCAATCGATACCAGCGCAACAAGTAGGTCCCGGTGTCCGCGAGATTCATCACGTTCGAAGGCATCGACGGTGCCGGCAAGTCGACGCACATCGGCGCGGTGGCCGAGCGCCTGGGTCGCGGTGGCGTCGAGGTCGTCTGCACGCGCGAGCCCGGCGGCACCGAACTCGCCGAGCAGTTGCGGGCCCTAGTCCTGCACACGCCGATGGACGCGATGACCGAGGCGTTGCTGGTCTTCGCCGCGCGCCGCGACCATCTGCAGCGCGTAATCAGGCCCGCGCTGGCGCGTTCGGCGACGGTGCTGTGCGACCGCTATACCGACGCCACGTTCGCCTACCAGGGCGGCGGCCGCGGCTTCGATCGCGCGGTCCTCGCCCAGCTCGAAAGCTGGGTCCAGGAGGGCCTGCAGCCCGACCTGACCCTGTGGTTCGATCTCGACCCGACGATCGCCCTCGCGCGCGCCGGCCGGGTGCGCGTGGCCGACCGCTTCGAGACCGAGGACCTCGATTTCTTCGAGCGCGTGCGCGCCGCCTACGCCGAGCGCATGCAGGCCGACCCGCTGCGTTTCGTCCGCATCGAGGCCGCGGCCGACCTTTCCGCTGTCGCCCGCCAGGTCGGCGCCGCGCTCGACGGGCGGACATGGTAGGCGCCGACGGCCGCCTGCCGCTGCCGTGGCTGGAGGCGCCGCTGCGTGATGCCCTCGGCCGCCGGGCGCACGCGATCCTGTTGCACGGCCCCGAAGGCGTCGGCCAGTTCGAGCTGGCGCTGACACTCGCACAGGCGTGGCTCTGCGAGAGTGCCGCCGGTGCGGCACCTCCCCCGTGCGGTGTCTGCGCCAGCTGCCGGCTGGTGCAGGCGCACTCCCACCCCGACCTGCTGGTGCTGCTGCCCGAGGCCCTGCGCGAGGCGCTCGGATGGGCCGGCGGGGAAGGTGAGGAGGGCGACAAGGTATCGAAAGCCAAGCCGAGCAAGGAGATCAAGGTCGAGGCGGTGCGCGCCGCTGTCGCATTCGCGCAGACCACTTCGGCGCGCGGTCGAGGCAAGGTCGTCGTGCTCCACCCGGCCGAACGCGCCAACACGGTCGCTTCGAACACGCTGCTGAAGACGCTCGAGGAGCCACCGGGCGTGGCGCGTTTCATCCTCAGCTGCGCCGCCACGGATGCCTTGCTGCCGACGATCCGCAGCCGCTGCC
The DNA here is from genome assembly GCA_038318385.1 of Burkholderiales bacterium. Classification (GTDB taxonomy): domain Bacteria; phylum Pseudomonadota; class Gammaproteobacteria; order Burkholderiales; family Burkholderiaceae_C; genus Schlegelella_A. Next base: position 18,275 of record JBBQCD010000006.1, on the reverse strand, counting down.
AGATGCTGGCGCTGGGCGTGCCGGCACCCGCTCAGGCAATGGCGTGGTTGCAGCAGCAGGGCATTGCGAAGCCCGAGGTGCTGCTGGCCGCGTGCGGAGGCCAGCCGTTGCAGGCGCTGCAGTGGTGCCGAGAAGGCGTCGATGCGCGCCTCTGGACCGAGTTGCCGACGCTGGTGCGGCGCGGCGAGGCTGTGCCGTTCCTTGCCTGGCCGTTGCCACGCCTCGTCGACGCCCTGCAGAAACTTTGCCACGACGCGCTCTGTGTGGCTGCCGGCGCGACGCCGCGCTACTTTCCCCCCGGCAGTCTGAAACCCGGTGCGTCGCTGGACCGGCTGAGCGACTGGGCGCGCAGCCTGGGCCGGATCGCTCGCCACGCCGAGCATCCGTGGACGCCCGGCCTCATGGTCGAGGCATTGATCGACGAAGGGCGTGCATCGCTCACGCCACCGGCCGTTGCGGAGCGTGGCGGACGGGGCCACTCGCTACACTCGCGAGCATGAGCGAACCGACTGCGCGCACCCCGCCAGCCGCTGCGGCCCCCGTGGCCGCAGCGCCGCGGCCGAGCGTCATTCAGCTCGTATTCCGGGAGAAGGGCGCCCTCTATGCCGCCTACATGCCGCTCTTCGCCGAGGGCGGGCTCTTCGTTCCGACGACACGCGAATACAAGCTCGGCGAGGACATCTATCTTCTGCTCTCGCTGCCGGAAGATCCGCAGCGCTACCCGGTCGCCGGGAAGGTCGGGTGGATCACCCCGGCGAACGCGTCGGGCGGACGGACTCAGGGAGTCGGCGTGCGGTTCCCGACCGACGAGAAGAGCCGGGGGCTCAAGCTCAAGATCGAGCAGATCCTTGGCACCTCGCTGTCCTCGGCCAAGCCGACCCAGACGATCTGACCCCGCGCGGGCGCGCCCGCGCGGTGACGCCGCCCGATGTTCGTCGACTCTCACTGCCACCTGAGCTTTCCCGAGCTGGCTGCGCGCCTGCCGGAGATCCGTGCCGAGATGGCCGCTGCCGGCGTCGACCGGGCGCTGTGCATCTGCACCACCCTGGAGGAGTTCGACAGCGTGCATGCGCTGGCGACGGCGCACGACAACTTCTGGTGCAGCGCCGGAGTCCACCCCGACAACGAAGACGTACTCGAGCCGAGCGTCGCCGACCTTGTCGAGCTCGCCCGCCTCCCCAAGGTGGTGGCGATCGGCGAAACCGGACTCGACTACAACCGACTCGAAGGACGCAGCATCGCCGCGATGGAGTGGCAGCGGGAGCGCTTCCGCGTTCACATCCGCGCCGCCAAGGCGTCCGAGTTGCCGCTCGTCGTTCACACCCGCAGCGCCTCCGAGGACACTCTGAGAGTGCTTCGGGAAGAGGGTGCGGAGGCCTGCAGCGGCGTGTTCCACTGCTTCACCGAGACCGCCGCGGTCGCCCGCGCCGGACTGGATCTGGGCTTCATGATCTCGTTTTCGGGCATCCTGACATTCAAGACGGCCGAAGAGCTCCGCGACGTCGCACGGATGGTGCCGATCGACCGCTGCCTGATCGAAACCGACAGTCCGTATCTCGCTCCTGTGCCTTATCGCGGCAAGGTCAACTCGCCGGCCTACGTCCCCTGGGTCGCCCGCAAGCTGGCCGAGCTCAAGGGAATCTCGGTCGAGGAAGTGGCGGCGCGCACGTCCGAGAATTTCGAGCGCCTATTCCAGGGAGTCGCTTGCCCGGCTCGATCCGAACGTATAAATAACTTTAAAAATCAATCCTAAGATATTGTCGCGTCGCATGTTTAACTGAAAAGATCGGTCGATTGGCAGCACTCCACGCCGACGGCGTGAGCGGCGAACCCCGACGCCTCTGTCCGAATTGGCCTGACAACCGGTATGGCCGTGCGCCGTCTTTAGTTTTTGCAGACGGCTGCCTAAAGTCCTTTCCAGCATTCAGACCCTGGAGACCGACATGCCGCAATCGAATCCCGTCGCCAACCCGTTCGCCCTGATGATGACCCCCGAGGTCGTATTCGCCGCCATCGAGCGTTCCGAGCGCCTGACCCGCCTGCAGAGCCGCATCTGCCGGCCGCTCGACGGTCCGCGCCCGCCGCACACGGTGGCCGACGTGCGTTCCTTCGACGAAGAGGTCGACGCGTCGCCCGAACCGGCTGAAATGCTGGAGTGGCCGGAAATCAGGTACGACTGACTTTCGCGAGGCCCCGACTTCCGGACGACGACGCAGCCGCTGCACTGTCGTCGGCCAGACGGTCCAGGATCGGGCACTCCGGGCGTTCATCGCCGTGGCAGGACGCCACCAGATGCTCCAGGGTTGCCTTCATCGCGCCGAGCGCGGCGAGCTTCTGGTCGAGTTCCGCGATGTGGGCCTCGGCGAAGGCCTTCACCTGCCGACTCGGTCGACGCCGGTTCTGCCAGAGGCTCAGCAGCTCGCGGATCTGCTCGATCGAGAAACCCAGATCGCGGGCGTGGCGCACGAAGCGCAATGTGCCGATCTCGCGGTCGTCATAGAGCCGGTATCCGGCATCGGTGCGCCGGGCAGGGGGCATCAGCCTCACGGCCTCGTAGTGCCGGATCATCTTCGCCGACACACCGGAAAGCCTGGCGGCGTCGCCGATGTTCATCCGCGTCATCGGGGTTGCTTCGGTCGGAACCATGTAGACCTCATATCGGAGCAGGGCGGGGTGGAACGACCGCTGTACGGTCGCCGACGTCGATGCCCTCGCGGGCGGCAGGGCGCCAGCGGCGCAGCAGCAGTGCATTGCCGACAACGCTGACGCTGCTGAACGCCATCGCCGCCCCTGCAATGACCGGGCTCAGCAACCCGAAAGCGGCCAGCGGGATTCCGACGACGTTGTACGCGAATGCCCAGAACAGACCCTGCTTGATCTTCGAATAGGTCCGCCGCGACACATCGATGGCATCTGCCACCAGGCGCGGATCCGGGCGCATCAGGGTGATGCCGGCAGTCTCCATGGCGACGTCGGTGCCGCTGGACATGGCGATGCCCACATCGGCCGACGCCAGCGCCGGGGCGTCGTTGATGCCGTCGCCGACCATCGCTACCACGGCGCCGGCAGCGCGCAGACGTTCGATCGCCGCCGCCTTGTCCCCCGGCAGGACTTCGGCGTGGACCTCGCCGATGCCGAGTTCCCGGCCCACGGCTTGCGCCGCGCCGCGGTTGTCGCCTGTCAGCATGACGGTCTTCAGTCCGATGGCGTGAAGACCGTCCACGGCCAGGCGCGCAGTGGCGTTGACCGTGTCGCCGAAGGCCAGCAGGCCGAGCACGCGGGCGCTGCCATCGTCGACGGCGAGAAGCCAGGAAATGCTGCGTCCCTCGGAGGCGAGTCGATCGGCTTCGGCCTGCAAGGAGCCGGCCTGGGCTCCACGCTCCTGCAACAGCCGGCTGCTGCCGAGCGCGAGCGGACGCCCCGCGACGGTGGCCTCGACGCCGCGGCCGGGCAGGGCGCGCGCGCCGTCGGCCGCCGGTACCCGAATGCCTTCGGCGCCCGCGCGGTCGATCACGGCCCTGGCCAGCGGATGATCGCTCGACTGCTGCAGCGCGGCGGCCAACTCCAGTATCTCCTCGCGCGCAGATCCAGGCGCGGGTTCGACCGCGACCAGGCGCGGTCGGCCTTCGGTCAGCGTCCCGGTCTTGTCGAAGGCGACCGTCGTCACCGCATGCACGATCTCGAGCGCCACCGCATCCTTGATCAGGATGCCATGCCGTGCGGCGACGCCGGTGCCGACCATGATCGCCGTCGGCGTCGCCAGGCCGAGCGCGCACGGACAGGCGATGACGAGCACGGCGACGGCGTTGACCAGCGCATGCTGCCAGTCGCCGGTGGCACCAACCCAGCCGGCAAATGTCAGCACGGCAACGCCCAGCACGAAGGGCACGAAGACCGCGCTGACGCGGTCGACGATGCGCTGGATCGGCGCCTTGCCGGCCTGCGCGGACTCGACCATGCGGATGATGCGGGCGAGGGTGGTCTCGGCGCCGATCGCCAGCGTCCGCACGGTGAGGACGCCGTCGGCGTTGATGGAGCCGCCCGTGACCCGCGCACCAACCGACTTCGACACGCCCAAACTTTCTCCGGTGATCAGCGATTCATCGAGATGGCTGCGGCCTTCGGTGATCTCGCCGTCGACCGGCACCTTTTCCCCAGGCCGCACGCGCACCAGATCGCCGACCACGACCTGTTCGGCGGGCATCTCGACCTCGATCCCGTCGCGCACCACGCGAGCACGCGCGGGGCGCAGCGCGTGCAGTGAGCGGATCGCATCGGTCGTCTGGCGCTTGGCTCGACCTTCGAGCCACTTGCCGAGGAGAACCAGCGTGATGACCGCCGCCGACGCCTCGAAGTACAGGTGCGGCATGCCGGGGCCGGCGTGGCCGATCAGCAGGTAGACCGACAGCCCCCAGGCCGCCGACGTGCCGAGCGCCACGAGCAGATCCATGTTGCCGGTTCCGGCCCGCAGAGCGCCCCAGGCGGCGCGGTAGAAGCGCCAGCCGAGCCAGAACTGGACGGGGGTGGCGAGCGCGAACTGTACCCAGCCGTCGAGCATGGCATGTACGCCGAACAATTGCAGCAACATCGGTGCGACCAGCGGAAGCGACAGCGTGGCGCCGACGGCGACCGGCCACCAGGTGGGGAGTGCGGTCCGCGTTTCTGGAGGAGTCTCGCCGACCGCTGCCACCCCGTAGCCCGCCTTACGGACGGCGGCCTCGAGCGCCACAGGATCGACATCCGCCAATGCCGTCACGATCGCCATCTCCGTTGCCAGGTTCACCGGCGCCGAGACGACGCCCGGCACTCGCAGCAGAGCCTTCTCAATCCGCGACGCGCACGATGCGCAAGTCATGCCTTCCAGCCGCAGCGCGACGTCCTTCAGCGCGACGTCGTAGCCCGCCTTGCGGACTGCTTCCACCAGTGCCGCAACTCCACCGACGCTCCCGACGACCGACGCCTGTTCGGTGGCGAGGTTGACGCTTGCCGAGCGCACGCCAGGGACGGCCGCCAGCGCCTTCTCGACCCGACCGGCGCAAGAAGCACAGGTCATTCCACTTATCTGCAGCGGGGTCGGGATATCGGTCGCGGTGGCGGTGATCATGGGGTCGTCCTCAAGTCAAAGCGTCTTGTCGAGCAAGGCATAGACCCATTTTCGAGGTTCCAACAGTGTCAATGTCAAGGACGCGGCGCTCGCTCTCGGGAAACCGCTCGCAACTCGTCAGAGCCTGACATTCCAGTCATGTCAAGGCCGCGCCGCTTTTGTGTCGGACACCGTAATCTGACGGGGATACGGAACCTGAAATGGATAAATATTTAGTACGGACAACATCTTAGTAGTCATAGATAAAGTGATACTTTCAGTCTAGAGAGTCGCACCGGCCACGCCGAGCTGATCAAACGGGACTTGGGCAGCGCGAGTTTCAACGGCATTACGTCTCGCTCGTCGCGAGTCTTCCGGGCCAGGCGTCTCGCAACGCGCCGTGCGGCCGACCCCTGGACCTTAAGCAACCCATCCAAACGGAAGACGGCGCGTCCAACACATCGATGGGCTGGAAACCCGATCGTCCGTCTCTGTATACGGCGCGAATTGACTGCCTCACTGACGCGGGGAGCCTGGGTTCTGAATACGTGACTATGTATATTATGTGAACTCAAGTTTCATGGAGGTGCCGCTGCGGACATGAGACTCTGACGATCCCTCTTCGGCCCGCTGGTGCCGCTCACCCCGCGGCCTGCGGAGCCCGCCGCCGATCGGCCCCAGGCGTTCACTTGGCTGCAGGCAGCTCGATTCCCGGAAAGATCTTGATCACCGCGGAGTCGTCCTCGCGCGCATGGCCCGCGCTCGAGGCCTGCATAAACATCTGATGCGCGGTGCTGGCCAGCGGCAACGGAAACTTGGTGGCGCGCGCCGTGTCGAGCACCAGACCGAGATCCTTGACGAAGATGTCGACGGCCGAGAGCGGCGTGTAGTCGCCGGCGAGCACGTGCGCCATGCGGTTCTCGAACATCCAGCTGTTGCCGGCGCTGTGGGTGATGACGTCGTAGAGCGCAGTCGGGTCGACGCCTTCGCGCAGACCGAGCGCCATCGCCTCGGCCGCTGCGGCGATGTGCACGCCGGCCAGCAGCTGGTTGATGATCTTCACCTTGCTGCCGTTTCCGGCGCGGTCGCCGAGACGGTAGACCTTGGCAGCCATCGCATCGAGCGCGTCGCCGGCCTTGGCATAGGCTTCCGGCCGGCCGGCGGTCATCATCGTCATCTGGCCGGAAGCCGCCTTGGCAGCACCGCCGGACATGGGAGCGTCGAGATACAGGAGGCCCATGGCCTCGAGCCGGCCCTCGAGCGCGATCGACCAGTTCGGGTCGACGGTCGAGCACATGATAAAGAGGCTGCCGGGCCGCAGGGAAGCTGCCGCGCCCTGCTCCCCGAACAGGACCGCTTCGGTCTGGTCGGCGTTGACGACCACGCTGACGACCACCTCGCACGCGCTCGCCAATTCGGCGGGGTTTGCACAGGCGACGCCACCCTCGGCGGCGAAAGTGCGCGCCGCTTCGGCCCGGACGTCGCAGACATGGACCTGGAAGCCCGCCCGGCGCAGCGACCGGGCCATGCCGAGCCCCATCGCGCCCAGACCGACGACGCCGATGTTCGCCTTCGTCGACATGGCGATCAATTCGGGGCCGACGCCGGCGTAACCGCCTTCTTCGTCTTTTTGGCGCCGCGCTTCATCGCTGCGCCGGTTTTCTCGGCGCCACGGTGAATGGCCGCGTCGGCCTTTTCGGCGCCTGCGGCGAGTTTCGCGCCGGTCTTGCGAGCTCCGCTCGCGACCGCGTGGCCCGTGCGGTTCGCCACCGCCGAAGCCGCCGAGCCGACTTCCTTGGCCGCCTGGACCGGCTTGCTCGAATCCTGCGCGTGGGCGACTGCGGCAGTGCAAAGCGCCACGGCGACGACGAATGACTTGTTCATGAAAAGGCTCCGAGGATGGAGCCGAAATCATAAGCGTGCGCTTCAGCGGTCGTCACAGGCCCCGCTCGTCCCGGGCGGGGAATGCCGCTCACTCGCGAATGCGTCAATCGCCGCGCGCGGACCCGACGCGGCCGGCTGCGGGCTACTCGCGCGACGCGCGCTTGCGCTCGTGTTCCTTGAGGTGGCGCTTCCTGATGCGGATCGACTTCGGGGTGATCTCGACGAGTTCGTCGTCGGCGATGAACTCGACCGCGTACTCCAGCGTCAGGGCGATCGGCGGCGTGATCTTGATCGCGTCCTCCTTGCCCGAGACGCGGAAGTTCGTGAGCTGCTTGCCGCGTACCGCATTGACGATCAGGTCGTTGTCGCGCGAGTGGATCCCGATCACCATGCCTTCATAGAGCGGATCGCCCGCCTTGACGAACATCCGCCCGCGGTCGTCGAGCTTGCCGAGCGAGTAGGTCACGGCCTCGCCATCGTCCTGGCTGATCAGCACGCCGTTCTTGCGCCCCTCGATCTCGCCCTTGTACGGCTCGTAGCTGTCGAAGATGTTGCTGATGAGACCGGTGCCGCGGGTCGTGTTCATGAACTCGTTCTGGAAACCGATCAGGCCTCGCGCGGGAATGCGATATTCGAGCCGCACGCGGCCCATGCCATCGGGCTCCATGTTGACGAGTTCGGCGCGACGCTCGCCGAGCGCCTGCATCACTGCACCCTGGTGCTGGTCCTCGACGTCGGCGGTGACGAGCTCGATCGGCTCGAGGCGCTCGCCGTCCTTCTCGTGGAAGACCACTCGGGGCTTGGATACGGCGAGCTCGTAGCCCTCGCGGCGCATGGTCTCGAGCAGGATCGTCAGGTGCAGCTCGCCGCGACCCATCACCTCGAAGATGCCGTCCTCGTCGGTGTCGCTGACCTTCAGCGCCACGTTCGACTGCAGCTCGCGGTCGAGGCGGTCGCGGATCTGCCGGCTGGTGACGAACTTGCCTTCGCGTCCCGCGAGCGGCGAGTTGTTGACGCAGAAGTTCATCGTCAGCGTCGGCTCGTCGACGGTCAACATCGGCAAGGGCTTGGGATCCTCCAGGCTCGTCAGCGTGACGCCGATGCCGATGCCCTCGATGCCGTTGACCAGGACGATGTCCCCGGGTCCGGCTTCGGTCGCCTGCATGCGCTCAAGACCCTCGAATTTCAGCACCTGGTTGACGCGTGCCTTGATCGGCGTGCTGTCCGGGCCGCTGTAGAGCGCGACCTCCTGCATCGGCTTCAGCGTGCCCTGGTTGACCCGGCCGATGCCGATGCGCCCGACATAGCTCGAATAGTCGAGGGAGCAGATCTGCAGCTGCAGCGGATCGTCCGGACTGCCTTCGTGCGCGGGCACGTGCTCGAGCATGGCGTCGAACAGAGGGGTCAGGTCGGTGCCGACGGAATTGGCCTCGAGCGTTGCCCAGCCGTTCAGGCCCGACGCGTAGATCACCGGGAAGTCGAGCTGCTTCTCGCTGGCGCCGAGCTTGTCGAAGAGATCGAAGGTCGCGTTGATGACGTAGTCCGGACGCGCTCCCGGGCGGTCGACCTTGTTGACGACGACGATCGGATTCAGGCCGAGGGCAAGCGCCTTCTTGGTGACGAAGCGTGTCTGCGGCATCGGCCCCTCGACGGCGTCGACCAGCAGCAGCACGCTGTCGACCATCGACAGCACGCGCTCGACTTCGCCGCCGAAGTCGGCGTGGCCGGGCGTGTCGACGATGTTGATGTGCGTGCCCTTCCATTCCACCGCGCAATTCTTCGCGAGGATGGTGATGCCGCGCTCGCGCTCCAGGTCGTTCGAGTCCATCACGCGCTCGGCGACCTTCTCGTTCTCGCGGAAGGTCCCGCTCTGGCGCAGCAGCTGGTCGACGAGCGTCGTCTTCCCGTGGTCGACGTGGGCGATGATGGCGATGTTGCGAATCTGGCGGGTCATGTCGTTGTTCTCGTGTAAACAGGTACGGGGCGGCGCGGCTGGCCGAGAAGGTCGCCGGCCTCGACCGGGCTCAGCAGCCGGGTCGAGATCAGCTCACCCGCCTGGATGTGGCCACCACCGAGGAAGGCCTTCGGCTCGGGGCCGTAGACGCGGACGCGGGGTGCGTCGGGAAGGGGAATGCGCCGGCGCACACCGGCCAGAAAGCGCGCCGCGCCCTCGTCGTCGAGGCGCACCTGCAGCCAGTCGGCGAGCAGGGCATCGGGCTCGAGCAGCAGGTCATCGCGCCCCGCCTCGTCCAGTGATTCGAGGGCATCCAGCGTGTGCGCCTGCTCGACACCGAGTGGTCCGCAGGCGGTGCGCCGCAGGCCTGACAGGTGAGCTCCGCAGCCGAGCGCCGCGCCGATGTCCTCGGCCAGCGTGCGCACGTAGGTGCCTTTGCTGCAGCGGATGTCGAGCGTCCAGGTCGCGGCTGCACCGCCGATGACCTCGATGCCGTGGATCGTCACTTCGCGGGTCTCGCGCTCGATCTCGATGCCGGCGCGCGCGTAGGCGTAGAGAGGGCGGCCTTCGTGCTTCAGGGCCGAGTGCATCGGCGGCCGCTGCCGGATCGGCCCGACGAAACCGAGACAGGCGCGTTCGATGTCATGGCGCTCCACTGAGACGCTGCGCTCCGCGAGGACATCGCCTTCGGCGTCACCGGTCGTCGTCGTGATGCCGAGCCGCAGCGTCGCGCGGTAGCCCTTGTCGGCGTCGAGGCTGACCTGCGAGAACTTGGTCGCCGCGCCGAAACACAGCGGCAATAGCCCGGTGGCCAGCGGATCGAGCGTGCCGGTGTGCCCTGCCTTCTCGGCGCGGTACAGGCGCTTGGCGACCTGCAGCGCGGCGTTGCTCGTCAGCCCGAGCGGCTTGTCGAGCAGCAGCACGCCGTGCAGGGCACGGCGTTCGATGCGGGGGCGGGATGCGGTCACGGTCAATCCTCGGAGGCGCGGCTCGCGTTGGCCTTCTGGATCAGCGCGCTCAGCTCCGCGGCGCGCTCGGTGGTGCGGTCGAACTTGAAGTGCAGCGTCGGCACGGTGTGGATCTGCAGGCGCTTGAAGAGGCCGTTGCGGATGAAGCCGGCGGCCTCGTTCAGCGCCGTCTCGCACTCCTGCGGGTCGCCGATCAGGACGCTGAAGAAGACCGTGGCGTGGGCGTAGTCGGGCGTGACCTCGACCGCGTGGAGCGTGACCATGCCGATGCGCGGATCCTTCAGGTCGCGGATCAGCTCGGCGACGTCGCGCTGGATCTGATCGGCGACGCGGAAGCCGCGGTTCGGTATCGATCGCTTGTGTCGCATCGTCTCTTCCCTTTCGGTGTGCCCCAAACAAGAACCCCGCCGTCTTTTGGAGGGCGGGGTTCGATGGGGACGAATTCCGCTCTACAACGTTCGCGCGACTTCCTTGACCTCGAAGAACTCGAGCTGGTCGCCTTCCTTGATCTCGTTGTAGTTCTTCAGCTTGATGCCGCACTCGAAGCCGGAAGCGACCTCGCGGACGTCGTCCTTGAGGCGCCGCACCGATTCGACTTCGCCGGTGTAGATGACGACGTTGTCGCGCAGCAGGCGGAAGCGTGCGCCACGTCGCACCAGGCCGGCGGTGACCATCGAGCCGGCAACGGTGCCGATCTTCGAGGCCACGAACACCGTCCGGATCTCGGCCGTGCCGATGACTTCCTCGCGCTGCTCCGGCGCCAGCATGCCGGTCATCGCCGCCTTCACCTCGTCGACGGCGTCGTAGATGATGTTGTAGTAGCGGATGTCGACGCCGTTGCCTTCGGCGAGCTTCCTCGAGCCCGCGTCGGCGCGCACGTTGAAGCCGATGATGACGGCCTTGGAGGCGATCGCGAGGTTGATGTCACTCTCGCTGATGCCGCCGACCGCCGCGTGGACGATCTGCACCTTGACTTCGTCGGTGGACAACTTCAACAGCGACTGCGCCAGCGCTTCCTGCGAGCCCTGGACGTCGGCCTTGATGATCAACGCGAGGGTCTGCTTGGCGCCCTGACCCATCTGGTCCATCATGCTCTCGAGGTTCGCGGCCTGGCGGCGCGCGAGCTTGACGTCGCGGTACTTGCCCTGGCGGAAGGTCGCGATCTCGCGCGCCCGGCGCTCGTCGCCGAGGACCATGAATTCGTCACCGGCTTGCGGCACCTCGGTCAGGCCCTGGATCTCGACCGGGATCGACGGCCCGGCTTCGGTGATGGACTTGCCGTCCTCGTCGAGCATCGCCCGGACCCGGCCGAAGCTCGAGCCGGCCAGGACGATGTCACCGCGCTTCAACGTGCCGCTTTGCACCAGCACGGTCGCGACCGGGCCACGGCCCTTGTCGAGCTGCGCTTCGATGACCAGCCCCTTGGCAGGTGCATCGATGGGTGCCTTGAGTTCCAGCACCTCGGCCTGCAACAGCACCTGCTCGAGCAGCGCATCGACGCCCTGCCCGGTCTTGGCAGACACCGACACGAACGGCGAGTTGCCGCCGAAATCTTCCGGCACGACTTCCTCGGCCACGAGCTCCGACTTCAGGCGCTCGATGTTGGCCTCGGGCTTGTCGATCTTGTTCATCGCCACGACGATCGGCACGCCGGCCGCCTTCGCATGCGAGATCGCCTCTTTCGTCTGCGGCATCACGCCGTCGTCGGCGGCGACCACCAGGATGACGATGTCCGTCGCCTTGGCGCCGCGTGCCCGCATCGCGGTGAACGCGGCGTGGCCCGGGGTGTCGAGGAACGTGACCATTCCGCCCGGCGTGTCGACGTGGTACGCGCCGATGTGCTGGGTGATGCCGCCCGCTTCCCCGGCCGCCACGCGGGCACGGCGGATGCAGTCGAGCAGCGAGGTCTTGCCGTGGTCGACGTGGCCCATCACGGTCACGACCGGTGCGCGCGGCAGCGATTCGTGCAGATCGGTGTCGGCTTCCTCTTCGAGGAACGCGTCCGGATCGTCCAGCTTGGCCGGCAGCGCGGTGTGCCCCATCTCCTCGACGACGATCATCGCCGTCTCCTGGTCGAGCTGCTGGTTGATGGTCACCATCTGGCCGAGCTTCATCAACTGCTTGATGACCTCGCTCGCCTTGACCGACATCTTGTGGGCCAGGTCGGCCACGCTGATGGTCTCGGGCACGTGCACTTCCTGCACCTGCTGCTCGGCCGGCGCGACGAAGGTCGAGGGCGCACCGTCGTTGCGATCGCCGCGACGTCCGGCGCGCGGCGCGCGCCAACCCGGACGGTTGCCGCCCGCCGGGCCGCGCCCGGTGGGCTTGAGCGCACGCTTCTTGGCGGCGTCGTCGGCCCAGCTCGAGGAGAGCTTCTCCGACTTGATCGACTTCTTGTCGCCGGGCTTGGCAACGGTCGCGGTGCCGGGGGCGCCGACCTTCTTGTGGATCGTGCCCTTGATGCCGTCCTTGGCTTCCGCCGGCTTGACTTCCTCGGGCTTCTTGGCGACGAGGACCTTCTTCGGCGCCGACATCATCGTGCGAATCGCGGCGGCTTCGTCCTCGGCGGCCTTGCGGCGCTTGGCGAGATCGAGCGCACGCTGCTTTTCCTCGTTCTCGACGACGGCAGCCTTGATCATCCGCACCGCCGGCTTCGGCGGCTCGGCCGGTGCGGCCGGGGCGGCCGCTTCCGGCACGGCGGCCTCGACGGCCTTGGCGCCCTTGCCCTTGGCGGGCTTTGCCGCCACGGCCGCAGCGGCAGCCTCGGCTTCTGTGCGCGCCTTCTCGGCGGCCTCGGCCGCGCGAGCCTCGGCGGCTTCGCGCTCCTGGCGCTCCTGTGCCTCGCGCTGGCGCTGCTGCTCCTCGAGTTCCTCTTCCTGCCGGCGCAGTTGCGCGGCCTGGGCCTGCGCCTCTTCTTCGCGGCGCTGCAGCTCGGCTTCCTGAGCCGCCGCCTCCGCGGCGTCGTCGAGCACCGGCGCGGCGTCGTCGCGCTTGATGAAGGTGCGCTTCTTGCGAACCTCGACCTGGATCGTGCGGGCACGACCGCTCGAGTCCGCCTGCTTGATCTCGCTGGTCGACTTGCGCGTCAGCGTGATCTTCTTGCGCTCGGCGCCAGCGGTACCGTGCGAGGTGCGCAGGTGGTCGAGCAGCCGCGCCTTGTCGGTGTCGGTCAGCGCATCCTCGGTGGATGCCTTGCTGACGCCGGCCGACTGCAGCTGCTCCAGCAGCGCCGCAGCCGAGCGATTCAGCTCGGCAGCGAGTTGGGCGACGGTTGTCGAGGCCATGTAGGTTCCTTGCTTCTGTCGTGCCGTGGTCGGCCGTTTAACTCTGGGCGGATGCCGTTTCGGGGGTCGCGGCGGCGGCTTCGGCGGCCGCTGCCTCCTCGGCAGCCTTCGCGGCTGCCGCCTCTGCCGTGAACCAGTGTTCACGCGCCCGCATGATCAGCGTCTTTGCCCGTTCCTCGTCGATGCCGGTGATCTCAACCAGTTCGTCGACGGCCAGGTCGGCGAGGTCGTCGCGGCTGTTGACATCGGCGGCACCGAGCTTCTCGATCAGTTCGGCGTTCAGGCCTTCGAGGTCGCGCAGGTTCTGGGAGGCGTCATTGACGCCTTCCTCCTTGGCGATCTCCATCGTCAGAAGGGCGTCCTTGGCGCGGGTGCGCAGCTCGTTGACCGTGTCCTCGTCGAAGCTTTCGATCTCGAGCATCTCCTGCATCGGCACGTAGGCCACTTCCTCGAGGCTGGCAAAGCCTTCGGCGATCAGGATGTCCGCGACTTCGGCATCGACGTCCAGCTTGTCGATGAAGAGCTTCCTGACCGTGTCGGTTTCCTCGGCCTGCTTGGCCGACGACTCCTCGGCGGTCATGATGTTGATGCGCCAGCCGGTCATCTCGGAAGCCAGGCGCACGTTCTGTCCGCCGCGGCCGATCGCGATGGCGAGGTTCTCCTCATCGACGACGACGTCCATCGCGTGGCGCTCTTCATCGACGACGATCGACTGCACGTTGGCCGGCGCCAGCGCGCCGATCACGAACTGCGCCGGATCTTCCGACCACAACACGATGTCGACGCGTTCGCCGGCGAGCTCGTTGGTGACCGCGTTGACGCGCGAGCCACGAACGCCGACGCAGGTACCGATCGGGTCGACCCGCTTGTCGTGCGAGACCACGGCGATTTTGGCGCGCGAGCCCGGGTCGCGGGCGCAGGACTTGATCTCCAGCAGCTTCTGCTCGATCTCCGGCACTTCCTGGGCGAAAAGCTCGATCATGAAGCCCGGCGCGCTGCGCGACAGGATGATCTGGGGCCCGCGCAATGTCGGATCGACCTCGGCGATGTAGGCGCGGACGCGGTCGCCGGTGCGCAGGTTTTCCTTCGGGATCATCTCGCTGCGGCGCAGCCGCCCCTCGATGCGGCCCGATTCGACGATCACGTCGCCCTTGTCGAGGCGCTTGACGGTGCCGACGAAGATCTTCTCGCCGCGCGAGAGGAAGTCGGTCAGCAGCTGCTCGCGCTCGGCATCGCGGATCTTCTGCAGGATCACCTGCTTGGCCGCCTGGGCGCCGATGCGGCCGATCGAGACCGACTCGACCTGCTCCTCGATGTAGTCGTCGACCTCGATGTCGGCAATCTGCTCGACCGCCTCGAAATGGAGGATCTCCGAGTCGGGCAGCTGCAGGCCGGCCTCGTTCGGCACGACGTGCCAGCGGCGGAAGGTCTCGTAGTCGCCGGTTTCCCGATCGATCGAGACGCGCATGTCGACCTCGCCGCCGTGCAGCTTCTTCGAGGCCGACGCCAACGCAGCCTCGACCGCGGCGAAAACCACTTCCAGGTCGACGCTCTTCTCACGCGCGATGGCGTCCACAAAATCCAGCAAGTCCCGGTTCATAGCATCCGACCTCCGTCAACCTCGTCCCCGGCGCTCTCGCGCCCAGCATTCCCTTGCTTACCGGTGCGGCGTCCCTTGAAGTCCACCACCGGCACGAGTTGCGCTTCGCGCACCTCGTCGAACATGAAATCCAGCGCGCGCTGCTCGGCGTCGACGCCACCCCCCTGCTCGAGCACGAGTCGCCAACCGTCGTCGCGCGGCTGGAGTTCGCCTCGGTACTTCTTGCGACCCTTGAACGGCATCTTCAGCGTCACCTCGACCTGGTGCCCGGCGAAGCGGTGGTAGTCCGCCGCCTTCTTCAGCGGCCGGTCCAGGCCGGGAGAAGAAACCTCGAGGCGCGAATAGGCGCAGCCCTCGACTTCGAGCACGTGCTGGAGCTGGCGGGTCACCTTCTCGCAGTCGTCCACCGTGATGAAGCGCTCGACGCCGCCTGTAGGCGCCGCGGCCACGGGATGGTCGATGAAGACGCGCAGAAGCCCGCCGGCGCTCTTTTCAGCGTCGACGAGCTCGTAGCCGAGCCCACTCACGGTGGTTTCGATGGCGCCTTGCCAGGTCATCGCGTGCCGGTCCAACCCTTCTGAATTCAAGCCCCCATGAGGGCGTCGCAAAAAACGATCAACCAAAAAAAATGGGCCGGAAGACTCCGCCCATTTCCAGCTGGTTTCGAGCTATTCGGGGAAAAAGGGATTGTACCGCCTCAGGCGAGCAGGGGCAAGGGCCCGCCCTGCTCTGCCGCAGGGGGCCGGGGTGGCGTGCCAGAATCGTCGGCATTCGAGTCGAGGAGCCATCCATGGGATTTCTAGCCGGAAAACGCTTCCTGATCACCGGCGTGCTGTCGAACCGATCGATTGCCTACGGGGTTGCCCGCTGCTGCCGGCGCGAAGGCGCCGAACTCGCATTCAGCTATCAGGGCGAGCGCTTTCGCGACCGGGTGGGCGAGTTCGCGCGGGAGTTCGGATCCGAGCTTCTCTACGACCTCGACGTCGCCGACGACGCCCAGATCGAGCGCACGTTCACGCAGCTGGGCGAGGCCTGGCCCGAGTTCGACGGGCTGGTCCATTCCATCGGCTTCGCACCGCGCGAATCGATCGCCGGCGACTTTCTCGATGGTCTGTCGCGCGAGTCCTTCCGCATCGCCCACGACATCTCCAGCTACAGCTTTCCGGCCCTGGCGAAGGCGGCGGCGCCCCGCCTGCGCGCGGGCGCGGCACTGCTCACCCTCACCTATCTCGGCGCGCAGCGCAGTGTTCCCAACTACAACACCATGGGCCTGGCCAAGGCTTCCCTCGAAGCCAGCGTGCGCTACCTGGCGAGCAGCCTCGGGCCGCGCGGCGTCCGCGTCAACGGCATTTCCGCAGGACCGATCAAGACACTCGCCGCCTCCGGGATCAAGGGCTTCGGCAAGATCCTCGACGTGGTCGCGACCGCCGCACCGCTGCGCCGCAACGTCACGATCGACGATGTCGGCAACGCCGCGGCGTTCCTGCTCTCCGATCTCGCCGCCGGGATCACCTCCGAGATCACCTACGTCGACGGCGGCTTCAGCCACGCCATGCCGGGCGCCGAGTAGGCGTAGCCGGCAAGGCGAAAGCGACCAGGCGCGACCGTCCCAGGCGCGACCGTCCCAGGCGCGACCGTTGCAGGCGCAGGCGGTGCGGGCCCCGCTTGCCGACTCCGCGGTTACTCCGCACGGACGCAGTCGACGCAGTAGTTGCCGTTGTTGACGACGACTCCTTCGAGCGCCGGCACCGCGACCAGCCCGTGCACATCGGTCTCGAAGCCCGGGAACGCGGCGTTGAAGGCGCGCGTGAAGCGCAGGAAGTCGACGATCTTGCGGTTGAAGCGCTCGCCGGGGATCAGCAGCGGAATGCCCGGCGGATAGGGCGTCAGCAAGGACGTCGTGATGCGTCCCTCGAGCTCGTCGATGGAGACGCGCTCGGTGCGGCCGTGGGCAATGTGGGCGAAGGCGTCGCTCGGCTTCATCGCCGGCTCCAGGTCGGACAGGTACATCTCCGTCGTCAGCCGCGCGATATCGCTCTTCGCGTACATCTCGTGGATGCTCTGCGACAGGTCGCGCAGCCCCATGTGCTCGTAGCGCGGGTGCGCAGCGACGAATTCCGGCAGGATCCGCCACAGCGGCTGGTTCCGGTCGTAGTCGTCCTTGAACTGCTGCATCGCCGTCAGCAGCGTGTTCCAGCGGCCCTTGGTGATGCCGATGGTGAACATGATGAAGAACGAATAGAGCCCGGTCTTCTCGACGACGATGCCGTGCTCGGCGAGGAACTTGGTGACGATGGCCGCGGGAATGCCGGTCGGCGCGAACTTGCCGGACATGTCGAGCCCCGGCGTGATCAGCGTGCTCTTGATCGGGTCGAGCAGGTTGAAGCCCTCGGCGAGGTTGCCGAAGCCGTGCCACTTGGCGTTGGCCTTCAAGATCCAGTCGGCGCTGCTGCCGATGCCCTCGGCCGCGAGCTTGTCGGGGCCCCAGACCTTGAACCACCAGTCCTTGCCGTACTCGGCGGCGACCTTGCGCATTGCGCGACGAAAATCGAGCGCCTCGGAGATGCTCTCCTCCACCAGCGCACGTCCTCCCGGGGCCTCCATCATGGCGGCCGACACGTCGCACGACGCGATGATCGCGTACTGCGGGCTCGTCGAGCTGTGCATCAGGTAGGCCTCGTTGAAGAGGTGTCGGTCGAGCTTGACGTTCTGGGCGTCCTGCACCAGCACCTGCGAGGCCTGGCTGATGCCGGCAAGCAGCTTGTGGGTCGACTGCGTCGAGAACACCAGCTGGTCCTTCGGACGCGGCCGGTTCTTGCCCATGGCATGGAACTGGCCGTAGAACTTGTGGAACGCCGCGTGCGGCAGCCACGCCTCGTCGAAGTGCATCGTGTCGATGTAGCCGTCGAGGGCGTGCTTGATGGTCTCGGTGTTGTAGAGAACGCCGTCGTAGGTGCTCTGCGTCAAGGTCAGGATGCGCGGCTTGACGGCCTTGGCATCGACGCCGGCGAGCAGCGGGTTGGCGGCGATCTTCTTGCGGATCGCGTCGGGCAGGAACTCCTTCTGCGGGATCGGACCGATGATGCCGTAATGGTTGCGCGTGGGCCGCAGGAAAACCGGGATCGACCCCGTCATGATGATCGCGTGCAGGATCGACTTGTGGCAATTGCGGTCGACGACCACCACGTCGCCCGGCGCGACGCGGTGGTGCCAGACCATCTTGTTGCTGGTCGAGGTCCCGTTGGTCACGAAGAAGCAGTGATCGGCGTTGAAGATGCGCGCGGCGTTGCGCTCGGCCTGGGCGATCGGCCCGGTGTGATCGAGCAGCTGGCCAAGTTCGTCGACCGAGTTGCAGACGTCGGCGCGCAGCATGTTCTCGCCGAAGAACTGGTGGAACATGCGCCCGACCGGGCTTTTCAGGAAAGCCACGCCTCCCGAATGCCCGGGGCAGTGCCAGGAATATGAACCGTCCTGCGCATAGTCGACGAGGGCGCGAAAGAAC